>PLWZ01000039.1 GCA_003151235.1 Acidimicrobiaceae bacterium
CTAAGGGCCGGAGGCTCGGAGGTTCAGGCGCCTCGGGACTCGATCAGTTGATCGACGATCGCCGCTGCCTCGGCTGGGGCGTCGACCTCGAGCCACACCGCGTCGACGAGCGGGACCAGGCGGAAATCCAAGAACGGGCAGCACGCCTTCTCCCGTTTGGCCAGGTCGGTCGCCGCGAGCACGGCCGCGTCGCCCTCGTTCAGGCGTAGACGTGCCGAGGTCTCGGAACGCTCGATCCCCCCGACGTGGTCGACCATGAAGCGTTGCCATTCATTCGAACGGTCGGTCGCGTCGGCCGATGTGAGGCTGCATGCGATGGGGATGCCGGTCACCGAGTCAGGCTAACCCTGGTCTTGGCGACCCGACCCGTCCGCCTGTTTGGATCGAGGGGAGAACCCGCTCACATCCCGGCGGTGCCGGCGACGACCGGGGTGACGCGAAGCCCCGAACAGCCGGGCAGCGTGGCAGTGACCTTGACGGACTGCAGGGCGTTTGGTGGTGTGACGAGCAGCGCCGGATAGCTGACACACGATGTGGCATTGCCGGTCGGGACATCGGAGCCTTCAACGAGAGCCGACGCTGTTGCCCCAGGAGCCAGTTGGATCGTCGGCAGTGACGCCGCCGAACCCGTGAACGGCGTCCCGTTGCTGAGTATCCGGGTGGCCTGCGTGAGCTGGTTGCCGTTGGCATCGAGCCCGGCGACCCCGGGGAATGCGTGCATAAGGCAAAGCGTGCTGCTCGCGTTGTCGAACAGCAGCACCTGACCGATGGTGCCTGCGGCGCCCGAACTCATGCCGGCGGTCACCGAGAGTTGCCCGGTCTTGCACGCGGCAACGGTTGGTTGTGTCGTGGTCGTGGTGGTCGTTGACGAGGTTCCGGACGATGACGTCGTCGACGTCGTAGAGGCGCTGGGAGAGCCGCCGCCCCCGCAGGCCGCGAGCAGCAAGGTCAATGCGCCGAGTGTGGCCACTATGGCCAGGCGAAACGGACGAAGTTGCGGGCGAATCACGACTGACCCCCAATGATCGCCGGTGTTAGGACGCGCCCAGCGAACCCTCGTGACGATACTCCTCCGGTCCCCAAAATTAGGGGGACCGCGTCACCCGAAGATGAGTGGGAGCGACTCGATCTGGCGGAGGCCGAAGCCGTAGCGCAACTGGGTGCCCTCGGCGATGGTGTACTCGGGGATCCTGCCGTGCCACTCCCGCAGGGTGGTCCGCAGCTCGAGCCGGGCCAGGTGCGACCCGAGGCACCGGTGCACACCGCCACCGAATGCCAGGTGGCGGCTTGCGTCGCGAGTGAACTTCACGGAGGAGGCGTCCGGCAACGCCCGCTCGTCGGTGTTGGCCGAGCCGATGCTGACCCCGACGTGGTCCCCCTTGTGCACCGGACAGCCGCCGAGGTCGGCGTCCTTGATGGCCACCCGGGCCACGCCGGCGACCGGCGTCTCCCAGCGCAGGAGCTCCTCGACGGCCGACGGGATGATGGCCGGGTCGGCCACGATCAGCTGTCGCTGCTTGGGGTGCTGGGCCAGGTAGGCGAAGAAGCACTCGAGGGTGTCCGTCACCGTGTCCAGGCCGGCCAGGATGAACAGGAAACAGATGCCCAGGATCTCGTCGACCGTGAGGCGGGCCCCGTCGAACTCGGCCGCCAAGAACCGGCTCAAGATGTCCTCTCGGGGCTGCCGCTTACGATCGGCGATGGCCTCGGCGAAGTAGCGCTCGATCTCGGCCGCCGTCGCCTGCTGGGCGGCCTTCATCTCCGCTGGGTCGGCCCCGGTCGGACGCAGGATGCCGCTCTTCATGCCGAGGAACATGTCGAGGTCGGACAACGGCAGGCCGAGCAGCCGCAAGAAAACCGACGAGGGAAGCGGCTCGGCCAGCGCCGTGGTGAACTCGCAAGAGCCCTCGTCGATGAAGGCATCGATCAACTCGTTGACCAAGCGGGTGATGTCCGGTTCGAGCAGATTCATCTGCTTGGGGGCGAAGATTGGGTCGAGCAGCTTGCGGTACTTCAGGTGCTGGGGCGGGTCGATCTGTAGCGGGATGAGTGGCACGGTCTGGCCCAGGTCAACCGCCTCCATGGCGGACGAGAAGATCTCCGGATGCTGCAGGACGTACTCGACCTCGGCCCTCCGCATGACCTCGAGCCCACCGAAGGGGCCGGGCACGACCGCGCCGATCTCCCGCGCGGAGCGGTAGAAGGGCTGCGGGTTCCCCGACGCGGCCGGGTCCAGGAAGAGGGCAGGGTCGAACGGCTTGGCCGAGCCGATTGGCGCGTCGTCGGTCATGGCTCAGCTCTTGGTGAGCTTGCCGAGGTCCGAGGCCCGGTTGGCGTGTTCGGACCTGGGTCCCTTCCGGGTCGACCGGATGCTTACGTCACGCCCGGCCGCCCGTTCACGAAGCGCCCCGACGGTGGCCTGCTCCCTGGGGATGACTGAGAAGGGGTTGTAGTTGAAGTGTTTCATGGCGTTCAGGTGGGTGATCCGGTCGAAGTCGTGCTTGGGCAGCTCGCCGATGTACTTCCACAACTGCTCGGGCGCCGTGGGCCAAGTGGTGTCCGAGTGCGGGTAGTCGCACTCCCAGGTCACGTTGTCCATGTTGAGGTATTCCCGGCTAGCCACGCCGAAGGCGTCGTCGATGAAACAGGTGATGACGTGCTCGCTGAAGACCTCGCTGGGTAGCCGGTCGCCGAACTCCTGACCCGTCCAGATGTGGTGCTTCTGGTAGTTGTAGTCAATCCGCTCCAAGAAGTAGGGGATCCATCCGATCCCACCCTCCGACAGCGCCACTTTGATATCGGGGAACTTGCGCAGGACCGGCGACCAGATGAGGTCCGCCGCGGCATGCACGATGTTCATCGGGGTGAGCGTGATGAGCACGTCGATGGGGGCGTCGACTGAGGTGATCACCAGCTCCGAGGACGACCCGATATGCATGCATACGGTGACCTGCTCGTCGCTGCACGCGGTCCAGAACGGGTCCCAGTGGTCCGTGTGGATGCTCGGCCAGCCAAGCTTCGACGGGTTCTCCGAGAAGGTGACGGCATGGGCCCCCTTGGCCGCCGTGCGTCGGACCTCGGCCGCCAGGACCTCGGGGTCCCAGATCGCCGGCAGCGAACACGGGATGAACCGCCCCGGGTGGGTCCCACACCACTCGTCGATGTGCCAGTCGTTATAGGCCCGGACCATGGCCAGGGCCACGTCCTTGTCCTCGGTACGGGCGAACAGCTGGCCGCAGAACTGGGGGAACGAGGGGAAGCACAGGGATCCGAGCAGGCCGTTGGCGTCCATGTCGGCCACCCGTTCGTCGATGTCATAGCAGCCCGGCCGCAGCTCATCGAAGGACGTGGGCTCCATGCCGTACTCGTCGGGCGGCCGCCCGGCCACCGCGTTGAGGGCGATGTTGCTGGCCTCGGTGCCTTCGTAGCGCCAGGCGCTCGTCCCGTCGGCCCGGGTGATGAACTGTGGCGCCAGGTCGACGTACTTGGCCGGCAGGCGACCCTCAAACACGTTCGGCGGCTCAACGACGTGGTCGTCGACACTCACCAGGACCAGATCCTCTACGTCCATGGAGGCCCCTCCTAATCGGTCCTGGCCAACCGCGTGAAGACCACTTCGTCACCGCCGTGGGGCATGGTAGCCGGAAGGTCCTACGAGCCGTTATCGGCCGCTCTGTCGGTGGCGCCGGGCAGAGTGTGCTGGCGCCGGTGTGGGCGACGGTCCACTGCCGGTCGCCTCGGCTGGTCCATCGCGCCCGGGTGCGACGAACGGCGGCGGTGGTGCACGGGTCATGGCCGCTGCTACTCGCTGGCGCCGGAACTATTTGACGGCGACGACTACGGGCACAGCATCCTGCGCACCCCCGATGTCCCGATCGGCCTCGAGAGCCGGGCACAGCTGGCCGTCGAAAGCTGCCCGGAGTCCTGCCTGCGCCTCGAGTGAGGGCACGGGTGCCTCGGGGGGCCCAGGACTGACCGCGGCGGACAGGAGTGAGGCTGCGGTCGGCGGCTGGCGAACGCCGGGTAGACCCCAGGCCGACCTCGGCGCGCACGAACCACGAGTGCGACGAGAGGAGTCGAGCGATGGGACCGGGACCGACCTGCGCGCCCCATAGGCCCGTAGCCTCGGATCAGGTTTGCTTTTCGGGCGTGAAAAGCGGGACGAACACCTCGCCGTGCGGTTCGAAGACAACGTGAACCGGCATCCCAACGCGGACATCCTCGGGCGGACAGTCCACGACATTGGTGACGAAGCGCAATCCCTCTTGGTCGTCCAGTTCAACGATCGAAATGTTGTACGGCAGCGGGACGGCCGGATTGTAGGGGTACGCGTTCGTGGTGTGGGTGAACACCGTTCCCCGACCGCTGGCCGTCTGATACTCGGTCGAGCCTCCACACTCGGGACAGTCGGCCGATAGCGGGAAGACCCATCGGTTGCACGCCGAACATCGCGTCAAGCGGAGCTCACCGGATTTACCTCCGGTCCAGAATTCTCGGTTGAGGTCATCGAGTGCTGGCGTCATGCGAGGAACGGCGTCCATAGAGGGCTCTACATTAAAATCTCTGTCTGTGAACGGCATCATCGAACGGGGCGCAATCATCTCGGGGATCGGGATCTCGCGCATCAGCCGCAAGAGTGGGATCGGCGGTATCGATCTCACGGCCGAGTCCTCGGCTCTAGCCATCCAGGATGCCGGGCTCACTCCCGGTGATATCGATGGCATCGCCACCATGGGCGAAACCCCGATCCCGGAAGCCGCCGCTCGCCTGGGTATCGACCCCGCCTGGACGGGTGGGGCCATGGGGAGGTGGGGCCTTCTCAGTCCGGTAGTCGGCGCCTTTCACGCCGTGTCCAGCGGCCAAGCACGGCACATTCTCGTCTACCGAACGGTGAACATGGTGGGCGGATCGGTGTTCCCGCCCGCGCAAGAAGGAGGTACACCGGCGCGGACACTGGCCGCTCCGGGGCGAGAGTCGGACAACCCCATGGGCGGCCTACCGCGACTTCTCGCAGCCCACGCGTATTCGGCCGCCAACTGGATTGCCCTGCACGCCCGTCGGCACATGGACCTCTACGGCACTACCAAAGAACAGCTCGGATGGTTGGCCATCAACAGCCGCGAGAACGCCGCGTTGAATCCCAGAGCAGCTCTTCGGGACCCCATCACAATGGACGACTACATGTCAGCCCGCATGATCTCTGAACCGTTTGGCTTGCTCGACTGTGACGTGCCCGTGGACGGCTCCGTCGCCTGCGTCGTGTCTTCGGCTGATGCGGCACAGGACTGTGACCAATCGGTTCGAGTTGAGGCCTGCGGTGGTTCGCTGGGTTTGGGGGGCTGGGACCAACGGCCCGACTACCCGAAGATGGCCTCGACCGATGCCGCAGCGGAGTTGTGGAGCCGCACAAACCTTACGTCCGGGGACGTCGACATCGCCGAGCTCTACGACGGCTTTACGTTCCTCACCCTTGCCTGGCTGGAAGCTCTCGGTTTTTGCGGAGACGGAGAAGCGGGACCCTTTGTCGAAGGCGCCACCCGCATCTCAAGGGATGGCCAACTGCCACTCAACACCTATGGTGGCCAGCTCTCCGCCGGTCGCATGCACGGATACTGGGTCCTTTATGAGGCGTGCCTGCAGCTACGGGGAGAGGCCGGAGAGCGGCAGATCGAGAAGCATGACGTCGCTGTCGTCTCCAACGGCGGTGGGCCGATCGCCGGATGCATGTTGCTGACCCGATGATCGATTCGCGAGTGGACAGCCGGAGCTGAGCCGCCCCAATCGCCGCGTGACCCTTGACGGCCCGCACATCGGACCATAGCCTGCCGACAAAAATGAGGTTCCGGTGTCAAACGGGGAAAAGTCGACGCCATCAACCGTCTCTGTGCGGGGCTTCGTGAGATTCGGCCTGTCCACCGCAGCGGTAGCAGTGGGCGCAATGGCGGCTTTGGCGGCCACAGTGGTGCCGGTCACCGCGGCAGCGGCACCGGCGCCCATCAAGATCGCGCTCGTCACATCGGAAACGGGGATAGCAGCCTCGGAGTTCGCGACGTCTCCACAGGGCTTCCTCGCCCGTGTCGACCTGCAGAACGCCGAAGGTGGCGTGAACGGGCACATGATCGACCCGATCGTGATCAACGACCAGGGCAGCCTGACGACCGTGGTCACCGCGGTACAGCAGGCAATCTCCGAGGGCGTCGTGGGAATCGTGAACGACACCCCGTTCTTCTTCGCCGCCTACAAGTACCCGCAGCAGGCGGGTATCCCGGTCACCGGTGGCAGCTTCGACGGCCCGGAGTGGGGCGAGCAACCCAACACCAACATGTTCGCCTCTGACACCGGCAGCATCGACCCGAAGTATCCCGTCAATATTGGCCTGGCAAAGTTCTTGAAGGCCAAGGGCGGCACTGTCGTCGGCAGCTACGGCTACAACGTCTCGCCTTCGTCGCTGCGCGCGGCGGTCGGATTCGCCGACTCGGCGAAGACCGTCGGCATGAAGGTGGGCGTGCTCGACACCTCGGTCCCGTTCGGAAGCGTGGCCTTCACGACCGAGGCACTCACCGCCAAGTCGGCCGGGGTGAACACCCTCGACGGCACCATGGACAACGACTCCAACTTCGCCCTCATCACCGCGTTGGAACAGGCTGGGGTGAAACTGAAGGCGGTGTCGTTCCCCACCGGGTACGAGCCTGACATCATTCACACGCCGGTCTGGCAGGCGGTGCAAGGCGTCTACTTCACCGCCGAGTTCCGGCCGTTCTCTATATCCGACGCCGGCACCGAGCAGATGGCCGCCGCGCTGAAGAAGTACGAGCACCGCTCATCGTCCGACTTTCCGACGTTCAACATCTACGAGAGCTGGTTGGGCGCCGATCTCATGATCAAGGGCCTCCAGCTGGCAGGGAAGAACCCCACCAGCGCCGCGGTGATCAAGGATCTGCGCAATCTGAAGACCTACAACGGCAACGGCCTTCTGCCCGTCACCATCAACTACTCGACGATCTTCGGTCACGACACCCCGGAGAGCTGTGGCTGGTACATGAAGGCGGAGAAGAACGGATTTGTGGCGACGAGCGCGAATCCGATCTGCGGTACGTACATTCCGGGTTCGACGACTGTGTCCTCTCCGTGACTCCGGAGGCCTCTGGCCGGAACCCAATGACGTCGTAGGAAATGGCGAATCCGGCAACGCCGGCAACTGGCACTTGGGCCCTTCCTCGGTGATACGTCATTAAGGTGCGGAACCTAAGCGACGACCGTGAGGTGCGAGAATGACGCTGGCTTTGGATGACGTCAAGGTTGTCGATGCGGATTCGCATCTGACCGAGTCCCACGATCTGTGGACCAAACGGGCACCGGCCGGGTACGAGGACCGCGTGCCCAGGGTGGAGGAGATGGACGGTCGGCCGACTTGGGTGGTCGACGGGGCGACGCTCGGTTTCGCCGGCGGCGGCGGCGTCATCGACCGGCAAGGAAAGAAGTTCCCGTTTCAAGAGTCCATGGTCGTCTGGGGCATCGACCGCATCCACCAGGCTGCCTTCGACCCCAAGGCCCGTATCGAGGTCTTGGACGACTCGGGTATCTGGGCCCAGGTGCTGTTCCCTAACTCGATCGGCCTCGGGGGCCAAGGCCTCTCGCAGGCCGTCAAGGATCCGGTGCTGCGCCGGCTCTGCATCGAGATCTACAACGACGCCATGGCGGAGTTGCAGGCCGAGTCCGGGAACCGCCTGCTGCCGATGCCTGTGCTTCCGGCGTGGGACGTGGACGAGAGCGTCCGGGAAGCCGAGCGCGTCGCCGCGCTCGGCGCTCGTGGTGTCAACTTGACCTCGGACCCTCAGGATATGGGAGCGCCCGACCTGGCCAACCGGGCTTGGGACCCCCTCTGGGACGTATGCGACGACCTCAAGCTGCCGGTGCACTTCCACATCGGCGCCAGCCTCACGGCCATGAACTTCTACGGCAACTATTTCTGGCCGTCCCAGGACGAGTACATCAAGCCCGCCATCGGTGGCACGCTGCTATTCATCGGCAACGCCCGCGTCGTAGTCAACGTCATCCTCTGCGGCATGCTCGACCGGCACCCGGGCCTGAAGCTGGTCTCAGTCGAGAGCGGGATCGGTTGGGTTCCCTTCATCCTCGAGGCCATGGACTACGAGGTGTTCGAGAACGCTCCGGAACAGGCGGGTGAACTCAGTCGGATGCCGTCGGATTACTTCAAGGACCATTGGTACGCGACCTTCTGGTTCGAGCGCAACCGGGGCGGCAACTTGCAGGCT
The DNA here is from genome assembly GCA_003151235.1 of Acidimicrobiaceae bacterium. Classification (GTDB taxonomy): domain Bacteria; phylum Actinomycetota; class Acidimicrobiia; order Acidimicrobiales; family RAAP-2; genus Palsa-461. The sequence goes on from PLWZ01000039.1 coordinate 8,277, forward strand.
CTCGTCGACTCGGTCGGTGAGGACAACATCCTCTTCGAGACGGATTTCCCGCACCCGACCTGCCTGTACCCCAAACCGCTTGACACGGTGGCCGAGAAGATGGCGACACTGACGGCGTCCGCCCGCCGCAAGATCCTCGGCGAGAATGCCGCCAAGCTCTATCGCTTGTAGTCGGCTCCCCGGCACAGTCCCACAAACAGTCTGGTCGCATCTGACGACCTTGGCTGAATTGGACTATCCGGAGCTCTCCCAAGAGACCTGGCCTTCTGACAGAGGAAGCGATAGAGAGATGAGAGCTCATCCCACGAAGTCGACCGGCGGCAGACGGCGGCCGGACCAGGCAAAATCTTGCCGATGACCGTGACGTGCACACCTGAGGAGGCTGCCGCCCTCGTCCGACCGCGGGACACCATCGGCCTTGGGCTCGGGCCGGGCAATCCGGACGCTTTTTTGACCGCACTGGGTGGGCGCGACGACTGGGAGGATTTGGTGTTTGGCGGGGCGCTCCTGCTCGGGTACTACACCGTCATGACCAAGCCGGGCGTCTCGTACCACTCCGGGTTCTTTGGGCCGGTCGAGCGCATCTTGTTAGCCGAGGGCCATCAGATCGAGCTCGTCCCGGGCGGTTTCCGCCAATTCGTCCCGATCCTCGCTCGATTCGCGCCGCGAATCATGGCCGCCCAAGCGGCGCCGCCGGACGCGGACGGCCGTGTCAACCTGTCTTTGCACCTAGGGGCGACCCGGGACGAGCTGATCAAGGCCGGCAAGGACCCCGACCGGGTGCTTCTGGTGGAGGTCAATCCGCGACTGCCCCGAACGCGCAGCCTCCCACCTCGATTCGACAACAGTCTTCCCATGGAGTTGATCGATGTGCTGGTGGAGGCGGACGGCGAGCCTTACGCCTTGGAAGAACCGGTGCCGACAGAGCAAGACGCGGCAATCGCCGCCCACGCGCTGCGATTTGTGACCGATGGCAGCACCTTACAGACGGGCATCGGTGCAGTGCCGAACATGGTGGCCACCCAGTTGGCCAACGGTGCGGGAGGCGACTATGGCGTGCATTCAGAGATGTTCACCACGGGTCTCATGCTCCTGCACCAGGCGGGCAAGGTGACCAACGCCGTCAAGGGTGTCTTTGACGGCGTTTCAGTGACCACGTTCGCCCTCGGAACGGCGGATCTCTACCGCTGGCTCGATGACAACGCCGAGGTGGCGTTCTTACCGGTCGACGTCGTCAACGACCCTACGGTCATTGGGCGCAACCACAAGCTGGTTTCGATCAACGGTGCGATGTGCCTCGATCTGTACGGACAGGTGGTGGCGGACAACATCGACGGCAAGCAGATCTCCGGCGTCGGGGGCCACGAGGATTTCGTGGCGGGTGCCGACCTTCATGCCGACGCGCACTCCTTGATCTGCCTCAATTCCACCGTGACGGTGGGCGGCATCGTGCGCTCATGCATTCTTCCCCTTCTACCCGAGGGAGCCGTGGTCTCCACACCTCGACATCACACCGGGGTGGTCGTCACTGAGTATGGGGCTGCCGAACTGACCGGGCTCACTGTCCGCGAGCGGGCGAGAGCACTTGCGGACATCGCACATCCCGACTTCCGTCCTGAGCTGCAGATGGTGGCGAACACTCTGGGCCGAAAGTGATGGCGGCCGATTGTTAGTCCGCCGCACCGGGGGGCGGTTCTGCGTGGTAGGCGTTGGTCACTCTGCAAGGTGCCACCGGTTAGCCGGGCCGTCGTCTCCGGCTTTTGGGGCCACGCGCTGACCGTGTGGTTGCCTCGGTCGGCAGCCGATGGCGACTCCTACGGCAATGCCCTTAGGCGGAGTCGACGAGAGGTCTCTACAAGACCGATTTTCGCCCGGCGTGCTTTCTAACGAAGCGGAGGATCGCGATGTGTTTTTGGGTATCGCGCTGCATCAGATCGACCAGAAGGCTCCACAGCGTGGTGTCTTTCACGTCGCGCAGTTCACGTTGGAGCCGCTTGAGCTCACGGGCGTCCCGCGCTTCGCTCACTAGGAGTTGCTTCGTGGCATCCAGTAGCGCAGCGCGGTCAGCACGAACGAAGTCCATATATGGGACGATCGGATCCTCACGCCTCATTTCCGCGTCGGTCTTGAGGGACTTGGCAAGCTCGATGAAAATCCGGTGGTGGCGAACCTCGTCCTCAATGAGAAGTTTCACGAGATAGCTGAAGGCCTTTGACTCGGATTGCTCGGCGACCGCCGAGTACTCCTCCAGCAGGCCGCGCTCCGCTTCCACGTGGCTCGTCAGGTGGGTCCAGAGGTCTAGATCCCAGGTTGATGCCCCACGGGGCGGATCAGTTGTCATATCGGTCATGGTCCCCATCCCAACTCCGGTACCGACAGCCCGTCATTGAACTCCTCCGGCCACCGAGTGAACCGCCCTGGGTTTCGTATAAGCCCGATGGTTTCGAGTGAGCCCTGCTCAGACGGCTCTTCCTTGACAGTATTCCACGAGCCGAAGGCGCAAACCTGGGGACGAACCGGCTCGTTACCAAGACGCTGACAGCAACATCCATTGAGCTGGACAGGGGACGCAGCAACCCGCTTGGAGCAAAGGGCCCTGGTCATGGTCATGGTCTAGTCGAGTTGTTGACTGGGTCGATCATCCGGGCCGAGCATTCCCGACGCCCTGGCTGTTTGTCTATCAATCGCTCGATGAGACGGTTTTGTGTATCAGTCGGAGGACGGACCGCCTTCAATGTGCGTTCAGTAAGAGCCTGGGCGGATAGGGCGTACGGATCCGTTCGGGCGCTCCAGCAGCACCCTCGACCACGATGTTCTACGTGCCCGTTCTGGGGTGCCCTTGAACGGCTGTGGCCAGCACATCGTGGGCACCCTGACACGTGTCTCTCAACGCGTGCTTGCTCCCTCGGCCTGTTGCTACTGAAGCGCAATCGTGTGAGGCTCAGCATCATCGTCGAGCATGAGGGGTTCCCTTGCCAACCAACAAAGAGATCATCGAAGCGGCCTATGCAAGTTTCGCGAAGGGTGACGTGCCGGCCGTGCTCGCCGCGATGGATCCCAAGATCGAGTGGACAGAGGCTGAGGGCTGGCCGCTTTATAGCGGCACGTTGGTGGGTCCCCAAGCGATCGTCGACGGAGTGTTCATGCGGGTCGGGGAGATTGGCGACAACTTCTCCGTCAATATCACTCAGTTGGTCGCCGAGGGCGACACCGTGGTCGGCCTCGGCACCTACACCTGGAACCGCAAGGGCTCCGGCGAGCCGGCCGAAGTGAAGATTGCCCACGTGTGGACCCTCGCCAACGGGAAGGCCACTCGGTTCCAACAACATGTCGACACCGCCAAGGAGCGCTATCTCATCGCCTGAATCCTCGGTCGGCAATCGCCGACTTTGAGTCTTGCTGCCCGGGGCAGTCCGGGTATCCCTAATCGGCTCCGGGGCGAGCACAGAATGACGCTCGGCCAGACCGCGCCGGAGAGCGCCGAATCGGCGTTCGGTATTGCCTATCCGCGCACCCTATTAGTCAGCCTGGTTCGCGTTGTCATAGAAACATTCGGTGAGATGTCAGCCCCCGAGACTCTCCCGCAGCGCTTCCAGCTCGCGACGGAGTTCGCTGACCTCCGATCGCAGGATCTTGAGCTCCGATCGGAGGTCCTCACGATCGTCGGATACCCGACGATCGCTCAGATTGTCGGTTCCTTCCCTCTCAGTCCACCCACTGGACCCTGAACCAACGCCTTCACTCGGAACGGGTGCCGGGAGCAGACAGGCCCATCGCTCCTCCTTCTGACCTGGCCCACGACCAAGACGCGAGACCAGTGGTTCGCTCAGTGAAGCGAGGCGTTCGAGCTCGTGTTCAACGTCCCCGAGCCCATCGAACTCTGCCATTCGGTCCGTTCGGATACGGAGCTCGCCGATCGTCTGCGAGCCGCGGAGCAAGAGCACCGCCAACAGGGCACGCTGGCGGTGGTCGATCGCCATCGCTTCATCGATCACCTGTCGATATCGAACGGCCGTGCGGCCATGGGATGGCAGGACAAAACGGACGAGCCGTTGCGCCTTCAGCTCGTCGAGCGTCGCCGATACGCAACCCTCGTCGTAATCAACCACTGGATCCCGGTTGGATGTCTGGTTGCAGGCGGCCACGAGAGCCAGGAGAGTGAGCGGATACTGCTGTGGGGTCGTGAGCTCTTTCTCCACCAGCGAGCCGAGCACCCGTGCTCCGTGTGCGCTCAGCCTCATGAGAGCGAGCATAAGTGCCGGAGTCTGATGCCTGGCATCCCGCACCGGCTTAGGCGTCACCGGGAGACAGCGTGACGGCCGGGGTCGGCGAAAACCACGGGAAGTGAGATCATCCCCCGCTCTTTCGACCCCGCACCTCAAGCGCCCGGCACGCCGCGGCAAGATCCGGCCCCGAAGGCAACGGCCGACAGCCGGTTCTGGAGTTGCGCAAACCGACGGGGAGGCCCCTCGATATAGCCACTGCAGGTATTGGTCGTGGCGTCTCATGAACCCAGCGGCTTCTTGTCGGACAGGTCAGTTCAGTTCCCGAAGTCCCATCCGGGCCCACCGTCGAACTGGTTGAGGACGTTTTTCGCGATGAGGATCCGGTGGACCTCGTCCGGTCCGTCAGCGAGCCGAAGCGTCCGTGCACCTTGAAACATCGCGTAGAGAGGAAGATCACCCGAAACTCCGGCCGCACCCCAAACCTGAATCGCTCGATCAACGACGCGCATGTAGGCGCTCGGCACGAAGACCTTGATTGCCGAGATATCGGTTCGTGCGTCCATATCACTGGCCATCCGTTCGGCACAATGAATCGTCATCAGGCGAGCCGCCTGGATGTCCATGTACGAGTCAGCGATGAATCCCTGCACGAACTGCTTGGTTCGCAGCAGACCTCCATGCACCTCGCGGTCACGGGCCCTTTGCACCATGAGGTCGAACGCCCGCCACATCTGGCCGACCGAGTTCATGCAGTGGTAGACGCGTCCTGCTCCGAGGCGGTCCTGAGCCGCTTGGTGGCCGCTGCCTCGCGAACCGAGTTGGTTCTCGAGCGGCACGCGCACGTCCTCGTAGACGATCTCACAATGGTCGCTCTCGACGCCCCAGACGTTGATGCCGCGGAGGATGTGCACGCCCGGCGTTTCCCGAGGGACGATGATCTGGGTCATTGCCCCGTTGCTTCGGCTGTCGCCGTCCGGGTCCTCCGTTCTGCACATCACGATGAAGAAGTCGGCGCGCTTTCCGTTTGAGGTGAACCACTTGTGCCCGTTGATGATCCACTCATCGCCGTCGCGCCGCGCGGTGGTGCGGATCGAACGAGGATCGGACCCTGCGGAGTCCGGTTCGGTCATCGAGAAGCCCGACTGGAGCTTGCCCTCGATCAACGGAATCAACCAGGTGCGTTTCTGCTCCTCCGTTCCGTACTTCACGAGGAGCGTTTGATTGCCCGAGTTGGGTGCCACGACCCCGAAGAGCGCTGCCCCGCCCATTGCGTAGGCGAGCACCTCGTTCATGTAGGCGAGCTCAAGAAAATCCAGGCCAGCACCTCCGTACTCTTGGGGCAGATGGGGTGCCCACAGCCCGGCCTGTCGAACCTTCGACTCGATGTCCCGTCGGGCCTCCTTGCTCGCGGCGAGATCGCTCTCCGTGACGCTGGGGTTAGTACGCGCCGCCCAGAGAAGGTTCTCGTTGGGCAGGATTTCCTTGTTGACAATCTCGGCCGTGAGTCCTCGGATCTCGTTGACCCGTTCAGACACCGTCGGGATCGGTCTCACATTCATCATCGGGCGAACTCCTCTTTGACCGGTCGGCGATTGCCTGGCCATCTCCATCAGCCAGCTTGTTCAGGGATGGACGCATCTTCCAGGGCCGAAAGGCCCTCTCTGGGCACTTTCACGGGCCGCAGTGAGAATCGGCGACACATGATACGGGGATCACTACTTGTCCAGCGGCGCGTTGTCGAGGAGACACAGATGGTGGGCGTCGATCCGCCGCCTCCCGAGTCGCTCGGGTCGAGGCTGAATGTGATGAAGAGCGGCCTCCCCGATGATTACAACACTTGAATTCTCGTCGGAACCAATCACCAAGGAGCCCCCAGACACCCATGTTGCACCTCGGACTCGACCTTCAGCAGAAAGCGATTAGACGTCTGCGTCCTCGACGAGCGTGGTGAGCGACTCGCCGCCACCTTCCACGATGAGACCGCCGCCGACTCTGTCGAAGAGCTGACGACGGTTAATCACTTCATCCGAATCGCGCGGGACTCACGCATTGAGATCGAGCGAGACTTTCGTAAACGAGGTGGCGTAACAGGCGGACTCACTTCTCTGTGAGGTGACCAGACAAGTGGGTGCGCTTGGGATAGCGAAGTATCACCGCGAGCAGAATGTCTCGCACGTCATCGGGCCCTCATGCGAGCGGGGCCTGCGGACGGTCATTCACACGAGCGCCATCTGAGCTGGGTCGTTCCCGTAGTCAATTTGGCCTGCGGGACAACCGGCCTTCGGGGTCGTCCAAGTTGCGTCTAAGCGCTTCGAGCTTTCGATCCTCTGTTAGCAACACTAGATGCTGATTTCTCGAAATATAGTGTAGCATTGAGAGGCGCATCGCGAACGTCCGCATAGCCGGTTGTTTATTTCGGGATTGCCAGAGGGATCTTCGATGGTCCGTAGCCAGCCGGTCAGTGTCATTGCCACTCCCCAAACGTCCTTGCCGTTCGACGCCAGCCGGGAAAGAGTCGGACCGCTGAGCCCACGACGAGTGTGGCTGACCGCGGCAGTAGTACTGGTTGTATCCGGCGTCTTGGGATCAACGCTCGGTGCCTCGGCCGTTGCTCGCAACGAAGCGCAGCGATCGCACCAGGCGTTCGTCACGTCGTCGTCGGAGATCGCCTCATCACTGAAGCTGGCGATTCAGCAAGAGGCGAATTTGGTGATCAGCACGGAGGCATTCGTCGCCGCCAACCCGAACGCCACGAACGCAACTTTCTTGGACTGGGTTCATACAATGCAGGTCAAGACGCGTTACCCCGAGGTAGGAGAGCTGGGATTTGTCGACGTCGTTCAGGCGGCCGAGTTGCCCCAGTTCATCGCTCGAATCGTCCTTGACCCGCCGACGCCCCTGGCGCCAGGACAGACCTATGAGGTGACACCTCCGGGGAATAGACCCTTCTACTGCCTTACCAAGTTCTGGTATGGAGACGGCGGGCCATCGGTGCCACTCGGCTACGACATCTGCGCATCCTACGGATCAGATGCGGCCAAAATACTCGACCAGGACATTGCTGTTCCGTTCAGCTACATTCCGATCACACTCGGCAAGGTCGCCTACCTGGCGGTCTCGGCACCGGTCTACCCCGGCGGATCGATACCGACCACCGCCGAAGCCCGTGCCGCCACCGTTCTCGGCAACATCGGCCTGACGATACGGCCAGGCCTCCTTCTTGGGCAGGCCCTGGCAGGCCACCCGGGGACCGCATTGGCCTTCCACTACGGATCCGGCTCGACCAAGGACACCTTCAGGGCAGGCTCGGCGCCAGCCGGAGCGCAATCGTCGACGATCGACCTCGGCAACGGATGGCATGTCACGACGTTCGCGATGGTCGGTGGATCCGGTGTCTTCGGGAACGCAGGCGCACTGGCCCTCTTGCTGGGAGGTTTGGCGCTCAGCCTGTTGCTGGGAGCGTTGATCTACGTGCTCGGTACGAGCCGCTCTCGAGCTCTGAGGCTTGTCAGCGAGCGCACCGAAGAACTCCACCACATGGCCCTCCACGACCCTCTCACCGACCTGCCCAATCGGGCTTTGATCCTCGACCGGATACACCAGATGCTGGCCCGCTCACGACGAGAACACACTCCGGTGGCCGTCCTTTTCTTGGATCTCGACAACTTCAAGGACGTCAATGACACCTTGGGCCACGCGGTGGGGGACAAACTGCTCAGCGGGGTGGCGGCGCGGCTGACAAGTGCAATTCGTCAGGAAGACACCGTCGGCCGTCTAGGCGGTGACGAGTTCGTGGTGCTGGCCGAGGGTGCCTCTCTGGCCGCAGGAGCCGAAATGGTGGCCGAGCGCATCCTCGACGTCTTGGCCACACCGTTCGAGATCGTGGGCCTCCAATCCCCCCTCTCGGTGACAGCCAGTATCGGCATCGCCGAAGGCAGCCGGACCACTCCCGACGAGCTGCTGCGCGACGCCGACATCGCTTTGTACCAGGCCAAGGCCGCCGGCAAGGGACGCGCCATGGTCTTTGCCCCAGCGATGCAAGAGGCCGTCGACGACCACCTCAATTTGGAGAGCGACCTCCTTGTCGCCCTCGAGGCCCACCAGTTCTTTCTCCTATACCAACCCACCTTCGATCTATCCTCGGGAGCCTTTAGCAGTGTCGAGGCACTTCTTCGCTGGCGTCACCCCACCCGGGGCGTGATTCTGCCCGATGACTTCATTCCGGCCCTCGAAGCCAGTGGTCTGATAGTGCCGGTAGGTCGATGGGTACTGCACGAGGCCTGCCGACAGGGTGCAGCCTGGGCGCACCAGGGCCACCCCGTCACCGTCTCGATCAACGTCTCGGCCAAACAGCTCGAACGGGACCAGATCGTCACCGACGTGCACGATGCCCTCGTGAATAGCGGCTTCGATCCAGCCCTGTGCGTCTTGGAGCTCACCGAGTCCACCCTGATGCACAATGTCGAGGAAACCGTTGGCCGGCTCACCCTGCTCAAGGCGCTCGGGGTGCGGGTGGCCATTGACGACTTCGGCACTGGTTACTCGTCGCTGGCCTACCTGCGCCAGTTCCCCATCGACGTACTAAAGATCGACCGATCCTTCGTGTCGGGGATCACCGACAGCTCCGAGGCGGTGGCCCTCGTCCATGCGATGGTCCAACTGGGCAAGGCGCTCGGCCTCGAAACCGTCGCTGAAGGCGTCGAGAACGACAGCCAGCGTGAGAAGCTTGCCGCCGAGAACGTCGACACTGTCCAGGGCTTCCTTTTCGCCCGACCACTTGACGTGGAGGCGGTGAGCCGTCTCTTGGAGGATTCCGCTCACAATCCTCTGGATCTGGCGTCTTTGCTCTGATCTGTGTGCTGGTCGACAACCGCGATTACGTCGAACGGCTAGGGAAGCGCTCGGTGGAGTCGGATACTGGTGCCAGGAATAACCCCTAGTTCAAGCAGGATCTACACATTGTTGTCGGCTGATGGTCGTATGCACAACGTGTTTTGGCAGTCCAGCGTGGCTGATTATCTGTCAGCCGTTTCAAGTACCCGCTCAGTTCAACTGATCGGCTCTTCCTGGTCGTGAGGTCAGTGCACAGTCCGGACTAATGAGTCGAGGTACTTGGCCTCCATGCTCCACATGCCGGACTTGAACGAGCCACACGGGTTCTCAGTTAGGTTCCGGCGAGCGGTCTCGTTTCCCGCGAGCACGAGATCGAACCAGTTGATTCCGATCTCGGCGACGTCGGCAAGAATGTCGGGGGCGGTGGAGACCGTTGGATGGTCACCGGTGGCCCGCCTGGCTAGATATCCGGGGATCCCCTCGGCAAGAAGTTCGTAGTCCTGGCTCGCCTGGGCAGCGGCGACATCCTCGGCGCCGACGACGACGAAGCCCACCGGTTGCGCCACCTTGTCAATCACCGCGGCGGCCTGGTCGCGCGTGGCGGTGGGACTCACACTCGAGCCCGACAGGATGAAGACGGCGCGCACGCGCGGATCCGTCCCAGCAAGCGCGAGTGAGGTGACGCCGCCGCACGAATTCCCGGCGGCGGCAATCTGATCAACATCGAATCGCCCTTGATACGGACCGCCAATCCGGGCGTCTTGCGCGAGCGCCCAGTCGATCGCCTTGGACTGGTCAGCAGCGGTGGTGCGGTCCTCAAGTGTCACTTCGCGTCCGGGCAGTTGTGTAATGGCGACGACGACAAAGCCGGCAGCCGCCCACCGCTCGAGCAACGGTCGCCATGTGGCGTCATGTCGGACACATCCGCCGTTGGCCCAGGCCACGACTGGGTGACGGTTGAGGACACCCAAGTCGGTCGGGCGATAGATGTTGTAACCCGGCAAATCGGGCGCGGTGTCAACGATGATCGGCAGTGACCGTTCAATCGCTGGCCGCTGCGTAGCCATGGTCGCCTCCTGATCGAGAGCGGGGTGTCGGGGGCACTACCGCCGAGATGACCCGCCTATCATCATCCACCCGAGCCAGCTGACGCTAGGTATCGAGCGACTTGGCCGGCGATATGAGCTGTCGTTACGCCGCGAGGAATTCGGCTATGGACTCCGCCAGCGCAGGGTTGGCGACGACACCTTCGTGATCTCCCTCGAGAACGAGGTACCGTCCGTCGGGCACGGCCTCGGCGAGCTCCTTGGGGGAGGCGTCTTTGTCTCCGCATACGACCAGCGTCGGAGCCTTGAGCGATTCGAGGTTGATGTCGGACGAGAGGTGCTGGCGGTTCGAGCGGAGCAGCGCGGCAATGGCCTTGAGGTCATTACCGCGTGACTCGAAGACCTTCCGGGCCCCACGGGCCACGGGGTCCTCGATGGAGTTGGGGTCATCTGCCTCCAGAGCGGCTAGCCACCTCTGCTGCATCGAGGCGCCACCACCCTCTTGTGGCGCCCCCCACTTTTTCGGATCCCCACCGATACCGCCGAGCACCAGCCGACGGAGTCGGCTGTCCGAAGCAGCGAATCGGAGCGCAGTCCCTGCCCCCATCGAGTACCCGACCAGATCCGTTTCCACCAGCCCGAGGTGGTCCAGCAGGGCAGCCACATCCTTTTCCGGGGCCCCGTCTTCGTAGGCCGCCGGATCATGGGGCTTGGCCGAGAGCCCGTGGCCACGGGCGTCAAGGCCGATGACCCGGTGGCCGGCGCGCACCAGGACTGCCCAGATGCCGGGGTCCTTCCAGTTCCCCGTGGTGCTCGAGCTCAGGCCGTGGAGCAGCACGACCGGTGAACCCGCTCCTTCTTCCTCGTAGTACAGGATCGTCCCGTCGAAACTCGAGAGTTCGGCCATCAGCTGCTCCTTTCCCGCCAGCTACCCCGAGGCAGCCGTTGCCGGCGGCCATGCCATGTTGTCAGGACGGGGACGCCCCCGTCTGCTCGACCCGTTCAGTATCGCGGTAGGCCACCGAGATCCGCCTCCCCACCACGACGGCACGGGCCGACCTGGGCGGCGCAGACCGGCTTCCAGACTCGTCCCGCAGCCAGGCCTCGGGCGACGTTGGAGAGCAGAGCGCGCCTTGGCCAATCTCAGCACCGGGCGGGGTATATCGGTTATCGGGAACGGACTCCGGAAACCGGTGAGTCGCTGTTTGTGTATCAATCGCCTTGTTCCCCGCCTAGAACGAGTTCAGCTTCGCGTCCTCGTCGACGAGACGCACGACGTGGTCAAAGCCGTAGAGCTCCTTCGTGTACACGTGCAAGCTGTACGACACCTATCGGTCCCTTCCGACCAGCTCGAACAGCTCGAGTTCGTCGTCGAAGCCTTTGCGGGCGCAGTAGCCACGGCTGGCGAAGCGAAAACCGCCACCGAGGGTTGCAAACGGAATCGAACCGGAGGCGAGAATCCGGCCTCGGCCATGACGCGAGCTGCGGTCGCGGCGATGAGGACAAAAATGAAGACAGCGAATGCTGCGAGGAGGAACAGATGACGCCTGTGGTCTCCTTTCACCAGATGAGGGTATGACCGAATCGCCGACTCTGCGATGACACGGACCGCCCGGGCGATTCCCGGGCTCTGATCCAAGCAGCTCCTGTAGAGTCCTTATTCGATGACGGCCGACGAAGACCGTCGGCGACGTCGGAGGCGCCGCCTCATCGCGGCCGGTACCACGGTTGCGTTGCTGACCGGCGGTGTCGTCGCGGCATGGGCGTTCTCCGGCCCGGGACGGACGACGAGGGTTGTTGCCACCACAACGACAACGACGACCGCGTCTCGCACGCTCCCGACCTTGCCGGACAACGGTCCGTTCACGATAGCGACCACCAAGGTCGACCAGTTGAAAATCTATGGGCAGCCGAGTACGGCTGGGTCGGCGATCGCGACGCTGCCGGCAAAGACATCTTATGGGGATGTCACGACACTGCTCACCGATCCCCACGTACCTAACCCGGTCTCGGGATGGGTGCCGGTCACCGTCCCGCTGCACAAACCGAACGACACGACAGGTTGGGTGCAGGCATCCGATGTCACACTGAGCCAGACCAGCTACGCGATCGACATCAGCCTGAGCCAGCACACTCTGGTCTTGCTCAACGCCGGTCAGCCGGTGCTGACAACCCAGATCATCATCGGCGCGCCCAAATCACCGACTCCGACCGGGGGCTTCTTCCTCACAGATCCGATCAACTGCAACACGATCTCCGTGCCGGGCTATCCGCTTGGGCAGTGCAGCCCGGTATACGGTGCCTTCGCGATCGGGACATCGGGCCTCTCGGACGTGCTCAACTCCTTCGACGGCACGATCCCTCAAATCGCCCTCCACGGGACCGACCTTCCTGCCTCCCAACTCGGCACAGACCAGTCGAATGGATGCGTGCGGATGCCAAACGACGTCATCACCCTGATCGCCAGGCTCACCCCGTTGCTGGGCACGCCGGTGACGATCACCCCCTGACCTCGCGACGTCCCTGGGGCCCACCAACGACCAGTAGATGGTCAACGCCTCACGTCAGAGCACAGCTTCCCTGATCACAGGCTTGAACACCTCTTCGCACCCTCAGGGAACCGGGTGTGGCCCACCCCACCCCTCCGCCCGACGTTGGAAGAGATGATAGAATTTGCACGATGCCAGCTGGTTCTGCTGTTGGCCCTCGGCGTAAGTTGCTCGCGATGGCCGGCGTACTTGCACTCGCCTTGGGTGGCCTCACCGTGGTGCTGGTTACTGCGCGTCCTGACTCGACGTCGGGCGCCATCTTCGCGGCAGGCGAGGTGTACCAGTGCAACCCCGGCAACCCCCCCGCGCCACCAGCGGCTTGGCCCGGCAGCGGGGGCGGGTACGAGGTGACCTGCAGCATCACGATCGTTAACACCGTCACCGCCCGTGGCGCCACCAGCTCGACGGTCACTGCCATCGCGTGCGCAGGTGCCGCAAACGTGCCTTATGACCCAACTGATCCTTCTGCCTCCTGCACGCTCAGCAATCCGGCCTACTTCAAGACCGTCACCACATCGAGCCAACTCATCTCCTCGGTCAACCAGTGCAACAACACCGTCACGGGCAACGGCAACGTCGTGATCTGCAACGTCACGGTCATTGACAACTATGCTGTGAACGAGGCCGGTGTCGTGACGGCTGCGACGATCAACCAGTGCTACGGCTCCGGCGGTGGCACGCCACCCGACGGCGGCGGCGGCGGCGGTGCCAGCTTGGGCCCGCCCCTGTCGGGGACCTCGGATCCCTGCAATCCCTACCCCGATTTCACGACTGATGCCACGATCACCCAGTGCGACGGCTCCGTTTACGGTGGCGGTCTCGTGCCCGGGTCGTTCTGTAACGCCGGGGGCACCGTGAGTTCGACGCTGCCCGTGACCATCAACCAGTGCAATGGCTCTGCCATTGGCACCGGCAACCAGATACAGTGCACGTCGACGATCACGACCAACCTCACCGCTCCACCACCACCGCCGCCGCCGCCGCCGCCGCCACCGCCACCGCCGCCGCCGCCGCCGATCACGACGACGACGACTCCTGGCAGTACCACGACGACGACGACTCCTGGCAGTACCAAGACGACGACTCCTGGCAGTACCAAGACGACGACTCCTCCTGGTGTCGTTGCGAAATTCACCGGCTAAAACAACGACACGGCCGTCTCATGCTCGCTGGCGTATCGCGAGTGTTTGGGTGGTCACTGTCGTCGAACTCGAAGCCGTCCGCGTGACCGGCACGAAAGAGACCCGGAGCATCCCGAGGATTGATAATCCTCGATAGGCGCGTTGTTTAGACTGTGCACGAGTAGGTCAAGCAGGCCGAGGCCGGCGAACGGGGCGGCTGACCAGCGACGAGCGCAAGAAACTGGTCGAGCAGCGCCAGAAGAACCGGCGGCTCTAGCCCGGAGTCGCTACAGCGCCGCCGCGTTCACCACGAGTTCGGACCACTGATCGGCAGGAATCCGATCGGTGTTGATCACCAGGTCGAAATGCGTCGGCAACTCGTCCGCGATGCCGTAGAACCGTTTGAGGTAGTCCGCTCGGCCTGCGTCGTTTGCCCCAATCGACTTTGTCGCCTGCTTCTCGTCAAGACCATTCGCGTCGACGAGTCGACGAGCTCGGGTCTCGGGAGAGGCGGTGACCAACACGCGAAGGACGTTCTCTCGATTGGCCAGCGCGTACGACGCCGCATGCGACACAATCACGACGTTGCCTTCATCGGCCGTCTCGTTGATCGCCTGACGGATCAGCGCACGCAGCGATTTCTTGTCGGGTTGGGGTTCGGGTGCGTAGATCATCACGGCCCCGGGGCCTCCCGTGGCTGCGCCGATTGCCACCTCACTCAGGATCCGGGTAAGGAGCGACTTGCGTCGCTCGACGTCGGCTAGGTCGTCGACGCGCACGTCCTGGCTCTCGGCTGCCCGAGTGACGATTTCCTCGTCGATCAGGCGGAAGCCCAGCTTGTCAGCTACGAGACGACCCAAGTCGGTCCCTCCGGCGCCAGTGGCATGAGAAACACAGATCACCGTTCGGGTCATGGGCAGCAACAGTACACACAACGCTGGATCCCGTTGCGACTAGTCCCTCAGCAACCTTTGATGCGGGTCAGGGAGAAACGGCTATCTGGCTGTCTTACCGGTCTGGAGCGGCTGACTGCTGTGTATCAGCCGTCCTTACTATGGGACCATGGTCGTTGGTGGTTTCGACAGCCTGATCTTGTACGTCGCCAACCTGGGAGCAGCGAAGGCGTTATGTCCATGCCTTTGGGCTTCCGCTCTTGTTCGAGGATGACGTCATCGTTGTGGTCGGAGATGTTTCTGGTCGAGTGGTCCTGCACCGGAATGATCGTGGTCACGATGAGCGAGGCATTTTCCCTGCCGGACTGACTGCGGGAGCTGCCTCACTGAGATTCAACGTAGCGAATCCAGACGCATGGAAGCAGAAGCGGTTTAACGAGGGGTCACGATCCTCTGGCCTACCCAAGACGCCACCTGGGGAGATTCGTGGTTGTCGCTGACCCGGATGGTCGCCCTAACCCACTTGCGAAGATGAATACTCAGAATCGACCAGCCGCACGAAACGAAGACTCCTTGAGCGGCGAGATCCAAGGCGCGCCCCTCGTCGCGCGTCCCTACGTTCGCTAACCCCGGTGCTCGTGCCTGCAACTACTTCTCGAGAGCTATCGGAGGTGCCCAACTACTGCCCGTTGGCGCGGGCCAGGGGGTTGAGCTCGGGTGGTCCAATCTTCGTCAAGGTATTGCGGTCGATGTGGCTGAAGGTTTCGTCTCGGCCGGGGATTTGCAGCACGCCCTCGTCTTCGTACGACCAGGTTCCGTCATGATTCACGGTCACATGGATCCGGTAGCTGAGGGTACCGAAGGCCCGGTCGAGGAATGGGTTGGACAAGATGCCGTAGACCTCGGAGCCGACGGTCGCCGTAAGCGAGAAATCGGTGACGTCGGCCTCGGCCGGGCCTGACGCCAGGAGCACCTGGGCCCGAGGGATCCCGAGCGTGAGGGTTACGGCTCGGGCTGCGGGCTCCCACAGCCAATAGCCCACCTGATCGTGAAACGTCTCGGACTCTCCAGGCTTGGTGATGTGGGTGTGGTATCTCAGGCCGTAGAAGAGCTGGGGGCCGTTTGTCTGGCGGTCGATTGGGTGCACCTCGTAGTGCTCGACAAACGTGTTGTGTTCGGTCCCGTCGACGACGGGGTGCTTTGGTCGGAGCCCTTAGTTCCCTCCCAGATGCCGGCCATCGGGCGCAGGGGGCCAAGATTCGCCAAGGTGTCCGGGTCGCCATCGGGCTCGGTATAGATGTCGGGTCGATATACGATCACCGCGCCCACCTCACTCCGATTCTGTGTAGCCGCTCCCAAGGCCCGAGCTCATCGCCCGTTCAGGCCGAAAGATGTCGAACCGAGCGGTATGGGGATCATGCCACGACCTAACTCCAAAGACGGAACGGAGCATCTGACAAGCTCCCACGCCGAGCGCGACAACAAGACCTTGGAAAGTGAAGGTCTCGCACCGCAACTATCGAGCCGAACGCCGACGCCCCGATCGGGCAGCAGATCGATCCTGAAGTTCTGGGAAATGGCCTGCGCGGCTGATGTCGAATCAGCAGCACGAGCAAGCCGACGGCATATCGCAATCTCGCTCCTAAACAAGCGAATAGTTCGTCGGCCGGGCTCTTGTCGTGAGCTGGCCGCGATACTCGGAAGGCGGCGCTGTGCCTAAGCTTGGATCCATGGCCACTATTGGACCGGCTGGTCGCTGATGCCCGGGAACCCAGCCTTCGGCGGCCATCCCTGGCACCACTACCTGGGGGTCGGTTCGCTGCTGGACCTGGTCTTTCCTCTCCTGGTCCTTGTCCTGTTGATGATTCTTTTGGCCGCCGCACGCTGGGGCAGACACCAGGCTGACGCTCTTTTGAGCCGGCGCAGGACCCCGGCTGCGTCCCCAGCAGTGATCAGGCCCGCTCACGCAGCGCAGCCAGAGCTCGCCTCTGACCTCGAGCGCGAGACAATCACTCGACGCCTGTCACATGCCGTTGGAGAGGGCCGTCTAAGTCTTGAAGAAGGCGAGCAGCGTATCGAGGCTGTGCTCCGCAGTCGCCACCGTGGCGAGCTTGCGAGTTTCGTCGCGGATCTGCCATCCGACGCTCGAAAAACATCTACGCAGCTACTCACCTCAGGGCCATTGCGCCTGGGACTGCTTGTTATGTCTGCGGTCGTCGTCCTCGCTGCCGCGCTCGTCCAGGCCGTCGCCGGGCTGTGGGAGATATGGCCGCTTGCCGTCATCGCACTCGGCGTGTCGGCACTGCTACCCCGTCATTGAACTCCGGAGTTCTGCACGGGGCTAACGGTCGGAACGACCGGTACATCGAGGTCAGTCCAAAGGCGCGGCTGTTTCATAGACAGCCGCACCTTTACGCGTTTACTCGCTACTCGTCGGAGAACTCGATGGGTGGGTGCGGTGGGAGGTACTCAGCGGGTACGTCGCGGGCGTGGGAAAAGCGCTCGACCTCCACGACGTTGGAGGGTCCTTGGTCAGCTTCGTACACCGCACAGAGAGATAGGTGCCGGGTGCTGGAGAACAGCTCAGCCAACGGCAGATCACCGTCGGCGTAGCGCCAATACACCCCGATGTCGCTGTTGGCCACCAGGCAGTAAGTGCATCCATCGGGACTCGAGCCGACCAGCCGACCGATCATGCAATGGTTGGGACCGTCATCGATGACGTAGATCGCCTCGGACCCTTCACCGAGGGCGACTCGGATCTGCTCGTCATCGCGGTGACCTAGGCGAAGATGCCGGTGGTACTTCATCGCCCAGAGCACTGCAGGCGGGACGGGCCCGTCGGTGTCTTCGTCCTCGAGCGGGGTCGAGCGCGTCGGTAGGGCCAATGGGACACCCATTCCGAGCGTTCCGGCAGTGAGTGGAGGGACAAGGGGCCACGCTTCGGGCGGCGAGTCAGCGTGTGACGAGGAGGCCTCTGGTTCGAGCGCATCGCCGCCCATGGCATCCCTCCGGCTCCGACGACTACGACGCTCATCGTCCACCACGACGCTATCCCCGGTCAATGGCTTCGAGCCGGACTCACAGCCTTCTTACTGATTGTGGCTCCAGTGCTAGGCAGCGTGCTTCAGGTTGCCTGCGCCGGAGTCGACCGCCGGCGGACCGAGCGCCGGTCGAAGGTACACCTGGGTCATAAATCGGTGCCAACCTGTCGGAGTGATATCCCGATCCGATTCGCAGCCCGCCCTGGCGGTCAACCGTAAAATCTCTGTTCTAGCCATGGCCGTCGTGCTGTTGGTCGCCGCGGCAGCAATGCCGGCCTGGGCCAGCACGGTGACGTCGCCCAAGTCCCTTGCAAAGGACCTTCTGACCGTTTCTTCCGCGAAGAAGGCCGGCTTCACGAAGGTGTCGGAAAAGGCGTCCACGACCTCCAAGACCGGCGAGAAGTCCTGTCCCAATGGCGCAGATGAGGCGTTTGAGAGCGCTTCGGGCCAAATGGGTGTGTTTTCGGAGGCGGTGGCCTGCACCACCAGCAAGGCAGCTGCTGCGCTCCTGGCCGGCGTCAGGTCAGGAACCTCGGGGTCCTCGGCCACCCCACCAAAGCGACTGGGCTCTTCGGCGATCGAGCGGAGTGGCGGTGGCTCGACCTATGCCATCTATTGGCAACGGGGCAAGATCTTGGAGTTGGTGGCCCTCAACACCAACGTTCCGGCCAGTAGCAGTACGTCAACGAGCACCACACTCGCCACGCCGCCGATCACTCCGGCCCAGCAGAAGGTCTTGTCTAGCTTGGCCGTGGCGCAAGACACATCACGCAGATGATCCCCCCACACGCTGCCCTAGGTCAACGGAAGTACGGTTGCCGAGGTTCTACGGAGCGTGAGGGCGAACATGAGAAAGCGCCTGAAGTGCATTGGGCCAATTCACACGATCTCCGCTCGTCGCGAGCGCTTCTCCCATGCAATCGAAAGTGCGATGAGTGCGGTCGGGTGGGAGCGAGTGCAGCAGATGACATACGTCTATCGACTGTCTACCCATGTAGGAATCCGCTATCAGGACTTGGTTGAAGCTGGAAGGCGTGAGGCGGCAGCCGCTACCCACGAGTGAGATAAGCCTGCCGATGGGTCGACTTAGATCTTTCGACCGTTCGGCAGCACTGGCGGCAGAGATCGGCGGCGTTCGCCCCGGCATGCGGCAGCGAGTGCGGCTGACTACGTAACAGCCGTCCAAAGCCAATCTGAAAATGTGCGAGCGCGGGAAGGCTGACCTGTACTAGGACGGACCCAGAACAACTCGGCGCGAGCGCCTTCTACCAACCAAGCTCCCGCAACCGTTCATCGCTTATTCCGAAGTGGTGACCAACCTCGTGGATTACGGTCCGTCGCACCGAGACCACGACTTGTTCCTCGGTCTGGCAGCGGCTGCAGATTGGATCCTGGTAGACGGTGATGCGGTCCGGAAATGCACCGGCGTAGTACCCCCGTTTTGTGAGCGGTACTCCCTGGTAGAGACCCAATATGTCGTCAGTGTCGCCCCGCTCTTCGACCATGACAGCGACGTTGGACATCTTGTTCCCGAGTTCGCTAGGGATGGAGTCCAGCGCGTCGGCAACCAATTGCTCGAATCGGTCGCGAGAGATCGACACCACCGCTCTAAGGTAGCCCGCTCGCCTTCTCCGGAAGCCTCACGGCTCTGCTGGCGCAACGTCGCCTGGAGCAACACTGAAGCGTCCGTTGGGGCCGTAAGCGGACGGCGTGGACACCTGCCCGCGGCTTGCACCATGATCGACATGTCCACTGTCGCGTGTGAATTTACGTTTGGTTCCTTGTGGCGAGATTAATTTGTACAAGCCACAAAGCTGCTGTGCCGGCTAAGTCTTTTGCTGCCCGAGCGAGCAGTGGAGTCCCTTCAGGGTTCTCCCCGAAGTAGAGACTTCTTGGATGCTGGTGGTGATGACGCTGATTGCCTTCACCAAGAGTCAGAAGACTCACGACTCTCGAATCGGCACCGAACGTACCGTCCGGCTGCCGTTCGATCTCCCCCGCAGCGAGTGCCTTGAACGGATGGACGCCAGCATGGCCAAGACTATTAACTAAATTGCCACCACTTACGTAAACTAGTTTCTCGACTCCCCACGATACCGCGCCCATGTAGGCGGGATTGCCAGCACCTCTATTTACAGCCACATGCCCAGCAAAACTAGTCATCAAGCCAAGCTGCACCCTGTCGAAGATTTTTTTGTCTAGATCATCGGGCTGTAGATCTGGTGCAAAGATGCCTTTCCTTTCCACTGCCCGAGCGGCCCGTCCATACATCGGTGTGTTTTTGAAGAATAACTTTACGACGCCATATCTACCCTGCAGGACGGGTGAGTGCGGATCACCTTGTACGTCAGCATTCTCGTGATGCGCGCGATGCACCGTCGCCCATACTCGCGGCCTGGTTCCCGTACCCCAAACCACGACACGAGCAGCGCCCTCTAAGGGCGGAGCAAGTTTGTAAGCCTTGTGGGTCAGCGATCGGTGCATCCAGCCGGTGGTGGCCATAAAGTCCGCAAGGCCAGCGACAGTACCAATAGCCATGGCTTTGACCAGCTGCCGTTTGACCCTCTCCCTATTTGTTTCTGACACCAAATCCGACCCCATAGTGAATCGTCAGCCTTTCAGTGTGAGTGATTCGCGGACTGAACCTGTCTGCATCGGGGTCGCGCTCTGGTGCGGCGTTGACCGTCTGTGGCGAGTAATCCGAGCATAAATGAGATTTTTGGACAATCGCGACGACTTTTCGATCGATCCCGGGTCTACATAGCCAACGACGACGTCTCGGTCCTGGTCAAATTGGTGAGCATCGGGAAGGAACCGTTGACCAAGACCAACTCACCTAATGGGAGTCGATCAGTCTT
>PLWZ01000062.1 GCA_003151235.1 Acidimicrobiaceae bacterium
GCGACGACCAGTTGATTTCACCTTGGGACCCGTGGTCGGAGTGCAGGATTGTCTTCGGGGATGTGACACGCGAGCGGGCCGCCATGGTGAGCGCATCATTCACGAGCGTCGCTTCGTTGCGCCGGTCAATCGCCCAGCCAACGACTCGCCGGGAGAACTGGTCGAGCACCACGCAGCAGTAGAGGGTGCCTTCTCGTGTCTTGTGCTCGGTGATGTCGGTCAGCCACAGCGCATTGGTAGCCGGTGCGGTGAAGTTGCGGTTCACGAGGTCCTCGCTCGTGGCCACATTCACGAGGTTGCGCCGGCCTTTCTTCCGGGTGGGTAGGCCGGAGAGTCCATGTTCCACCATGATTCGGCGGATCAGCTTGTAGTTCACGACCAGACCACGCTCGTGGAACAGAGCAGCGCGCATGCGCCGAGCCCCATAGGTGGAGCGGGAGGCGAAGTGGAGCTCGGTGATCGTGTCTGCCAACAGGACCCGCCGCACCTCCCGGTTTGAGGGATGTCGGGTCTTCTGGACCCGATAGGTGGAGCGGTTCATGCCCACCACCCGACAGGCGTTCCTCTCCGAATAGCCCAAGTCGGTCAGATCTCGAACGACCGGGCCGAGCCTTTTGGGCGAATCACTTCCTCACCGTTGAACAGTGCGCTGGCCGCCTTCACCAACTCGAGCTCGGCCTCGAGCTCCTTGATTCGTTTCCTGGCCCGGGCCAGTTCGTCGGGCTCGTAGCTCTTGATGCCAGGCTTTCGGCCTACGTCGATCAGAGCCTGTCTCTTCCACCGGTAGAGCGTTGCCATCGAGACCCCGAGTTCCTTGGCGAGATCTTCTGGTCGCTCACCAGCAAGCAGGCGCTCGCACGCCGCCTCCCGAAGGGCTGTCGAATACGTGAATGCCATGTCCACCTCCGGGCGGATCATGGCCAGATTCTCACGTGAGTGGGCCACTTTTCAGGGTCCAGGTCAGGTGGCTCAACAATCGGGATCCGGTCAATCCAACTTGGCCATCATTCGACACCTTTACCTTCTAACGCAGCAAAGACGCGCAGCGGATCGAGGTAGTCGCGCCAGTGCGAGATCTTGCGATCCTTCAGTGTGATCACGGAGATGTATCTGTTGCTGTATTGGTAGCCCGTGGCGACGACCTTGCCCTGGGACGCGTATTCCAGTACGACTGAGGAGGTCGCATCCGACCGGTGCACTCGCAGGTCGTGGCAGCGATCGAGGAAGAACCTGGAGCCGTAGCCCCGGTAAAGCTCGACGAGGTTGTCACGGCCGAATCAGTGCCGGCGTTCCCACCAGTCAATCACCCGGGTCACTGCCACCACCACAACGGCCACGAAGGTGAGCGTGACAAGGATGACCACCAAGTTGCGCATCGATTACCTCCAATACCGACCGGCATCAAGGCTGAAAAATGAGCGGGACGGTGTCGCTCGCCCGTGCCGGGCTCGCACTCAACAGGCCGTGCCGATGCCTAGTCGGGATCGGTCCGGTTCTCCAGATCGATCGACGGGGGTCTGACGTCAGCCACGCACGCTCCTCGGCCGGTACTGGTCGCAACCGGCCGCCTCCAGAAGATACAGAGGGTTCCACATCGTGAGCCGGCCGCGATCCATCCTGGCCGTGCCCTCGATGTGGCACCGCGCACCCCCGGTCAGGCCGCCGCTGTCTGATGGGAGCAAGAGGATGAAGCGGGCAACCAGCTCGCCGTTGCGTACTGCCCATACGCACTACTACCGGTTGGCATGATCTCTGCCCCCTGACTCGGCCCCGCATTGGCCGGTCCATCCACGCCAAGATCGGACGATGATGACCGGGCAACTAGCCCGGCGCATCACGCCCTGAGAGATGCTTCCGAGGAGCTTCGCCGTGATCGCCCCGTGCCGACGAGTTCCGAGGACAATGGCGCAGGCACCCAGTTGATCGGCTCTGGCGACAATCTCGCATGGGATGAGCATGCGGGCGGCATCTCGCACCGAGCCGCTAGCTTCCAGCCCGAGCTGGCGCAACCTCTCAACCGCGTCTCGTGTGAGTGCGACCGCATCTTCGGGTGTCTCGAAATAAATCGGGCCGCCGCGGGCAGGTTCCCATGCTCTGAAATGGAGCACCCGGATCTTGGCGACCAATACCGACGACAACTCCGCGACTGCCTCAAGGGCGCGCTGTCCCGACTGGGAGTCTGTATAGGGCAACAGCAGGTGCTTCACCGAGCGGCTCTGGAGACCGTCCGACATCTCGCTAAGCACCTGATCAGCCAGGAAATCAGCCGCTTCCTCGGCAAGATCTGAGGCCTTGGCAGGAAGCATCGTCACTGCACCGCCAACGACGGCGTTCTGCTGCGTTCTCGGGGGCTGTCGGACAGATTGGCCCGAGAGGCAAGGAAAAGGCTCGCGCGGTGAAAAAAACGACACGCTGCGCGTGGGCGGCAAACTAGGCATCGTAACTCCTGTCACTGTGAGTTCTGATGCCGACCAGGCTTCCCGGCGCGCCAATGGAGATGGTACCAGCCCGGAGCCGCCGGCAAACCGGAACCGACTCGCTTCGCGTGGCTCCTCGACCCCGGACGCTCACCCCGCAGCTCACACGCGAGTAACAGCTCTGCACCCGTGCTCGAGCCTCTGGCGGGTGCGGACTCATCTGCGCCCCCGACAACACCGGTGGACCGGATGGCGGCGGACGGCTCCTAAATCCGCACCGACTATTCTGCGCCATCTATGATGTATCGGAGAGGTTTGGTCAGAGTCAGAGGACTTCTTGAAGGCCCATGACTGATTTTCCCAGACCGGCTCTGGCCTATACGGGGCTGAGCGAGTCTTGTCTCTTCGCGCCGTGACTGACGAGCCCGTCTCGTTGATCAGAACTGGCGAGCCCGTTGACGACGGATCGTAACGAGCCGAACGGACCTACGGGTCCTCTAAGGAAACAGTTCGGGCAAGCAAAGTTGCCCAGTTGGCGGTGGGAAGCACTTCACACGACCCTCTGGCTGGTGCCCGCGGTCCTCGTCGCGGCGGCCGGTTTGTTGTTTGTGGTGACGCTTGAAATCGACCTCGCCGCCTATCACCACCACCTCACGCTGCCGTTCTGGATCCGGATGGGATACGCCGCCTCAAGTCGCGAGATACTCATTGCGATCGCGGCGGCGGTGATCACTGTCGTCGGCGTCGTCTTCTCGATCACAATCCTGGCTTTGACCTTGGCGTCACAGCAGTTCGGTCCTCGCATGATGCGGAACTTTGTTCGTGACATCGGCAACCAAGTCACGCTGGGAATCTTCGTCGCAACCTTTGTCTACTCAGTGCTGGTCCTCGGGTCGATCGCAAGCGATCCTCGAGGCAAGTTCGTTCCCCACCTCTCGACCTCCGTTGCCGAAGCCCTGCTCCTCGTAAACATCGCCGTTCTCATCTACTTCATCCACCACATCGCAAAGTCGATCCAGCTACCCGAAGTAATAGCCGGCATCGCCCGTGACCTGACTCGCGCCATTGATGCAGAATTTCCCGACCCGAAGACTGACGCGCCCAGACCGCCAGTAGCCGACGTCGGTAGGTCGGTGCCCGAGCTGCTCGAGCTCATTAACACGAGAGGTGCCACCGTCCCCGCGACTACAAGCGGCTATCTGCAATTCGTCGGGTATGCCCAGCTGGTCGACATCGCGGCCAAAACGGATGCCATCATTCGCCTCGACCATCGGCCCGGCCACTTTCTCGTGGCTGGCCGACCCCTTGCCACCGTCTGGCCGGGGGGAGCAGCAAAACAGGTGGGGCTGGCGTTCGCAAAGGCCCATGTGACCGGTCCTCACCGGACACTCATGCAAGATCCGGTATTTGCGATTGATCAGCTCGTCGAGATCGCCATACGTGCACTGTCGCCCGCAGTGAACGACACATTCACTGCGCTGACGTGCATCGACTGGCTGTCCGCGGGATTGAGTCGAATCTCCAGCCGGATGCTCGACGAGGGCATTTATCGCGACCGGTTTGGTCGAGTGCGGCTGATCGAGTCTGACCCTTCCTACGCCCGGATGGCGAACAGGGCGTTTGACAAGGTCCGTCAGGCAGCTCGGGGAATGCCCGCCGTGCTCATCCGGTTGATGGACTCCCTGAACTCGATCATGCAGGAGGCCACATCCTCAGAACAGCGACGCATTCTGGTCCGCCAAGCCGAGATGATTCTCCTAAACGCCGAGGAATCGGTCCCCGATCCGAACGACCTAGAGGACATCCGCGTTCGGTACCAACTGACGCTGGCGAATATCGAGATCGAAGGGGTACGGGATACGACGGGTAACTAGTTCGACGTCAGGCCGGCCGGAGGTCGTCCTCGTGTGATGTGCAACGAGCGACGAGTCGCCGTCCCAGTGTCGAGCGGCGCGGCGACCCCTGCACAGAGGTGCTTAGCCAGTGACCTTGGAAGAGGCGATCGTTGAAGCGATCGGCGGCGCGCTCACGAGTGGCTGCCCGCCCCAGTGGGAGAGCTTGGTCGTCGCTTTCGTACCATCTGCGGCGGTCGACACTGCCTCAACCGGCAAAATCGTGCCGGTGGCCGAGATTGTCAGTGTGATCGCCAGCTTCGGTGTCGTGCCGGTGGCTGCGGTCGTCCACTTGAGCACATAAAGCTTGACGCCACCGGACGCCTTGGTGGACAACTTTGTACCCTTCACTCTCGGGAGCAAGGCGGTGATCGAGGAGATCGTGAGATCTGACTTGAGATTGGAGTACTGGCTAGTTCCGGCCTTCCACGACACCCAATCGGGGCCGACCTTCTTCGCCTCGGGCGAACTCAGACCGAAGATTGTGGTCAACCCAGAGGAATTCCCGCTGATATACCCTTCGGTCGGCGTCAGTCTCGCGGCCAAGTGCGCCTTGCCGATGGAGACCGTCTCCGCACCGCTAGTGGTTCCGACGTCGGCGACGATCTTCTCGGAAGTCGACGACAAGCCCGACGTTGCATCAAACACCACTTGGACGCCGGTCTGCTCGGCAATAGCGCTTTTGGTCGCCTCGAGCACCGAACTTACGGTCACGACGCCGGCAGCTGCCGTTTCTCCGAGGGCCGCCGAAAGAACGAGGATTCCTACCCCGAATGCAATCGGACGCAACCAAATCACGTCTCTCCTCCGCTCCAAGTGATCGATCCCCCACATCCGAGCTCGAGCCCGATCGTGGATTGCGCTAGAAGACATGCGCGACGCGCTCACCGTCGAGACCAACGGCGCACCAACGCGGAATCCGCCACAGGGCCAACATACGTCATGAATCAACCTACAGATCTCATCGTCTGCGCCTGGCGGTTCAGCGCGGCATCGGTGATATGGGCTGGCGCGACTAGCTGCATGAGAACGACTCTCTCCTCGCTCGAGGTCGGTCATGGGATCGAACCGTCGCCAGGAGAGGCGCGAGCTATGAGAACTAATACCTCTGAACGTTCATACGCCAACGCGGCCCAATGAGATAAGTGACAGCAATGGTCGCTCCAAAGACTCCGAAGATCAACCATCGCCGCTCACCGAGGTTCCGATCAGTGTCACGCCTTGTCTGATCCGACGATCGCTCGGTCGTGGAGCTCGGTGGCGGCACTGACCCTCACCTCTAGGCGGTCGGAGGCTCCCGGCAAGTGGCCGAGCGCGGTGGCTATCGAGCCCAGGTCCATGGGTCCGTTCCGTTTCGACACAAGGACCCTTGTCAGTTGTGTGGCCTCCAGCAGCCATCGCAGAGTTTGAGCTTTGAAGAAGGGGTCGATGAGCATCCCAGCCCCGGCCCTGGACGCCGCGCTGGTAAGAGCAGCGGGCGCCATCGGGGTCGCTTGGCTCCAGGATAACGACGCTCGGCTCTGACTCAAGGGGTTCCTGGTCCGTCACTTCGTCGAGGCCATCAGCAAACGCCATTCCCAAGCCCGTAATCACCACGAGGTTGTCCGGAGAAAGCCGAGCCCAGCCGGACGAGGAAGGCCGCGATGGTCTCGGCATCGGCGATGACCTTCCAGTCCTGACCTATCGCAGCCGCCGCTGACTCCATGCCCATCCAGGTGGGGTATTTCTACGGGGCCCCGGGCGACCGGCCGGGAAATAGCCGGCGGCCGATGAGCCGCAAAACAAAGGCAGCGAACAAACCGGCCGACTTTCGCCAACCCAGCTCGTCCGCTGCCAGTGCCAGTGTGCTTCTCGCGGGGTCGGGCGTCAAGCGAACCCGAGGTCGCATGGTCGGGCCAGGTTCCCGCGCCGTGGGCCACTACGCCGAGGCCGTCTTCTCCGAGGAGGGGCGGTGCTGCATGACCGGCCACACCGATGGACGAAAGGTCGTGAACGAGGAGGGAGAAGGTGCCTGTGTGCTGACACTCGACCGGGGGTGAGGAGACAAGGCAGCCGACTGACGCTGATGGTCGACAGCCTGACGGACCACTACGCCGAGGCCGTCCAGTCCAAGCCGGGCCAGTGCTGGCGGCGCATTCGGGTCTGGAACTGCGAGGGGCACCGGGAAGGAGTCGAGAAGCCGAAACCGTGGACCCACCTGGTAGACGAGTGAAGCGGGATCCGCCGCACGTGGAAGGGGTTTCGTCGCAATCGCCCGCTACCGTGGTGCCGTGTTTCCACCGCGGACGGCCGCTGAGCTTACTGAGGCGATCGACAACGGGACGTTGCCGCATGAGGCAGCTGGGCTGGACGTGAAGGCTCAGCTTCCTGAACGAAACAAGCGCGCCGACATTGCAGTCGATGTGGCTGCGATGGCGACTGACGGGGGAGTCTTGATCTACGGCGTCCTTGAGGATAAGGAGGCCGGGACATTCAGCTCCTCGCCGCTTGAACTTGCGGGGGTACAGGAGTTGATCAGCGAGGTCGTCATGGCCAACGTCCGCGAACGAATCGAGCTCTCGGTTACGACGCTCCCGCTTGACGACGACCCCGCCAACGTTTTCGTGCTTGTTGAAGTGCCAGGGTCCCTCCGAGCACCGCACATGGTCGAAAAGAAGGGCGAGTACCGCTTCTACGGACGCGGACCCGCGGGCAACGTTCCGCTGACCGAGGCACAAGTAGCAGCTCTTTACGCCAGGAGAGGTCGGATCGAGGACGAGGCCGCGAAGGCCATGGACGCATTCATCGCCACGGTCCCCGACTACATCTTCATTGAAGGGGAGCGTCGGAGCAATCTGTACGTCGTCATCAAGCCGTTGGTCTCAGATCAGGGTCTGAGGGACCGCGTATGGCCAACGGAAGATGTCGGAGTCGCGATGACGGTTCTCCAAGGGGCTGACAAAGCTCTGCAATTCCGGAACAACCGTGGCTCCCGTTTGGCGGACATGCTCCAAGGTCTAACAGTTGGCATTACGCCGGACGGCTTGCGGGTAGAGAATCCACCGTTTCCGCGCGGGGGATCCCGCGAGCCTGTGACGACCCACGTTCAACGTCTCGACGTACTTGATGACGGAACCCTCCGCTACTTCCGTACACGCCTTGCATTCCCGGTGGAAACGCCGCACCTGAGGGGATTCTTCCTCCAAGAGGGTGCTGTCGGGCAGCTGATCGCCATCCTTTGTGCGTTAGCGCGTTGGTTCTTCGACAAGGGCGGTTACTACGGGGCGGTCGAGGTCTCGGTTGCGCTAACCGGCATCGACGGCGCCGCGTCATGGGAATGGCTCGGCGTGCAGATCCCTCCGGCACCTAGAGATATCAAACCTTTCGGTCAAGGCGAGTACCGGGATCGGGTCCGAGTCTCGGTGCCACAACTTGGTCTGGAACCAACCGGCATTGCGGCGAGGCTTTTGGAGCGGCTTTATCGGACGATTCGTCGGCCGGCGTTCGTTGACCCACTCGAGCTTGAGGTCTCGCCCGGCGAGGCGACCGGATAACTTCGTCCGTCTCCGTCCGTCAGACCTCGAAAACCGACGCAAAACAGCGACAAACGGTGACCACTGAGACCGCAGGTAGTCCTACGTTTCCCCAGGTCCGAGGTCCTTCTCGGCGACCCTCTCAAGGTGGAGACACGGGTTCGAATCCCGTTGGGGCTGCGGGTTGGCCTAGACCCCTTAGGCCGAACCAGCGTTATGAGAGTTTGGTCGTGAGCTGAGCTTGACCCCGTTATCCGGACGCTGCCAGTGACCGGCATATCCGGCAGCGGTCCGGGGCAATTTGGCGAGATTCGTTCACGCCACTACCTCGGGACGATTTGAATCCGGACGAACTGGGTGAAAACCGTCGGAGGAGGTTTGTCACCTGGTCCTGCCGGACCGTCCACTCCAACCCCGCTCACTTCTGCCACCGCGTTATAGCGACCCGGAGGCAGTGCTGACCCGATGCCGCCATCACAGCTCGCCGTACCGCCTACGACGCCAAGGGTCTGCGACTGCCCAGGACTTAGCAAGAGACTCAGACCTTCTCCGGCGATCCCACCGCTGTAGACACCAACCACTCGCCGAGTACCGAGTTTCGTGATCACCGCTTCGACTGAGCTCGTCAGAACTCGGACGCTCTCAGTGCTGGTGTTGCGGACCGCCGCTTCTCCTTTCAGGTTTCCGCCGACGTGAATCCGTCGAGAACGAAGATCGAGAGTCGCGGAGTACCCGGCCGGTGCGAGAGACGGGCTGGCCAGAGTGCCACAACGCGGACTTCGCCCTGGGTGACCGTTCCATACCGTCAAGCCAACCATGATCTGTATTGACCGGCCGAACTTGGCCCTTGCTCTTTGCGCCGTCGTCTCACTGCCCGGCGTGAGGGTTAATACCAACAGGCCATAGCCGCACTGCCCCAGCCCTTCGAAGTGATCACCGACAAATGCGGTGACTTCCTGCTCGATCATCTGCACCTGGCCAACAGGAACGGCTGGGATAGACGTCGGATGAGTACAGGCCGGTGGAACCGCTGGGACATTGTTCGGGAACGGCGGATACGAAGCAGATGATGCTTCGACCGGTTGAATGCCAGAAAGCGTGAATATGCACGAAAGGACTAGCGACAGGATCCCCACCCACCATGCGATTCGGCTCTTCGACCCACCATGACGCAGCGGCATCTGGTCACTTCGGCCTTTGGCTCCGCCTTCGTCCTCGCCGATACTCAAGTTCCGATCGGCTTGATCCGGGCTGCAGCCAGTTTGCGAATCTAGAATTCCTGCAGATGCTGCCCAACAGACGACCAGGACGCGGAAGGCGAAGGCCGGATACGTTTCAGATACGAGGGTGTCCCCGAACCGGTCAGCTCCCCGAACCCGGGTGGTTTTGAAGTCATCCGCCCGCCGAGTCTCCTAGGCGCTGGACCACGCCTCGCACGTAGGCCGCCTGCCCCACGTGCTGCAGGTCGTCAGCGATCACGCTCACCAGTCGGATGCCAACGGTGACGGGCGGATCCCACGAGGAGTCGATCACCTGCTCGAGGTCAGCGTCGGAGAGGGTGCGCAGGTACGCCACCGTATTCTCGTGGACCTCTTCGAAGTAGCCGAGGAGTAGTGCGGAGTCCGGCGACATGGTCATCTTGGACGCGGGTGAGGTGCCAAACGAGCCAGCCGATCGAGTTCGACTCGCCGTCGGGACGGAACGCCAGTTGTTCGGCGGAGAGGCCGTTGACAGCGGGATTCACCGCATCACGGATCCTCTCAAAGGCATCGACCAGGACATCCGAACTCGCCATCGGAGGACTCCTTTCGGGTGCTTGCCACCCTATGGCCGGACGTGGGCCGCCAGAAACGTCGCATCCGCTCTGCTTCAGGGGGTCGTCTCGGAGAAACCGACCGCCTCGGTGCCCACGCCAGCCTGTTCATTGGGTGGCGGACGGTTCACTCTGCTACTTCGATAGCTTTCGAAGCTATGGCCGTGACCGGCGGTCGAAGGTGAGCCCAGAAGCGCACAACCCAAGGGTGGTCACCGAGTCAAATTTGTCTGATGGCTCGAAGGAAACATCCGTCGGCTCCATGGGCTTCAAGGTAACGACGTCAAAAGCACCATCAGGCCAACTTTCCATGAATTCAAAGGCAGTTCTCCACAGAGTTCGCCGTCGAGAGCCCGGCTCGTTCATATGCGGGTCGTACGCCGGTGGCGCCCAGCCGCTCATCGCGAAGCGCTCGGCGGCTCTGGGCGCGATCGACGATCGGTACTGTGGGCCGGTGCGAACGGCCCTCGTCGGATGACAGGGGCCAAAGCCGGCCTCATCGGGTCAGAGCCGAAGTGGATAAGCCGGGCTCTCGACGGCTTGGCGGAGAAGATGGTCGCTCTGCGTCGGGACATCCACTCCCACCCCGAGCTTGCCTGGAACGAGACACGTACATCGGCCTTGGTTTCAGACGAACTGGTCCGAGCCGGCCTGGCGCCGTCCGTTTTGCCGGTAGGGACGGGCCTGATCTGCGACGTCGTAGGCGACTCGGGGGGCCCGTTAGTCGCGCTGCGGGCCGACCTCGACGCTTTGCCGATCGACGACCAAAAGACTGTCGCGTATCGCTCGTCCACCCCGGGTGTCGCGCACGCGTGCGGTCATGACGTCCATACCGCCGTTTTGGTCGGCGCCGGACTCGGCTTAGCCCGGTTGGCCGCTGCCGGTGAACTTCCGGGGCGAGTCCGTCTCGTGTTCCAGCCAGCTGAGGAGGCGGTTCCGGGCGGGGCTCTGAAGGCCCTGGACGCCGGTGCCCTCGACGGTGTGGAGCGAGTCTTCGCTTTGCATTGCGATCCGGCGGTCGATGCCGGATCGGTGGCGGTCCGCGCTGGTCCGATTACAGCAGCAATCGATTCAGTAACGGTCCGACTGTCCGGGCCTGGCGGTCACACCGCCCGGCCACAGCTCACCGTGGACCTCTTGGCCGCCTTAGCTGACGTGGTGGTTCGCACCCCGGCCCTGTTGTCCAGACGGGTGGACACCCGAGCCGGCCTTTCTCTCGTCTGGGGGACGATGGCCGCTGGGACGGCGGACAATGTCATCCCTGAACACGGCGAGGCGTCTGGCACTGTTCGAGTGCTCGACGCAGCGGTCTGGGAGTTGGCCGCCCGGCTGGTTCCCCAGCTGATCCACGAGATCGCCGCTCCTTACCTCGCAGGGGTCGAGATCGACTACGTGCGGGGGGTCCCGCCGGCGGTGAACGATCCGGAAGCCACCGAGGCGTTCCGATCGGCTGCTACGGCTCTGCTGGGCGCGGCCGCCGTGCAAGAGGCCCCCCAGAGCATGGGTGCAGAGGACTTCGCGTGGTTCCTCGACCGAGTGCCTGGTGTGCTGGCCCGCCTGGGTGTGCGCAGACCCGGGACCCTCGTGGCCCCTGATCTGCACCGCGGGGATTTCGACGTGGACGAGACGGCTATCGCGTGCGGGACCCGGCTCCTCCTTGCCGCGACCATGAAGTCGCTTCGGGACGGGATACGAAAGGATCCCGGACTGTCGACGACCCCCGGCGGGGAGGTCACATGAGCTCGAGGCGCTTGTTCACGGCGAGGGTGTTGGCGGCACCCTCGCCGTTGTAGGTACCCGATAACGGTACGACGTCCGCGTAGTCACGCCCAACCGCGACCACGAGGTAATCGGAGTTGGTTCGTCGGTTGTGGGTAGGATCCCAGCCCTCCGCGATCCAGGTGCCCGGCCAATGTGGATGCGGATGCAGGATTTCGACCCACGCGTGGCTTCCCCCCTCACCGATCAGATGTCCGGACACATACCGGGCGGGTATCCCCGCCACACGGCAGGCCGCGAGCATGACGTGCGCGTAGTCTTGGCAAACCCCGCGCCCCCCTGCAGCGGCCTCCGATGCCGTCGTGCGGACGCCCGTAACCCCCCACTCATAAACGAGCGACCGGTGGAC
Organism: Acidimicrobiaceae bacterium; assembly: GCA_003151235.1. Classification (GTDB taxonomy): domain Bacteria; phylum Actinomycetota; class Acidimicrobiia; order Acidimicrobiales; family RAAP-2; genus Palsa-461. The sequence continues at coordinate 11,763 of PLWZ01000062.1, forward strand.
ACGGGCGCAAATGGACTTCAGATCCGAGCGACCATTCCCCAATGCCAGTTCCGTGATCGTGTCATCGGGTTCGGTCAGGCGGGTGTGTCGGAGATATTGCTGATCGAAAATCGTGTCGCAACGTCCGAGCCTCTCGGTGCGGGCCTCGACATCGAGCACGAACTCAACCTCATCATCGACCCGGGGCACGGTGATATCGACGGTCACGTTCCCAAACCGATCGAGAAACGCTCGCGTGCTCGACGGTTGCGCTCCCTCGACGGTCAGCCGCCAGCGTCGCCGTTGGTGTGGCCCATGAGCCGACGGCGGGACGACCTTAAGGCGCTGATGCAGGTTGGTGACAGGCGCGCTGTAGCGGTAGCGGATTCTTTGGTCGAGCATAAACTTGCGTGGTGTTTCGTGACCAAGGGCCGTCATAGGGGTTGGCTCACGACGCTGGTTCACGCCCAAACCTATGAGGCATGCTCGACAGTAGGTCGAAGCCGAAACGCCTGTGGTGGATCCAGACCATGACGACACAAGAAGTGCCACCAGCCCGGTTAGAAGCAGTTAATCCTGTCGTGCGGTGACCTCGTCCGCCCACACCGTCATGGCCGTGAGCTCGGGTCCCCCATAGGTCGAGATCATGGCCACGTCGAGCGCGTCACGACCGCGAGCCACAAGCGCCCGACCGAGGCGTCGCTGGTCGTTGCGGGGATCGAATGTCCACCACTCCCCATCCAGAAACACCTCCATCCACCCGGCGAAGTCCATCGGCTCCGGCGCAACGGGAACACCGATGTCGGGAAGATAACCGAAGGCGTAGCGAGCCGGGATGTTGAGGGCCCGGCAAAAGGTGACAGCCAGGTGGGCAAAATCGCGGCAGACTCCAGCCCGACTGTTGAAAACGTCCACCGCGGTGGCAAGCGGGGAGCTGTCGAAGTACCCGTACCTGATCTCGCTGTGGACCCAGTCGCAGATTGTCTGCACTCGTCTCCAACCTGGCGGAGATGACCCGAACAGACTCCAAGCCTCGTCGGCCAGCTCCTGGGACGGGCAATAGCGACTAGGAAGGGTGAAGACGAGGGCTTCGTCGGGGAGGTCGCGGGGATCCACTTCGACGGCATTGAGGCGCTCGGGGTCCGAAGCGTCCGGCACCTCGAGGAGGGCGTCGTAGCGCAGCGACGAGACCCCAGGACATATAGTCGCCCGGCGGCACACGTTGCCGAAGCCGTCCACGTAGCGCGACATACCGACCTGCGGCTCGTTCTTCCACTGCTCGTCGAGCGCCCTTACCCCGCCCTCGAGTCGGGGTTCCACCTGAATCACGGCGTGGGTCGCCACCTCCGCGTTGTAGCGAAATTCGCAACCAACCTTGACTCGCATTGTCCTCCCACTTTGGCCTGGACAACGTCGGAACACACGCTCAGCCCATGAAGGCTCGATGAATCCTCCATAGGGGAGCGATTGCCCTGCTCGAGGTGGGTCACAGCTTCTAAGCCGTGAGGATTGAAGTCAGGCTCCTGAGAAACTCAGAATCGGCAAGTGCCCTGGTCAGAGCCCTGAGGCTTTGGCTCGCTTGAGCCGACGAGTTCGAATACGTCCCGGTTGGCGTCCCCTGAAGTGGTGTAGATAGAGCGGGTCCACCATGTAGTGGAACACCGGAGTGATCCTCGACGTGTCCATAGCAAGGAACGCAAAGGAGATCACCCAGAT
>PLWZ01000033.1 GCA_003151235.1 Acidimicrobiaceae bacterium
CGGTGACGTTGACCCCCATTGTGTCGACGACGTCCATGACGCTTAGCGCCGCGCCGAGCTCGCCGCTCGGGCTCTCCAGGTGCAGCTGCACCACCGAGTCGCCGGTGGCGTCGAGGGTCATGAGCTCCATGGCGGCGCGCCCGGCGACCTCGTCGGTGAGGTTCCCGGTGATGAACACGACCCGCTGGTCGAACATCCGCGACCTGAGCGATGCACCCCAGTCATTCGGCTCGGGCGGGTAGCTCGCGAAGGACCCCGGCGTCACTGGTCGGCCATGCGCAGGACGACGAGCGAGCCGAGGGCGGCGGCGTAGCGCTCGAGGGTGGACAGCCGGACGTCGCCCTGGCCGGCCTCGAGCCGGGCCACCGCCGACTGGGAGGTCCCCATCCGGGCCGCGACCTGGGTCTGGGAGAGGCCGAGCTCGTGGCGGCGGGCCACCAGCTCCTCCCCCAGCTCGCGCCGGGCGGTGGAGTCGTCGTAAACCAGTCGTCCTCGGCCGCCTACTTAGGGGCCGGTGGCGCCTACGGCGTATCAAAACTGGCGCTCAACGGCCTCACCATGGCCCTCGCCACCGAGCTAGCCAAGGACGGCACCAGAGTCGTCGGAATCGCCCCGGGGTTGGTGGGGTCGTCCGCAGTACTCGATCGGATGTCCCCGGACCACAAGGACTCCGTGGTACAAGCTCAGCTGATCAAGCGATTCGGCAACATGGAGGACCTCTGTGGCATGGTTCTCTTCTTCAGTTCCAGCGACGCAGGGTTCATCACTGGACAAACGTTTCTGGTCGACGGCGGACTCTTTCCCCGTCCCTGATCCAACCCAAGGCTGCTCGAAGTGAGCTTGGGCAGCGGCTGAACCTGTTGGAGGGATGTGCCAAGACTGCGAAACGAGTCTTGACGACCGTTGGCGTTCGTTGACGCTTGTCCAGAAATCTCTGGTTGTCCTCCCACGAATTAGCGAACGTCCGTGCTCCCGGTCAGGTGGCACAAGCTGCGTGAGCGCGGCGTCTTGGCATGGCCAGGCGCACGAGTTGATCTCGTAAAACGCACAACCTGCCGGCTCTCGAGCCGGCAGGTGTGGTGAAAGAACTGGGTGAGATTTATCGAGCCACGAGCTGCACAGGGAGCCGCTCCTGGCGTCGAACCATGAGGCTGTTTACCCACCGCGGCGGCTGTCGGGTTTCGAGGGTGATACTGCTGGTCCGCTCGAGCAGTACCGTCAGGACGCTCCGCGCCTCGATGCGGGCCAGAGGGGCTCCGACGCAATGATGGATTCCGCGTCCGAAAGCCACATGTCGGCGAGGCACTTGCCGATGGAGATCAATCTCGTCGGCTCTTTCGAATTCCACGTCGTCACGGTTGGCCGCGCCCCAGAGCAACAGGACGGTGGCACCCGCCGGGATGTCGATGCCGCCGAGCGTTGTATCGCTGGGCACTGAACGCAAGTGATACCGAAATGGCGGCTCTAAGCGAAGCACCTCTTCGACAAACACCGGGATCTGCTGAGGGTTGTCTCGAAGATGGTGCTGAAGCTCTTGATTCTCCGCCAAAATACGAGTTGCGTTGCCGAGCAGGCTCGAAGTGGAATCACCGCCGGCGCTCAACAACGTGTCAAGGATCATGGTGGCTTCGAACTCGCCGAATACCCCGTCCTGGACACCCCGGGCGACGCAGCCGAGCAAGTCCTGACTCGGCTCTTTCATCGCCGCCGAGAGCTGATCCGCTATCCAGGTCTGGACTTCGTCGCCGTGCGTGACGGCTTGTACAAGCTCATCGTGCGAGAGTGCGGCACGCAACATGGCCGTTCCGTGGAATGCCGCGCTCATGAGCTTGTCGACATTGCTGTCCTGAAAACCAATGAGACGGCTAATGATGGCGATCGGCACGACGTTACCGATCGCGCTCATGAACTCGACCGTTCCGCGTTCCAACGCCGACATCACGCACTCGTTGGCAATCTCGACGACGTCGGGGCCGAGTTCCTCCATACGCTTGGCGACCAACTCAGGGAAGACTGTGCTGCGATGCAAGGTGTGCGTTGGTGGATCGGCGACGGCGAGGGCCTGTACCCCTTCGACGACGAACGAGAGACAGCGAGGAAGACCGGCGTCGTCGCGATAGAGCAGGCAACTGATGTTCGACGAGAAGTCTTCGACCCGCCCGGTTACCTCGGCCAAGAGTTCGAACGTGCTGACCGTGAATATCTCTTTATCGAGGACCTCCCATACCGGTGCCTCGGCCCGGAGCCGACGGTAGAACGCATAGGGGCTGTTGATCACCTCCGGGTCGAGTAGTTCCGTTCCGGAAATTCTCTCCGGCATGTGAGTACTTCCCCTTTCATCGTTGAACGATTGACCCGCAGGTTCGCGTCCCGAAGACAAGGGTCTCCCGACCGGTGCGATGATCCCCGGCTGGTAGCGAATATATAACCTGAGCGACCTATTTCCGCTTCGTGGAGGTGACCCGCCACCGCTACCGATTCGTCCCTGTGCCGACTCTGGTCGCCTGGTTGTGGCTTCGCGTACGGCCGGTGAGTAGTCCTCGCGCTCAGGCGCAGATCTCTGCGACCACAACCGAGACGTTGTCACGACCACCCCGGGATAAGGCAAGCTCGACGAGGCCGTCGGCGGTCGCTTGTATGTCTTCGGTCACCGCCATCAAGGACGCAATCTCGTCACTGGACACCTCATTGACGAGGCCGTCAGTGCAGATGAGGAGGCGATCTCCTTCGACGGCGAGGTGGGCGGCGCTGTCCAGCTCAACATCCGCTGCGACGCCGAGCGCTCGGGTGAGAACGCTGTGGTGAGGATGATCGAGTGCCTCTTGTTCGCTCATCTCCCCGCGCCGCACGGCCTCGGCGGTCACGCTGTGGTCGTGGGTCAGTTGCGTGAGCAAGCCGTTGTGCAATACGTAGGCACGGCTGTCGCCCACGTTGACGACCACGAGGCTTCCGTTTTCGATAAGGCCAGCCGCACAGATCGTCGTTCCCATACCTTCCAACTCGGCGCTTCCACCAGCGCGGTCCCAGATCGCCCTGTTGGCTGCCCGCACCGCCGCTTGAAGTTCGTCGAGCGACCGCCCCGTGAAGGCGGCCTGCAACAGCGCTATCGCGACCGCGGATGCGACCTCGCCTCCCGGATGACCTCCCATGCCGTCTGCGACCGCCGCAAGGTGATCACTGCTCACGACGGCGTCTTCGTTGTTGTCGCGCACTCGGCCGATATCAGTGCGGCTGACTGTCCTCAACTTCGTCATCGTCGATTCCTTCCTTGAGCGATCATTGTCGACGGCCGGGAACGACGTGGTCCCGATCGCCAACATCTGGCGTGCGAGGTCGAGGGCCTTGTGACGCTGCGCTGCGTCGATCTCCACTCGCCTCGCCCAGGCATCAAGCTGCTCGTTCGAGGGATCGCGAAGCAGTGCTCGGATGTCGGCGAGTGGCATACCCGCCTCTCGCAGCGCGTCGATCAGTTGGGCATCGCGCAACTGACCCGGCGAGTAATACCGGTAGCCAGATACCGAATCAACCGCCGCGGGGACGAGGAGTCCACCGGCTGCGTAGCTCCTGAGGCGCTTCGGTGACAGACCAGAGCGCTCCGAGAACTCTCCGATCGGCATGAGTTCGTCCACTTGACGCAGCATGAACCCTGCCCGGGGGTGAAGGTCAAGCACCGGAGCAGATTTTGTCCTCGACTGCCTTCAACTGACGCCTCGACAACGCCAAGAGTACGGGCATTGGTGTCGCCACGACGTGCCGGGATCGTGCTGTCCAGGTAGATATCAGACTCCCGCACCTGACAGTCCGGACGTCCGCCTTGTCCTATGGCTGTCTGCCTATCAGCCACGGCAGCGCGCCGACCTCAGTTGCTTAGGTGGAGGACCGACGGGGCGTGTCGACTACTTCAGGACCCGCAGACCGGTTTGGGGGTTGCTCGGGGGTCTCTGGAGATGGCGTCGAACCCAGCCGAGTAACGCGTTCCATGGCCCGATTACCTGGCCCGGTACCTTTGGTCTGTCCATATCCAGACCTCTTCGTAGTGGAGGTCAGGTGCTGAGCGAGGCACGTCAGAGGATGAGTAGCCGGCCTCTTGCATGGTGACACTCGCTCCATCAGTAGTAACGGAGTTCGCCTGCCGATCGAGACTGGGGGCGAGAAGGACCTGCAGAAGGTGTGCGCGGGTGTTCGTCAGCGCTCGGTCGTAGACGTACAGTCCGCTGGGGGCACCACCAGCGCCTGCACAACGAGCGAGAACCATCGCCAGTTGAACTCCCGGTGCGGGATGAGACACGGTCACCTTTTGCACTTGGACCGGAAATGGACCGCGAATCGTAGAACCGCAAGCAGGCTTCATTTGTCGTGCAACGACGGCGTGCCAGTTTTCAGAACTGAGCGAAAGGCCGTTTCCAGAAGCTGAGGCTGGAGAGGAGACCGCCAAAAGGGGCGCTGCCACTAACCCCACGAGCCAGGATCGTGCACGCATCTTCTTCCCCCCGCAGGAAGGGAATGGCCGGACCCAAGGGCTTCGCTGATCCCCTTTTGGACCACCTGAGAAGTGTAGGTCCAGTCGGGAATAGCACGCGGCCCCGCAGAAGTACTCACCTCGTGGGAATACGCCACGCCCAAACCTTGCGGCGTATCTCATTGCGCGGCTGTTGATGTAACAGCCACGCGACGCAGCTCCGGGTCCGGGCCGGGGATGATGCGCGGCGGATTCAAGGGGTGATCGCAACGGCTCTCTCCTGATGAAGGAGGAGCCTTGGACGAGCCCACGAAGAACCAGGTGTGGGAGCTACTCGGCGTTGGCCTCGATTGCCCCGCCGTCGCAAGATCCCTCGGCATGGGTGTTGACTCAGTTCGAGAAATTGAAGCCAAGACCGGCGGCGTGCGTCCACGACCACGGCTGCGCTCGGAACGGGTGCTCTCGCTCGAGGAGCGTGAGGAGATATCGAGGGGACTCGCCGAGGGCGTCTCGCTGAGGGAGATCGCGACAAGACTCGGTCGGGCGCCCTCGACGGTCTCGCGCGAGGTCGCCCACAACGGTGGCCGGCCGAACTGCCGGGCCCTCAGGGCCGACCAGCGAGCTTGGCAATGTGCCAAGCGTCCGAAACCCGCGAAGCTCATGGCATGCCCGAGGCTGGCCCGCGAGGTCGAGCGGCTCTTAGAGGAGCGCTTCTCGCCGCGTCAGATCTCCCATTGGTTGGCGAGGACGCACCCCTCGGACCCGGAGTGGCGCGTGTCGCATGAGACGATCTACCAGTCGAGACGCTCAGCTGGATGACACCATTGGAGAAAATGAGGGAGGTCGTTGCAACGACCCCCTGACTCCGCCGCGCATCAGCCACAGCTCGACCCGGTCAGTTGGCGTCTTTCCCGCTGTCGTTGTTTGGACACTTCTGTGAAGCGTCCCCGGCCAGCCGTGTAGGGCGTCGGGGTAGGGTCGGTTGACCGACGCAAGGATTCGGGGAGGCGAAGATGACGCAGCGCACTGTCGAGGTCGCGACCGAGGACGGGAAGTGCCCCTGCTCGCTGCACCTCCCTGCTGGGGAGGGACCGTGGCCAGCGGTGATCATGTACCCCGACGCCGGAGGGTTGCGGGACACTTTTCGAGAGATGGGCGAGCGGCTGGCAGGCCTGGGCTACGTGACGCTGGTGCCGGACTTCTACTACCGCGCCGGCGAATACGAGCCGTTTGACCTGCGCACGGCGTTCAGCCAACCGGCAGAGCGGGACCGGCTCATGAGCCTGGTGGGGAGCGTCAAGCCGGACATGGTCGTTCGTGATGCCCGCACCTACGTCGACTACTTGACCTCCTTGCCCGAGACCTCCGGTGACGCCGTGGGCACCACCGGCTACTGCATGGGGGGCCGGCTCTCTCTCATCGTCGCTGGCCACCTGGGCGACCGGGTTGCTGCCGCCGCCTCCTTCCACGGCGGGAACATCGCCGCGGCCGACGACCCCGACAGCCCGCACCTGGAGGCCGGCAGGATTAAGGCGACGGTGTACGTCGCCGGGGCGACCGACGACGCGAGCTTCCCGCCCGAACAGCGCGACCGCTTGGACCAAGCGCTGACCGAGGCCGGTGTACAGCACACCATCGAGACCTACCCGGCTGCCCACGGGTTTGCCGTGCCCGACAACCCCACCTACGACGCCGCTGCCGCGGAGCGTCACTGGGACGCCATGGCCAACCTGTTCCGCTCGAGCCGCGGGTTCGGCGGCGGTGCCACCTCGTCGTCGTAGCGAGCTCCATTCTGTGGCCAGCGTCCGAGTGTCGACGCTGTAAGGGCGCACCCCGTAGCGGCGCGCAAGATGCGTGGCGATGGGGGCTTTGCCCGCCCCCGGGGACCACCGATCCACAGCACGAGCTGCAACGTGAAGTCATCGTGCGCCCCACGGTTCGGATCCAACCCACTGCACCCCCGGGGCTGAGAGCGCATCAGCCACACAGCCGGCCACCACGGGCAACGGCCCCACAGAGAACTCGTGGTGGCTGATTGCCGGCAGTCGGCCACAAGGACCTGCTGACTGTTCAGCCGCTGTCCGGTGACGAGCTCAAGTCCTCGAAACAGCAGGCTGGGAGTTCGGGCTCCGCGACGACTAGCACCTCTTGGTGGTGGAGCCCGATGCCGGCCCGAGCCGCGACTTCTTGCCAGGTCGGCAATCTTCGGCTTAACAAGAGCCACGGGTGAGAACAGATGGACCCTCTATCGCGGTAACTGCCGATCGGAAGAGAGACCTCGCAGTCCGTTCTGCTTGAGAAATCGGACCCAAAAAAATAGAAGAGTGAATGACAGGACAACGAACAAAAGAAACACCAGGAGGACTGACCCGACCCCTCTGACTGGGT
>PLWZ01000024.1 GCA_003151235.1 Acidimicrobiaceae bacterium
AGGGCTTGACAAACAAAGAGGTCTCTGTCCGCGACACCTGGCGTCGTGACAGCGACTCGAAGAAGAGCCCACCGAAGAATCGCTCTGCCGCGGTCAGCGAGGGGACGAGATCCTGAGCGATAGCGGACACCCCCCGGGGCCCGGAGTTGCCCCGCAGGGGGGTGAGGGATCCGGCAGTACCGCGTAGCACTCCATCGGCAGTGGACCGCACATAGCTGGTGATCCCGAGTGGCGTCTCTTCCCTGTTGGAGCAAACCGAACGATGCCGAATCGGGCGCGACCCACCAGCCGATGCCGACCCTGGGTCAGCTGATGGTGGGACGGCGAGCCTCGCAGGATGCTCTCGGACGATCGTCCCGTCGCCATAGTAGGTTCGCTGTGGGTTGGTGACAGACCGTCGTCCACATCTCGCGCCTCGATGTGTTGCTCGCCCCTGGGAACGGACCACCCGTTCTGATCGACTCGAGAAACAGGGAGAAGCACATCATGGCGAAGAAGGGCAAGACACAACTACTCATCACGTGGGTCGCCAGTCCCGACAAGGTGTCCGAGATGGACCGACTGGTCGAGAGCCATGGCTCGTTCATGGCCACCCATGATCGCGACGGTTCGAACGCGCTGCTGAGTTACGACCTCTCCAAGGGTCCCGAGTTGGAGAACCCGCTCGACCCGAGCTCCAAGAGCACCGGCAACACTCGCTACGTCCTCAGTGAGGTCTACGAGTCGCCAGCGGGGATCGAGAATCACTGGCGCCAATCCCAGGAGTCTTGGAGTGACTTCGGCGCGATGGTGGAGATGCTCGGAAGCTGCAATACGCAGACACTGCATGGTGGCTCCATCGCCCAATCCCTCTGGTAGACGCCGACTGGGGTCGCCGGCGAGCCCGAACTTGGGCGTGGCGATCACCTACGGAATGCTCTCGGTCGTCGGTGAGAACGCGGGCTAGAGCAGCGAAGTATCACTCTTGACCTCGCCGCGACGCGGTTCGATATGGGCTTTCGGGGTGTCTCGGCGTCTTCGCGCTCCAGCTCAACCGTTTTGGTGCTCCTCGGGTTCACTGGCTGCGACGCATAACCGCAGATCCCGATCGTGCAGGTCTCGCGAGGACGCCGCACGTACGTGCCATGTTCGTGCGGTCACGGATTGGCCAGACCCGCTCAGTATTCGCCATCCTCAGTGATTGCGGACGGCCTGAGTGGGTTAGCCCTCCCTACCAGCCGCACTAATCACGCAGTACCGGGCGGTTAGCTCGCGGCAAGCAGGCCCGGAAGGTTGCATGAGCTCCGGCGACCTTCTGGAATCTTTACGGCTAGAGAACGGGGTGAGCGATGGAAGTTGCCGAGCGCGAGAGGCAAGTGCGGAGGTTCGTCGACGAGGTCTGGAATGGCAGAAACTACGAAGCGGCCGCTGACCTCTACGGCGAGAATTACGTCAACCCGTTTGGGGCAGGTCCCTCGGCCAGAATCGAGCCGATCCGCCGCTACCACCAGGCGTTTCCTGATCTCCACCTGGACGTTGAGGAGCTGATCGTGGCCGGCGACACGGTCGTCCTCAGGGTCACATTCCGCGGCACCGACACAGGTGGATATGTGGGACGCGCCCCGACGGGACGAGCCGTGGAGGAATGGGCGGTCACCATCATGCATTTCGAGGGCGACCAGGTCGTCAGGGAATGGATCGGAGCCGACAAGCTCGGTCTGTTCATTCAGCTGGGGGTCCTTGACGACCCGTGGCCCAACTAGGCAGCCAATCGTGGAACAGGTTACAAGACCACCCACAATGTGCCGCTTGCGAGGTCGGTATCGCGCTGCCCTCGAGTTCGTCGAGCGCCCACAATAACGAGAACAGAGTTCATTTCCTTCGGAGAAAGGATTGGAAATAATCGGCGATCTGCGCGCGAGGAGCACTCACCGAACCGTGTCCAGGAACGCGCGCCGCCGCATCCGGCCTTAGTTCTTCTCGAGCCGACCGAGGACCAGCGACCGGTAGCGGAGACGAGTCAGCGGTGACGTTCGGACGTGTTCCAAATCACCCGGTGGCGAAACCAATAGCGAGGCGCCCAGATGTCGGCTCAGCCGTCGCGCCGCTGCTACATCATCAGCCAGGCTGATGACTGGACCGGTGACCTCGGCGAGTTTTCGGTTAGAACCAGCTACGACGCCCTTTGAGCCGGCGCGAAACGCTCGACGCAGGAACAGAACACGAACCAGCGTACGGTCACCCATTCTGTCGACCGAGCGCACGACAAACCGCGGCGGGCCAGAACAAACCGCCGCCTGGCTGAGACCCATGGTCCATGGACGACTTGCGACGTCGCCTCCGCCATGTCGTGCCACTCGGCGTGGTCGCCGGATTCGGAGGTGGTGAGCCAAGATCACAGGATGCCTGACCCGATAGCGCTCGGCCGATCCGTGGTGGTCGGAGTCGGTGATGCCGCCCCCAATGAATGGTCGTCGTGCGAGCGGATTCGGGTCACCGCTGTGAACCAGGCCACCGCGGACGAGCTTGGCGCCGCGTGGCGCGAGCGGCGCTCGGTCACCATCGAGCTCACGCCGGGGCTCGGGCTCGATGATCCCGAGGTGGCGCCCGCCGAGGTCGTGACCGGCCGCCAGCCGTGGGAATGGCCGATAGATCTGGACCTCGTGGGTGAGCGGTTGCACCATGCGATGTGGGCCAATTCGATAGACGCACGGGCCGGCACCAGTCGCCGTCGGTGGCGCTGGGCGAACGTTGCGCGCAGTCTCGGGGCTACCCCGGCCGACAACGGTGCCGACATCGTGCTGCCGGACGGCTCGCCCGCTGTCTGCGACGGTGGGCCGCTCGACGCCGCCTTGGGTGAGCGAGTCGACATGGCGGTGGTCCACCGGATCTCGCTCGAGCACGGGATCCTGCAGCCCATCGGTTCGAACGATCCGGTCGGCGTTCGGCTGGCCGCGGACCAAATCGAAGCGGTGGCCGAGCCCGGCGCCGGAGCTCGGATCATCGCCCCGGCGGGCTCGGGCAAAACGAGGGTGCTGACGGAGCGGGCCCGCCTGCTACTCCAAGGGTGGGCCCTCCCCCCTGATGCGATCGCCTTGGTCGCGTACAACGTGCAGGCCGCGACGGAGATGAAGGAGCGCCTCGCCGATGTCGCCGGCGTGCGGGTGCGCACGCTCAATGCACTTGGACTGCGGTTGTGCGGGCGGACATCGACGATTGAAGAGGTGGAGGTACGCCGGTTGCTTGGTGGTCTCATCACGTTTCCTAAGCGGGCAGAAACCGACCCCGTCGCACCGTGGATCGAGGCCCTCGGGCGGGTCCGCCTGGGGCTTGCCAACCCAGCAACGGTGGAGGGCGAGCTACCCGATGTGTCTGATCTCGACCGTGTCGCGCGCGCCTACCGAGCGCAGCTGGCCCAGCGAGGCGTGGTTGACTTCGACGAGCAGGTGACCAGCGCTATCGAGCGGCTGCTGGGTGATCCGGCCTTCCGTCAACGGATGCAGCGCTTCGCCCGTGTGCTGCTCGTGGACGAGTTCCAGGATCTCACCCCGGCCCACCTGCTCCTCATCAGGTTGCTCACGGGGCCAGCGGGCGCGGTGTTCGCAGTGGGCGACGACGACCAGACCATCTATGGCTACGCCGGTGCCACGCCTCGGTGGCTCGTTGACTTCGGCCACTGGTTTCCCGGCGCAGCGATGCACTCGCTCGAGGTCAACTACCGATGCCCGACTCCGGTGGTTACGGCAGCATCGAACCTGCTGAGCCGAAACGCACTACGGGTGCCAAAGGTGATCCGAGCGGCGCCGGCGGCCGATGCCCACGCCAGCGACCTCGGGAGCCTGTCGATTCTGGTGGGCACCGGCGGCCCGGCGACTCGAGCCGCCGATCGAGTGAGGGACCTTCTCGAAGCCGGCGCCACAACTGGCGATGTGGCGGTCCTGGCCCGGGTCAATGCGTCGCTGGCCCCCGTGCAAGTCCTCCTTCGAACCCGCGGCATTCCGGTTGACGGAGGCGTGAGCCAACGGTTTCTGATGCGCGGTGGCATACGAGCCGCGCTGGCGTGGCTGACGGTTGCCGCGGCTCCCGCCCAGGCGTTACCGGGTCCTGTGCTGCGGGAGGTGGCACGGCGCCCCAAGCGTGGCATGAGCGCGTCGCTCCTCGACCTTGTGGCCAAGAAGGGCTCGGTCAACGGTCTGGTGGGCCTGGCTGACTGGCTCGAGGCCAAGGGCAGTGCCCGAGAAGCTGACAAAGTGGGGAAACTGGCCGGCGACATTATGCGAGTCCGCGAGGCGGCCGAGCGCGGTACGACTGCCGACATTCTGAGTGTCCTGCGAACTCACGTCGGCGAAGGCGGACTGGACGCGAGTGCCACGGCGCTCGACCAATGGAGCCACGGCGCCGGCGCTGCTCACGGTGACGATCTCGACGCCCTGGTTGAACTGGCTGACCTCGAAAGCGACCCGAGCCGGTTCCCCGGGTGGCTCTCGGAACAGTTGAGCGCCCCTGCCGACGTTGGCGGAGTCACCCTGGCCTCGATCCATGCCGTGAAGGGCCGCGAGTGGCCACATGTCGTGGTGCACCATGCCACCGCGGGATTGATGCCTCACCGGTTGGCCGAGGACATCGAAGAAGAGCGCCGGGTGTTCCACGTCGGCTTGACCCGGTGCCGGTTGAGCGCGTCGATTGTCCCTGGGTCGCCGCCGTCCCCGTTCCTGCGCGAACTTGACGTACCCGGCACGCCGGCCACTCAGGCCACGACGTCAGTTTTTGGGACTCCTCGGGCCCATGAGACCCGCCCTCGACCGGCCGCGCCGCGCCGTCAGTCGGCCCCTGGAAGCGAGGTGCTGCTCGGATCGGTGGGATTGCGATTTGCCTACAAGGGCCACGATCACGAGGTTGTCGAGCTCACGAGAAATGGCGTTCGATCGCTCGTTGGTGGCGGTCCGGCAACCACGATGATCATGTTCGGCACCACCGTGACCGTCGGGGGACAGCCGGTCGTGCTCGTCCATCCGCGCTTTGCGGAGGCCTGGGAACGTCTGCGGGCATGGCGAACCGAACGGGCGACGGGTAAGCCGGCCTTCGTGGTGTTTGACGATAAGACCCTTTGGCTCATCGCCGCTATCTTGCCGACCCACGAGGCAGGGCTACTCGCGATCACCGGGATCGGGCAGGTAAAACTGGAGAGTTACGGTGACGAACTCATCTCAATAGCCGAGGGGCTGTGGACCGGCTGAAGCCGCGCTCGGCGAACGTTCCGTCCGGCGTTATCAACCCGGGGTTTAGATGAGGTTCTTCCGTTCGGGCTGCCGAGGCGAATCGCATCCATTTGATTGGTCAGCGATTTGATTGGTCAGCGATTTGATTGGTCAGCGATCGAACGTCAGATCTCGTGTTTGCGGACGTGACGACTCACAGTGGCTGATTCAGGGTCAGCCTTCAGTATCAGCCGTACGAGTGAACGGGCGTGACCCGTCCGTCCACCGGGCGATGTTGCCGCAGTGGCTGATTCGACATCAGCCTCGCGACCTGTTCCAGCCAGGTAGATGAAAGAATGTCGATCGTGGACCTTGGGCGTTTTACAGATGCGAGTGAGATAGTGCCGACCTCTCCAAACCTGAGTGAAGGTGGCTTCACTGACGATGAGCTCACTGCCCTCGCTCTTGCCGCTGACCCGAATCTCCCCATTGACGAAGATGCCGTTCCCATATCTTTTTACTTGGCGCAGCTACCCATCGGTCTACCGAATTGGTACATGCCGCCCGTAATGGTCCGAGGCGGCAAACGATGGAGGATCCCAGTCGTCCTGCTGGTGGTCGCTGCTTTCCTTATCATCGAAGGGCTGGGCCTCTGCAACACGTTCGGTCAGCTTACGATTTGAACGGTCATCGCTACTAGGCGCGCAACGTCGACGACTTTGAAGCGTGCCGCATCGGCTCGGCGTTTATAAGGGCGCATGACTAACAACAGCCTCTGACCGCCACCGACGGCTGTCTACAAATCAGCCACTCTTTCCGGCGACTGGATCGCCGTGTAAGCGGCTCCTCGGAAATGAGCGAGGTGCCCCGCCTAACCAGCGAACGGAGGCACCCTGCTGACGCCGCGCTATAGCCTCGCGACATGCTCCTGGATCGAATCCATCTTCACTTCAAGAAGGCGACCGAACATACTGACGATCCCGACCAGCACGCTGCAGTCGTTGAAGTGCTCGTTCTGGCAGTGCTCTCAGACCACGCGGTTGACGCCAGTGAACTGGATGCCCTTGACGAATTTGATGCGAATCACGCCGACTGGGATGAGGGTCCATTCAGCATTCAGCAATACCTTCCTGTAGCAACGGCAAGGGTTCGTTCAGCAATGGATGAGGAAGGTGGCGCTGACCGCCTGCTCAAGGATGCTGTCTCCCGAATCACTTCACCTTCACTACGTGAGGCCACCGTCAGCTACTGCGAAGGGATCTTGCGGATCGACGGACTTACCGATGACGAGCGTGAATTCCTGAGCCGAGCCACTCGACAGCTGAGCTTTCCAGCAAGCTAGCGGGGCGGATCACAAGCGATAGCCCAAGGCCGGCAGCGAGGATTGAAGCAGCCCGCTGACGGTCCACCACTGCAGAGGCAGAACTGGTCAGCGTGTGGGTGCGTGCCCGAGCCAGGTCTGACTCCATGCAAACCGGCTGACGTCCTCTCGGACTGTCCTCAAGTCGATCCGTCGGCCCGGCTCGGACACGCACCCGACACCAACCGGTCGGACGGAGTGACCTCATAGGAGCCTGCCGCACAGGCCCTTCGCTGTCCTGTCCATCGTCTTGTCGGTGCTGGTGTCACCCAACCCAAGCGAGGGAAAGGATGACGATGACCACTATCGCGCGCAGCATCACCGGAGGGGTCGACACGCACCTCGACGTTCATGTCGCCGCAGCGCTGGACGAACGGGGAGCCCTCCTCGGCGTGGAGAGCTTCTCGACCACGGCGTCGGGCTACCGGGATCTACTGGCCTGGCTGGAGGCCTTCGGGACCCTCGAGCTGGTCGGTGTCGAAGGGACCGGCAGTTACGGGGCCGGACTCACCAGGCACCTGCACCGCCAGGGGGTCTCGGTCGTCGAGGTGGACCGGCCCAACCGCCAGCGCCGGCGGCGCACTGGCAAGTCTGACCCCCTCGACGCCGTCGCGGCGGCGCGGGCCGCCCAAGGTGGCGATGCCAACGGATGGGCCAAGACCAGGGACGGAAATGTCGAGGCCATGCGGGTTCTGCGGGTCGCACGCAGCTCGGCTCGGAGTAGCCGGACTCGGGCCATCAACCAGATGCGCAGCCTCGTCTCGACCGCCCCCGAGGAACTGCGCTCAGAGCTACGGGACCTCTCGATCTACCAAGTCCTCCGGCTGGCCAGTGCCTTTCGCCATACGCCCAAGACCGATGTGACCACGGTGACCAAACTCACGCTGCGGACCCTGGCTCGGCGGGCCCTGGCCCTCGAAGAAGAGGTCAAGGAGATCGACCGACTGCTCAAGACCCTCGTCGCCGAGACGGCTCCAGAACTCAACGCCATCAACGGCGTGGGCACTGACGTGGCCTCTGCACTGCTCGTCGCAGCCGGCGACAACCCAGAGCGTCTGAAGAACGAGGCAACCTTCGCCAAGCTCTGCGGGGTCTCACCCCTCGACGCCTCGAGCGGCAAGAACGAACGCCACCGACTCAACCGCGGCGGGGACCGTCAGGCCAACTCCGCCCTCTGGCACATCGTGTTCACCCGCATGGTCTGCGACCCGAGGACCCAGGACTACATCGAGCGACGCATGAAAGAGGGTCGGACCAAGAAGGAGGCGATCCGCTGCCTCAAGCGCTACGTGGCGAGGGAGGTGTTCGCACAGCTCCCAAGGTCAGAGCTCACCCTTGACAGTCCATAGGAGCATCGATAGGGGACGCCCTTGCCGGACTCTCTGGCGATCACAAGGCCCAGCCGAAGGGACGTATGGCGAAGGGTCTCGTGCCCCGGAGAACCCCTCGCTGCTGGTGATGTCCCTACGGGGGGGGTCGTTCTTCAGGAGGTCCAGTCGACCAGTACGTCGGGGAGCGGGCTATCGGGTGGAGCGCTCATGTCGACGCCAGTCACATCCTTGACTTGGGCAAGGAACCAGATGCTGAACTCGTTGCCGGCGGTAGCGAGATCCGTGAACGCTTTCTCGACGTCGGGAGCCTCGAACCACACCAGCATGAAGCTCCCCATCGGAGTCTCCTGCAGGGCCCAAGTCTCCCGAGTAATTCTCGATGTGGTCTGCAGCGCCTCGAACCCCTTCCGGCGCTCCCCCATGATTGCGGCCGCGAAGTCCCTTCCTCCTTGTTCTTTACCGGGAAGGATCGGGAACACCCCATTGAACACTGCCATCGGGCTCTTCTCCATGCTCGTCCGCCGTAGCACCGGAGACAGTATCAGCGGGCTTCGAAGAGTGCCCAAATCCCGCTGACCCGCAGCCTGGTGGCAAGCAGATCACAACACCGATGGCGGACACTTCATCCAAACGGAGAATCCCGCGCTAGTGATTGCCCAGACAAAGACGGTGTGACTGCGTTGAAGGAGCAGAGCGGTACTTGAACTATCAGCCGCTCATTCCTGAAACGCCGCAGTTCATCAGCCGCGCTACGCCGAGTCGTGCACTGTCCCTGGAAAATGGTCGTCAGGGGGCAGACGGTGTCCTGAGTCCAGACAAGAGGCGGGCGACGGTGAACCACACCTCGTCGCGATCTTCGCTCCGAGTCGCAGCAACTCGAGCCGCGACATTGAGGGCACCGAGTAGGACCTGGGCGAGGGTCCCGGTGGGCTGGGCGCGGACAACACCCGCGACCATCGCTTGGCGGAGGGTCTTGTCGAACATGGCGACCCCGTACTGTTTGTCGATTTCGCACCACTCGTGCCAGCCGAGCACCGACGGTGCGTCTAGAACGAGGATCCGCGCGACATCTGGTCGGAGCGAGATTTCGAGATAGGCCTTGCAGGCCAGTTCGAGACGTCTCCAGGGGTCGGCTTCCGCTTCGGTGGCCTGCCCGACAGCTTGGGCGAGCTCTCGTTCAAGGTCCTCGACCACCGACCGGAACAGGCCCTCCTTGTCACCGAAGTGATGATAGAGAGCGCCCTTCGTGAGGCCCGTGGTGCGGACGAGGTCCTCGGTGCTGGCGCTGGCATACCCCTTTGTGGCGAACAGCCTTCGGGCCCGCCGCCGCAGCCGAGCCCGGGTCGCCTCGGCCTGTTTTGCCCGAACCCCGTTGACAACCATTCCATCCGTATGTTAATCAACATTCAATCGGTATGCGAAGGGGGGCAAATGCCAAAGTACGTCATCGAGCGTGAACTGCCCGGTGCAGGACAGCTGAGCTCAGCTGAACTCAAGGCCATCTCGCACAAGTCGGTGGGGATCCTGCACGACCTGGGGCCAGAGATCCAGTGGGTCCAGAGCTACGTTGTCGACGACAAGCTCTACTGCGTCTACAACGCTCCATCGACCGAGCTGATCGAAGAGCACGCCAGATGCGGCGGCTTTCCCGCCAACCGCATCTCAGAGGTCAGAGCCATCATCGACCCCGTCACCGCCGAGGACTAGCCGCCGACATCGACCTCTTTGCAACTCCATTCTTCTAATCGTTGTGCAACAAGGCCAAAAGGAGGCAGACATGGGATTCTCGGTACGTGGTGACTACTTCGAGGCGTGCACCTGCGACGTCAGTTGCCCGTGCATCTTTCTGGGACCCGCCACCAAGGAGGCATGCGACGTGTTCTTCGCTTGGCACGTCGAGGAAGGTGATATGGACGGCGTCGACGTGTCCGGACTGAACGTTGCGCTCGCCGCGCACACGCCGAAGCAGATGACCGATGGCAACTGGACCGTCGCCCTGTATATCGATGAGAGAGCCAGCGAGGAGCAGGGCGGTGCGCTGGCCGCCATCTTCTCGGGCCAAGCCGGCGGGCACCTGGCCAACGTGGCCCCGCTCATCGGGAACGTGGCTGGCGTCACCCGCACGAGCATCGATTTCGCCACTGAGGGCAATGGACGGCGGGTGCGAGTAGGCGACATCGGGGCGATGGCCATCGAGCAGTTGGTCGGAATGGATGGATCAGGGCCTCCGGTCATCACGAACCCGATGCTCGGTGCCGTCACTCAGCCAGTGCGTCAGGCCCGTTCCTCCGAGCTGCGTTACGCGGACACCTGGTCGTTTTCGGCAGACGGCACGAATGGCTTCATCACCGAGTTCTCCTATGCCGGGTGAGACAAAGCGACAAGACAAGCATGCGCTGACCCTCCGGCCGGTGGGGGTGACCGCCGGCCTCGCCGTCGTGACGGCGCTCGGCTGGGCTGTGGTGGTCGATCGCCGCGGCGCTGCCATGGGCATGGGCATGGGCATGGGCATGGGCATGGGTAAGGGCGTGGAAATGCGGACGGGAATGGGCACGGGGGGTGTCGACGCCGCCGCGTTCTTGGGTGTCTGGGTGGCGATGGTGGCGGCGATGATGCTCCCGACGATCCAACCGATGGTCGTCACCTACCGGGCCCTATTCCGCGATGACCTCACTCGGACGCGCTGGTCGAGGATGGCGGCATTCCTGGTGCCATACGCGGTGTTGTGGATGATCGCCGGGACAGGCGCCCTCGGGTTGTGGAGCATCGGCCGCGACCACCCGGTCGTTGCCGGAAGCCTGGTAGCAATAGCCGGCTTGTATCAGCTCGGCACGATCAAGACGCGGTGTTTGCGCTGGTGCCGGTCGCCTCTCGGCTTTCTCGTGCGCTTTGGTGGAAATGCCCGCTCGATGCGTGGTGCAGCTGCATTGGGGACCCGGCACGGCGCGGTGTGTTTCGGCTGCTGCGCCGGGTTGATGGTCGGACTCACCGGTGCGGGGGTCATGTCGATCAGCTGGCTTGTTGCCCTCGGCCTGCTCATGCTGCTGGAAAAGACGCACCGGGCCGGTCAATCCCTGGCCAAGATGTCGGGCGTGGCCTTGCTCGCTCTGGGCGCCGCGACCGCCGTGGTCCCCTTTGGACAACTCACCTCCGAAGCGACCGGCCTTGGCGCCATCGCCGTCTTGGGCATCGTCGCGTTGGCCACCAGGCGGCGCATATTCGCCGTTGCCTAGTAACAGACAGCTGGGAGGCCGCCGGCAGCTACTTCGAAGTGTGCAGCTGCCTGCCGATCTGCCCATCTCGCCAAGTCGGTGACCGCAGCGGAGGCCGCTCCACCTTCGGGGTTTGCGACTTCGCTCTCTCTTGGATGATCGCCACCGGGCACCTAGCCTCGCTCGATCTCTCCGGGCGGGGGGTCGTCATGGTCGGCACCTATAACGACGACGAAGCCGGTTCACCGTGGACGGCCGCCCTGTTCGTCGACCAGCTGGCGACCCCAGCCCAACAGGAGGCTGTCGCCGACATCTTCCTCGGCCGCGCTGGCGGCACGCCCGCCCACAACTACGCCGGTGCCATCGCGACCGTCACCGGCGTAAGCCCTGCGCGCATCGAACTCGATCACCGGCGCCGTCGGACCATCCGGGTCGAAGGGCACGTCGACGTCGCCGCCGAACAAGAGGTCCTATCACCGAAGCCGGTCGCATGTGGGATACCCGGGCTCGATCGCCCCGGCCAAGAGGTGCAGCCAAAGACGCTGCATGTCGATAGCTCGCTGCTCGTGTGGGAGTGGAACAACCGCTGCGGGTTCGCCACAACTTTCGACTATCGCTCGGATGGCTGAGCATCGGGGCATTCCGACGGACCGAAAGACTTGGCTTTGCACCGTGAAGCCCTCGACACGACCGGATGGGTCGCCGCCCGGAATGGCCCATCGGTGGAAACTGCCCGCCCCCCCCCCTAGCGCAACTGTGGCTGATGAACTAACAGCCGCGTTTCAGGAATGAGCGGCTGATTCGAGGCGGCGTCAGGGGGTCGTTGCAAC
>PLWZ01000058.1 GCA_003151235.1 Acidimicrobiaceae bacterium
TCGAGTTCTTCGCACCTCGGGGCTAGGACGGGTGGAGTATCCGACTGCTCTACCAACACTGCACACTGCGAGGCTCACTTGTTCCGAGCACCTCGTCGGTGAAACTCCCAAGACACACTCAGAGCTGTTCGATAGATTGACTGGCCTCTTAGGGGAGGGGAAGTCCAATGACCGATTCACTCGAGTCGTGGCAGCCCGCCCGCCTATTTCCCATTACCGGCATCGGGGGAGCGCCCGAGCAAGAGCGCCGAGCTGCTTCAGCATTTCTTGCGGTTCTCCAAGCGGTATACGAGTTTGGCCGGACCCTGACGATGAGGCTGGGAGCGCCGGCGGCATCGACCATTGAGACTTTCATCGAGGTCCCGTTCAAATACGGCGGAAAGCTATACCGTCCCGACGGGCTCATTCGAGTGACCCGCGGTCGACGGGAATGGAGCGTGCTCGTCGAGTTCAAGACTGGACACAACCGGCTCCAAGTCGACCAGGTATCCACGTACCTCGACATCGCCCGGGAGATGGAGTTCGACGGCGTCCTGACCGTCAGCCACGAGATTCCGACGACCCCCGGTGTTCACCCGGTCCAGGTTGACGGACGCAAACTGAAGAAGGTCCAGCTCCACCACCTCTCCTGGGGTCAGATCCACACTGAGGCCCTCATCGAGCAGTTCAATCAATCGGTCGCGGACCCAGACCAGGCATGGATCCTCTCGGAGTTCATCCGCTACCTCGAAGAGCCAAAATCTGGGGCACTCGACTTCGACGACATGGGGCCGTCGTGGGTATCCGTCCGCGACGGCTCAGCCCGCCAAACGCTGCGAGCGAACGACCAGGAAACCCTCGACGTGGTGGCCCGCTTTGACCAGCTCGTCTCGTTTTCCGGCATGGCTCTTTCGCGGCGGCTTGGTGTTCTTGTTCGTCCTGTTCTCACCCCCAAGGAGCTCGCCGATCCACCCGGCCGACTCCAGGTGCAGGCCGCGCTGATCGCGAGGACCGGTCATCTCGAAGGCAGCTTGTTTGTTCCTCGGGCGGTTGCCCCCTTGGATCTCGTCGTCGATCTCCGAGCCAATCGGATTGACTGTTCTGTGACGATCGATGCTCCACGCGAAGGTCGCGCCGCCACTCGCGTCAATTGGCTTCTCCGGCAGTTGAACGAGGCGTCCCCACAGCTTCAAGTCCGGGCAAACATGACCAGAACCAAGGTCGGCCCGAGCTTCTCGCTGAGCGATCTGGCAGTCAAAGATAAGAGTCTGGTATCCGAGCCAAATTTCGACATTCGAAGTTTCACGCTGACTCTGAGTCAATCTGCGGGGACGAAGGGTGGTCAGCGGAAGGGGTCGTTCGTTGCATCGGTGACGGGACTGGTAGACCGCTTCTACGAGGAGGTCGTTCAACACCTCAAGTCGTGGATCGCTCCTCCGCTCAAGGTCAAGCCTTCAGAGGCAACCGAATTGGACGGATCATCGGAGAAGGTTGCGATCGACGGAGAGCGAGCGGCAGTCGCCGACGATCTGACGAGTAGCCCCACTCCGGCCACAGTCGCTGAGATCGTCTCGGTGCCATCGGTGGGCTCTGAGTCGTCGTCGCAGGACACGCGCTGAGATGGCCATCTTCCGCTGGTTCCTACCGCGCCCCGTCCGCCGGCTCATGCACCCGGTCAGGAGCACCAAGCGCCGACTGACGCCGAGGTCGGTTCGAGCGGTCAACTACGCGCGGCACCCGGTCGGTACGGCGACCTCGGCTGCGACGCGAAGGGCGATTCGAGCAAGGCGAGGACGTTGACCCTGGTCGACAAATTCGACTCCGACCAAGATCCGGACTGGGCCTTTGGAGAGTTCAACATGGCAGGCGCAGGCCCTGATCAGGTGCTGGCGGAGATCTTCCAGCTCGTCGAGCATATGAACAGCGAACTTAAGGACAAGACCCTCGACGCTGGGCTGATTGAGAAGTTGCGAAAATGGTTGGCCAAGATGGGCGACGAGCTCAAAAAACTCGGATCGGAGCTCGGCGCGGCTTCATACAGCCTCTCGATGGGCGTTCCGGGCGGCGTCTCGATCAGTCTGACATTTGCGCGGAGCTGAGCCCGCGGAGAGGCCCTGAACGAGGACGAACCGCGCAGCCTGGCTCACTGCTCGCGGAACCGTCGGAGCTCCCAACGGTCCGCTCTATTGGAAGGTTCCGGTGAAAGCCCTAGATCCTTGACGAGTCCTTCGGCCTTCAGGTCATCTTCTAGATAGTCGTCCGCGTAGCCGTCCCGCGTCCTGCTCTGGAGTTCCCAGTCGACGATGATCACAATTCCCTCGCGGACCTGGCCCCATGCTCTGACCGGATCTGAGCGGTCGGCCAAAAGCAGGCAGGCTCGGAGGATGATGGCGAGCTCGGGCGGCTCTCGATGGGAGTCGTGGCCCCTGAGCAGACTCTCGATCGTCTTCTCGGCGATCCACGCGAGGCTTTGCAAACCGAGCGCCTCAAGGCGGAGCTCCAGCTCTTCGAAGTCCGCCTGGCGCTTGCTCTGGGCGAGACGGTGGTAGGTGGCGACCTGGAAGATCGCTCTTTCCAACAGGATGACAAGGTGCGGCGGTCCTTTGGAGAGAACCGCCTCGAGAGCGTCGATCCTCGCCTCGGGCGGCGTGAGCACGGCGGCAACCACCCGGTCGAGGTACTGGCGCTCACGGGTTGACAACGGCCGCCGACGCCGATCGTTCGCCGGCGCCTTCGCGGGACCTCGCGTGGTCACACCGTTGGTCACAGACTGCTCATAACGGAGCCGGACTCGACATCACCGTCAACGTTATCCGGGGGCAGTAACACGCCGCCGACCTGCGAAAACCAGACTGACCCGGACGCGTCGGCATCGGCTTGACGGGAGTTCGAGTCCCGCTCCGGGCACTTTTCATACTTCCAGTTCGGTGGCCTACTGCCGCCCGCGAAACAGCCCTGTGGTCACAAGTTGGTCACAGCGGCTGTTCTGACCATTCCGACCGCTCCGATCGAGATAAAAGAATCACCTATATGGGTTCCCATGCCTCGAAGGGCAGATCGCCTTGTACGGCCTGACCTGGACCAGGGCTGATCGGAAAGGACAGCTGTCTCGGGGGGTTGGATGACGCCGGGTACAAGTGCTGTGCTCGGGTCGCTCAGTCAGTAGCGGCAGAGCGTCTTCGCCGCCAGGCCGATGCTGGCGGCGCGTGAACGGCGCTAGCGCGGTCGTCACTCACGGGTCTTTGGGTTCGCTCTGATTGCCCTTGTCGCACTTGGCGGGTGGGCGGTTCCGGTCAGTGCGGCCTCCAAATACACGGTCCACGGAACCTTGCAGCTCGACGGGTCTAGCGTTGGCACATGCCACCAAGTGGCGGACCGTCCTTCCTTCAGGGCGTGATTAATCGCTGGCTACACAGCCCATCCCTTCCCTGGGTCCGCGTGTTCGGTGGCCTGCTGCTCGTCCTAGCCGGCGTGTGGGTCGTCGTCGCCGGCCCGCTCTTCCATCGCCTGTGGCTGGACCTCATCGGGGCGGTCATGCTCGTGCTCGGCGGCTATGTCTTTCACCTGGGATTGACGGGTGTGCGGGCACGGTGATTGTGCCTGGGCTCAGGTTCACCGCTAGGGACTACTACACCGAAGCCGTCGACTCCGAGCCCGGCCGGGGGGACACCCAGTTCAGACACCAGCCGACAGTGGTGAGACTGGCGGCTGGTGTCTGAGCCCTGGTGCACTGACGCTCGATCGGCTAGTCCCGGTTGGCCCAGGGTGCCGGAGGCACGGGCGGTTCAGCTCAGTGGTTGGCGCACGACCAATGGGCCGTGTATTCCAGGAATCCCCCGGCATCGTTGTTGCCGATCTCTTCGGCCTGCGCATGGATCGACATGGTCAGGTTGAATGCCCCGTGGGCCGACAGCTGAGCGTTGAGGAAGCCCCCGAGGACGCTCCCGGAACCGAAGTCGCTCTCACCCGACCCGGACTCACCGCCGTTCACGCAGCCGCCGAAACTGCCCTCAATTTCACCCGTGCCGTGGAATTGGAACTGGCCGGTGTACGGGTTGACTTGGGCGATTCCTTCTTCCGAGAAGCCCCCCGATACGGCCCCGCCAAACTCCGCTTCGAACTCGTAGAGGAACGTCGTCGAGCCCACTTGGTCGATCGCAAGCTCGAACTCACCGGAGCCGCCTCCTGCCTGAGCCTTGATGACCCCTGCCGAGGCGGGTCCGGCCAAAAGGCCACCTCCCCCGAGCGCCAGGGCCATAGTGAGCGCGCCGGCAATTGCGAGCCTCTTCATGTATCCGCTCCCCTCCCCTCAAGCGTGGCCTTCTTGTCCACTGACCCGTTCCTAGCACGCCCGCCCGTCGCGGGTAGGCACCATTGGTCAGTCGGGCCGGCGTAACGGCGACCCGAAGCGGATGATGTTTCCGTCGGGATCGATGTGCGAACCCTCGCGCTTGCCGTAGTCCTTATCCTTGGGTCCGTTTACCTTAAGGCCGGCCTTACGCCACTCGTCTGCGACCTGATCGGCGTCGTGGCAGTGGATGTAGAGGGATCCGGTGGTGGGCGGGTCGCCGGCAACGGCGAGGACCAGATGGATCGTGAGGTCCTTGTCGCGGTGAGCGAACGCGTAGGTCTCGTCGTGGTGGGAGGTGTCAAAGCCCATCTTTTGGTAGTGGTCGAGCGCGCGCTCGACGCCGCTGACGGTGGAGATCGGTTCAAACCCGGCGACCGTCCAGCCACCGCCGTGCGCCTTGACATGCCTGTCGCGGGTCGCGTTCAGCCAATCGAGGCAGCGGTAACAGATTTTGATGTCGCGACGGGAGTGAAGCTGGACGGTCTCTCCGCCGGATTGGCCGCAACACGTGCAGGTGGCCGCCACCGCCACCAGACTATTGGCGGGTCAGTTCCGGGGCCTGGCGATGTTCGCCAGCCGCTCCAGCCGACCCTCGTCCAAGCGGTCGAGGAGCTCGACCCCCTCGCAGTTCTGGACGACCTGCTCGGGCCTTGTCGCGCCGAACAGCACCGAGGCGACGGCCGGCTTGGCCAGAGCGAACGCGATCGCCAACGCCCCCGGAGCGGTGTCCCACTCGATCGCCAACGCCAAGAGATCCTCGACGGTCTCTGCCGACGCCCGAAGCACCGCGCTGCCTCGGTCATCGGCGGTGAGGCGACCCGACCCACCCTGTGCGTACTTCCCGGTGAGCGCCCCGCCGGCCAGCACCGCCGAGGCGACAACCGACGCGCCGGTGCGCTCGAGGGCCCGACGCATCTCGGGGCCCTCCAGCCAGTCGCGCCGGAGCAGGTTGTAGGGAAGCTGGGCCGCGCACGGTTGCGGCACCCCCGCCGACTCGCATAGGTCTCCGGCCCGCTCCAACGTCGCGCCGGGCCAGTTGACGATGGCCCAGTGGCGGGCCCTACCCGAGTCGATCAGTCCACCGATCGAGTCGACGACCTCCTCGAGCGCCAGGTCGTCGGGGAGCGTCGACGAGTAGATGATGTCGAGGTAGTCGAAACCCATCCGCGCGAGCGATCCGTCGACCTCCTCCGCCGCGCTCTCGTTCGGCCAGAACTCCCACCACAGCTTGTTGGACACGATCGCTTCGGCACGCTCGTAGCCCGAACGGGCGAAGAGCTCGCCGAAGACGACCTCGGAGTACCCCGATGCGATCGGGGCGGTCTTCGTCTCGTCGTCATAGCGGGCGTCGTCGAGGAACGTGATACCCGACTCGCGGGCGGCCTCCATGACGGCGAGACCCTCGTCGCGATCGATCTGCTCGAAGGTCCGCCACGAGCCGAGCGACAACGCGCTGACCTCGAGCGACGAGCGACCGAGGGGCCGTGAGCGCACGGGCGGTGCTTCAGGCCCGGGATGGCGCCGCTGTGGCGCGCCCGGTGAGGGAGAACCGGCGATTGGCCAGCACCGGGAGCGCCCGGCGCACCTCGTCCACCCGGCCGGCATCGAGCTCCGCAACCACGAGCGCGCTCGACCCGGCGCCGTCGTCGGGGCCGAGCTCGCCGATCACCACTCCCATGGGGTCGAGGATCACCGAGCACCCCGTGTAGGCGGGGCCGGGCTGCGCCGCCGCGACGACGTACGCGGTGTTCTCGATGGCCCGCGCGCCGAGGAGGGTCCTCCAGTGCGCCACCTTGTGCTCTCCCGCGACCCACGCCGCGGGGACTAAGAGCACGGTCGCGCCCCCGTCGACCAGCTGGCGGGCCGACTCGGGGAATCGGAGGTCGTAACAGGTCATGACGCCCATCGAGAGCTCGCCGAGCGGGACGACCGGCGCGTTCGAAGGATCGGCCTCCCCCGCCTGGACACGGTCGGACTCGCACCAACCGAGGGCATCGTAGAGATGGACCTTGCGGTAGCTGGCCACCAATCCGCCGGGGCCGACGATCGCGACGGTGTTGAAGACACGGGTCTCCGCCGGCGCGGGTTCGAACATCCCGGCGACAATCGTGAGCCCGGTCTGGGCGGCCACGCTCGCCAACGCGCTGACGAACGCCCCGTCGAGTGGCTCCGCGAACTCGGACAGATCGGTGCGAGGGTTGCCGAACCCGCACATCGACGCCTCGGGAAGCACGACGACCGTCGCCCCGCGGTCGGCCGCCGCTCGAACGGCGCCGACAGCAGTGGCCCGGTTGGCGTCTTTGTCGAGGTCGGTAGCGAATTGCGCAGCGGCGACCTTCACGGGTTCGACGCTACCAACACCGCTCGCGCGACCGGTCGGACCTGCGCGTCCGGCCGCCCCATGGCACACTGGGACCCGCGGTCGGCCCTGGTCGACCGGGTCGGCGGAGCGCCCGTGGCCACGGCAGCCAACGGAGAGAGCGGTGCTGGTATTCACGTTCCCCGGGCAGGGATCGCAGCGGTCCGGCATGGGGGCGCCGTGGGTCGACCACCCGTCCTTCGAGGTCGTCGCTGAGGCGTCGAACGCGGCCGGACGCGATCTCTCCACACTGGTGCTCGACGCGCCCATGGAGGAGCTCACCGCAACCGCCAACGCCCAACTGGCCACGTTCGTCCAGAGCCTGGTCGTGCTCGACGCCGTCGAGCGACTCGGGCTCTCCCCCGGCGCCTGCGCCGGCCACAGCCTCGGTGAGTACACCGCCCTGGTGGCCAGTGGCGCCATGTCCTTCGAGGACGGCGTGCAGCTCGTCGTCGCGAGAGGCGATGCGATGGGACGGGCCGGTGAGGACGCGCCGGGCACCATGGCCGCGCTCTTGGGCATCACCGACGACGACGCCGAGGCGGCGTGCCAGCGGGCCGAGGGCGACGTCTGGGTGGCCAACTACAACGCCCCCGGGCAGGTGGTGATCGCGGGAACCACCGAGGCCGTGAAGCGAGCGAGCGACCTGGCCAAGGATCTCGGTGCCCGGCGTGTCCTGCCCATCCCGGTGTCGGGCGCGTTCCACACCCCGCTCATGGCGGCCGCCCGTTCCGCGTTGCGCAAGGCGCTCGGCGACACGGTGTTCCGCTCGCCCGAGGTGCCGGTCATCGCAAACGTCGACGCACGCATCCACAGTGACCCCTCCGAGTGGCCGGGACTCCTGTCGGCGCAGCTGTGCAGCCCGGTGCGGTGGCGACAGTCGTTGGAGACGCTGGCCTCGCTTGGCGGGACGACGTTCGTCGAGATCGGTCCGGGCGGGGTGCTGAGCGGTCTGGCCCGGCGCTCGGTCGCCGATGTCGAGACCGTCTCGGTCGCCGAGCCCGACGACCTCGACCGGCTGATGGACCTCGTCGCCAAGCCGGAGCGTGCCGAGACCCACATCGGCGAGCACCTGTACATGTCCGAACGGGTCGTGGTGAGCCCGGGCGGCGGCATCTTCTTCCCCGAGCAGACCCTGTCGGCGCCGGGCGCCGGGCTGCTGCCCGGCACGATCGCGGCAGGCCAAGCGACCTCGGGCATCTCGGTCGGTGACCTGGTCGGCCGGGTCGGCACGATCGAGGTGCGCACGCCGTTCGGCGGCGCGGTCGTGCGCTGGTTGGCCACCGCCGGCGAGCGGGTGCAGGAGGGACAGCCGCTCCTGTGGCTGCGGGTGGCCGGCGACCTGTGAGCGACGAGGAGCCGTCGAGCACCGAGGGATCCCGGGTGGTCCTCATCACCGGCGGGTCCCGCGGCATCGGCGCCGCGTGCGTCTCGTGGTTCGTGAACAACGGGGACCGGGTCGCCTTCACGGCCCGCGGGGAGCAGGCCGGCCAGCGGTCCGACGGTGCGCTGGCGATCCAGTGCGACGTCACCCGGCCCGACCAGGTCGAGGCGGCCTTCACTGCGATCGAGGAGCACTTCGGGCCGGTCGAGATCCTGGTGGCCAACGCCGGCATCACCCGGGACACGCTCATCGTCCGGATGAGCGAGGAGGCGTGGTCAGAGGTAATCGAGACCAACCTGACCGGCGCCTACCGGGTGGCCCGCCGGGCCATGGCCAAGATGCTCCGGCTGCACCGGGGCCGGGTGATCTTCATCTCGTCGGTCGGCGCGTTCGTGGGGCTGCCCGGCCAGGCCAACTACGCGGCCTCCAAGGCCGGGATGGTGGGGATGGCCCGAGCACTCGCCCGGGAGGTGGCCAGCCGTGCGATCACCGTCAACGTGGTCGCGCCGGGCCTGGTGGCCACCGATATGATCGAAGCGCTCGGCAACGACAGGATCGAGCAGATGACTGGCCTCGTCCCCTTGGGGAGGACCGCCACGCCCGACGAGATCGCCGACGCGGTGGGCTTCCTCGCATCAGCGGGGGCCGGCTACATCACTGGCGCCGTCCTTCCGGTAGACGGTGGCATGGGTATGGGACTTTGACCGACCGGTGAGTGCTCGACACTCATAAGCCCAAGGAGCCAAGGAACAGTGGAAAGCGAAGCAGCGTTCGAGAAGTTCCGGGAGTGTGCCGTGGAGGTCCTTCAGGTGCCCGCGGACAAGGTAACCAAGGAAGCCCGCTTCGCCGACGATCTCGACGCGGACAGTCTCGACCTCGTCGAGCTGATCATGGCGCTTGAGGAGTCCTTCGACATCACCGTCGAGGAGACCGAGCTCGAGGACATCGAGACGGTCGGCCAAGCCTTCGATCTGGTCTCCTCCAAGCTCTGATGTTGCTCGGTCGGGGCGCTGACGGCCCGATCGTCGGGCGGACGGTCGCCATCACCGGAGTCGGGGCGGTCACCTGCTGCGGCGTCGGCGCCGACAAGCTGTGGGACCAGCTCCTCCACCCGACGGTGTCGGGCGAGCGCAGCGTCCCCGACTTCGACCCCTCGGTCTGGTTCGGACCGAAGGAGGCCCGCCGCCTCGACCGGTTCGCCCAGATGAGCGTGGCCGCAGCGGAGCTGGCCAAGACCGACGCCGGCGAGCTCGGGGCCGACCCCGACCGCGCCGGGGTCATCTTCGCGAGCGGCGTGGGTGGGTTCCACACCCTGGTCGAGCAGGTCCTCGTCTGCGACAAGAAGGGCCCCGGGCGCGTGTCGCCGTTCCTCGTGCCGATGATGATGGCCAACGCAGGGGCGGCCAATGTGTCGATGCGCTTCGGCTGGCACGGCCCGTCCGAGACCATCGCGACCGCATGCGCCGCCGGGACCCACGCCGTCACGGCGGCGGCGCGACTGGTCGCGTCGGGCCGCTGTGACGTCGCCATCGGTGGTGGCGCCGAGGCCGCCATCCAGGAGGTGGCGGTGGGCGCGTTCGTCAACATGACCGCGCTGTCGAACACCGGTGAGTCAAGGCCCTTCGACGCCCGGCGCGACGGATTCGTCATCGCCGAAGGTGCGGCGGCCCTCGTCCTCGAGGACAAGGAGCGGGCCGTCGCCCGCGGGGCACGCATCTACGCCGAGATCGCCGGCGGCGCGTCGACGGCCGACGCCCACCACATCACCGCCCCCGAGCCCGAGGGCACCGGCGCGGTCGCGTGCATGGAGCTGGCCCTCGAAGACGCAGGCCTCACACCGGCCGATGTCGGCCACGTCAACGCGCACGGGACCTCCACCCCGCTCAACGACCTCGCCGAGTCGCGAGCGATCCACAAGGTGTTCGGCGAGCCGGGACCCCCGGTCACCTCGGCCAAGGGCCTGACCGGGCACAGCCTCGGCGCGGCCGGCGCCATCGAGGCGGTGGCATCGGCGCTCACCATCTTCCACGGGCTGATCCCGCCGACCGCGGGGCTCGAGCAGCTCGACCCCGAGATCAACCTCGACGTCGTGCGGGGCGAACCGCGGCCGTGGACGCCCGGGCCGGTGCTGTCGAACTCGTTCGGGTTCGGCGGCCACAACGGCTGCCTCGTCATCGTCCCGGCCGGCTGAGCCGGCCCTAACCCCCGAGCGCTCCTCGGAGCTCGCCCACGAACTCGGCCGCCCCCTCGGGACCGACGCCGTCGAGCAGCCGCCGGACCAGGGCCGAGCCCACCACCACCCCGTCGGCGACCTCGCATACCTCGCGGGCCTGCTCCGGGGTCGAGATCCCGATGCCGGCGCAGATCGGCAGGTCGCTCACCGCCCGGGCCCGTTCGACGACCCCCGCTGCGGCGTCGCCCAACGCGGCGCGCTCCCCGGTCACCCCCATCCGGGTGATCGCGTAGAGGAAACCCCGGGAGCGGGTCGCGATCGCCGCCACCCGTGCCGGCGGCGTGGACGGCGCCACCATCAGCACCGTCTCGATCCCCCCGGCATCGGCCGCGGCTGCCCACGGGTCCAACTCTTCGAGGGGCAGATCGGGCACGATCGCCGCGCTCACCCCGGCCGCGACGAGCGACGCCGCGAAGCGGCGGTGGCCGAACCGGAAGACGAGGTTGTAATAGGTCATGACGGCGACCGGGATGCCCAGCTCGGCGATGGCCAGCTGGTCGAGGAGTCCCTGGATCGTCGGATGCCGTTCGAACGCCGCCAGCCCGGCGGCCTGGACGACCGGCCCGTCGATCATCGGGTCGGAGAACGGCAGGCCGACCTCGATCGCGTCGGCGCCCGCCGAAGCGATCGCCTGGAGCACCTCGATCCAGTCGTCGGTCATGCCGGCCATCACGTAGGGGATAAGGAGCTTGGCGCCGCCGTCGCGCCGGGCCCGCAAAGCCGCCTCCAACCCGCCCGGGCGGGCCGTGACCGAGGTGTCCGGCATCGTCAGCGCGCGGCTCGTTCGGCGAGCAGGTCGCGCACCTGGGCGACGTCCTTGTCGCCCCGCCCCGAGAGCGTCACGAGCACCGTCGACCCCGCTTGGATGCTCCGGCCGGCCTCGGCGATCACCCACGCCAGCGCGTGGCACGGCTCGAGGGCCGCGATGATGCCCTCGGTCTGGGCGAGGACCGAAAAAGCGTCCAGCACCTCGTCGTCGGTCGCCCGGGCGTACTCGGCCCGCCCGATCGCTCCGAGGTGGGCGTGCTCGGGCCCGATGCCGGGGTAGTCGAGCCCGGCCGAGATCGACTCGGCCTCCCGGATCTGGCCCTCCTCGTCCTGGAGCAGCCGGGAGCGCATCCCGTGGAGGATGCCGGGGATCCCGTTGGTGGCCGCGGCGCCGCCCGCCGCCTCGACGCCGACCAGGCGGGCGTCGGTGTCGACGAACCCGGTGAAGGTCCCGGCGGCGTTGGACCCCCCGCCGACACAGGCGACCACGACGTCGGGCACCGCCCCCAAGATCTCGAGCGATTGGGCATGGGCCTCGGTCCCGACGACCCGTTGCAGCTCGCGCACCATGTAGGGGAACGGGTGGGGGCCCATCACCGAACCCAGGCAGTAGTGGGTGTCGTCCACCGTCGCCACCCATTCACGCAGTGCCTCGTTCACCGCGTCCTTGAGCGTCCGGCTTCCCGTGCGCACCGTCTTCACCTCGGCGCCGAGCAGCTCCATCCGGAACACGTTCAACGCCTGACGCTCGGTGTCGACCTCGCCCATGAACACGGTGCAGTCGAGGCCGAGCAGGGCCGATGCGGTGGCGGCCGCCACCCCGTGCTGGCCCGCGCCGGTCTCGGCGATCATCCGGTGCTTGCCCATGCGCTGGGTGAGCAGGGCCTGGCCGACCACGTTGTTGAGCTTGTGGGACCCGGTGTGTGCGAGGTCCTCGCGTTTCAAGAGAAGGCGGATGCCCAACCGCTCACCCAGGCGCTGGCACTCGGTGACCGGCGTCGGGCGGCCGCCGAACCGGGCCAAGAGGCCGTCCAGGCGGGCCCGGAAGGCCGGGTCGGCCCACGCGCTCCGGAACGCCTCTTCGAGCTCGAGGCACGCCGGGAAGAGCGACTCGGGGACGAACCGGCCGCCGAACTCTCCGAAGCGGCCGTTCGGGCCCGGGTCCCCCATCACCGAACCGCCCGCCATGTGGTTGGTCGCCTCCCCGCTCACCGGTCGGTCAGCCAGTCGTAGGGGGCGTCGTCCGCGTCGTCATCGCCGGCCGCTCCCGGATGCTCGGCCGCCACGAGCGCCGCCCCGCGACGGACCGCCGCGACGAATGCGGCCAGCTTGGCCGGGTCCTTCTCCCCCGGCGCGCGCTCGACTCCCGTCGCGACGTCAACCCCGTGAGGATGCAGCCGGACGACGGCGTCGGCGACGTTGGCGGAGTTGAGGCCGCCCGAGACGAACAACCGACCGTGGTCGACCACGCCTTCGGCGAGCCGCCAGTCGAACACCTCGCCCGAGCCGGGACTGGTGCCGTCGACCAGGAGGTAGGCGCAACCGAACTCCTCGAAACGGATGATCGCCGGGTCGCCGGCACTGAACGCCTTGATCGTGCAGGGAACGCGCGCCGCGACCCACTGGGTGTCCTCGATCGACTCGTGCCCGTGCAACTGCACCGCGCCCAACCCGACCGTGTTGGCGATCTCGACCACCCGGCGCGCCGACTCGTCGCGGAACACGCCGACCGTCAGCACCTCGGCCGGCAGGCGCTTCACGATGTCCGAGACGGCACCGGCGGTCATCTGTCTCGGTGAGGGGGCGAAGATGAACCCCAGCGCATCCGCGCCCAACCCGACGGCCAGCAGAGCGTCGGCCTCGGTCGTGATCCCGCAGATCTTGATGACCGGCTCAGCGGCCATCACGGCCCCATCGCGCTCGGATGCTCCGGCGGACCGATCCGATGGCCGACCCCGGTCCCGCTCTCCCTCCCGAGGCCCATGCGGCCGGTTTGGGCCCGGCGACATTGCGCCGGCCGACCGGGTGGCCGTCCATGGCCTTCACCGCCAGCGTCCGATCGGGGGCGCGGACCAGGGTCTCGCCGACCAGCACGGCCTGGTAGCCCGCCGCCGCGAGCCGGGCGGCGTCGGCCGCATCGCGCACGCCGGACTCGGCCACGGCCACGACATGGGCCGGGAGCTTCGCGACCATGCGCTCGGCGCGCTCGTGGTCGACCTCGAAGGTGTGCAGGTCCCGCTGGTTGACCCCGACGAACCGCGCCCCGGCGGTGATGGCCCGGTCCAGCTCCGCGTCGTCGTGGACCTCGACCAGCGCCGAGAGCCCGAGGACGGCCGACAGCCCGAGCATCTCGATGAGCTCGCCGTCGTCGAGTGCCGCCACGATCAGGAGCACCGCGTCGGCTCCCATGAGGCGGGCGTCGCACACGTCGGCGCGGCTGACCGTGAAGTCCTTGCGCAGCACCGGGAGCCCGCTGGCCGCCTTCGCCGCGACCAGGTCGTCGCTCGAGCCTCCGAAGTTGGGGCCGTCGGTGAGCACCGACAGGCAGGTGGCCCCGCCGGCGGCGTAGTCACGGGCGAGGTCGGCCGGATCGAGGTCGAGGTCGAGGTCGCCCCTCGACGGCGAGCGCCGCTTGATCTCCGCGATCACGGCCAAACCGTGGGCCGACCGGGCCGCCAGGGCCTCGGCAAACCCGAGGGTCGGGGGCAGCCGGACCGCTTTGGCGATCAGCTCGTCGACGTCGCGCTCATCCGAGTCGGCGGCAACCCGATGGGCAGCCACGATCTCGGACAAATAGTTCGCCATTGCCGGACCAGCGTAGTTGGGGCACCGCAGCGCACCCCGACGGTGAGGCCCCGGTGGGCCGCTTCTCGACGTTCAGTCGGACAGGTGCCCCGAGAGCCAGGAACCCAGCTTGTCGACCGAGGAGTCGGACTCGGGCACGTTCCCGGCCGCGATCTGGAAGACGTGCTGCATCTTTGGCCACACCTCGATGGTGACGTCACACCCGGCCGCGGACGCCCGCTCGGCGACCCGCGTCGAGTCGTCGAGGAGCAGCTCGGATCCGCCGACGTGGACGATGAAGGGCGGAAAGCCGCCGAAGTCCGCGTACAGCGGGGAGATCAGCGGGTTCTTGACGTCGTTGTCGCCGGCGTACCAGCCGATGCCCGGCGAGTCCTCCTCGACCCGGCGCAACAAGAGGTCCTTGCCGACGTTGGAGGTGATCGAGTCGCCCGTCGTCGCGAGGTCCGTCCACGGCGACAGGAGGACGAGGCCTCCCGGCGCGGGCAAGCCGCGCTCGCGCAGCGCCAGGGCCGTCGCCATGGCCAGCCCACCACCGGCGGAGTCGCCGCCGATGCCGATGTGCCCGGCCTCGATCCCCTGCCCGAGCAGCCATGCGAAGACCGTAACGGCATCGTCCAGGCCGGCCGGGAACGGGTTCTCGGGAGCCAGGCGGTATTCGACCGAGAGTCCGCGCATCCCGGCCGCCTTGGCCAGGTGGCCGACCAGCTTGCGGTGCGAGGCGATCGACCCGACGGTGTAGCCGCCCCCGTGGAGATACAGCAGCACTCGATCGGGGTCGGCACCGGCCGGGGTGGTCCACTCCGCCGCGACGCCGTCGGCGTCGACCGGCTCGTAGGCCACGCCCTCGGGTTCGCCCGTGGCGATGGCCCAGGCCTCACTGGCGACTCGGGAGGCTATGACCGACTCCTTTGTCGGCGTCGTGTCGACGACCGGAACTGCGGCGAGGAGCTCGTGAAACTGCTTGGCGGCGTCGCTGATCATGACGCCACGCTATCGCCGCGAGCCGGGCGCGTTTTTTGGGAAGTGCCGGGTCAGACCAACGGCAGCGGCCGCACCGACGCGGCCACCGCCTCGCCCGGGCCCCCGCCCGCACGCCGCACGCCGACATCGGCCTCGGCGTCCACGCTTCGATGCACGTACGCGAGTGCGCACACCGCCCCCACCCCCGGGCACCAGGCCGCGGACGTCACCCGCCCGACCGGCTTCTCCTTCTCGGGCACGACGAGCTCGGCGTCCACGAGCTCGGCCGGGTCGATCTCCCCGGCCAGCACCAGCCCGGCCAGGCGGTGGGGCACGGCGGCACCCCGTGAGTCGATGCGGGCGACGAGCTCCTGGCCGGTGAAGCACCCCTTGGTGAAGCTGACGGCCCGCCCCACCGTCCCGGTCTCGGCCGGGATCACGCGGTCGGTGAGCTCCCGGCCCATCGCCGGGATCCCGGACTCGATCCGGGCCGCCTCCCACGCCTCGTCCGAGCACCATGGCATGTCGTCGGGCACCTCGATCGAGGCCGGCGGGCCGAGCAGGTCGACCCCTTCGAACCCGTTCCAGGCGAACGGGGCCACCGCGGGGGCGTCCAGGCCCGCGGCCGTCAAGGCCCGGGGGCCCCGCAGCGCGACGCACGACCAGTCGATCTGGCTGAGCTCGAAGCGCGACCGGAGCTTGAAGCGGGCCAGCCGCTCGAAGACGACGCCCCCGAAGCCGCCGTCGACGTCGAGATGGAACACCTCGTCGTCGAGGCGCAGCACCCGGGCCAGCGCGTTGATCTTGCCGTCGGGGGCGAGGAGCAGCGTGTCCACCGTCGCTCCGACCGCGAGCGGGTCGAGATCCTGGCTGCACTGGCCCTGCAGGTACGAGGCCGCATCGGGGCCCTCGAGTCGGACGACGTCGCGGCCGAGGTGGTACGCCGCAACCTCGGTGCGCAGCAGCCGATAGTCCTCTTCGAGGGCGCCGGTCATGACGGCTCTCGGTCGCGTCGGGCCCGGGCCATGTGCCGGGCCGCCGCCAGCGCGGCCAGCAGGGCGGCCGCCTTGTGCATGCACTCGGCGTCCTCGGTCTCGGGATCGCTGTCGGCGACGATGCCCGCCCCCGCCTGCACCGAGGCGCGCCCGTCGGGCCCGATGATCATCGTGCGGATCGCGATGGCCGTGTCGAGGTTGCCCGAGAAGTCGAGATAGCCGATCACGCCCCCGTAGATGCCGCGCTTGGTCGGCTCGAGCTCGTCGATGATCTGCATCGCCCTGACCTTCGGGGCGCCCGAGAGGGTCCCCGCGGGCAGCGTCGCACGCAACACGTCGATCGGGCCCCGGTCGGCGCGCAGCGTCCCGATCACCTGCGAGGTCAGGTGCATGATGTGGCTGTAGCGCTCGACGGTCATGAACTCGTCGACCTTCTCGGTCCCGAATTCGACCACCCGTCCGACGTCGTTGCGGGCCAGGTCGACGAGCATGACGTGCTCGGCCAGCTCCTTCGGGTCCTCGATCAGTTGCCCGGCGGCCAGCTCGTCCTCGCTCGCCGAGCGACCCCGGGGCCGCGACCCCGCGATCGGCCGGGAGATGACCACCCCGTCGCGCAGGCGCACCATCGGCTCGGGCGAGGACCCGACCACGGTCACCTCGTCGAACCGCAGGAAGTACAGATACGGGCTCGGGTTGAGGAGTCGAAGGCACCGGTAGATCTCGAAGGGATCGGCCTCGAGCTCGACGTCGTAGCGCTGCGACAGCACGACCTGGAAGATGTCGCCGGCCTCGATGTACTCCTTGGCCACCGCGACGGCGTCCTGGAACTGCCGGCTCGTCATCGTTCGCCCGATGTCCTCGACCGGCGCCTGGCCGTCGGGTGGCGCGATCGGGAACGACGCCGTCGGTTGCATGCAATCGGCGGCCAACCGTTCGACCCGTCGGCAGGCGTTTCGATAGGCGTCCTCGGTTTGCGCAGATGTCCAGGCGGGGTCGACCACCACGTTGTCGACCAGCACGATGCGTTGTCGCCAGTGGTCGAATGCGCAGAGCTGGCCGATGACGGCCAGCCCGGCGTCGGGGAACCCCTGGTCGTCGGTCGGCACGTCGGGCAGGTGCTCCACCTCGCGCACGACGTCGTAGCCGAGATAGCCGACCACGCCGGCGAACAACGGCGGCAGGCCCTCGATGGTGGGCGAGCGGTAGGTGTCGAGCAGGGACTCGAGAGCAGCCAGCACCCCACCGTCGCCGAGCGGCAGGGCCAGCGGGCCGGACGCGGTCACGTCGGTCCCTCGCGCGACGAGCGTCGCCAGGGGGGCCCGACCGACGAAGCTGAAACGGCCCCAGCGCTCCCCTCCCTCGACCGATTCGAGGAGGAACCCGGGCCCGTCCCCGACCACGTTGAGGAAAGCCGCCACCGGCGTGAGGGTGTCGGCAACGACCTCGCTCCAGACCGGGACCATGTGGTGGTCGCCGGCCAGGCGTTGGAACTCGCCGAGTGTTGGCGAGAACGGCAAACCACCGGGCGCGTCGGCGCCGCTCGGGTTGGGCTCCTCGCCGACCGCGACGCTCAAGCGAAGATGGCCGAGCCTGCGCGCGGCGTCGGCCATGGGAGCTCCGATCGGCCGGGCGACCGGTGGCCCTGGGTCGCGCTCACAGATACAGCCCGGTCCCACTGTCGTTGCGTTCGGACGCCACCGCGTGGATGTCCCGCTCCCGCAGGATCACGAACTCCTCGCCTTGAACCTCGACCTCGAAACGGTCCTCGGGGTTGAACAGGACCTTGTCACCGATCTTTACGGCCCGGACGTGGGGGCCGACGGCGACCGTCTCGGCCCATACCAGCCGCCTCGAAACCTGTGCGGTCGCGGGGATCAGGATGCCCGCCCGCGACCGGCGTTCCCCATCGGACTGGGTCACCTGCACGAGCACGCGGTCGAACAGGACGGTGATGGGTTGCTTCGAGTCTCCCGGCCCGTTCACCTCCGATGGTCCCATAGGGGCAACGTACCGCATCCCCACCCGGGCTCAACCGGACCAAGGTCAACCGGCCAGGGCGTCCGTCACGATCTGTGCGACGGTCGCCGGGTCCTCCAAGTACGGCAGATGGGCCATGCCGTGAAGGACCCGGTGCTCGCCACGCGGCAGTCGATCAGCCAGCTCTCGGGCGCGCGCAACCAGGAACGGCACATCGAGGTCGCCCCAGGCCGTGATGGCCGGGACGTCGATCTCGCCGATCCGGGCCCACGCGTCGATGCCCGAGTCCCCGGCGTCCTCGGGGACGCCGTTGGCCAGGACGACCCGATTCATCTCGAGCGAGAGCTCCCGGGCCGGGCCCGACACCCGCCCCTCTGGCGCGTTGGGCCCGTCGAGCCACAGCCACGTCTCGAGCCGGTTGACCTCGTCGAGGTCACCGCGCTCGGCGGCCTCGCCTGCCGCCTCGAACATCGCCATGGTGACGAAGTCGATGGTCGGCTCGGGCGTGCCGCTGACCGCCGGGGCCAGCAGCACCAAACCGGCGACCCGGGCCGGTGCACTGAGCGCGGTGTCGAGCGCCAACCCACCGCCCATCGAGCTGCCGACGAGCCACACCGCCTGCTGCCCGATCTCGTCGAGTACCGCCAGCAGGTCGCCCACGTGGGTGAACGTGTCGACCGACGGCGCGGTCTCCCCGTAGCCGCGGCGGTCGTATGCGACGACCGCGATATCACTCGGCAGCCCGTCAATCACCCCGCGCCAGCTCCGGCGGTCCGAAACACCGGAGTGCAGGAGCACGACGGTCGGTGAAGATCCGGATCGAAACTCACCCATGATACGGGTCGAGCCCGCCATCACGACGAGCGGTTCACTCATGGGCGTTGTGGACGGGCAATGAACGTCTACCCGCGGATGTGGATCGAGCCGTCCTCGGCGAGCCCAAATTGACCCACCACCGACACCCGATCAGTGAGCCTGTTTGGCGTTGGCGACGATGGCGGCGATCACCTCGGGCCAGAGCAACTCGGGCAAGTCGTGGCCCATCCCTTCGATGACCAAGAGTTCGGCACCGGGCACGGCCTTGGCGGTGGCCTCCCCACCCGTCGGTGTGACGAGCGGGTCGGCATCGCCGTGAATCACGAGGGTTGGCACATGCACCTCGCCGAGGGCCGTGGACCGGTCCGCGGCAGCGAGGATGGCTGCGATTTGCCGAACCGGGCCTTGCGGGTAGTAGGAGCGGTCGTAGGCGAGCGCCGCGCCCGCCCGGAGGTCAGCCTCGTCGGTCGGATAGCCCGGCGAACCGATGACCCGAGATCCGCGCACGCTGGCCTCGATGACCTCGGCCCGGGTCGCGGGTGGCGGCTGGAGAAGTACCGCCATGGCCTCGGGGGTCGGCTGGCCGACCGAGGTGTCGCCGGTGGTCGACATGATCGAGCACAGCGAGCGAACCGCGTCGGGGTGCCGGATCACCATCTCCTGAACGATCATGCCGCCCATCGACGCCCCGACGATGTGGGCAGGTGAAAGACCGAGCCCCTCGATCAGTGCGATGCCATCGTCGGCCATGTCACCGAGCGTGTAGGGCGGCGTCACCGTGTCACCACCACCGAGGACACCCAAGATCGCAGCAAGATCCGGGGTGCCGGCTTCCTCGAACTTCTGGCTCAGGCCGACGTCGCGGTTGTCGTAGCGGACGACGGCGAAGCCATGGTCGGCCAGCTGCGCGCAGAAGGCGTCGGGCCAGCCGATGAGCTGACCTCCGAGGCCCATCACGAGGAGGAGCGCCGGATCGGCGATGTCCCCGATGATCTCGTACTCGATGGTGATGTGATTCGCGGTGGTGTTTGGCACAGCGATGATGCTGCACCCCAGTCGAGCACGGGTCAAGCGGCTCGGGGTTCGCCGTCGACGGTTGCTCATGGGACAACTGACACTTGGACGGCCCGGTCGGCGAGGTTCGGTCATGCCACGCTGTCCCACGTCTCCAATGTGGGCTTTACCCCGACAAGGCGGTTGCGAAGGTCCAACGATGGGACTAGGAAACTCGTCAGCACATTCGTTCACGACGAGGAGGCATGCATGGCTGGACTCGAGCGAAAGCGATTCGACGAAGCGGACGAAACGCGGTCGTTTCAAGGAAACGGGGGCGTAGAACTCGTCAATATCGGCGGTGGCGTAGTGGGCCGCGCGACCTTTGAGGCAGGGTGGCGGTGGTCCGACCATGTGAAGCCGATCGTCGGCGGTGACAGCTGCCAGGCCGCCCACGTCGGCTACGTGGTCTCAGGTCGCCAAATGATCCACATGGATGACGGGACCGAGCTTGAGATCGGGCCCGGCGACGTCGTGTCCATACCGGCCGGACATGACGGCTGGACGGTCGGCGACGAGCCCTGTGTGGTGTTGGATTTTGCCGGTATGGCCAACTACGCGAAACCAGGCTGAGTCGGACGATACGCAGGGCAAAAGCGGCCTTAGACGAAGCTCCTCGTCTTGGCAGTGGGACCT
The DNA here is from genome assembly GCA_003151235.1 of Acidimicrobiaceae bacterium. GTDB lineage: Bacteria > Actinomycetota > Acidimicrobiia > Acidimicrobiales > RAAP-2 > Palsa-461. The sequence continues at coordinate 20,317 of PLWZ01000058.1, forward strand.
TCCAGGACGGCATATCCGTCGCGGAGCTTCACGCCTGACTGGGCCCTTTCGACCAGCAGGGCTGCGGCGGAGTCGGCAAGCATCTCGAGCGGCTCGATGTCATCGCCGCTCACTCGAAGTGGCTTCGAATGAGCAAAGATCAGGGTCCCAAGCCGTTGACGCCGCGCCCAGAGCGGGAGCACAGCCACTGCCCGAGCCCCAGCGCTTCGGAGTGAATCGGCCCCGACGAACCCCCGACCCGACGTGTCTCCGGCCGTGTAGCAGGACCGGATGTCACCGACGAGGGATGACATAGCTTCGAGCTCGTCGACCGAAAGGCTCCGGAGTTGTGCGGCTAGTTGTCCGACCGCCACTTTCACTTTCGGCCCATCGGGCGAGTCCAGGACCAGACACGCTGAGTCCATCCCCGAGGCCTCGCGAAGACACCCGAGAAGCTTGTCAAACATGAGTGCTCCGCTGACCAGGCCCGACAGCGACATGGATGCCCGTGCAGCACGTTGCCACGATGTCGTGCTGTGCCGATCGCCGATCTCTCGCAAACGATCAGACAGAAGCCGAGCGCACTCAACCAGTAGGTCGAGCAGGTCGCTCGGCAACGGGCTCAGCGACTCCACGTTGAGCGCGCCGACCGGTCTGCCTTCGATGATCACCGGCACACACAGCTCGGCGACAACACCCGGGACGGCCTCGAGGTAATCGGCGTCCTCGGCGACATTGTCAGCGATAACGGGCCGGCCCTCTTTCCATGCCTTCCCAGTGATCCCGACCGAGCCAGGCATGCCGTCGAGGACCTGCCACAGGCCTCGCTGGGCGACGCATCGCAGGTATCCGCGCGCCTCGAGGTACAGGCTTGGCAGGAGCTGACCCCTCCGGAACAGGTATTCGACAACCACCGAGCAAGCGGCGGTTCGATCTGTTGACTTTGCCAACGCGTCGCGCAGGTGATCGAGACCTGCTCGGTCGTTGCGAGTACTGCGGGGCCCGAACTCGCCAATCTTCTCGATCGACACGCTGGGCCAAGGCTCGCTCCAGCCACCAGTTCGGCGGCTGGAGCGGTTCAACCGACATCCGAGCCAACGCCTCGTAGCCGAGGACCAGGCCATCGGATGTCCGTACGATCGGCTGGACGACCGAACGGATCCGGCCTGGCTCGCAGAGTCGCTTGAGGCTCGTCTTCAGTGCCGGCATGACCGTTGGCTCCCCGACAGCAGTGACTGGCCCAATGTCGTGTTCAGGCACGGTAACGCCCTGAATCAGGCGATCGGCGGATCCCTCAGGTGATTGCCACTCTCACCTTGGCCCGGCGTCGGGCCGACCGTCATCGAGCCCGGCGAACCCAACGCAGAACTCGTTGCCTTCGGGGTCGGCCATCACCATGTGGTGCTTCGGGAACGGAACGAGGATCCGGCCCCCCGCTTCGACCAGCAGGCCGGCGAAGGCCGTCAGTCGGCTCCAACGCTCGTCGTCGTCGCCCGCGCCCGACACCCGAACATCCATGTGGAGCCGGTTCTTCGCGACCTTGGCCTCGGGCACCGGCAGGATCGACAGGCGCGGGCCGATGCCGTCGGGGTCACAGAGCCAGGCTCCCGTGTCCCACTCCTCCTCGGGCACCCCGTGGCTCGCGAGCCACTCGCCGCGAGTCGTGAACGGGGCCGGAGCCGGCTCGTCGATGTAGCCGAGGGCGAGCTTCCAAAAGGCCGCCATCACCGGCGCATCGGCGCAATCGAATGTCAGATCGATCGGTCGCTCCATGACCCTCCCCGAGGCAGCCGAACGCGACCTCAGCGCTCGAAGCCAGAGGTGATCGGACGCACGGCCACGCCGTGCTCGGCCATGTACGCCTTCGCCTCGGCCACCGTGTATTGCCCGGTGTGGAAGATCGACGCGGCGAGCACCGCGTCGGCCTTCCCGGCCGTCGCACCCTCGACGAGGTGTGCGAGAGTGCCCACTCCCCCGGACGCGATCACCGGGACACCGACCGAGTCCGAGATCGCAGCGGTCAGCTCCAGGTCGTACCCGTCACGGGTGCCGTCGCGGTCCATGGACGTGACCATGAGCTCGCCGGCCCCGAGCCCGGCCGCCCGTGTCGACCACTCGAGCGCGTCGATCCCGGTCGGCCGGCGACCGCCGTGGGTGTAGACCTCCCACCCATCGCCATTCTCGCGGCGACGGGCGTCCACCGAGACGACGACGCACTGCACCCCGAACTCGTCGGCGAGGCGCCGGATGACGTCGGGATCGTCGATGGCGGCGGTGTTGACCCCGACCTTCTCGGCACCGGCGCGAAGAAGGCGGCGGCCGTCCTCGGCGCTGCGCACACCGCCGCCGACGGTGAGCGGGATGAACACCTGCTCGGCCGTGCGCGCGACGACCTCCACCATGGTGTCGCGCTCCTCGTGCGACGCCGTGATGTCGAGGAAGGTGAGCTCGTCCGCTCCCTCGAGGTCGTAGCGGGCCGCCAGTTCGACCGGATCCCCGGCGTCGACCAGGTCGAGGAACCGCACGCCCTTCACCACCCGGCCGGCGGTGACGTCGAGGCACGGGATCACCCGGATGGAGTGCACGCCGCCACCGCCTCTCGCACGCCGAAGGACCCGTCGACCAACGCCCTCCCGACGACGACGCCGTCGGGTGCCCGCCCACGCTCGGGTGAACGAAGGGACGCCAGCGCCTCGAGGTGCTCGAGAGATCCGACACCCCCCGACGCGACCAGCGAGTGGTCGGTCGCATCGAGGACGTCGCTCAGCGCTTCGAGGTCCGGACCCGAGCCCGTCCCGTCGCGATCGATCGACGTCATCACGATCGCCGCGATCGGCTCGGCGCCCCACGCCTCGAGCACCTCGGACATCGTGACGCCGCCACCCTCGACCCAGCCCGACGCTGCCGGTTCGAGCACGCCGTCTTCGCGGCGCCGGTAGTCAAGACCGAGCACCAGGTGACCGGGGAACCGGGCGGGCCATTTGTGGGCCAACTCGGGATCCTTCAGCGCGACCGTCCCGATGACCACCCGGTCGGCCCCCATGGCCACCAGTTCCGCGACATCGTCGTCGCTCCGAGCCCCTCCACCAACCTGCACCGGGACCGAGACCCGGTCGATGATCGCCCGGACGACGCCACGGTTCACCGGCTGACCGGTCAGCGCGGCGTCGAGGTCGACCACGTGCAGCCGCATGGCCCCGTCCGCGACGTATCGGTCGGCCAGCTCCAGCGGGTCACCGAACCCCTGTTCCCTGCCGAAGTCGCCCTGGACCAGCCGGACAGCTCGACCGCCGCGCAGGTCGATCGCGCAGAACAGCTCCATCAGATGAGCTTAGGGCCGCCCCCAGGGAGTCCCACGAGTGGTCATCTGCACACCGGACCGACCGTCGGTCCGGTGTGGCTTTCTTGGCGCATGAGACGGCAACTCTGTGCTACGACGGTCCAGCGTCACACCGGTTCGGAGGTGAACCATGCGGAAGGGACTACGGCGTCTGCTCGTTGTCTCGGTCCTCGGGTTTGTCGCCGCCGTGGTCACCGGCGCCATCGGGTATGCGCTCGTGCCGAGATCTTCGATGCCCTCCCGCATCGCTTCGGCGGATACCCAGCGCTCCATCTCGATATCCGACATCGAGGTGTGTGGCCTCCTCACCTCCGATGAGGTCCAGCGACTCTTGAATTTTGCATCGTCGATCGGCCCGGGAACGCCGCAGCCGTACGTCGCCGGGGGCGCCTGTGCGTGGGGGACGGGGCTCGGAGAGTCATTTGAGTTGACCGTCATGGCGCACCAGTTGGGTCCCGTCGTCAACCCATGTGCCCGCATCGCCGGAAACGAAATCCACGTCGGCGGGTGGGTGGGATGCAGCCGCCTGGTATTTGGTCCGGGCAACGTACTGACAGCATCCAAGGGCGCCTACACCGTCTCCATCGAGACGAACGTCATCGGGTTCCCATACGAGTCGGCTGAGGAATCGACGGTCAGCCACGTGTTCGGAGAACTTCACGCCTGAGCCCTGGCCTGGCAACGACCGACGACGAAGGCCGGCTATCGGACGGTGCTACTCCCAGGTCGTTGTCGACCCTTTGGCGAACGATCTGGCGGTTTTTCCTCCCGGCCTCGGCGGTTCATCGTCACCGACGCCGCCGGCGCTCCGATCTCCGATCTCCGAGGCCGGAGGGTGCTGTTGTCGCATCTGCGCCTCTGCGCCCGTGGTGCGCGAACTAGACAGTCCCCGGCGAAAGGGAACTGCCGAGTCGACGCGGCGGGCTACCAGCTGAGCAGCACCTCGCAGGTTGTCCCTTGACCACGCGTCGGATGCGCAATACGGGTGCCCGTGGGGCACGCTGCTGCCAAAGCCGTATCCGTAGCCGTAGCCTGTGGCGCCAGCGGTCGCGGCACCGAGGCCGACGCCCAAACCGGCGACGATACCGAGCGCCGCGAGGCCCCGGATTAGACGAGTCTTCATGAAATCACCCTCCCTCGCATCGACCAACGTCCAACAGGGGTCCGTCAGCCCTCTGGAGCTCATTCCGGGCGCCAGTGGTGCGCTTGGTGGAGAGTCCACCAAGAACCCGGCTCTCGAAGGCGGTGGGGACCCGTCGTCGAAACAGGTCCATCAGGGCTCGGTCGCACCGCGGCTCGAGCCGGTCCGTGCGACAAAGTTCGCCAGCACGGCGAGGCCCAGTGTCCCCGACTTCTCCGGGTGGAACTGGGTCCCCCAGATGTGGTCACGCTCGATGGCGGCGTTGATGTCGCCGCCGTAGTCACAGGTGGCCACGGTGTCGGGTCCGATCGGGGGGACGAAGGAATGCACGAAGTACATCCACGGGTCCGCGGGCAGCCCGGCCAGGATCGCCGACGGTCGAGCACCCACCGCGCGGAGCGGGTTCCACTGGATCTGGGGACACTTCTCCCCCGCCGGCAACCTCCCGACGGTGCCGGGAATGGCACCGAGCCCTGCTGTGCCCGGGCTCTCCTCCGACCCCTCGTAGAGGAGTTGGAACCCGACGCAGATACCGAGGAACGGGACGGCGTTGTCCAACGCGTGGCGGGCCACCTTGTCGAGGCCGCTGTCCGCGAGCGCCTCGGCGCACCGGCCGAACGCGCCCACACCCGGGAGCACCACGCCCGCCGCACCATCGGCGTCGCCCGCCTCTTGGACCAGCCGCGCGTCGGCGCCCAGGTGGACGAGGGCGCGATGCGCCGAGGCCAGGTTGCCGATGCCGTAGTCGAGGACGGCGATCGTCCCGGCGCTCACAAGGAGCCCTTGGTCGAGGGGACGCCGCCTCCCTCCATACGCGCGGCGTCGCGCAGCGCCCGTGCGACGCCCTTGAACGACGCCTCGAGCACGTGGTGGGTGTTGCGCCCCTGGCGCAGGCCGACGTGCATGGTGATCCCGGCCGCGGTGACAAAGGCCCGCCAGAACTCCTCGGCGAGCTGGGGGTCGAACGGCGGCGAGCCGAGCCCGGGCGTGTCCGGCGCGAACGGGACCTCGTAGGCCAGGAACGCCCGGCCGGACAGGTCGAGGACCACCTCGACCAGCGCCTCGTCGAGCGGGATCAGCGCCGAGGCGAACCGGCGGACGCCGACCTTGGGCCCGAGCGCCTCGGCCAACGCCTGGCCGATCACGATCCCGACATCCTCCACGCTGTGGTGCGCGTCGACCTCGAGGTCGCCCTTGGCCTCGACGGCCATGTCGAAGCCTCCGTGCCGGCCGAGCTGCTCGAGCATGTGGTTGAAGAACGGCAGGCCGGTCGACACCGCCACCTGGCCGGTCCCGTCGACCACGAGGGTCACCGTGACCTCGGTCTCCTTGGTCGACCGGGTGACCGTGGCTTGACGGGGATCGCTCATCGCAGACACTCCTCGAGCGCGCATAGGAACCGATCGTTCTCGGCCGCGGTGCCGATCGTGACTCGGAGGCAGTCGGCCAGTTCGGGGCGTCCCGAGACGTCCCGGATCAGGATCGACCGGTCGACCAGGCCCTGCCAGACGACGGCGGCCGGGTGGGTCAACGGGCGGAACAGGATGAAGTTGGCATCCGACGGCCAGGTCTCGATGTCCAGCTCCCCGAGGGCGGTGGCCACCCGGCCCCGTTCTTCGCTCACGAGCGCCACCCGCTCCTCCATCTCGGCTTGGAACTCCAGAGCGGCCAGCCCGGCCGCCTGGGTGTACGCGGACAAATGGTACGGGAGGGCCACGGAATCGCACGCCTCGACGACCGCCGGGTCGGCGAGCAGGTAGCCGAGCCGGGCCGCCGCGAGCGCCCAGGTCTTGGAGAACGTCCGGACGACGACCAGGCCCTCGGCGCCGGGTCGGCCGCGGAACCTGGTGGCCGACGCCGGCGCGAACTGCCCGTAGGCCTCGTCGACGACGACCAGGCCCGGTGCCTCGGCGATGACGTGCTCGGTCAGCTCGATCGGGTCGGCGTTGCCGGTCGGGTTGTTGGGCGAGCACAGGAAGGTGATCACCGGTCGGTGCTCGGCCATCAGCGCCCGCACGACATCGAGCTCGACCTCGAAGCGCTCGTTCCGGCTCCCGCTCACGACCGGGGTCCCGGTCAGCCGGGCGATGAACGCGTGGAGCGCGTAGGTCGGCTCGAAGGTCGCGACCACCCGCCCGGCCCCCCCGAACGCGAGGAGCAGGCACTGCAGCACCTCGTTCGAGCCGTTGGCGCAGAACACCTCGGCCGGGTCGACGCCATGGAGCTCGGCGAGCGCGGAGCGAAGCGCGACCGCACCCCGGTCGGGGTAGCGGTTCGCCTCGACCCTCGCGATCTCGGACGCGAAGGCCTCGGGCCACGCAGCGGGAGGCGGCAACGGAGATTCGTTGGTGTTGAGACGGACCTCCGCGGCCACCTGGGGCGAGTGGTAGCCGTCGAGGGACGCGAGGTCGTCGCGCTTCGGGACGAGCGGGCTCACCGCCGGGCCTCGATCGACGCCGCGTGCGCGGCCAGGCCCTCCGTCGAGGCCAGCGCGATCACGTGGGGGCCCAGCAGCTCGATGGCCGCCCGGTCGGCCTCGACCGCGTGGATGTGGCGGCGGAAGTCGCGAGCCGACAACGCGGAGGCGAAACGGGCCGAGCGGTTCGTCGGCAGCACGTGGTTGGGTCCGGCCACGTAGTCACCCAGGCTGGCCGGCGACCACGGCCCGAGGAACACCGCGCCGGCCGCCTGCACGAACGGCAGCAGCCGGCGTGCGTCGTCGATCAAGAGCTCGAGGTGCTCGGGCGCGACGACGTTTGCGACCGCGATGGCCTCCTCGGGCCCCTCGACCAGGCAGGCGTAGCCCCCCGACGACAGCGTGGCCTCGAGCTCGGCCCGCCGCGGCGACTCGGCCACGATCCGGTCAAGCGCCGCGTCGACCTCGTCCAACTTCTCCTGCGACCAGGTGACGAGCCACGAGAGCCCGTCGGGCCCGTGCTCGGCCTGCACGGCCAGGTCGATGGCGGCCAGGTCGGTCGGCGTGTCGGGGCCGGCCACGACCACGACCTCGGAGGGCCCGGCGAAGGCGGCCGGGATCCCGACGGCACCGGAGACCTGGCGCATCGCCTCGGCCACGTAGCGGTTCCCGGGGCCGACGATCACGTCGACCCGCCGGATCGACTCGGTCCCGTAGGCCATGGCCGCTATGGCCTGGGCCCCGCCGACCCGGTAGACCTCGTCGACCCCCGCGATGGCAGCTGCGGCCAAGGTCGCATCGTCGAGGTTGCCATCCGGAGCCGGCGGGACGCAGAGCACGACCTCTTCGACCCCGGCCACCCGGGCCGGCGCCGCGCACATGAGCACGGTCGAGGGATAGCGGGCCCGCCCGCCCGGTGCGTAACACCCGGCGCGCCGCACCGGCCGGACGAGCTCGGTGACCCGGACCCCCTCGGTGACGAAGTCGTGCGGTTCGTCGGTGTCCCGGCGGTGGTAGGCGACGATGCGGCGGTGGGCCACCTCGAGGGCCTCGCGCAGCTGGTCGGGGACCCGGGCCAGGGCGGCGGCGAGATCGTCGGGGGTCAGCGCGATCGAGGCGATCTCCACCTTGTCGAAGCGGGCCGTCAGCGCGACCAGCGCGGCGTCACCATCCCGGCGCACCTCGGCGATGATCGAAGCCACCGCCTCGCGGACGTCGGAGTCGACCGTTCCGGGTCGCGGCAGCACCTCCTCGAGCCGGTCTCCCTGACCGCGGACGTCGAGACGAGCGAGGGGCATAACTTCTCGATGCTACCTGGGGGTTTGTGAGGCTCCCGGCCCGGCCTCGGCCGTTTCCGTGCTCGACGCCGTCATTTCCTCGTCGGGATCCATCGATCGGTCGGCCGTGGCCGGGAGCCTAAACGTGGCCCTTCGCTCGGAGCGGGGGACGTCGTCGCACCCGCGTTGTCCCGGGCGGGCCGCCCCGGTGTCGTGGAACGATGAGCCGGTGAACACCGAGGCCTGGGAGGGTGCCGGCATCTACGAGCCGGACGCCCCGAACGCCGCCGAGCGCCTCGCCCTTCTCGAGTACCTGAGCGCCCGGGGCGCCACCCTCGAGCAGCTGGTGGAGGGCGACCGCCTCACGAGCCTTCCCGCCGTCGCAGGCGACCTTGTGCTGACCAGGAACCGGTCGATGGTTTCGGTCGAGGAGCTGGCCGCCCGATGCGGCGTCCCGGTCGAGACTATCGAGCGGGTGCTGCTGGCGGCGGGCTTGGCGGCCGGCCCCCACAGCAAACTTCCCGAGGGACTGGACGCGCTGATCGCGGCGTTCCTCCAAGGGGCCAGTCTGATGGGCGAGGAGTCGATCCTGGCCTTCACCCGCGTGCTCGGCTCGGCCGCGACCACCATCGCCGAGGCCGCGGTGGCCCTCTTCTACGCGGAGCTCGGTCCCGGCACCGAGCGCGAGGGGTGGGACGAGCTGGCCCGGGCCCACATATCGGAGCGGGCCGTGATGGCCTTCACCTCCATCCCCGAGGTCCTGTCGCGGGTCCTCCTCGCCCAGTTCGACCGGGCCACACACCGAGCCACCCTCGTGCGGGGCTGGGAGGCGCCGGAGGGGGGCGACGGTCCGAGCGAAATCGTCGCGCTTGGCTTCGTCGACCTGGTCGGGTCGACCGCGTGGGCCGAGACCTTGAGCCTGCGGGACCAGAGCCTGGCGCTCTCGCGGTTCGAGTCCGCCGCGTGGTCGGCCACGGTCCTCACCGGCGGGCGCGTGGTGAAGATGATCGGCGACGAGGCGTTCTTCGCCGCCCCATCGGTGGACGACGCGTGTCGGATCGGCACCGAGATGTGCCAGATGGCGGCGGACGACCCGGTTCTCCCACCCGCCCGGGCGGCCGTCGGCTTCGGATCGGCGACGCCACGGGAGGGTGACTACTTCGGCCCGCTCGTCAACACGGTTTCGCGCCTCGTGAAGGTCGCGGCGCCGGGCGAGCTCGTTGCGACCGAAGAGGCCGTTTCGCAACTGCGAGAGGACCGCTGGGACCTGAGGGAGCTTGATCCCCAACAACTGCGGGGGGTGGACCGCGACGTCAGAGCCTTCGCAGTCAGCGGTCCGGGTTCTCGCACCCCGTAGCCGCACCGAGAAGCCGACGCGGACGCGTCGGCTGAGCCATCATCAGGGGCATGGCTACCAGCGCGGAAATCGGCTCCCTCGCCACGACCCTCGACGAGTTGACGCGGCGCGTGAGTGCACTGGCGGAGGCCGCCGAGGCCGCTGAGGACGAGTCGGCGACCGAGCTGTTCGGCGTCGAGCGCTCGCTCGCGGGAGCGTTGCGGCGGCTGCGCAGGCTCGCCGAACCCCAATAGAACCGACGCCCCGGCCGGGTCGTCGGGCTCAGACTGCGTGCAGGACCAGCTTGTGGCCGAGGAGTCCGGACGCAGACGTCAGCGCGTTCTGGCGCGACGCGACCACGGCACAGTTCCTCCGGGCCGCCGTCTCGGCGACGCTGGCCGCGACGAGGTCGGTCGTCGACGCCTTCACGGCCAGCTCCCCGACCCTCCGAGCCCCTTCGGCGTCCATCACCTCGATCTCGGAGCCGTCGAGCATGTCCTGGATCCGGTCGCTGCGGGCCTCGGTCCGGAACCCCTCGGCGATGACCGAGACCGGCACGACCGGCACGATCCCGTGGGCGAGGGCGGCCCGGTGCACGGCCCAGAAGATCCGGTCGCCGCGCGACGCGGCGCGCAGCGCGCCGACCCCGTAGACGAGGCCGACCCGGGTGACCGCCATCAGCGGCGCCGCACCCGGGACGCCATGCCGGAAACGCCGGAGAGCAAGCGGGCCAGCAGGGCCTCACCGGCGGCGATCTCCTCGTCGGTCAGCCCGCCGGCCTCGGACTCCCAGGCCGCCACGCCCCGCAGGCCCTGGCGAACCCGGAGCTGGCGTTCCGCAGCCGCCGACAGCCAGGCACTGAACGACATGTTGTCCTCGCGGGCGGCGACCTCCACGGCCGAGGCGACCTCGTCGTTCAGGGAGACCGAGCGCTTCACAACCACGCTTCGAGGGTAACACCGAAAGTAACACCTTTCCAGGGTTCAGCCCGAGGCGGTACGAGGCCCGGTGCTCCTCGCCGGTGCCCCGAGACTCGATGACGGGCAGAGGTCGCTCAAGAGGCAGTCGGCACATTTGGGCCGCCGGGCGATGCAGATCGCCCGGCCGTGCAGGATGAGCCGGAGGCTCAGCGCCCCCAGCTCCTCGGGCGCGACCATCTTCGAGACCTCGAACTCGACCTTGACCGGGTCGGTCTCCTTGGTCAGACCCAACAGTCGGGTGAGGCGGCCGACATGGGTGTCGACCGGCAGCCCCGGCAGCCCCCAGGCCACGCTGCGCAGGACGTTGGCCGTCTTGCGGCCCACCCCCGGAAGGGTGACCAGGTCCTCCATCTCCGTCGGCACCTCGCCGTCGAACCGTTCGACGACCGCGGCGGCCATGCCGATGAGGCTCTTGGTCTTGGCCCGGAAGAACCCGGTCGACCGGACGATGGCCTCGACCGCCTCGGGGTCTGCGCCGGCCAGGCTGGCCGGGTCCGGGTAGGCGGCGAACAGCTCCGGCGTGACCATGTTCACCCGGACATCGGTGCTCTGCGCGGACAGGATCGTGGCCGCGAGCAGCTGGAACGGGGTCTCGAACTCGAGTGCGCACAGCTCGCGGGCGGTGCCGGGGTATTCGTCGGCCAGGCGTTGCGCGATCGACGCCGCCTTGGCCTTGAGCGCGCCGGCACTGGGTTCTCGAGGTGCCATCCGCGTCGAAGGCTATCGGCGGGCTCCGGCACCAAGGTCGGCCCTCTCCGGCGGCCGCGTAGGGTTTCGAGGTGGCACCAACCGACCCGTCCGATTCGGTCGCGGCGTTCGATCCCCTCGACGCCGCGACGCGAAGCGAGGTCGAGGCGCTGTTGGAGCGGGCCGAGCGATCGACCGGCCACCCACCCCTTTCCGAACCCAGCCGATTGGCCTGGGCCGGCGTGGGAGGCGACTTCGTCGGCCTGGTCCTAAGGTCCGCCGGAAGGGTGGCCGGGTACGCCCACCTGTCATGGCGCGACCGGTCGTGGACCATCGAGCTCGCTCTCGACCCGTCCGAGGGCCCCGCGGCCATGCCCCGGCGCCGACTCCTCGAGGCCGCTACGGCGGAGGCCGACGAACGCGGTGCGAGCGAGGTCCGATGCTGGGTCACCCAGCACACCGATGACGATGAAGCCGAGGTCGAGGCGCTCGGTTTCCGGATCGAGCGCGATCTCGTGCAGATGCGGGTCCCGCTCCCCCTGAAGGTCACCGCTCCCCCGCTGAACGAGGGGTTCTCGTTGCGCTCGTTCCGACCCGGTCACGACGAGGCGGTGTGGCTGGAGGTCAACAACCGAGCGTTCGCGGCGCACCCCGAGCAGAGCCACTGGGACCTCACAACCTTGGTCGCGCGCGAACTGACCGGCTGGTTCGACCCGGCGGGATTCCTGCTCTGCGAGTCCGGCGGGCGGCTGGCCGGCTCGTGCTGGACCAAGGTCCACGCCGACCGCGCACCGGCGTTGGGCGAGATCTACGTCGTCTCGGTCGACCCGGACTTCCAGCGTCTCGGGCTGGGCAAGGTGCTCACCGTGGCCGGGCTCGACTGGCTGGCCGAGCGGGTATCGATCGGGATGCTCTACGTCGAGGCGGCCAACGAACCGGCGGTCGAGCTCTACCGCTCACTCGGGTTCACGGTCGATCACATCGACCGCTGCTATCTCCTCGGGCGTCCCTAGCGCGGACGCTACGTCCCCGTGCCGAGCCCCACGGCTCGGCCGATGCCGAAGGTGACGCTCGCCGCGACCGCGGCCACCACCACCTGGCGCAGCGCGCTGCGCCACCTTGATCGGCCGGTCATGCGGCCGAGGAACCACCCGACGACCGCAGCCGTCACGACCCCGATCACGACCGATGCGATGGCCGCCGCGGTACCCGAACCGACCAGCCACGGGATGAGGGGCAGCACCGCACCGAGGGCGAAGGCGAAGAACGAGGACACCGACGCCTTGACCGGGGAACCGATGGAGCGGGGGTCGAAGCCGAGCTCCTCGCGGGCGTGTGTCGCGAGGGCCAGCTCCGGGTCGCTCATCACCTCGGCGACAAGCTGCTCGGCGACGTCGTGATCGATGCCACGGGCCTCGTAGATGGCGATGAGCTCGTCTCGTTCGGCCAACGGCGCGCGCCGGAGCGCCAGGCGCTCCACGTCCAGCTCGCGCTGCATGAGCTCGGTCTGGGCCCGCATCGACACGAATTCGCCCGCCGCCATCGAGAACGCGCCCGCCACCAGCCCGGCCACCCCGGCCAACCGCACGAACGCCCCGCCGGGATGGGCTCCCGCGACGCCGAGGATGAGCGAGACATTGGTGACCAGGCCGTCGCTCAGCCCGAAGACCGCGGCCCTGATCCCACCGCTCGAGACATCCCGGTGTTTGTGCTCGTTCGAGTCCTCCGGCAGTTTCGCCGGCTCCGCCTCCTCCATCACCCTCCTCACGCGACGACGCCGAATCGTACGCGACCTGCGTTCCCGGCCGTGCGCTGGCAGACTCCACGGGTGGCGTCGACACCGAGGAAGTGGTTCGACCAGAGTCAGCCCCAGACGCTCCAGGCCGCCGTCCTGCTCTGCTACCTCAACGCTGCGCTCGCGATCTTGTACCTGATCACGTTCGGCGCCACGCTCCCCCTGATCCTCCTGGTGGCGGCCGTCGGAGCCAACGGGGTCGCCAACGAGAAGCGCTGGGGCTATTGGGTCGCGGTGGTCGCCGCGTCCCTCTACGTGGTCGTCCAGTTGATCGCCTTCGTCTCGTTCTCAAAGAGCCTGTCCTCGGTGCTCAACCTGGCTTTCGCAGTGCTGCTGGTGGTCCTGCTCCTGCACCCCGAAAGCCGCCGCTACCAGCGCATCTGGTTCCGCTAAGCAAGCTCGGCCAACCATTCGGCCCGAGATCTCGTTTAGGGGACGCCCGCACCCGTGATCTAACGTGCCTAGGGCCCCCCGGGCCGAGCTGACGTGACCAGGAGCAGGCATGACCACCGTCATCGACATCACCGACCTGCCATCCAAGGTCGGCGAGCACATCGGATATAGCGGATGGCACACGGTCACCCAGGAACAGGTCAACCTGTTCGCCGACGCGACGGGCGACCACCAGTGGATCCATGTGGATCCCGAACGGGCGAAGAGCGGTCCCTTCGGCGGGCCGATCGCCCACGGGTACCTGACCCTGTCACTGATCCCGGCGCTGCTCCCCGAGGTGCTGGCCGTCTCGGGGATCACGATGGGGGTCAACTACGGGACCAACAAGGTCCGCTTCCCCTCCCCTGTCCCGGTCGGATCCGAGCTGCGGCTCGGCCTCACCCTCGCGGCGGTCGAAGAGGTCCAGGGCGGCGTGCAAGTCACCCTGGACGTGGTCCTCGAGGTGAAGGACGCCCCCAAGCCATCCTGCGCGGCCCAGGTGGTCTTCCGCTACTACCGCTGAGCGCGTCGGTGATCCGGTGATCCGAACGATAGGGGCCACTGCGCCGGACAACGCCGACCTGCCGACGGGACCCGCCAAGACGGCGCAGGTACGCGAGATGTTCGACGCCATCGCGCCGCGCTATGACCTCGTGAACCGCGTCATCACCTTCGGGCTCGACCGGCGCTGGCGGGCCCGGACCTTCGACGCGCTAGGTCTCCCGGCCGGCTCGACCGTGCTCGACCTGGCCTGTGGGACCGGCGACTTCGCGGCGCTCGTCTTGAAGAGGGGCTGTCGCGTCGTGGGCACGGATCTGTCCAAGGGCATGCTGTCGGCCCGCCACCACGACTTCCCGGCGGTGCAGTCGGACGCGCTCGGGTTGCCGTTCGCCGACGGCACGTTCGACGGGGTCGTGTGCGGCTACGCGCTGCGCAACTTCACCGACCTCGCGTCGTCGCTCACCGAGGCCGCCCGGGTGCTCCGGGCCGGCGGGCGGCTGGCCGTGCTCGAGGTGGCCTCCCCCGACGGCGCGCTCATGCGCCGTGGCTTCGACTTCTGGTTCGGCACCTGCGTGCCCGCGATCGGCGGCGCACTCTCCGACGGCGCCGCTTACCGGTACCTGCCCCGGTCGACCGCCTACCTCCCCGAGCCCGACGCGCTCCGCCGGATGCTCGGAGAGTCCGGGTTCGCGACCGTCGGCCGGCAACTCCTGCACGGCGGGCTGAGCCAGATCCTCACCGCGACCCGGAGTGGCATGCCGGCATGCGATGGGACGCCGTGAGGGCGCTCACCCGGCTGCTCGCGCCCGGGCCCCCCATCGACGCTCGGGCGATCGCGGGCGACGCCGGCGTCTACTTCGGCAACGACGACCTCGTGCTGGCCGGCCGGGGCCGCGCCGCGGTGCTCCCGCTCGCCGGCGGGTTGATCGACCCGGCCGGCTGCCAAGCCGCGGTCGCGTGGCTGGCCGCGCTCGAGTCGGACAACCCGGTCGGGCTTCCCGGCACCGGCCCCGTCGCGTTCGGCGCGCTCCCGTTCGAGATCGACGCACCGAGTGCGTTGATCGTGCCCTCGGTCCTCTACGGGCGGACCGCCGAGGGGTCAGAGTGGGTCACCGTCATCGCCGACGACCCGCTGCCGGTTCCGTCGCGCCAGTGGCTCCGCGACGAGATCATGAGCCCGCGTCGGCTGGAGCACATCAGCATGCCGAGGATCGCCGCGCCGGACCCGACCGACTACCGGGATGCGGTCGCCCGGGCGATCGCCGTCATCGACGACGGTCGGCTGAGAAAGGTCGCGCTGGCCCGACGCATCATCGTCGGGACCGACAGCGCCATCGTGGCCTCGGCAATGCTCGAACGCCTGGCCGGTGACGAGCCGTCGGCGACCGCATTCCTGCTCGGACGGGGCGAGGACGCGTTCGTGGGTGCCTCGCCCGAGGTGCTCGTGTCACGCCGGAACCGCTCGGTGCTCTCCCATCCCCTGGCCGGCACGATCGCGCTCGAGGCCGCCGCCGACTCGATCGAGCAGGGCGACCGCCTGCTCGGATCGGCGAAGGACCTCGAGGAGCACGAGCTGGTGGTGGCCGACATCGCCGGTGTCCTCGACCCTCTCTGCAGCGAGCTGGTCGTCCCCGGCGAGCCGTCGCTGGTGCCGCTCCGCACGATGGCCCATCTCGGGACCCGCATCGAGGGCCGGCTCATCGCGGAGGACGGCCGGGTGCCGAGCGCGCTCGAGCTCGTCTCCGCGCTGCACCCGACGCCGGCCGTCGGCGGCGTACCCCGGCCCGAGGCCCTGCGCCTGATCGCCGAGCTCGAGCCGGGCCCGCGGGGTCCGTGGGCCGGCCCGGTCGGGTGGGTCGACGCGTCCGGCGACGGCGACTGGATGGTCGGGCTGCGCTCGGCCACGGTGTCGGACACCACCGCCACCATCTGGGCCGGCGCGGGCATCGTGGCCGCCTCTGACCCCGAGGCGGAGCTGGCCGAGACGACGGTGAAGCTGGCCGTGGTGCTCGAAGGGCTGGCCCCCGGCGCCTCGGCGCTCCTCGAGGGCTACGCGATCAAGTACTGACGCGTTGAGGCCGCTCGCTCCGCGACGCGCCACCGCTGGCCGGGACCGCGGCGCCCCCGGCCAGCGGGATCGCCACCTCGAAGGTGGCCCCGTGACCGAGCACCGATCGGACGGTGGCCGAGCCACCCAGCATCTCGGCGATCGCGCTGACGATCGAGAGCCCGAGGCCCGTTCCGCCGCCCGTCCTCGCAGCGTCGTCCCGCCAGAACCGGTCGAACACCCGGCTCTTCGCCTCGTCGCTCAGACCCGGCCCCTGGTCGGTCACGCTCAGGTAGCCGGTCGTGGCGTCCGAGCGGACCTCGACGCGGACGGGCGTCGCCGGCGGTGTGTGGGCGAGCGCGTTGCGGACGAGGTTGTGGGCCACCTGACCCAACCGGTCCCGGTCGCCGAGCACGATCACCGGCCCGGCGGCCACCAGGTCGACCGGGCGCTCCGGGTCGACCGCCCGGGCGTCGGCCACCGCGTCCGCACCCACCCGGCTGAGGTCGACCGGCACCTGGTCGAGGGGCCGGCCCTGATCGAGGCGTGCCAGCAGCAACAGGTCGGCGACCAGCAGGCCCATCCGCCCGGCCTCGCGCTCGACCCGCTGGAGCGCCCGGTCCTGGCTCTCGTCGTCGGTGAAGGCCCCCTTGCGGAGAAGTTCGGTGTAGCCGCGGATCGAGGTGAGCGGCGTCCGGAGCTCGTGGGATGCGTCGGCGACGAACTGGCGCAGCCGCGCCTCTGAGACCGACTTCTCGCGGAACGCCTCCTCGATCCGGCCGAGCATCGCGTTCAGGGCCTGTCCGAGCCGGTCGACCTCGCTCGACGCATGGGACATGGAGACGCGCCTCGTGAGGTCACCGGCCGCGATGGCGTCGGTGGTTTCGGCCATCGTCTCCAACGGGCGCAACCCCCGTCGCAGTGTGAACAGCACCAGGCCGCACAGCACGGCCAGGATGGCCAGTGATGCGACGATCTGCACGCGGAGCAGTGACGACAAGGTGTCGGTGGTCGAGTTCAACGACTCGGCCACCACGAGCACGCCTTGGGGCACGTCGACCGCCGACTCTTCGTAGCGCGTCCCCGACGTGCCGACGCTCCCGACAACGGTGCTGTTGGGGTCGGCGCGGTAGGCCCCGCCCAGGGCACCGAAGTGATGCGAGTGGGGGACCGGGTCGGGGCGCAGCGACGCCGGCACGAGCGGTTGCGGGTCCGGTGCTTTGGGCGGCCCGGACGGGACGGGAAAGATCACATGGCCGGAATGGGAGACGAGGAGCACGTAGATGTCGGGGCTCACTCGGTCGTCCAGCGAGTGAGCGAGCCGGGTCGGAGACTGGATGTCGTGCCGGTTGGCCACGATCAGGAAGTTGTACGCCTTGAGCTGAGCGCCGTCGATCTGGTCGTCGAGCCGGCCGTAGAGGAAGGACCGCAGCGAGCTGTAGGTCACTAGGTTCGCGACGGCCAGGGCGACGACGAGGACGATCGCCATCGTGAGTGTGAGCCGGCGACGCAGACTCACCGGTTCAGCCCCGCCGTCGCCAGTGCCGGTCGCGTGCCGAGGTCACGGTCGCGGCAGCCGGAGCGTGTAGCCGACCCGCCGCAGCGTGTGGATCAGGGGCGGGTCGAACTCGTCGACCTTTTTGCGCAGGTAACTGATGTAGGTCTCGACGATGTTCGGATCGCCCTCGAACCCGTATCCCCACACCTGGTCCAGGATCTCGAACTTCGACACGACGCGCCGGGCGTTCTCGAGCAGGTACTGCAAGAGGTTGAACTCCGTCGCAGTGAGGTCGATGAGGACCCCCTGGCGCCACACCTCGTGGGACTCGATGTCCATGATCAGGTCGGCGAACCGCAGCGGCCCGTCGCCCGACTCGTCGCGGCTGCGCCGCAGCACCGCCCGGATCCGGGCCACCACCTCGGAGAGGGAGAACGGCTTGGTCACGTAGTCGTCGCCGAGCGCCAGCCCGACCAGCTTGTCGTCGGTCGCGTCGCGCGCGGTCAGGAACAGCACCGGGACGGCCTCGCCCTCCTCGCGCCACCGGCGGCACACGTCGATGCCTTCGATGTCGGGGAGCATGACGTCCAAGAGGACGAGATCGGGCCGGGTCGCCCGGACCTTCTGCATGGCCTCGGTGCCGGTCGAGGCCACCTCGACGGCGAACCCCTCGAATTCCAGGCCCGTGGAAAGGAGGTCGGTGATGTACGGCTCGTCGTCGACGACCAGGATCCGGTCCTTCTGCAGCACGCCTCCATGATCGCAGATGGCCGCGAACCGGACCGTTCGCGGAGTCCCCGGCTCAGCTCGGCGGGACCGGGACCCGGGCTTGGGTGCCTCGGCGGCTCCTGGCCAGGCGGGCCGCTCCCCGGAGAAACCGGCCGAGGCCCCACCAGGTGACGAGCCCGAGCGCCTCGATGACGATCGCCGAGGACATCTTCGACTCCCCCACCTCGCGGTCGATGAAGCGGATCGGGACCTCGACGATCGAGGCCCCGGCCTGCTTGGCCCGGTAGGTCATCTCGATCTGGAACCCGTAGCCCTCCGCCTTCACGTCGTTCAAGGAGATGCGGGACAACACGGTGGCCGCGTAGGCCCGGAACCCGGCCGTCGAGTCGGCCACCCCGAGGCCGAGGACCGCCGACGCGTACCGGTTGCCCCCGCGCGAGAGGAGGTGCCGGTGGAACTTCCATTTCGGGATCGAGCCACCGGGCACGTAGCGGGACCCGATCGACACCTCGTAGCCCTCGCCGATCGGGGCGACCAGCTCGGGCAGCGCGCCGGGATCGTGGGAGAGGTCGGCGTCCATCTCGACCATGACTTCGTAGCCCCGCTCGAGGCCCCAGGCGAACCCGGCCCGGTAGGCGCTGCCGAGGCCCGATTTGACCGCCCGCCGCATGAGGTTGAGCTCGGGCAGGCCCGAACGGAGGCCGTCCACCCGGTCGGCGGTGCCGTCGGGACTCCCGTCGTCGACGACCAGGATCCCCGCCTCGGGCAGGGTGGCGCCGATCTTCTCGATCACCCGGGCGATGTTGTCGATCTCGTTGTAGGTCGGAACGATGACCAGCACCCGCACGGCGGGCAGCTTACGAGCACCGTCGGAGGTCCCCCAATCGTAGTTGTGGGGCCACGCGTGCCAGCATTAGGGGATGACCGAACCGGCGCGGCGGCGGTTCCGCCTCCCGAAGGTTCGTCGCGAGGTTCGCTGGACGATCACGGTCTTCGTCCTCTTCTTCGTCTTCGAGTACCTGCTCCTGCCGGAGATCGCGAGCGCCCGAAAGTCGGTCCACCTGCTCGGCCGCGTGAACGTGGCGTACCTGGTGCTCGGCGTGGGGCTCGAGTTCCTGGCCTTGGGCGCCTACGCCGAGCTCACCCACACCGTCTTGTCCCCCGAGGCGCCGAGTCGGTGGCGGCTCCTGCGGGTCAACATGGCCAGCCTGGCCGTGAGCCACGTGGTCCCGGGTGGCGCGGCGCCCGGCGGCGCGGTCGGCTACAGGTTGCTGACCGAGTCCGGCGTCTCGGGCGCCACGGCCGGGTTCGGACTGGCCACCCAGGGCGTCGGCTCGGCGGTGGTGCTCAACGCCATCTTCTGGCTGGCCCTCGTCATCTCGATCCCCCTTCGGGGCTTCAACCCCCTCTACGGCATCGCGGCGGCGGCCGGAGTGCTCCTCCTCGGGGCCTTCGCCGGCACGGTCCTGCTCATCACCCGCGGCCAGACCCGGGCGATGAAGTGGATCGAGGCGCTGGCCCAGCGCATGCCGTTCGTCAACCCCGAGACTGTATCGAAGCTCCTCCAGAAGCTGGCCGACCGCTTGCACGTCCTCCTCCGTGACCGGGCGCTCCTGCGCCACGCCATCATCTGGGCGGCCGCCAACTGGCTGCTGGACGCCGGCTCGCTCTGGGTGTTCCTGTTCGCCTTCGGCAAGGCCGTGCTCCCGGTCGACCTGCTCGTCGCCTACGGCCTCGCCAACATCCTGGCGGTGATCCCGCTCACGCCGTCGGGCCTGGGCGTCGTCGAGGGTGTGCTGATCCCGACGCTGGTCGGGTTCCACGTGCCAAAGGCGACCGCGATCCTTGGCGTCATCGGCTGGCGGTTGGTGAACTTCTGGCTGCCCATCCCGGTTGGCGGGGCCGCATACCTCTCGCTCCGCTGGCGTGGCCCCCCGAGGGCCCAACTCACCGCCGGTCCGACTGCGTCCGAGGGCCCGCTCGTCCACTGAACCGGGTGGCTCAGCCGCCGCCCGTCCTCAGCCCAGCCGGACCTCGAGCCGCCGGCGGATCTCCGGCCACTCCGAGCGCACGACGGCGTACATGGCCGTGTCCCGGAGCTCGGACTCCTCGCCGGCGACGAGCGACGGCTGCCACTTCCGCAGCACCAGTTGGGGGTTCAGGCGCCGGGTGCGGCCGGCGCCGCCGGCTGCGCCCGGGTGTCGAGGTCGCGGCGACGCCGGGCCCGACCGAGGGCCAGCTCCTTCAACCGCTCCTGGAGGTTCAACGATCTCGTGGTCGGGACCCGGTGCCAGGTACCGTCCAACCCGAGCTCCCACGAGTTGGTGTCGTCGTCGAGGACGAGGTCGAGCACCTCGAGCAGCCGCTCGATCAGCTTGCGGTCGCGCACCGGCGCCAGCACCTCGATTCGGCGGTCCAGGTTGCGACGCATGAGGTCCGACGAGCCGATCAGGATCCGCAACGGTGGCCGCCGGTCGCTCTCGGTCATGTTCCGATCGTCCTCTGAGGAATGCCCATCGCCCCCGCCGAATTGGAAGATCCGGGAGTGCTCCAGGAACTGGCCGACCACCGAGCGCACTTTGATGGTCTCGGAGAGCCCGGGGACGCCGGCCCGGATGCAGCAGAGCCCCCGGATGATGAGGTCGATGGGCACGCCGGCCATCGACGCGCCGTAGAGCGAGTCGATGACCGCCGGGTCGGTCAGTCCGTTCAGCTTGAAGACGATGCGGCCCGACGGGCCGGCGGCGGTCTGCTCGTCGATCAGCTCGATCACCCGGTCCCGCATGGTGACCGGCGAGACCAGGATCTGGCGATAGTCGGTGTGCCGGCTGAACCCGGTCAGGTGGTTGAAGAGGTCGCCCAGGTCGGTGCCGATGTCCTCGTCCGCCGTGAGGAGGCCCAGGTCCTCGTAGATGCGGGCGGTCTTCGAGTTGTAGTTGCCCGTGCCGATGTGGCAGTAGCGGCGGATGCCGTCCTCCTCGCGCCGGACGACGAGGCAGGTCTTCGAGTGGGTCTTCAACCCGACCAGGCCGTAGACGACGTGGACCCCGGCCTCCTCCAGTTGCTTGGCCCAGCCGATGTTGGCCTGCTCGTCGAAGCGGGCCCGCAGCTCCACAACCGCCGCGACCTGCTTTCCGAGCTCGGCCGCACGGATGAGCGAGGCCACGATCGGGCTGTCCCCCGACGTCCGGTAAAGCGTCATCTTGATCCCGATGACGTCGGGGTCGAGCGCGGCCTGTTCGACGAACACCTCGACGGACGTCGCGAACGAGTCGTAGGGGTGGTGCACGAGGACGTCGCGTTCGCGCAGCACCGCGAAGATGTCGACCGGTTCCCCGGCCGCCGACGCGAGGGGCGGCGCCGTCACCGGGGTCCAGCTCTCCTCGTGGAGCTCAGGGCGGTCGAGCGCGAAGACGGCCCACAGCCCGTCGAGGCCGATCGGGGCCTCGATCGAGTAGACGTTGTCGCTCGCGACCTGCAGCTGGGCCGCCAGCAGGTCGCGCACCGAGGCCTCGGCGCCGGACGCGATCTCGAGGCGAACCGCCCGCCCGAAGCGCCGCTGCCGGAGCTCCATCTCGATGGCCATCATCAGGTCGTCGGTGTCCTCTTCGAACGTGAGGTCGGCGTTGCGAGTGACCCTGAACACGTCGTGGCGGCCGATGGTCATGCCCGGGAACAGCGTGTCGAGGTGGGCCGCGATGACCTGCTCCAAGGGAACGACGCGCTCGCCGTCGGGCATGACCACAAAGCGGGGCAGCACGGGCGGCACCTTCACCCGGGCGATGCGGCGCTCCCCGGTCACGGGATCCCCGACCTCGACGACCAGGTTGAGCGACAGGTTCGAGATGTAGGGGAACGGGTGGCTCGGGTCGACCGCGAGCGGGGTGAGCACGGGGTACATCTCGCGCTGGAACACCTCGACCAGGTAGCGCCGGTCGTCGTCGTCAAGCGACGACCAGTCCGACAGCCGGATCCCCACCTCGGCCAGCTGGGGCACCAAGAGGTCGAGGAAGATCCGGTCCTGGCGGCCCACGAGCTCTTCGACCCGCACCCTGATCCCGCGCAGCTGTTCGGTCGGCCGCAGCCCGTCGTCCGAGCGGCCGGTCACCGACGCGGCCACCTTGTCCTCCAGTCCCGACACTCGGACCTGGAAGAACTCGTCGAGCATCTCGGCGAAGATCGCCATGAACTTCAGCCGCTCGAGCAGCGGCACCCGGCCGTCCTCGGCCAGGTCCAAGAGCCGGGCCCCGAAGTCGAGGCGGGACAGCTCCCGGTTCGTGAACCGCGCCGGACCGATGGCCTCGATGGCCTCCTTGCGGTCCTTGCGCCGGGCCCGTTCGGCGTAATCGTCGGTCTCGGGGTCCAGCTCAAATGGCCGCGGCGCGCCCAAGGGCTCGTGGGCGCGCGGAGGGTGGGCGCCGGGAAGGATGTCGAAACCAGGGGGGTCGGTCGTCATATGGGGGGTCTCCCACGTCGATTCTACTGCCCGCCACTACGATCCCTTGGTGGTCATGACCACCAGCAGCGGGCCGGCCCGCTACCACCGGGTCCCCCGCTACCAGTTCGGCCCCAAGCCGAAGCGCCGGACCGAACTCGGTCTGCTCGTCTTCGGGTGGGTGATCATCACCGGGCTGTACGTCTTGGCCTCCATGGCCCATTCGTCCAAGATCCCCGCCCACCTCGGGCCGTTCCTGGCCATCCTGTTCGCCCTGACGGTCGTTGCACACATGACCAACCGGTGGCTGGTCCCGAACGCCCATCCGGTGGTCCTGCCGATCGTGGTGCTGCTGAACGGCATGGGCTACGTCGTCATCGCGCGTTACAACCCGACGTTCGCGGCAGCCCAGGCCGGGTGGACGGCGCTCGGGGTGTTCTTCTACGTCGGCACCCTGCTCGCGATCCGCAGGACGAGGGACCTCGACCGCTACCGGTACCTGCTGCTGCTCCTGGCCGGGATCCTGATCCTGTTGCCCCTGTCCCCACTCGGCAACACATTCGCCAACAGCAACGGTGCACGCCTCTGGATCCATTTCGGCTCGTTGGAATTCCAACCCGTCGAGGTCGGGAAGGTCCTGTTGTGCATCTTCTTCGCGTCGTACTTCGCGGAGAAAAAGGAGCTGCTGACCATCCCGACGGCCCGCATCGGCAATCGCCTCGTCCTCGACCCCCGACCGCTGATCCCGATCCTGGCCGCATTCGGGTTCGCAATGCTCGTGATCGCGAAGGAGTCCGACATCGGCTTCGCGCTCTTGATCTTCACCCTCTTCATCACCCTGCTCTGGATCACCACCGGCCGGGTCGGCTACATCGTCTTCGGTCTGCTCCTGTTCGCCGTCGGCGCGTTTGGAGCCGCGCACCTGTTCTCCCAGTTCCACGAGCGCGTCACCCTGTGGCTGGATCCTTGGAGCTACACCTCCATCCAACAGGTCTGCCAGGCGGCACACCGCCCCGCTGCGTGCCTGGGTGGCGACCAGCTGGCCAACGGCTGGTACGCGCTCGGCCTCGGTGGGGTCGGCGGCGTCGGCATCGGCCTCGGCCACGCCAGCGCGGTCAGCGCCGCTCCGGGCGTCCTGTTCATCTACGCGCTGACGAGCGACATGATCTTCGCCGCCATCGGCTACCAGTTCGGACTGATGGGCACGACCGCCATTGCGATCGGCTTCCTGTTGCTCGTCGGGACCGGGCTCCGCATCGCCCAGACCGCCCGGTCGGACTTCGCACGGCTGGTCGCGGTCGGGCTCACCGCGCTGATCGGCTTCCAGGCCTTCTTCATCATGGCCGGCGTGACCCGGCTCTTACCACTGACCGGCATCACCCTGCCCTTCATGGCCTACGGCGGGTCGTCGCTCATCACCAACTACGTGCTGGTGGCCCTCTTGATGCGGGTCTCCGAAGAAGGCAGCGCGACCCTGGCCGAGCGCAGCTCGGGCATCAAGCAACCCGGCGAGCGCGCCTTCACCACGGGCAACTAGGTCTTCACCACGGAAATTAGAAGGAAACCGCTCCCCTCGGTTCGACGTCGCCCTCGACGTCGAACAGGCGCGGGTCGACCAGGATCGGGGCCGGCACCCCCTGGCGGATGGCGAGGGTGAGGCAGTCGGTGGGGCGGGCCGACACAACCTCTCGCCCCCGGGGGCTGCTGATCTCGATCTCGGCGAGGACCACCCCGGCGTGGCGGCCGGTGAGCCGCACCGCGTCGATGGTGGCGCCGAGGCGGGTGAGCACGTCGCTGAACAGTTCGTGGGTGACCGGCCGGAGCGTCGGCACGCCCCGCCAGGCCAGGGCGAGGGCCGTGCCCTCGGGTTGGCCGATCGGGATGACGAGCAGCCGGTGCGGGGCGTCCACCTCCCGGAGCGTCAGGAGCGCATGGGGCGTCGGCAGCTCGACTGTGATGTCGAACACCAGCATCACGGCGAGGGGGTCGGGCCGGCTCTCTTGCACCTCGACCGGAGCAGCATCGGCCTCGGCCGGTTGGTTCTCGTCGGTGGGAGCATCGGCCGCGCCGACGGTCGCAAGATCCGCCGGGTCGCTCGCCTGTTGCGGTTCGGTGTCGCTCGCCGTGCCCTCAGAAGGCATGGCGCCGGCCCTTGTGGCGGCGCACGCTGAGTGCGATGCCGACCACTGCGAAGAAGCAGATGGTGGCCGAGCCGCCGTAGCTGATGAACGGCAGCGGCACGCCGGTCACCGGCATGATGCCCATCGCCATGCCGGCGTTCTGGAAGGTGCTGTAGGCGATGAAGGCGAAGAAGCCCGCGCACAGCATCCGGCCGAAGGTGTCCCGGGCCAGCTGCGCGGCCCGCAGGACCCGCCATGCGATCGTGCCGAGCATCAGCAGCACGAGCGTCGAGCCGAAGAAGCCGAGCTGCTCGCCGACGGCACTGAAGATGAAGTCGGTCTGCTGCTCGGGAACGTAACCGAGGTTGGTCTGGACCCCGTGGCCGATCCCGCGCCCGAACGCGCCGCCGTTCGAGATCGCGATCTTGGATTGCACCACGTTGTAGATGGAGTGCTGGATGCTCCGCTTGTGCGAGTCCTGTTGGAGGAAGCTCCCGAGTCGCGAGAACTGGTAGCCATGGAGCAGGCCGACCCTCGGGCCGATCTTGATGGCCAGGAAGAACATGATCCCGGCTCCGAACATGAGCAGGAGGAGGGTCCGCACCGGCAGGCCGGCCACGGCCAGCATCACGACGAGGATGATCGCCATGATGATGGCGGTCCCGAGGTCGGGCTGGATCATCACGAGGACGATCGGCAAGCCGGCCATTGCCAGCATCCGGGCCAGGTCCTGCCAGCTGAGCCCGTCGATGCGCCGGGCGACGAACGTCGAGAGGGCGACGATCAGCCCGACGATGGCGAACTCGGACGGCTGGACCTCGATCGGCCCGACGTTGATCCACCGGCCCGCCCCCTGGGCGCTGTGACCGATCAGGAAAACCCCGAGCAGCCCGGCGATGGACAGGCCGTAGATGACCATGCCGACGAGCTCGATGCGCCGGTAGTCGATGGAGGCCAGCGCCCCCATGACGCCGATGCCCAGGAAGACGAAGAGGATCTGGCGGTTCAAGAAGTAGTGCGACGAGATCCCGGCCGACGCGGCCGTGCCACGGGAGCCCGTGTAGACCATCACGATCCCGAGGATGGCCGTGGCCACGGTGGTCACCACCAGCGCCAGATCGAAGTCGACAACTCTCCTGGTGGTTCGCGAGTCGCTCAAACTGATGGCAGCACGCATCGCAGGACAGAATAACGGGCATGACCCTCTTGCCCCGGGCGCTCCCGACACCACACCTGAGCTGGGTCATCCCACCACCGGCCGCGATCGGGGGCAGCGGAGGCTGGTTCTACGACCTCCTGCGCAAGCTCGGAGTCTCCCGCTCGGTCTCCCACACGCTGGTCGAATTCGTCCTGCGACCCCTCGAAATCGTCCTCGTGGTGGCGGTCGCATGGCTCATCGCCCGGTTGGGCGCACGGGCCGTCCGCCGGCTGGTGGAGAAGATGGGGTCGCCGGCCAGCCATCGCGGGACATCGCCGCGGGCCGCCTCGCGGGTGACGACCAACGCCGCTGTCATGGCCAACGTGTGGCGATTCGCCATCGCAATCGGCGCTATCGGGATCATCCTCGAGATGCTCGGCATCAACCTCACACCGCTGCTCGCGAGCGCGACGGTCATCGGCGCCACCCTCGGCTTCGGCGCGCAGTCGCTCGTGCGCGACTACCTGTCGGGGTTCCTCCTCACCATCGAGGACCAGTTCGTCATCGGCGACTCGATCTCGGTCAACAACGTGACCGGCACCGTCGAGGACCTCAGCCTGCGGGTCACCCGGGTCCGGGTCGCCGACGGCTCGCTCGTCTATGTCCCTAACGGCGACATCCGCCAGCTGGCCAACGCGTCGCGCGGCTGGGCCAAGGCGGTCGTCGAGGTGGCCGTGCCGATCGAGTCCGCCGCCGAGCTCGCCCGGGCAACCGAGGTGGTCACCGAGGCGGCCGACCGGATCGCGAACGACGCGCCGGCGGCAGCCGGCTGCACCCAACCCGCCGAGGTGCTGGGGTTGGTCGCGACCGACGGCAACAACGGCACCCTCCGGGTGATGCTGCGGACCAACCACGGCCACCGCGCCACCATCGAGCGGACGCTCCGCGGCGCCATCGTCGGGGCACTCGCCGATGCCGGGTTGTTGACCCCGCCGGCCGACCCCGCGACCTGACCGCTGCTCAGGCGCCGCCCGGCCGGCCGGCCTCGGCGGCGACCCACATGGCCTCGACCGGCGGGTCGACGCCGGTCCACAACTTGAGCTGCGCGGCCGCTTGGTGCACCAGCATCCCGAGGCCGCCCAACACGATGGCCCCCTGGCGGGCCGCACCCGCCATCCACTCGGTCTCGGCCGGCTCGTAGACGAGGTCGACGACGACCTGGCCTTCGACAAGGGCCTCCGCCGGTACGACGGGGGTGTGGGTCACGGTCCCGTCCCCGACCATGCCGACCGGCGTGGCGTTGACGATGAGGTCGGTGCCCGGAGCATCGCGGGCCGAGCCCACGCGGCCGGCCGACCCAGCGAGGGTCGCTGCCGCCGCAGCCGCCTCCGGCTTCCGGGCCACGACGACAATCTCGGCGGCTCCGGACTCGGCCAGGGCCAGCACCACCGCCCGAGCGGCGCCCCCCGCACCGATCACGACACACCGTTTGTTCGCGGGGTCGAACCCGGTGCCCCGCCTCAACGACTCGACGAATCCCTGCCCATCGGTGTTCGTCCCGATGAGCTTCCCGTTCACTATTCGCACGCAGTTGACGGCGCCCAGGCGTTGCGCAATCTCGGTCCGATCGTCGACCGCTTCGGCCGCCGCCGCCTTGTGGGGCATCGTGACCGACAGGCCGGCAAGGCCGAGCGCTCGGGCGCCCTCGAGGGCCGCCGGGGCTGACCCGGCCGTCACCCGAAAGCCCACCGACACCCAGTCCAAGCCGAGTTCTGCAAAGGCCGTGTTGTGCAGGAGGGGCGACAACGAGTGGTCGACGGGATCGCCGATCACGGCCACCACCTCCGACGCCGCCGACGGCCAGGAGCCCGGCCGCGGGTCTCCAAGAGCGCGTGACGCGGTCATCTCGGAAGCCTCACCATCTCGATGTATCCAACCAGGTTGCGAACCCGGTGGCTAACAACACGAATCGAGTTCCCCTGACCGGATGGATCTGTGCCAGATCGACAAGCCACACCTCACCCTGGCTGCGCCGGGGTCACGAGGGTTGGTCGCCGTACAGCGCTTCCCAATCGGTGTCGCCAGCGAGATCGCTCGCGTCTGCGCGGAATCCGAGTTCGACTGCGGCCTCATTCGGGGGCTCCCGGCGATAGGCGACGATGTCAGCCCTGCGGTTCTCGACGCGGATCAGGTGGTCCAACGCCATGTCGACCACCTCGGACAGCGATCCGGCACCGACCAGCGAACGGGCCTCGCCGGCCTTCGATCGATCCAAGCTGATGGTCGTCTTCTCTCTTGTCATTCTCTTGATGTTACGAATAGGTAGTATCTGAGGCTCTCGCGGCTCGCCACGCACAATGGTCGAACGGGACCGGTCTACGGGAGGCCTCGGGACTTGGCCAGGGCCTCGGCGGCCAGCTGCTCGGCGAAGGTGTCCGAGAACTGCTCGGTCCCGTCCTTCGACACCAGCTCGAAGTAGAGCCATTGGCCCGGGGTCGGGTGGGCGGCCGAGCTGAGCGCCGCCTTCGACGGGGTGCAGATGGGTGTGGGCGGCAACCCGGTGTGCAGATATGTGTTGTACGGGGTGTTGATCTTGAGGTCGGCCGCGGTCACGGTCCCGCCGTCCTGGCCCAACGAGTACAGGATCGTCGAGTCCATCTGGAGCGGGCTCCCCTTGGCCAGCCGGTTGTAGATGACCCGGGACACCTTGCCCATGTTCTCCACGAACTCCCCCTCCTTCTCGACGATCGACGCGACCACCACGAGCTGGGCCGGGGTGATCCCCAATGCCGAGGCGGCCGAGTCCAGGTGGAGCGCCTTCGCCTGCTTCGTGAACCGGTCGACCATCTGGGCCAACAGCGTCGTCGCCTTCTCCCGGGGTAGGACGAGGTACTGGCCCGTCGCGATGACCCCCTCCAGGGGCTCGGAACCCCCCGACGAGTACGGCGAGGTCACGGCACCGCTGGTCAGCGCCTGCGCAAACGAGCCCGACACCGGGATCGGCAGGTCGTTCACCCGCGCTGTCACCTCGGCGAGGGTGAAGCCCTCCGGGACGTCCATCGGGAAGACGTTCGGGCCGCCCGAAAAGATGCTCCGCACGGTCGAGAACGACTCGTTCTTATGGAACAGGTACGAGCCCGGCGCGATGGTCGGGGTGCCGTGCACGAACTCGGATAGCCGGAACGCGAACGCGCTTCCGACGACACCGTCCTTGGCCAGCGTGTCGATCGCGGCCCCGGTCGACTCGTTGTTCTGCACGGTGAGCACGACCTGGCGCCCCGGTCCACCGAACGGGTGGGCCTCGATCTCGTAGAAGGCGACCAGACCGACCACCACCAGGACAAAGATGCCCAGCACAGAGAGCACGATCCGGCGCCGGCGGCGCCGGCGGTTCCGGCGGTCGCCGCCGCGCGGCGCGGCGGTGGGGACGGGCGGCTCCGGATCTGCCGGCGGCGGGAACTGGTCGAACCCGCTCACCCGGCTGGCCGCCCTGCATCGAGCCACGACTGCAGGAGCACGGCCGCGGCGGCACTGTCGACGACCGTACGCTGGTCGCGTCCCTTTCGGCCGGCCGCGGTGAGCGCGGCCTGTGCGGAAACCGTCGTGAGCCGTTCATCGAACAGCACCACGCTCGTGCCCTGCAGCACGTCGGCCAGCTCGCTTGCCTGGGCGCGGGCGGCCCGGGCGGCCGGACCGTCGGTGCCGTCGAGTGACAACGGCAACCCGACCACCACCGTCGTGGCCCCCGTCTCCTCCACCGCCGCCGCGATCGCTGCCCGATCGGTGGCCGGATCTTCGGCGCGCTCGATCACCGAGTGGGGGAAGGCCATCGATCCGGCCCGATCCGACACGGCCAGACCGATCCGCCGGCCTCCGAGATCGATCGCCAACGCCTTGTTCTCGGACCGGTGGCCCGCGTCGCTCACGTCGAGCGCAGCGCCTGGCGTGCCGCTTCCAGGGCGTCATCGAGGCGTGACGGGTCGCGCCCACCGGCGACAGCGAGCTCCGGCGTCCCGCCGCCCGAACCCCCCACCATTTCGCCGAGCTCCTTCACCAGGGCCTTCGCGTCGGGCGAGCCGCCCGTGGCCGCGGCCAGCGACACCTTGTTGTCGTTCACGCCCCCGATCACGGCGGCCCGCACCCCGTCCATGGCCGCGACCGCCTGGGCCAGGCCCCGCAGCTCGTCGGCGCCGAGGCCGTCACGACGGGCCACGACCGCACCGGCGTCGGCGGCAGCGGCCAGCTGGGCCGCCTCTTGTGAAAGCGCGCCACGGCGGAGGCTCTGCAACGACTTCTCGGCTTCCCGCTGCCGGTCGAGCAGCCGTTCGAGGGCGTCGATCACCCCGTCGGGCTCGGTGCGGAGTAGCCGCGCCGCGTCCTCGATCTGGCGCTGCCTGGTCAGGTTTCGCGCGAGCGCGACCTCGCCCGTCACGGCCTCGATCCGCCGGGTGTTGGCGCCGATGGAGCTCTCGCTGACGATGTTGATCGGCCCGATCTGGCCCAGCGCGTGCACGTGGGTGCCGCCGCACAGCTCGAGCGAGTGGGGTCCCGCCCGGACCATGCGCACGACGTCTCCGTACTTGTCGCCGAAGAAGGCCATGGCCCCCTCGGCCTCGGCATTGGCCACTGTCGTCTCGACGGTGAGGACCTCGGCGTCGCCGATCACGTCCCGGTTGACCATCTCGGTGACGGCGACCAGCTCCTCGGGGGCCGGCTGGTGGTGGTGGCTGAAGTCGAACCGCAGGTGGTCCGGCGCCACCATCGAGCTCTGCTGGTGCACGTGGTCGCCCAGCACCGAGCGGAGTGCCGCGTGGAGGAGGTGGGTCCCGGTGTGGTTGCGCCGGGTGCCCTCCCGGCGGGGCACGTCGATGGTCGCGAGGGCGTCCTGGTTGGCGAAGATCTCGCCGGTCACCTTGGCCCGGTGGGCGCTCAACCCGGGCATCGGAGAGACGGTGTCGAACACCTCCGCCCTCCCCGTCTCGGTGACGATCGTCCCCTTGTCGCCGACCTGGCCGCCGCCCTCGGCGTAGAAGGGGGTCCGGTCCAAGAAGATCTCGGCCGTCCCCTCCTTCTCCCCCGCAAGCACGCCCACGATCCGGGCCGGCACCGCGTACGAATCCGGGCTCCGGCCGATGAAGGCGGTCTCCCCCTCGGTCTCGAGCAGGGCCCGGTAGGCCGGCTCGTCGGCCACCGCCGGCGTGCGGGCGGCGGTGCGGGCCCGGTCCCGCTGGGCCGTCATGGCCGAGTCGAACGCGGCCCGCTCCACGCCGAAGCCGGCCTCAGCGGCCAGCTCCTCGGTCAACTCGATCGGGAACCCGTGGGTGTCGTGCAGCTTGAACGCGGCGTCGCCGTCCAGGGTGTCCCGGTCGGCCGCCCGGGCCGCGGCGAGCTCAGCGTCCAGGAGCCCGAGCCCGGCCTTGAGCGTTCGGTCGAACGACACCTCCTCGCTCTCCAACACGGAGCGGGCGAGGTCGAGGCGGTCCGGGAGATTCGGGTAGGCCTCCTTCATCAGCTCGACGGTCGTCTCGGCGAGCGGGCCGGTGACCCCGGCGTCGACATCGAGCCGACGCGCCGCCAGGATGGCCCGGCGGATGAGGCGCCGGAGCACGTAGCCCCGGCCGTCGTTGGACGGCAGCACCCCGTCCGCGATCAGCATCGTCATGGCCCGCCCATGGTCGGCCAGCCGTCGGATGGCGATGTCGGTCGGGAGCGCCGCCCCGTAGCGGGCGCCGAGGATCCGCTCGGCCGTCTCGATGAGCGGGGTGAAGGCGTCGGTGTCGAAGATCGTGTCGACCCCCTGGAGCACCGCCAGCGTGCGCTCCAGCCCCATGCCGGTATCGATGTTCTTCTTCGGGAGGTCGACGAGGGAACCGTCGGCCAGCCGGCTGTACTGCATGAAGACCAGGTTCCAGAACTCGAGGTAGCGCTCCTCGTTGCCGTCCTTCGGCCCGCCGTCGGACCCGAACTCGGGGCCCTTGTCGTAGAAGAGCTCCGAGCACGGACCGCATGGCCCGGTCTCGCCCATCTTCCAGAAGTTGGGTTCGTCCAGCCGCTGGATGCGCTCGGCCGGGACACCGCTCGAACCGAGCCACAGCTCGGCGGCCTCGTCGTCGGACTCGTGCACGGTGATCCACAGCCGGTCGGTGTCGATGCCGAGCACCTCGGTGACGAACTCCCATGCGAGGGGAATCGCCCGCTCCTTGAAGTAGTCGCCGAAGCTGAAGTTCCCGAGCATCTCGAAGAAGGTGTCGTGGCGCGCCGAGGCGCCGACGTTGTCGATGTCGACGGTGCGGAAGCACTTCTGGACGGCGGTCGCCCGGGCCCACGGGGCCTGGTTCTCGCCGGTGAAGTACGGCTTGAACGGCACCATGCCTGCGATCGTGAAGAGCACCGACGGGTCCCTCGGGACCAGGCTCGCCGATGGCACCAGCTCGTGGTCCCGCTCGGTGAAGAACCCGAGGAAGGACGCGCGCAGCTGGTTGGCGTCCATCAACGGGCCCTCACGAGTGTGCACCTTCCAATGGGTAGTGGGTCATTTTCAACCCTCCGCGCACATTGAGCTTTACGTCGGAAGCTCCGGAGAGCAGTTTCACGCCCCCTCCTACCGAGGGACCGACGGTTGCTGCTGAGACAGAGCCTGGATTGCGGTTGTGACAAATCAAGTTGACCAATACCCTCAAATATGCCCCCGGGCTCGGGAACGTGCGCCGAGCCTAATGGCGGGGGGTATCGCCTCCGGGGCGTCGGTGCAGGCGCTCGCCGATCTCGGCCTCAGCGCCGTGGGCGGACGGCTCGTAGTAGACGTGGCCCTCGAGCTCGTCGGGCCGGTACTGCTGGTCGACCCAACCCTCGGGATCGTCGTGCGGGTACCGGTAGGTGGACCCGCCGAGCCGTGCCGCGGCGTTCGGAGAATGGCCGTCACGGAGGTGGTTCGGGACCTCGCCGCGCGTGCCGGCGCGGACGTCGTCGCGAGCCCGGCCGAGGGCGACCGTGACCCGGTTCGACTTCGGCGCCGTGGCCAGATACACGACGCACTGGGCCAGGTTGAGCGCGGCCTCGGGCAGCCCGACCACCTCGAGGGCCCGGGAGGCCGCGTCCGCCACCACCAGGGCCAGC
Source organism: Acidimicrobiaceae bacterium (assembly GCA_003151235.1). GTDB lineage: Bacteria > Actinomycetota > Acidimicrobiia > Acidimicrobiales > RAAP-2 > Palsa-461. The sequence continues at coordinate 53,284 of PLWZ01000058.1, forward strand.
GGGTCGGCCATGCCCACGTCCTCGCTGGCCAGGACGACGAGGCGCCGGGCCAGGTAGCGGGGGTCCTCGCCGGCCTCGAGCATGCGGGCGAACCAGTACAACCCGGCGTCGGGGTCCGAGCCCCGGATGCTCTTGATCAGCGCGCTGATCTGGTCGTAGTGCTCGTCGACACCCTGGTGGAAGATCCGCCGGTCCCGGGCCGCCACCACCTCGTCGACGCCCACCCGGACACCGGTCTCGCCGGCCACCCCGCTCTTCGTCCGGGCGAGGGAGACCGCAACCTCGAGCGTGTTGAGCGCGCTGCGGGCGTCGCCGCCCGACGCCGCGCACAGCGCGTCGACGGCGTCGTCATCCGCACTCGCACCCTCGGCCACGAGCCCCCGCGCCACGATGACCGAGAGCTCGTCGTCGGTGAGGGGCTCCAGGCGCCACAGCGTCGAGCGGCTCATGAGCGGCGCGTTCACCTCGAAGTACGGGTTCTCGGTGGTCGCCCCGATGAGCACGACCAGGCCGTCCTCGACCGCGGGCAGCAGCACGTCCTGTTGGGCCTTGTTGAACCGGTGGACCTCGTCGATGAACAGCACCGTGCCCTCGCCGCGCTCGCCCAGGCGTCGCTTGGCGTCGTCGATGGCGGCGCGGACCTCCTTCACGCCCGACGCGGTGGCCGATAACGGCACGAACACCTTCTCGCTGCTCTCGGCGAGGATCCGGGCGAGCGTCGTCTTGCCGGTGCCCGGTGGACCCCACAGCACCGCCGAGCCGAGCCGGTCCGCCTCGGCCAGCGCCCGGAGCGGGCCCCGCGGGCCGACCAGGTGGTTCTGGCCGACGACCTCGTCGAGCGAGCGCGGCCGGAGGCGGGCTGCGAGCGGCGCCCGTTGCGCCAGCGCCTTGTCGGCGGCGGCGTCGAACAGGTCGTCCGGGGTCACTTTTCGGGCACAACGGTGCGGATCCCGAGCTCCTTCAACGCACTGTCGGCCAGCGCCTTGGGCGCCCCGGTCAGGGGATCCGATCCGGATTGGGTCTTCGGGAACGCGATGACCTCCCGGATGTTCTCCTCGCCACAGAAGATCGCGACGAGCCGGTCCAGTCCGACCGCGAACCCGGCGTGCGGCGGCGCGCCGTAGCGGAAGGCGCCGAGCAGGAACCCGAACCGCGCCTCGGCGTCCTCGACCGAGATGCCGAGCGCTCTGAATACCGCGCTCTGGATGTCGGCCCGGTGGATCCGGACGCTGCCCGACCCGAGCTCCCACCCGTTCAAGACGAGGTCGTAGGACTGCGAGCGAGCCGACAGCGGGTCGGTGCCGAGGAGGGCGACGTCGTCGGGGTGGGGCATGGTGAACGGGTGGTGCGCCGCGATCGGGTGGCCCTCATCGTCCAGTCCCTCGAACATCGGGAACTCGACCACCCAGACGAAGCGGTGGGGGCCGTCCCCGACCGCCTGGCCGCCCAGATGCACGCGTAGGTTCCCGAGCACCGTGCAGGCCAGGCGGTGCTCGGCGGCCACGACCAACACCAGGTCGCCCGCCGTTGCCCCCGTCGCGGCGAGCAGCCCGTCGCGCTCGGTGTCGCTCAGGTGGGCGGCCAGGGGGGACTCGAGCGACAGCCCGCCACCCTCGCCCTCTCCGATTCGGAACCAGGCCAGCCCCGCCGCGCCGAGGCCCATGGCCCGGTCGACCAACGCGTCGATGCGGCCCCGGCCGAGCGTGCCGCCCTCCGCGAGCACGATCGCCTTCACCACCGGTGCCGAGAACGCGCGCACGCCCGTCCCCTCGAACACCGCGCTCAGGTCGATGAGCTCCATCCCGAACCGCAGGTCGGGCTTGTCGGTGCCGAACCGGTTGAGGGCGTCGGTCCAGGTCATGCGCTCGACGCTGTCGGGGCGCTTGCCGGTGACCGCCTCGGAGGCGTCGGCGACGGCGTCGCTCACGATCTCGATGATGTCGTCCTGGCCGACGAAGGACGCCTCGAGATCGAGTTGGGTGAACTCGAACTGGCGGTCCGCCCTCGGGTCCTCGTCGCGCAGGCACCGGGCGATCTGGTAGTAGCGGTCGAGCCCGCCGACCATCAGCAGCTGCTTGGCCAGCTGCGGGCTCTGCGGCAGGACGTAGAACGAGCCGCGCTGGAGGCGCGACGGCACTGCGAACTCGCGGGCCCCCTCGGGGGTCGGCGACCAGAGCAGCGGGGTCTCGACCTCGCAGAAGCCGTGGCGCTCCATGGCCCGGCGCAGAGACGAGTTGATGGTGGAGCGGATGCGCATGTTCCGCTGCATATGCGGACGGCGCAGGTCGAGGTAGCGGTACCGGAGCCGCACCGACTCGTCGGCCTCCACCCGGTCGTCCACCGAGACGGGCGGGGGCTCGGCGGCCGCTAGCACCTCGACGGTGCAGTCGTGGATCTCGATCTCGCCGGTGGCCAGCTTGTCGTTGACCGTCCCCTCGGGGCGGCGCTTCACGACGCCCTCGACGGAGATCACGTACTCGCTGCGGACGTCGACTGCCCCGTCGACCACGCACTGGACGAGCCCGGTGTGGTCGCGCAGGTCGATGAAGGCCAGGTGCTCGCCGTGCTCGCGCCGGCGGGCGACCCAGCCGCACAGGCGGACCCGCTCCTCGACGTCGTCGGTCCCGACCCGCCCGCACAGGCTCGTCCGCATCGATGTCGCCCTGTCGGCGTCCTCGGTGCTCACGACGTGTCCTTGCGCAACGCGCGCAGGGCGTCTGCGATCTCGGTTCTCGGCACGAGGCGCTGCTCCCCGTTGCCCCGCAGCGGCCGCAGCGACACCGAGTTCGCCGCGGCCTCGTCGGGCCCGATGATGAGCGCGGCCAGCGCGCCCGACCGATCCGCGCCCTTGAGCTGGGCCTTCAGGGAGCGCTGCTCGAACCCGCGATCGACCCGGAGCCCGGCGTCGCGCAGCTCCACGCTCAGATCCCGGGCCGCGTTCCCGTCCACGAGGTCGACGACATAGGCATCGAGCGCCGCCGGGGAGGCGGGGAAGCAGTCGTCGCCGTCGCACGCGATGAGCACCCGTTCGATCCCGATCCCGAAGCCGACGCCCGGCGTCGACGGGCCACCCATTGCCTCGGCCAGCCCGTCGTAGCGACCGCCCCCGCCGATCCCGTTCTGTGATGCCTCGATGGCGAGGGACCGGAACTCGAAGGTGGTGCGGGTGTAGTAGTCGAAGCCCCGCACCAGCCGGTGGTCGAGCATGGCCCCGATCCCGAGCGCCTCAAGCCCCTCCCTGACCCGGGCGAAGTGGGCGGCGCAGTCCTCGCACAGGTGATCGACGATGCGAGGCGCCTCCTCGGTCACCGAGACGCACTCGGGCCGCTTGCAGTCGAGCACCCGCATCGGGTTGGCGTCGATCCTCTGGCGGTGGTCCTCACAGAGCTCGTCGGCGTGGGCCCGCAGGAACTCGCGGAGCGCCTCGATGTAGGCCGGGCGGCACGTCGCGTCGCCCATGGAGTTGATCGAGAGCGTGTAGTGGCTGAGGCCGAGGGTCGAGAAGAACCGGTCGGCCACCCAGATCACCTCGACGTCGACGTCGGGGTCGACCGACCCCAGCACCTCGATGCCGACCTGGTGGTGCTGGCGGTACCGGCCGGCCTGGGGGCGCTCGTGACGGAACATCGGCGTCACGTACCAGGCCTTCCACGGCAACCTCGGGCGGTGCTGGAGATAGGCCCGGACGACCGACGCCGTGCCCTCGGGCCGCAACGCCAGCATGGAGCCGTCACGGTCCTCGAACTCGTACATCTCCTTGCCGACGACGTCGCTCGACTCGCCGATGCCCCGGCGGAAGACCGCCGCGTCCTCGATCATCGGGGTCTGGACCCCTCCGTAGGCGGCCGACTCGACCAGCTCGGTGAACACCGAGACGAAGGCCTGCCAGCGGGCCGACTCGGGCCACAGCACGTCGTGGGTCCCCCTCGGGGCGCGCGGCGGCCCGGCCGGTGCCTCTTGCCGGCTCACGGACGCTTGCCGGGGAGCTGCCGATAGGCGTCGAAGACGCCATCGAGGTACTTCAGCGAGCTGACGAGCGACTGCAGGTGGGTCGGGTCGGCCAGCTCCACGTCGAAGGCCATCCGGCTGACCCGGTCCGGGGTCGTGATGGTCCGGGCGGCCACGATGTTCAGGTGGTGCTCGGACACCACCCGGCTCACGTCGGCGAGCAGGCGGGAGCGGTCGAAGGCCAGCACCTCGACGGTGGCCAAGAAGATGCCCTCGCTCCCCCGGTCCCACTCGACCTCGATGAGCCGCTCCTCGGAGCGCCGGCCGAGGGCCATGGCGTTCGAGCAGTCCGAGCGGTGCACCGACACGCCGCGGCCCTGGGTCACGAAGCCCACGATCTCGTCGCCCGGCACCGGGGTGCAGCACCGGGCCAGGTGCACCATGACGTCGTCGAGCCCCTCGACGTAGACGCCCGCGGTCGACCGGTGACCCTCCCGGGGCCGACGCACGCCGAGCGCGGCGGTCGTCGGGAGCTGCTCCTCCTCGCCGCCCCGGAGCTCCCGGGCCAGCCGCTGGACGATCGACTGGGACGACACCTGGTGTTCGCCGATCGCCGCGTACAGCGCCTCGACGTCGGCGAGGTTCATCGACTCGGCGACGGCGGTGAGCGCGGCCGACCCGAGCACCTTCTGCAGCGGCATGCCGCCCCGGCGGAGCGCCTTGGTCAGGTCCTCGCGGCCGTTCTCGATCGCGTCCTCCCGGCGCTCCCGGCTGAACCACTGGCGGATCTTGTTGCGGGCCCGCGACGAGGCGACGATCTGGAGCCAGTCGCGCGACGGTCCGGCCGACGGCGACTTCGACGTGAAGATCTCGACGGTGTCGGCGGAGGACAGCTGGGTGTCGAGCGGCACCAGCCGGCCGTTCACCCGGGCCCCGATGCAGCGGTGGCCAACATCGGTGTGGATGGCATACGCGAAGTCGACCGGCGTCGACAGCGCGGGCAGCGAGATCACGCGGCCCTTGGGCGTGAAGATGTAGACCTCGTCTTGCTCGAGGTCGAACTTCAGCGCCTTCAAGAACTCGACCGGGTCGTTCGTCTCCTGGTCGACGTCGGCGATCCGCTGCATCCACGCGATCTCACCCGAGGAGTCGCCGTGCTCCTTGTAGCCCCAGTGAGCCGCGATCCCGTACTCGGCCCGGCGGTGCATCTCCTCGGTGCGCACCTGGACCTCGATCGGCTTGCCGTCGAGGCCGATGACCGTCGTGTGTAGAGACTGGTAGAGGTTGAACTTCGGGGTGTTGATGTAGTCCTTGAACCGGCCCTGGACGGGCGGCCAGATCGCGTGGATCGCACCCAACGCGGCCCAGCAGTCCTTCTCCGCCTCGACCACCACCCTGATGCCGACCAGGTCGTGGATGTCGTCGAACTCGTGGCCCCGGACGACCATCTTCTCGTAGATGCTCCAGAGGTGCTTCGGTCGCCCGGTCACCTCGACCGGCACGCCGGCGGCATCGAGGCGTTCGCGCACCGCCACCATCACCCGGGCGAGCAGGTCCTCGCGCTGGGGGGCCCGCGTCGCCACCATCTGCTCGATCTCGGCGTAGCGCTTCGGATAGAGCGTCGCGAAGGCCAGGTCCTCCAGCTGCCACTTCACCTGCTGGATCCCGAGCCGGTGGGCTAGGGGCGCGTAGACGTCGAGGGTCTCTTGGGCCGTGCGGCGCTGCTTCCACTCCGGCATCACGGCGAGGGTCTGCATGTTGTGCAAACGGTCGGCCAGCTTGATGAGGAGCACCCGCCAGTCGCTCGCCATCGCGATGAGCATCTTGCGGATGGTGGCGGCCTGCTGGGCTTCCTTCGAGTCGAACTGCAGCCGGTCGAGCTTGGTCACCCCGTCGACGACCCGGGCGACGGTCGGGCCGAACCGGTCCTCGATCGCCCGCAACGTCACATTGGTGTCCTCGACGGCGTCGTGGAGGAGCGCCGCCGCGACGGTGGGTGCGTCGAGGCCGAGCCGGGCGACGATCGTGGCGACGGCCACCGGGTGGGTGACGTAGGGCTCGCCGGACCGGCGGACCTGGGTGGCGTGGGCCTCGGCGGCCGTCCGGCCGGCGTCGATGACCAGGGCGACGTCCTCGTCGGGCCGGTGGACCGCGAGCGCCTCCAGCACGGGCGCGAGTAGCTCGTCGAGCGCCGCGGTTTCGGTGTCCGGGGCGGGAACCCGGGCCAGGCTCACCATTTCCCTACGCTAGTCGACGCCCTCTCGCCCCAGACACTCCATCGAGGCCGCGAGCAGGGCCTTTTCGCCCCGGCTACCGCCGCTTGCCGCCCCGTTTGCCGCCTTTGCGCGCCCGCGGCGGCGGGCGTCGAGCCCCGCCCGGACCCGGTCGCGTCTGGCCCCCGGCCGTGGCAGTCCCGGCGCCGTCGACGGCCCCGGGTGCACGGCCCTGCGGTCCCCCGCCGGCCGTCGCCCTCGCTCGCGCCGCCCCCGGCCGGATCGGGCCCGGCCGCCCGGCTCGGCCCCCCGCGGCCTTCCTCGCCCCTCCGCTGGCCTGGCCGGCCAGCAGTGCGGCCGTGGCGGGCGTCAGCACGCCGCCGCGATCGGTGCGCGAGCTCAGCCGTTGACGGATCACCGTGTAGCGCGACTCGCGCTCTTTCATCATGGCCAAGATCGGCGAGGCGATGAAGATCGACGAATAGGCACCGCTCAAGAGCCCGACGAACAGGGCCAGCCCGTAGTTCTGGAGTGTGACCGCACCAAGGAGCTCTGCGCCGATCAACAGGACCGCCAGCACCGGCAGGATGGCGACGAGCGACGTATTGATCGACCGGGCCAGGGTCTGGTTCATGGAGAGGTTGACCATCTCGGAGTACGTCATGCGACCCGACGCGCCGAGGCCCCGGGCGTTGTCCCGGACCCGGTCGAACACGACCACGGTGTCGTAGAGGGAGTACCCGAGGATGGTCAGGATCGCGACGACGGTGTCGGGGGTCACCTGGAATCCGACCAACGAATAGACGCCCGCCGCGACGAGGAGGTCGTGCACGAGCGCGGCGAAGGCCGCCGCGGCCATCTTCGGTTCGAACCGGAGGCTGATGTAGATGCCCACGGTGATGAAGAACGCGATGAGTGCGATCAGCGCGTGCTCGGTCACCTGGCTGCCCCAGGTCGGCCCGACGGTGTCTCTCGATACCTCCTGACCCGGCCCGGCGAACTTCTGCAGTGCCGTAATGACCCGGCGTTCGATGGCCGTGCGGTCGCCCGCCGACCGCGAGTTGAGATCCGCCTGCACCTCGATCGTCTTGCCGCCCAGGATCTCCACGACCGGCTGGGTGAGGCCGGCCGCCTCGACCGCCTTCACCACGGTGGCCTGTGACACGCCGGTGGCGGACACCTCCCAGGACTCCCCGCCCTTGAAGTCGATGCCGAAGTTGAAACCCCGGAAGCCGAAGGAGATCAACCCGGCCACGATGATCACGCTCGAGAGGAGGAACCACCACCGGCGCCGCCCGACGAAGTCGAACGAGGTCTGGCCCCGGTACAGGCGCAGCAGCGTCTTGAGCGGGGAGCCTCCGCCCGATCCGGACCCCGAGCCCGATGCCGCCCTCCGCTTCCCGGCGCGAACGTCGTCGTCCTCGAACTCACCCTCGTCCTCGAACTCGGTTTCGTCCTCGAACTCGTCCTCGAGCTCCCCAACGTCTTCGACCTCGAGGCCGTCGGGCTGGTCGCGGTCGTCGACCAGGCGGTTGGGGATCTCCACGTTCCGGAGGCGGTCGTCGCGCCGTTCGACGGGGCTCACGAGTCGGCCCCCGCCCCGATGGCCAGGCCGCGGGCGATGCCGATGCCGCGCGCCTGGGTCAGGCGCTCGCTACGGCCGAGGAGGAAGACCAGCGGCCGGGTGAAGAAGTAGGTGACGCCGACGTCGAGGATCGTGGACAGCCCGAGGAAGAAGGCGAACCCCTTCACCTCGCCGACGGCCAGCCAGTAGAGGAGCACGGCCGCCAGCAACGACACGAAGTCCGCCGCCAGCACGGTTCGGAACGCGCTCTTGAATCCGCGGTCGACGCTCGTTCGCACGGTTCTGCCCGCGCGTGTCTCGTCTTTTAATCGTTCGAAATAGACGATGTACGAGTCGACGGTGATCCCGATCGACACGATGATGCCGGTGACACCGGCCAGGTCGAAGCTCGGCGCCGCGCTTGTGTGGCCGAGGGCCGAGATGATGGACCACAGCAGCGCACCGGTGACGGCGAGGCCGCTCACTACCACGATGCCCAAGATCCGGTAATAGAAGATCGTGTACAAGAGGACCAGGATCAGCCCGGCCAGGCCGGCGCCGAGGCCGGCGTCGAGCGACGAGCGCCCGAGGGTCGGCGTGACGGTCTGGGTGGTCAGCTCGACCAGCCGGATCGGGAGCGTGCCGTAGTTGAGGGCGATGGCGAGGTTGTGGGCCGACTGGTCGGTGAACTTGCCCGAGATCTCGACGTTGTTGTTGAAACCCGTGAATGTGCTCTGGTTGGGCAGGGTCAACGGCGCCGACTGGACGACCCCGTCGAGTTCGATCGTGATGATCTCGTGGAAGTACTTGGACGCCATGGTGTCCCACGCCTTCCCCCCGCTGCTGGTGAGGGCGACGTCGACCACCCATCCCTGGGTTGTCGAAAGGGTGGCTGTGGCCGACTTCACGATGTGCCCGGTCAACTGGGCCGGGCCGGCCAGGTAGCGCAGCCCGCCCGAGGCGGCGGTCCCGGGGAGGAGCACCACCTTGTTGGCGGCATCCTTTGCGGGCGTGGTCGACGGGTAGGCCGAGAGAACCGGATCGGGCTGCACGTTGTAGCTGACGCCGTTCGTGCTGGTGGCGCTCCCGACCAGGTTCGCGGTCACCAGCTGATACTGGGAGGTACACCCGGCCGGCAGCGGACCGGGGCTGATGATCTTCTTCGCCTTCTGCCCCTTCTTCTGTTCGGTCGCCTGCGCGTACGGCCCGGCGTAGCAGAGGGTCGGGCGGAACAGGAGCTGGGCCGTCTGGCCGATCGTCTTCAAGATCTCGTTGGGGTCCTTCACGCCGGGGACCTGGACGACGATCTGATCGCCCTGCGTCGCGACGGTGGCCCCGCTCACCCCGATGCCGTTGACCCGGTTGTCCAGGATCGAGACGGCCTCGTTGAGGTTGGCCTTGGTCGTCGGGTGGGACGGCTTGTAGACGACCGAGAACCCACCGGCCAGGTCGAGGCCGAGACGGGGCGACCAGCGGGCCACGAGCGTCCCGGCGAGCGCTCCGAAGGCGATGCCGACCACAAGGATGAGACTGACGACCAGGGCTCGCGGCCGTCGGGTCTGCGAGCGGGTCGGCGGGCTCATGCCCCAGTTTCCCCCTCGGCCTTCCCGGTGTCCGAGGCGTCATCCGATTCGACGTGGTCGTGCTCGTCGTCGTCCTCATCGTCGTCGACCTCGGGCATGGGGGTCGGGTCGACCATCTTGCGGGCGATCGCCGTGCGCAACATCACGAGCCTGGTGGGCTGCTCGTCGACGTCCGCGTCGGCCGACGCGTTCCCGGTGAGCAGGACGACACGGTCGTTCTGCAGCTCCTCGATCCGGCCGACGATCCCGCCGATGGTCACCACCCGGTCACCGACCGCGATGCTGGAGTTGTCCTGGCGGGCCTTCTTGGCCTTCTGCTGGTTTGGTCGGAGGAACAAGAAATAGAGCGCGCCGACCACGATCACGATGAAGATCAAGAACGTCGCGCTGCTCGACGACTTCTTGGTCGTGGTGGTCGCGGCGAGCAGCGTCGTCGTCAGGCTGAGCAGGTGGTCCACGTGTGGCGTCCTTGGTGTGCGTACCGGGTTCGGACCCGCGCAAAACGGCCACCCTAGTCCAGGTCCCCGATCGGCCCTCGGTCGGGTCACCGGGTCTCGGACCATCGAGCCCTCGGCGCGGCCGTTCGGCACCGGCGGCGAAGGCGCTGGTCAACCGGGCCGGTCGCCATCGCGGGCAACCCCGGCGGGCCGCCTCAGAACAGGGCGGCCTCGTCGGCGATCAACCCGAGATGGGACCACGCCCGTTGGGTCGGGACACGACCCCGGGGCGTGCGCTGGATCAGGCCCTGCTGGAGGAGGAAGGGCTCGTAGGCGTCCTCCAAGGTGTCGGTCTCCTCCCCCACGCACTGGGCCAGGGTGGTCAGCCCGACCGGGCGACCGGCGAACCGGCGGCACAGCGCGTCGAGGATCGCCCGGTCCACCTTGTCCAGTCCGAGCTCGTCGATGCCGAAGAGGGCCAGCCCCCGCTCGGCGGTCTCCCCGGTGATCACCCCATCGCCGCGTACCTCGACGAAGTCGCGGACCCGGCGGAGCAGCCGGTTGGCGATGCGGGGCGTGCCCCGCGAGCGGCCGGCGATCCGCAACGCCCCGTCGGCATCGATGTCGACGCCGAGGATCCGGGCCGACCGGAGCACGATCGCCTCGAGATCCTGCGTCGCGTACAGGTCGAGGCGGCCGATGAAGCCGAATCGGTCCCGCAGCGGGCTCGACACCAGCCCCGTCCGCGTGGTCGCCCCGATGAGGGTGAAGTGGGGCACATCGAGGCGGATCGAGCGGGCGGTCGGACCCTTCCCGATCAAGAAGTCGAGCTTCGAGTCCTCCATGGCCGGATACAGGATCTCCTCGACCGATCGGCTCATCCGGTGGATCTCGTCGATGAACAGGACATCGCCCTCGTGGAGATCGGTGAGCAGCGAGGCCAGGTCGCCCGCACGTACGAGCACCGGGCCCGACGTGACCCGCAGCCCGACGCCGAGCTCGGCCGAGACGATGCCGGCGAGGGAGGTCTTGCCAAGGCCGGGCGGGCCGGCGAACAGGAGGTGGTCGACGGGCTTGCCCCGCTGGACCGCCGCCTCGAGCACGATCCGGAGGTGCTCGACCAGCTGGCCCTGGCCGATGAACTCGTCGAGCGTGCGGGGCCGGAGCCCCGCCTCCTCGATCTCCTCGGGGACGCTCGGCGTCGGGTCGAGCGGCCGGGCGGCTCCGTCGCCGAGCACCTCTCGGCGCGCGCTGGTGGTCATCTCGACGCGAGCTCTTGCAACGCCCCTCGGAGCAGCTCCTCGACGCCGCCGTCACGGTCGTCGTCGGGACCGACGCGCTCGAGCGCACCACGGATCTCGTCGGGGCCATAGCCGAGCTCGACCAGGGCCGCCCGCACCTCGGCACGGGCTTGGCCGACCGGGTCGGTCGAGCCGATCGGGCCGGAGATGGAGAAGTCGGGCAGGTCGAGCCGGCTCTTCAGGTCGATCAGCAACCGGGCCGCCGTCTTGCGTCCGACACCGGGGACGGTGCACAGAGCGCTCGCGTCCTCCTCCAGCAGGGCGGTCGTGAGTGCGGCCGGCGAGAGCTGGGACAAGATGGCCAGCGCAAGGGCGGGGCCGACGCCATGCGCGCCGAGCAGGACCTCGAAGCACCGCCGCTCGTCGTCGTGGAGGAACCCGTACAAGATGATGGCGTCCTCGCGGACGTGGGTGTGGACGTGGAGGTACACCTCGGCACCGACTTGGCCGAGCGATGCCATGGTCGGCGTCGACACCGTCATGCGATAGCCGACCCCGGCCACTTCGACGATCACCTCGGACTCCCCCGGTCGTGCTGCGAACGTCCCGCGCAACGATCCGATCACGCCCCACCCCCCAGTCCGGCCGACGACGACGCCACCGCCCGGCGCAGGCCGGCCGTATGGATATGGCAGACCGCCAACGCGAGGGCGTCGGCGGCGTCGGGTGGGCTCGGCGGCGTGGCCAGACCGAGGACCGACGCCACCATGCGCTGCACCTGGTCCTTGGTCGCGCTCCCGTAGCCGGCCACCGCCAGCTTCACCTCGTTGGCGGTGTACTGCACGACCTCGCAGCCCCGTTCGGCCCCCGCCGAGAGGGCCAGCCCGCTGGCCTGGCAGACCGACACGGCGGTCTTTGCGTTCACCTGGAAGAACACCCGCTCGACGGCCACCACGTCGGGTCCGAACTCGGCCATCAGCGCCCGCAGCTCGCTCTGGAGGGTGAAGAGCCGCTGCGGTGTGGGCACGTCGGGGTCGGTTTCGATCACCCCGGCGGACACCGCCGACAGGGTCCCGCTGCGGTCTCCGGTCCGGGCGACCAGGCCGTACCCGCACCGGGACAGGCCAGGGTCGACGCCGAGGACGAACACGCGTTCGACGTTAGCGCGACGGGTCCGCCGAGACGCGGACTGCGGGTCAGCCGTAGAAGGCGGCCAGGACCTCGTGGGAGATGTCGTAATTGGCGTGGACCGCCTGGACGTCATCGTGGTCGTCGATGGCTTCGAGGAGCCGGAGCACCTTCTTCGCGTCGCTCTCGTCCTCGATCGCGACCGTCGAGGATGGCTCCAAGGACAACTCGGCCGACTCGATCGACAGCCCGGCCTCCTCCAACGCCGTCTTCACGGCGTTCAGGTCGTTGGGGGCACACGTCACGACGAAGTTGCCGCCGTCCTGGGTCAGGTCCTCGGCGCCGGCCTCGGTGGCCACCTCCATGACCCGCTCCTCGTCGCCGTTGGACACGACGACGACCCCCTTGCGCTCGAACTGCCAGCTCACCGCGCCGGGCTCGGCAAGCGAGCCACCGTTGCGGCTGAACAGGTTCCGGACATCGGCGCCGGTCCGGTTCCGGTTGTCGGTCAGAGTCTCGACGATGACGGCGACACCACTCGGCGCGTAGCCCTCGTAGTTGACCGACTCATACCGGACCCCCTCGAGCTCACCGGTGCCCCGCTTGATGGCCCGCTCGATCGTGTCCATCGGGACCGAGGCCTCCCGGGCCTTCTGGTATGTGGTGCGGAGCGACGCGTTGGCGGTCATGTCGCTGCCGCCCTCGCGGGCCGCGACCTCGACCAGGCGGATCAACTTCGCGAACAGCTTCGCCCGGGCCGCGTCCTGCGCCCCCTTGCGGTACTTGGTGGTCGCCCACTTGGAGTGACCCGACATCGCTCTCTCCTTCTTCTTCTCGGTGCCCGGCGCTCAGCCGGCGACGCCCGATGGCTCCCTGCGATCCACCGCCGCCCGTTCGACCATGGCCAAGAACAGTTGGTGGAGCCGCCGGTCGGCGGTGAGCTCGGGGTGGAACGCCGAGGCGAGCACCGACCCCTGCCGGCACACGACCGGGCGCAACTCCCCGGTCCCGGGCGTGGACGCCCGGGCCAGGACCTCGACGTCGGTGCCCACCTCTTCGATCAACGGCGCTCGGATGAAGATGGCCGGCATCGACCCGCTCGGCTCGTTCGGCCCCGCCGACAGCTCCACGGTGGTCTCGAACGACTCGGTCTGGCGCCCGTAGCCGTTGCGCCGCACGGCGCAGTCGAGCACGCCGAATCCCCGCTGGTCGGGCCGTCCGCCGCGCACCTCTCTCGCCAACAGCACCAACCCGGCACAGGTGCCAAACACCGGCAGGCCGGCACCGATCACCGCGGCCACCGGGTCGAAGAGCCCCGAGGACGCCAGCAGGAGCGACAACGTGGTCGACTCGCCACCGGGAAGGACGAGGCCCTCGAGCCCGTCGAGATCGCGCTCGGTCAGAACCGGGCGCCCGGTCACACCGAGTTGGCCGAGCGCGGCCAGGTGCTCGCGGACGTCGCCTTGCAGGGCCAACACGCCGATCGTCACCACCGACACCGCGTCGCGGTTACCAACCGCGATCGGCAAAGTGTTCGGTGAGCGTTCCCGGCCCTTCGCCCCGCATCGCCTCGCCGAGACCACGGCTGACCTTGGCCACGTGCTCTGCGTCGGCGAAGTGCGCGGCCGCCTCGACGATCGCCCTGGCCCGGCGAGCCGGGTCATCGCTCTTGAAGATGGCCGAGCCGACGAACACGGCCTCGGCACCGAGCTGCATCACGAGCGACACGTCGGCCGGCGTCGCGAGGCCGCCGGCGCAGAACAGCGGCACCGGGAGCCGGCCGGTGCGCGCGATCTCCTGCACCAGACCGATGGGCGCGCCGAGCTGCTTGGCCCATCCGTACTGCTCGGCGCTGTCGGCCTGGGTCAGCCGGCGGATGTCGCCCAGGATGGATCGGAGGTGCCGAACCGCCTCGACGACGTTGCCGGTCCCGGCCTCGCCCTTCGAGCGGATCATGGCCGCGCCCTCGGAAATGCGGCGCAGGGCCTCGCCCAGGTTGGTGGCCCCGCAGACGAACGGGATGGTGAACGGCCACTTGTCGATGTGGTGGGCCTCATCGGCGGGGGTGAGGACCTCGCTCTCGTCGATGTAGTCGACCTGCAGTGCCTCGAGGATCTGCGCCTCGGCGAAGTGGCCGATCCGGGCCTTGGCCATGACCGGGATTGTGACGGCCTCTTGGATCGCTTCGATCAGGGCGGGGTCGCTCATCCGGGCCACCCCACCGTCGCGTCGGATGTCGGCCGGGACCCGCTCGAGCGCCATCACCGACACCGCACCGGCGTCCTCGGCCACCTTGGCCTGGTCCGCCGTGACGACGTCCATGATCACCCCACCCCGCAGCATGTCTGCCAGGCCGCGCTTCACCGCAAAGGTGCCGGTCTGAGCGCTGGAGTCGGAGTGTTCTGTCATGGCTCAATCCTACCGACCCTGGCCAGGTTCCCTTCCGAAGGGAACTGGCCCGTTCTGGTGGCCATGGATCAGCGGACCAGGCGGAAGAACGACCGGATCTCGTCGACAAACGTCTCGGGCTGTTCGAAAGCCGCGAAGTGTCCGCCTGCGTCGAGTTCGTGCCACTGGCGGATGTCGGTGAACTGCCGCTCGGCCCAGCGTCTCGAGGCCCGAAAGATCTCCTTCGGGAAGATCGACACCCCGGTCGGCACCTCGACGGTCCCGCTGCGTCCGCGGCGGAAGCTCTCCCAGTACAGGCGGGCCGACGATGCTGCGGTCCCCGAGAGCCAGTACAACATCACGTTGTCCAGGATCCGGTCGGCCCCGAGCGCAGCCACCGGGTCGCCGTCGGTGTCGGTCCACGACCAGAACTTCTCGAGGATCCACCCACACTGCCCGGCCGGCGAGTCCGCCAAGGCGTATCCGACGGTCTGGGGCCGCGTCGACTGCTGCTTGGAGTAGCCCGAGTCCCAGTCCTGGTAGTGCTGGAGCGACGCGATGCTGGCTTGCTCGGAATCGGTGAGGTCCGCCAAGTCCTCCGCGTTGGGCCGCGCCGTCACCATGTTGAGATGGATGCCGGCCACATGCTCGGGGTCGGTCAGTCCGATGTTGGTCGTCACCGCGGCGCCCCAGTCCCCGCCCTGGGCGCCGTAGCGGTCGTAGCCGAGCCGGGCCATGAGCTCCGCCCAGGCCTGACCGATCCGCTCGACTCCCCACCCGGTGGCGGTCGGCTTGTCGCTGAACCCGTAGCCGGGGAGAGACGGGCAGACCACGTGGAAGGCGTCGGCGGGGTCGCCGCCGTGCGCGGCGGGGTCGGTCAACGGGCCGATCACATCCATGAACTCGACGATCGATCCGGGCCACCCGTGGGTGAGGACGAGCGGCAGCGCGTCCGCGTTGGGCGAGCGCACATGGAGGAAGTGCACGCCCAACGAATCGATGGAGGTCTTGAACTGTGCGAACGCGTTGATGCGAGCCTCCCGGGCGCGCCAGTCGTAGCCGTCGGCCCAGTACGCGCAGAGGGACTGGAGGTAGTCGAGCGGCACCCCCTGCGACCAGTCGGCGACCGGCTCGGCCTCGGGCCAGCGGGTTCGGTGCAGGCGGTCGACGAGGTTGCTCAGATCGGCATCACTGATGGCGACGGTGAACGGGACCAGCGCTTGCTCCATGGAATCCCCTCGAACGTGACCGACGCCCGGTGGTCGAGCTGCGCCCGCCCCACACCGGTATCGAGGACAACCATAGATCCGGTCGATTCGCCAACTCGAAGGTGCCGGGTTGCAACCAACCGCGCCGGCGGAGCGAGACTGGCGCCATGGCTCACCTGATCCCCGCCCCGTTCGTCATCGAGTCCCCCGGTACCCCGCCGAAGCAGATCGCCGAGTTCGTCGGAAGGGTGGCCACCGAGAACCCCTCGGTTTCGGTCGCGGTGATGCAGAGCCCGACGGGTTGGTCCGAGCCCGGCCAAACCCCCGAGTTCGACGAGTACACGGTCGTGCTGTCGGGCGAGCTGTCCGTCGAGACCGAGGAGGGCACGTTCACCGTGACGGGCGGCCAGGCCGTGCAGATCGCGGCAGGCGAATGGGTGCGGTACTCCACGCCGGCCGAGGGCGGGGCCCACTACGTCTCGGTGTGCGTCCCGGCGTTCTCGCCCGACACCGTGCACCGGGACGATTAGCCGCCGGCCGCACGGGGTACCGGCTGCGCGACCTACAGCTCGGCCAGCGCGTTGATCCTGACCGAGGTGAGGTCGAGGTCGCCCATCGTCTCGGCGTCGCGATCGCCGACCGCCGGGTCGATCCAGAGCCACCGCGACATCGCCCACCGCCGGCCTGTGAAGACCGACCCAGTTCGCGGCGATCCGCTCTCGGCGAATCGGCGGAGGGCGTCGCAGAGCCCGGGCGGGTACCGGACGGCCGTCACGGCCACCTGGTCGGCCCGCAGCTCGCGCCCGCGACCGAGCGCACGATGCAAGAAGTGGTCTCCCCCGGTCAACCAGATCACCGGGGCGAGCACCGTGACGGCGACAGATGAGACCAACGTGTCGTCGCGCTTGAGGTGGGAGAGCTCGTGGCCGACCACGCCCTCCATCTGGGTGAGGTCGAGTGCCGCTTCGAGCCCGGTGGTCACCACCAGCACGCCGCGATCGGGCCCGATGCCGAGGGAGCACGCGTTGGGTATCTCGTCATCGACGGCCATGAGGGTCGGACGGCGCACCCCGAAGGTGGGACAGAGACCGTCGACCAGGTTCTGCAACCGGGGTAGCTCGTCGTCGCGCACCGGCCGAGCCAGAACCACGCGGAGCGCGACGGCCGTCGCCATGCGGGGAATGATCAGCGCTACCAAGACCAGCACCACCACCAGCCCGGCCCCGCCGGCGACGGGCGACACGGCCGCTGCGAGCACGGCACCGACAATGACGGCCGGAGCTGCCGCCGCGACCAGGCTGATCCGGCGCGCCCGGCGCCTGTTGGCCCGCACGTCACGGGCGTCGACGAGAGGCGGCGCCCCGTGGGCGACCGCAGCCTCCCGGCGAACCGGGGCCTCGACCGGCGCCAACTGCTCCCGGCGCTGGCCCGAATTCCGCTGGCCGCCACCGGATGCGGCGGACCGGTTCCTCGAGCGGTTGTTGCCCGATCGGTTGTTGCCCGATCGGTTGCCCCCACCGCCGCTGTTGGCCGACCGATTACCCGAACCACCGCCGCCACCCGATGCGCGGGCCCGGCCGTTGCGGTTGCCGGAGGTCTTCGGGCCGTTCTGGGCTCCCTGCGCCGAGCCGGACGACTGGCTCCTCTGTCCTTGTCCCTGACCTTGTCCTTGTCCCTGACCTTGTCCTTGTCCCTGACCTTGTCCCTGACCTTGTCCCTGACCTTGTCCCTGACCGGAACGGCCCCTGCCGCCGCGGCGCCGGCGGCGTCCGGACGAGCCGCCGGGTCGCGACCCTCCCCCACCACCGGGTTCGTTGCCCGGGCTACGGGGCTGGCCGGAATCCGCCATGAGGGCTCAGGCTACCGTCGGCGCGGAGCCACCCCGGGCCGGTGCGTCGGCCAGGACCCGTTGGTAGATCTCGACGTAGCGGCGGGCCAAGCGGCCCATCGACCACTCTTCGGCCCTGCTCCGCCCGGCGGCCAGCGCCGCTTCGGAGGACAAACCCCGCTTCGCCTCGGAGTCCGCCAGCGCCTCGCCGAGTGAATCGGCGAGGGCCGCCGGGTCGGCGGGCGGGACGAGGCGGGCCAGACCCTCGGCCACATCCCGGTACCCGTCGATGTCGGACGCGACCAGCGCGCAACCCGCGGCCATGGCCTCCAGCAGGACCATCCCGAACGACTCGCCACCGAGCGACGGCGCGCAGAACACGTCGGCGCCGGCCAGCCGGGAGACCTTCTCATCCTCGCTGATCGCCCCGAGCCAGTGCAGCGTCGGGGATGCCGGGTAGCGGCGGCGCAGTGCCTCGGTCTCCGGGCCCTCTCCGGCCACCCACAAGACGGCCGGCCGGTGCAGCGCCGAGAACGCCTCCAACAGGACGGCCAATCCCTTGCGGGGCTCGTGGCGCCCGACGAACAGCACCGTCGGCCCCGACGTCGGCGTCGGGACCCCCGTCGCGAAGCGTTCCACATCGACGCCGTTGAAGAGCACCTCGAAGTCGACGCCGAGCGACGACGCGTTGTCCCTCGCCGAGTCCGAGACCGCGCAGGCCACCGCGAGGCGACGGGCCGCCCAGCGCGCCGCCGGGCCGAGGGCCCGGTAGAGCTTGCTCCCTCCGTTGCGGTGGAAGGTGCCGACGATCGGCTGGCGGGCCGCGAGCAGACACCCGTAGTTGACGACGGGGGCCAGCGGCTCGTGCAGGTGGACCACGTCGATGCCCGGCCGACCCATCACCCGTGCGGCTCGGGCGGCGGCGGTCGGCCAGATCGACACCGGCGCGACGGACCCATTGGCCCGGACACCAACGGACCCGCCGACCCTGACCATGCCGCGGCCGTCGTCACCGACGGGGCGCCCGGGGGTCACGACCACGACGTCGTGATCCATGGCCCGCAGCGCGACGGCGAGGCCCGAGACCTGTCCCTGCACGCCGCCGTGGACCGACAGGTCATAGGGGGAGACCATGGCGATCCGCACGTCGCGCTCAGCGGGACCGGCGGGCCTGCTCGGCCTCGCGGTCGCTCGGCCAGTTGGGCTGGAACATGTGCCATTGCTCGGGGGTGCGCCGGATGTAGTCCTCGAAGTGCCGCGCGATCTCCTGGGTGAGCCGGCCGACGTCGGCGCGCATCGAGCCCTGCCGCGTCGTGTCGATCGGCCCCGAGATGATGGCGTGGTGCATCTTGCCGGGCCCGCTGTAGACGGCCGCCGTGATGAGGGTCGCGCCGGTTCGCAGGGCCAGGGTGGCCGGGCCACCGGGGAACGTGGTCGTCTCGCCGAAGAACTCGACCTCGATGCCGTTGCCCACGAGGTCACGGTCACACAGGAGCCCGACGAGCCCGCCGTTGCGCAGCGTCTTGATGAGGACGCCGCTCGCCTCTGCGTCCAAGGGCACGATGGTCAGGCCCATAGCCCGGCGCTGTTCGATGAACCACTCGAAGAGGTCCTCGGGCTCCAAGACCTCGGCGACCGCGGTCATGTGATAGCCGATGCCGTCGAGGAACGACCCGCCCCACTCCCAGCTGCCGATGTGGGGAAGCGCCATCACCACGCCGTCGCCGGCCGCCATGGGTTTGGCCAGGTTGTCGAGCCCCTCCATCCACATGCGCTCATGGACGAGCTCGGGTGACAACCGCGGCAGCCGGGCCCCCTCGACCCAGTACCGCGCGTAGCCCCGGTAGGCCAGGCGGGTCATGCGGGCGACCAGCTTCTCGTCGGGCTCGCTCCCCGAGATGTCGCGGAGCACCCGGCGGAGATGGTCGACCCGCATCCGTGACGCCATCCCGCGTCGCTGGAGCATGCCGAGGGCGACGGCCGCCGCCGCGACCTGCGCGACCGGCTCGGGGGCCCGACGGAGGAACGCCGCCAACCCGGTGTAGGTGCGGTAGGTGACCCGCTGGCGAAGGGACCTGGGTCGAGTCGGAATGGCTCGGACCGAGCTCAGGACGAGCTGGTGCCCGAGCCCGAACGACCGGCGCGCACCCTGCGCTCACGCGCCCGGCGCACCCGCCCGCTCCGGCTGGCCAGCGCCTCACGGCGCCGGGCCCGCCACCGGCCAACCGGCTCGCCGGCCCGGCTGGTCCGCTCGCCGGCGGCCCGTCCCTCGCGCCACGAGCGCCACCGGGAGTCGACCCGACCCTGGCGCCACCGCGTCCGCGAGCTGCGTTCTGCCACCACCCGGGCCGGACCCGGTCCCTCGGCGGCCTGCCACACCCGGACGAAGCGGCCGATGGCCGTCGCCGAGGTCAGGCCGAGCAGGACGCACAGGTCCGGGACGAGCATCGCCGCACTGAAGAAGCCGATGCCGAGGAGGATCATCCGCTCGGCCCGCTCCATCAGGCCACCCCTGGCGTCGATGCCGAGCGCCTCGGCCTTGGCCCGCTGGTACGAGATGAGCGTGGTGACTCCCAGGATCGCGAGCGGGAGGAGCGTCAGGTGGCCGCGGTGCGTCGAGATCAGGTACCAGGCGACCCCGCCCATGAGCACGGCGTCGCAGACGCGATCGGCCACCGAGTCGAAGAAGGCGCCCCGGACCGAGGCGGTCCCGCCGGCCTTGGCCACCGGGCCATCCAAGAGGTCGTGCAGCCCCGTAAGAATAAGGAGAACGATGGCGATGTGGAGGTGGCCGGTCGCGACGGCGAATGCCGTCGCGACAGCTGAGACCAACCCGGTTGCCGTGAGCACATCGGCGGAGATCCCGTGCCGCTGCAACGCGGCCCCGACGGGTGCCGTGCTCCGGTCAACTGCCTCACGCCAGCGACCATCGAACATGCCAGCTAGACGCTACCACCGGGGGCCGCGCGTTCCCCCCGGTCAGAGCGAAAACCGCCGGCCGGATGTCGGCCAGGCGCGGTCCCGAGCACCGAACGTAAGCTCGGCGCCACAGCACCGGGAACCGGCACGACCGGCCCCGGGGCAACCAGACCCGCACGAGAGACCAGGGAGGGGCGCCGTGGCGAAGTCGCCGTCGTCGATCCACAACGTGTGCTTGATCGGCCACCACGGGGCGGGCAAGACCGCCCTGGCCGAGGCCCTGTTGGCGGTCACCGGGACCATCCCCCGGCTCGGTTCGGTCGAGAAGGGCACGACGGTCTGCGACTTCGAGCCCGAGGAGACCCAGCGCCAGCTGTCGGTGTCCCTCGCCATCGCGCCGTTCGAGCTCGAGGGGATCAAGGTCAACGTCCTCGACGTCCCGGGGTATGCCGACTTCTCCTCCGAGCTCGCCATCGCGCTCGCCGTCACCGACCTCGCCATCGTGGTCGTCAGTGCAACCGACGGCGTGCAGGCCCAGACCATGGACGCGTGGCGCGCCGCCGCCGCGCTCGGGCTGCCCCGCATGATCGTCGTCACGAAGCTCGACCGCGAGCGGGCCGACTTCGCCCGGGCGCTCAACGAGATCCGCGCCGCCTTCGGCGCCGGCGTCGCCCCGGTCGAGCTCCCGATCGGGTCCGAGACCTCGTTCCGAGGCGTGATCGACCTGTTGGACGACACCGCGACCACCTATGACACCTCGTCGGCACCGCCGGTGCGGGGCACCCAGGGCCCGATCCCAGACGAGCTGGTCGACGAGGAGCACGAGGTCCACGAACAGCTGATCGAGGGCATCGTGGTCGGCGACGACGACCTCATGACCCGCTACCTCGAGGGCGAGACGCTCGAGCGCTCCGAGCTCGAGCGCGCGCTGGCGTCGGGCATCGCCTCGGGCAGCGTCTTCCCGGTGCTGTGCGCGTCGGCGATCACCGGCGTCGGCATCGACCGCCTGGCCGGGCTGCTGGTCGAGCTCGCCCCACCGGCCGACCACCACTACCCGGTCGAGGTGCAGGCCGGTGACACCCTGAGCGAGGTGTCGTGCGACCCCGCCGGCCCGCCGCTGCTCACCGTCTGCAAGACGCTGTCGGACCAGCACGCCGGCCGCATATCGCTCTGCAAGGTGGTGTCGGGCACCATCCGCCCCGACGTCGTCCTCGTCAACACCCGCACCCGCTCCGAGGAGCGGCTGCACGTGCTCGAGCTGTTGCGCGGCCACGCGACGACGCCGGTCACCGAGGCGGTGGCGGGGGACTTCGTCGCGGTGCCCCGGTTGGCCGGCACGAAAACGGGGGACACGCTCGCACCAAAGGGCTCGCCGGTCTCGTTCCAGATGCCCGAGCCCGAGCCGCCGGCGCTCCTGGCCGCGGTGAAGCCGAGCTCGCGGGCCGACGAGGACAAGCTCATGTCGTCGCTCCACCGCCTGGCCGAGGAGGACCCGGCGATCTCGGTCGCCCGGATCGACGAGACCCACCAGACCGTGCTCGGCACGGCCGGCGAGGTCCACCTGGCCATCACCCTCGAGCGCCTGACCCGCAAGTACGGGGTCCACGTCGAGCGCGAGGACGTGATCGTCCCCTACCGCGAGACGATCAGCCAGGGTGCCGAGGCCCTCGGCACCTATAAGAAGCAGACGGGCGGCCACGGCCAGTACGGGGTCGTGCACCTGCTGGTCGAGCCGCTCGGTCGCGGCGAGGGGTTCCAGTTCAACGACAAGGTGGTCGGCGGCGCGATCCCCCGCCAGTACATCCCGGCCGTCGAGAAGGGCGTGCGCGAGGCGATGGAGCAGGGCGGCAAGTTCGGCTACCCGGTCGTCGATGTCGCGGTGACCTGTGACGACGGCAAGTTCCACTCGGTCGACTCGTCCGAGATGAGTTTCAAGATGGCCGGCGCGCTCGCGTTCAGAGAGGCCCTCGACAAGGCGGCCGGCATCGTGCTTGAGCCGATCTCGCAGGTCGCGGTGACGGTGCCGGCCGAGCTCCAGGGCGACGTGCTCGGCGACCTGCACTCCAAGCGGGCCCGGGTCCAGGGCACCGGATCCGAGGACGGCATGCAGACGATCACCGCGCTCGTCCCGACGGCCGAGCTGTCCCGATACGCCGTCGACCTGCGGGCGATCACGAGTGGGCGGGGGCGGTTCCGGGTCTCCCACGACCACTACGACGTCAAGCCGTAGGGGAACCGGCCGAGCTCACCGGTCCGGTCAGCCGGGCCAGGCCCGGTGGAGCTTCTCCCACGCCGAGCTGAGCGGTTCGGGGAGCACCCGCACCCCGGCCACCGCCGTCATGAAGTTCGTGTCGCCGGACCAGCGCGGCACCGCGTGCATGTGGAGATGGCGCGGGATCCCGGCCCCGGCGGCCCGGCCGAGGTTGGCCCCGAGGTTGACCCCCTCGGGCGAGTAGGCCCGACCGATCGCGGAGAGCGCGGCCCGCGTCGTCGCCCACAACTCGGCCGACTCGTCCTCGGTCAGGTTGTCGAGCTCCTCGACGTGGCGGATCGGCAGGATGAGGAGGTGCCCGCTCGCATAGGGGTAGGCGTTCAGCACCGCGAAGCAGTGCTGGCCGATGTGCACGATCCCGTTGTCGGCGCTCGGCGGCCCGCTCATCGCGATGGCACAGAAGACGCAGCCGTCGGTCGTGCCCGAGCGCTCCTTCTCGGTCACCGCGACCACGTACTCGTTGCGCCAGCCGGCCCACAGCTGTTCGAGCCCGCTCACTCCCCCGGTTCGACCCCTTCGGGCTGGGGCCCCGCGCCACGCGCGGCCACCTCGGCCGCGACGTCTTCGACGAAGCGGTCGAGGGGGACATCGCGCTCGGGATCGTTCGACCCGCGCCGGTTCACGCCGACCGTCGTCGCTGCGACGTCGCTGTCCCCCACCACCAAGACGTAGGGGATCTTTTGCACCTTGGCCCGCGCCACCCGGGCGCCGACGCCCGAGTCGGCCGCCTCCACGCTCGCCCGGAGGCCGGCCGCGACGAGCCGCGCCACCACCGTCTTGGCATACGGCTCGATGTCCCCCTTCACCGGCAGCACCCGGACCTGCTCGGGCATGAGCCACGTCGGCAGCGCCCCCGCGTAGTGCTCGAGGAGGATGGCCATGAACCGCTCCACCGACCCGAACAGGGCCCGGTGGATCATCACCGGCCGGTGGCGTCCGTTGTCGGCGCCCACGTATTCGAGCCCGAAGCGCTGGGGCAGCTGGAAGTCCAGCTGGATCGTCGACATCTGGTGGGTCCGCCCGATGGCGTCGCGCGCCTGCACCGAGATCTTGGGGCCGTAGAAGGCGCCGCCGCCCTCGTCCATGACGAGCTCGAGCTCGGCCGACTGGGCGGCCACCCGCAGCGCCTCGGTGGCCACGGCCCACTCCTCGTCGGTCCCGAAGGCCTTGTCCTCGGGCCGGGTCGAGAGCTCCAGGTGGAAGTCGCTCAGCCCGAACTCGCGCAACAGGTCCAGCACGAAGAACAAGAGGAAGCGGAGCTCGTCGGGCACCTGGTCGGCCGTGCAAAAGATGTGCGAGTCGTCCATGGTCAACCCTCTGACCCTGGTCAACCCGTGGATCACTCCCGAGAGCTCGTAGCGGTAGACGGCCCCGAACTCGAACAGTCGCATCGGCAGCTCGCGGTAGGACCGCTGGCGCGACCGGTACACGAGGATGTGGAACGGGCAGTTCATCGGCTTCAGGTAGTACTCGTGCCCGCCGTCGAGCTCCATGGGCGGGAACATGCCGTCGGCGAACGACTGCAGGTGGCCCGAGATCTCGAAGAGCTCGCGTTTGGTGATGTGGGGTGTGTAGACGAACTCGTAGCCGCCCGACGCATGGCGTTCGCGCGAGTAGTCCTCCATGAGCCGGCGGATGATCCCGCCCCTCGGGTGGAACACCGGCAGCCCCGAGCCGATCTCGTCGGGGAACGAGAACAGGTCGAGCTCGGCGCCGAGCTTGCGGTGATCGCGTCGCTCGGCCTCTTCCAGGCGGTGCAGGTGCTCGGCCAGCGCCTTGGCCGACTCCCATGCGGTGCCGTAGATGCGTTGGAGCTGCGGCCGCTTCTCGTCGCCCCGCCAGTAGGCGCCGGCGACGCGGGTGAGCTTGAAGTGGCCCAGCCGGCCCGTCGAGGGCACGTGCGGGCCCCGGCACAGGTCGATGAAGTCGGCGCCGTTCGCGTACGCGGAGATCGCCCTGTCGGCGTCGTCGCTGTGCGCGGCGGCGTCGTGCTCGTCAGCACCATCGCGGACCGCCTCGATGATCTCGCGCTTGAAGGGCTGATCGACGAAGACATCGAGCGCGTCCTCGATCGAGTGCTCGGAGCGCACGAAGCTCTGGTCCTCGGCGATGATCTCGCGCATCGCCGCGTCGATCCGGGCCAGGTCGTCGTCGCTGAAGTGGGCCCCGCCGGGCAGCTCGAAGTCGTAGTAGAAGCCGTCCTCTATCGCCGGGCCGATCGCGTAGCGGGCCCCGGGCCACAACCGGAGGACGGCCTGGGCCAGCACGTGGGCGGTCGAGTGCCGGATGACGTCGCGCCCGGCCGGGGTCGCCGCGGTCACGATGCTGACCTCGGCGCCGTCGGCCAACTCGGTCGACAAGTCGACCTCGGCGCCGTCCACCACCGCCGCCACCGCCGCCCTCGCGAGCCCGCTTCCGATCGACTGCGCGAGCGCACCGGCGCTCACGTCCCCGTCGAGCTCCTTGCTCGAGCCGTCCGGGAGGCGGACCGTGATCGCACTCACAGGACCACCCCCAACAGCGCGGCACCGGCTGCGACGGAGGCGCCCGCATCGGCCAGCTCGTCGAGCGCCGCGAGCGCGCCCGGCGAATCGAGGTCGTCGTCGAGGTGTCGACGGACCTCCGCCAGCCCGTCATCCCCACCGGCCGGGGGCGCGGACCGCCACCGCTCGAGCCGCGCCGCGGCGTCGTCGGCGTCGGCGTCGCCGGGCAGCCACTCCCAGTCCTCTCGGTAGTGGTGGGCCAAGAGGGCCGTGCGGACGGCCATCGGCTCGTACTCCTTCAGCAGGTCGGCCACGAAGACCAGGTTGCCGAGCGACTTGGACATCTTGGTCCCGTCCAGGCCGACCAGCCCGACGTGGAGCCAGTGGCCCACGAACGGCTTGTGGGTGACCGCTTCGAGCTGCGCGATCTCACACTCGTGGTGGGGGAAGACGAGGTCGCGCCCGCCGCCGTGGATGTCGATCGTGTCGCCGAGCTCCCGGCGGGCCAGCGCCGAGCACTCGATGTGCCAGCCCGGCCGGCCGGCCCCCCAGCGCGACTCCCAGGCCGGCTCGTCGGAGAGCGACGGCTGCCACAGGACGAAGTCGAGCGGGTCACGCTTGTTGGGGTCGTCGGGATTGCCCCCGTGCTCCCTGGCCAGGCGCAGCATGGTCGGGCGGTCGAACCCGCTCATCTTGCCGAACGTCGGGAACGTGGACACGTCGAAGTAGACCGAGCCGCCCGACTCGTACGCGTGGCCGGACTCGAGCACCGCGCCGATCAGGGAGAGGATGTCGGCGATCGCGGATGTCGCCCGAGGCTCGGAGTACACCGGGAGCAGGCCGAGTGCGACCATGTCGGCGTCGAAGCGGGCCATCTCCTCGGCCGCCAGGTCGAGGTAGTACACGCCCATCTCACGGGCCTTGCGCAGGATGTCGTCGTCGACGTCGGTGACGTTGCGCACGCAGCGGGTCTCGTGGCCGAGGTCGCGCAGCCGCCGTTGCAGCAGGTCGAAGGTGAGGTACACGGCCGCGTGGCCGAGGTGGGCGGCGTCATAGGGCGTGATGCCGCAGCTGTACATCGTGACGAGCTCGTCCGGCTCGAAGGCCACCACGTCGCGGCGGGCCGTGTCGAACAGCCGCATGGCCAACTCAGATGCCGCCCATCCGGACGAACGTCCGGGCCTTGTACCGGATGTTGAGGGAGATGCAGACCGCGGTGAACGCCTCGATCGCCTGGGCCTGGGAAAGGCGGCCGGCGTCGAGCGGGCGCAGGCCCTCGATCGCCTCGACCAGCGCCATCGTCGACTCCTTCGCCCGGGCGTCGTCTGCGCACACCAAGACGTCGGCAGCCAGCGCGTGGTCGAGGTCGCACAGGTCGTCGGCGGGCAGGTGGTGGAAGGCCGCTGCGACCCGGGCGCCGGGCGCGGCGGCCTGCACGGTCGACGCCACCGAGCCGCGGCCGAGCGTGACGGCCTGGAGCTGCTGGCCGACCTTCACGAGGGCCGAGGCCATCGAGATCAAGACCTTGCCGTCCAGCTGGTCGCCCAGCGGCTGGACGGTGCGCACTGCGCCGTCCCAGGGGGTGGCCATGATGACGATGTCGGCTGCGGCCGCGCCCGCGTTGTCACTCCCTCGCACCGCGAGACTGCGTCCCGACCACGACTCGACCAGCTCGGCGGCGATCCCCTCGGCACGGGCCTGGTCACGCGAGCCGAGCGTGACCTCGATCCCGGTGGCGGCCAACCGGGCAGCCAACCCGCGCCCGGCGGGGCCGGTGCCCCCAAGAATTCCGACGTGCATGGGTCATACCTTTTCACAGCGGGATCGCGGGTCTCGTGCTCGGATGCGGCCCGCGTCCGCCGCGTCGGGCGACCGGTCTGACGGTAGCCTCGTGCCGATGGGCATCCTTGAGGGAAAGCGCATCCTGGTCACCGGGGTGCTCACCGACGCATCGCTCGCCTTCGGCACGGCCAGGGTAGCCATCGAAGAGGGCGCCGAGGTGGTGCTCTCGGGCGCCGGCCGGGCCCTGTCACTGACCCGGCGCGTGGCGCGCAAACTCCCGGGCAACCCCGACGTCTTGGAGATCGACGTCACCGTCCCCGAGCAGCTGGCCGCGGCGGCGACAGAGCTCGCCAAGCGCTGGGACCGGCTCGACGGGCTGCTCCACGCGATCGGCTACGCACCCCCCGAGGCGATCGGCCGGGGGATGTTCGGGGCCGGTTGGGACGAGGTCGCGGTCGCCCTCAACATCTCTGCGTACTCCTTGAAGGCGTTGGTCGAGCACTTCGGACCACTGCTCGAGGCGGCCGGCAACGCCGGCGGCGCCTCGGTGGTCGGCCTCGACTTCGACGCCACGGTGGCGTGGCCCGTCTACGACTGGATGGGCGTGGCCAAGGCCGCGCTCGAGTCACTCACCCGATATCTGGCCCGGGACCTGGGGCCGAAGGGGATCCGGGTCAACCTGGTCGCGGCCGGCCCGGTCCGGACCATGGCCGCGAAGTCGATCCCCGGCTTCGGCGCGTTCGAGGACACCTGGAAGCAGCGGGCCCCGCTCGGCTGGGACGTGAACGACTCCGAGCCGGTCGCGAAGGCCTGCGTCGCCCTCTTTTCGGACTGGTTCCCGATGACGACAGGCGAGATATTGCACGTGGACGGCGGCGTCCACGCGCTCGGCGCGTAGGCGATGAGCACCACCCTCGCGGAACCTACCGGCCGGCCGGACACCGAAGGCACCTGGGCCGTTGAGACCCACGGCCTGACCAAGCGGTTCGGGAACAACGTCGCCGTGAACGGGGTGGAGCTCCTCGTCCCCCGAGGATGCGCGTTCGGCTATCTGGGCCCCAACGGCGCCGGAAAGACGACGCTCATCCGGGTGTTGCTCGGCTTGACGCACGCCGATGCCGGCACGATGTCGCTCCTCGGACAACCAGTCCCGAAACACCGCGATGTGGCACTGGCCCGGGTCGGGGCCATCGTCGACGAGCCCCGATTCCATGGTCATCTGACGGGAAGGCAGAACCTCCAGATCCTTGCGGCCGCCCGCGAAGCGGCGGCGAAGGATCGCATCGGGCCATCACTCGAGCGGGTCGGCATGAGCCACCGCGCCGACGACCGGGTGTCGAAGTACTCGATGGGCATGCGCCAACGTCTCGGGGTCGCCGCGTGTTTGATCGGGGACCCCGAGCTGCTCATCTTGGACGAGCCGATGAACGGGCTCGATCCGGCCGGCATGCACGAGATGCGCGACATGATCCTCTCCCTGGTGGCCGAGGGCCGCACGGTGGTGTTGTCTTCGCACCTCCTCGACGAGGTCGAAAGGACGTGCGACGCGGTCGCCATCGTGGATCGGGGCAACGTCATTCGGCAGGGACCGATCTCCGAGCTGCTGGCCGGAGCATCCGTCGTGCTTCAGGTCGAGTGCTCCGAGCCCGATCGAGCCCGATCCCTCCTCGGCGCCTCCGGCGTCAGAGCCGACATCGAAGTCTCCGAGTCGGGGCTGGGCATCACGTTGCCCGCAGGCGCGTCGCGCGACATCATCGCAGAGGCCAACCGCGTCCTCGTCGAAGGCGGCATATCCGTGTACCGGCTCCAGGAGATCCAAGCCTCGCTCGAATCCTGGTTCTTGCAGGTCACGAGCCGGCTGGGGGCTACTGAATGACCAGCGTGGGCGCGCCGGCCCCGACCCCGCTCACGGCCGCGGCCCCGCCGCGCGGTTCGCGTGACTCCAGAGGGTCGTGGATACCGACACCAGCCATGATCTCCACCCGGTTCATGGAGCTGCGCAGGCGACGCGGCCTCATGATCGCGCTCATCGTTGTCAACATCGGCATCCCAACGGTCTTTCTGCTCATCCGACTGCTGGCTCACGCCATCGCGCCGAGGTCGTACGGGCCGGCCGGTGGGTACGACATCTACACGAACATCGTGGCCGGCTTGATGTACGTCTTCGGCTTCATCATCGCGGCGACGTTGGGTTGCACGGCCGGATCCGTCGATCTGACCGAGGGGATGTTCCGGCACCTGGTGGTGACGGGTCGCTCCCGGTTGGCGCTGTACCTCGCCCGGATCCCGGCCGGACTGGCCATCGTCGTCCCGCTGGTCGCGATCGGCTTCACCGTCGTCTGCGCCGTGTGCGTCCTCGCCGCCCCGAAGACCCTCAACTACGACGGTGCGAACGTGCCCGCCGGCCTGTCGCTCTCCGGCCTCGAGCACTGGGCCGCCGATCACCCGAACCAGGTCGTCT
The DNA here is from genome assembly GCA_003151235.1 of Acidimicrobiaceae bacterium. Taxonomy (GTDB): domain Bacteria; phylum Actinomycetota; class Acidimicrobiia; order Acidimicrobiales; family RAAP-2; genus Palsa-461. The sequence continues at coordinate 82,739 of PLWZ01000058.1, forward strand.
GCAACTTCTCCTACGACCAACCGATCTCGACCAACGTCTCGTGCGGCAACGGGCCGGGTGGGCCCGGCGGCGGCGTCACCATCCGCGGACCCGCGCCCTCGGGCGCCCAGCCCGCGCTCACTCCGGCCAAGACCCTCGCCGTCAGGATCGCCGCCAGCGACTATGCGGACTACAGGACCCATTTCCTGTACCCGTCCGACTCGCTCATGGTCAAGAGCGGCCTGTGGATCGAGCTCGAGGCGGTCGTCGGGTTCATCGTCGGCCTGGGACTGGCATCGCTCATGGGGCAGCGAACGGTGCCGGTGATCTTGTTGATCGTGCTCGAGCTCATCTTGACCCCGATCCTTTCGATGCACCGGATCCCGCACCTGTCGAACCTGCAGCGTTCGATCGTCGGCCTGGCCACGGCCCACCTCGAGCCGGGCGGCCTGCCGTTGGCGTTCAGCGGCGGGGGCGGGCCGGGTGGCCATGCGGCGTCGCTGCTGTTGCCGGAGTCGACGACCGTGGCCGTCAGCGTCATCATCGCCTGGCTGGTGGTCTGGACGGCCCTCGGCGCGTGGCGGATGATGACCAGGGACGCTTAGTCCGGGAGGACTCGGGGCCCCATCTCGGCGGACCGCGCGGTCATGTTGGCGATCCGGCGGCTCCAGAACTCGGCGGCCCGCTGCTCGGCGGGAGAGGCTTGCTTCGGAACGGACGAAGTCCCTCGGAGCTGTTGGATCGTGTACAGGATCTGTTCACGCGTCACGCGCCGCCCCCTTCCCTGATGTGCCGCCCGAGGTGCGTCGTCGACGTGGACGGCGGGCTACGGCGGCTCGTTCGATGGCCTCGAGGAGCGCGCTGCGTTGGTCCTCCCAGCGCTCCAACTGCATCCGCCGGGCGATCTCGACCGTCCGGGTGAAGCGCTCGTAATCGGCGACCATCGAGCCGATGGCCCGGGCCAACGAGTCGGCGTCGTTGTCGGTGTGGACGGCGTAGGGGAACAATGCCCGGGCAACCGGCCAGTCGCTGACCACGACCGGGCGCCGCGCGTAGACGGCCTCGTAGGCGGCCCGCATGACCGAGGTCGGCTCGGTGGTGAGCGTCACGACGATGTCCGCGTCCGCCACCACGGCCCGGTAGGAGCGGGCGTCGAGGAACCCGACGAAGGACACGTTGTCGGGGGCCGAGTCGACGACCCCCGGCGGGCAGTCGGCGACATCCCCGGTGAGGACGAAGTCGCACCCGGGCAGTTGTCGGGCTGCGCCCACGACCGCCCCCGGGTCCTCGTCGGCGGCGAATCGCGCGGCGAAGAGGACCCGGGGGCGGGCGTGAGGTGTGGGGGCGGGGCAGTCCCAGTCGGCTGGCGCCTCGTGGACGACGGCGGCGGTGCCGCCCCACGACTCGACCGTGTCGCTCCAGGTCTCCCCGGTGACGAGGACGAGCGCAACCCGGCGGACCATGGCGCGGTGCAGCCACTGCAGCCGCGCCGCGACGCGGTCCCCCTGGACGCCGAAGCCTCCGGGGTGGCTGTCCATGACCACTGCTGCTCCGATGACACGGGCGGTTGCATAGGCGACCATCGCCGCGAAGATGGGCGGGTTGGTCACGACGACCACCCGGGGCCGGCGCCACAGCAGGTACGCGACCGTGCGGATCGAAGCGAGCACGTAGCGCACCGGCGCCGGAGGGCGGTGGGCGGAGCCCTGCGGGAAGAAGCACCTGGCCTCGCCTCCGATCGCGTCCGCGATCTCGCTCGAGCGGCCAGCCACGGCGCCCCAGGCGATGAAAGAGACGGGGCGCTTCGCCCGAGCCGTCGGCTCTTCGATTGCCGGGGCGCGAGTGTCGAGGAGGGTCGCCACGTCAGTTCACGCTCAGGACGAACGGTGAGGCGTGCTCGTTGGCCACGACCCGCCGGGCGGCCGCCGCGGTCAGGATGTCGCCGTCGAGCGACGTCGGGTCGCAGGTGAGGGCCAACCCGCTTCGGGCCAGCCTGGCCGCGATCTCCTTCTGGTGGTCGTCGACGTGCTCGCGCTGGGCCCGCTCGCGCGGGACGAGCACCGGGCACTTGCCGGCCTGCATGGCCATGATCGCCGAGCCGACGCCGGCGTGTGCGATGACCACATCGGCGCGTCGCATGGCCCGGAAGAGGTCCTTGCTCGACAGCGTCGAGACCGCTGCGATGTCGAAGGGGGTGACGTCGGTCGAACCGGTCTGCCACAGGATCTCGGCGCCGTCTGGCGCCACGCGCAGCACGGCGTCGATGAGCCGGCCGAACCCGTAGCCGTTGACGCCGACCGTCACCACGATGCGGCGGACCTTCCCATCCGGGAGGGTGGAGGGCGCGAAGCCGTCGAAGACCGAGCCCTGATAGGACCAGTTGTGGCGGTCCCACTTGTACTGGCCGTAGCGGTGGACGCCGGGCACCCGCTCGAGGATGCGGGCCGACAGCGACGGCCCGCTGACGCGGGCGGCGCTCTCGATGAAGTGGCACGACATCCCCCGGGCTCTCGCGATCGTCATGAACGGGACCGCCGGAAGCGACCCGGTGCTGACGATCTGGTCCCACTTGCCCTTCTTCAGCACGGAGAGGGCCTTGCGGGTGGTCGTGATCGTCGCCCGGACGTCGTGGGGCATCGCCTTCGGGATGAAGATCCGGTCCTCGTCACCGAGCAGGGTCCGGCTCTGCACCGTGTCGGCCGTCACCCAGGTGACCTGGTCCGAGATGCCGACCAGGCGTGGGCGCAACATATGGAGCTCTTCGAGGTGCCCTCCGGCGCCTGCGACCATCAGCGTTTGCACAGAAGAGTTTTCGCATCCCCCCATCCCGAGGCCGTCCCAGGTCAGGGACCTTTTTCGTGAGACGCCGGAGAGACGGGGGCCGGTCATCGTGTGACTCATGGCTTTGGGCAACGCGGACATGGGGTCTGACCTGCTCGTTCTCGAACGCCAGGCCCACCGTGCCGCCGTCCCGGCCCAGACGCACGCCCGGTCCACCAGGGTCGCCCTCGTGCACCTCGGTCATCCGGGCGGGTTGGGCACGACCCGTCGAGTGGCCGTCTGGCGAGAGCTGCTCGACGCCTCCGAGGCCGACACCGTCGAGATCAACCTGCTGGACGATCACCGCCGCCTGATCCCCTCACCGTGGACCGCCGTGCCCGCCCTCGGCGGTCGCGTGGTCCCCGAGACGGCCACCTGGTCGTCGCGCGCCGCCGAGCGGGCCATCCGAGACGCCGACCCCGACGCGGTCGTGTTCGTCACCCCCCGCGCATTCCACCCCCGACTCACCGGGCTCGGGCGCCACAGCATCCTGGACTTCCAGGACCGCTTCAGCCTCAGCTACCAGGGCCGGGCCTCGATCGATCGCCGGCCCGGCGCCTCGGCGGCCTGGAAGACGCTGGCGTGGGCGGTGGACCGCTTCGAGCGGCGCGACCACCGGGTCAAGACCGTCGCAGCCGGGTGGTCCGAGGCCGAGTCCATCGGGGCAACGTGGATCCCGAACACCATCGACGCGATCGAGCCCGACGCGATCACCGACCACGCCGACGCGCCGTTCGACGTCCTGTTCGTCGGCAAGCTCACCGCGCTCCCCAACCTCGACGCGATGCGCCGGCTGGCCGGGCTGTGGCCGCGGGTGACCACCGAGGTGCCCGAAGCAACCTGCCTCATCGCCGGGGCCAACCTGTGCGACGAGGTGCGCGACCTCGCGGCCGTGCACGGGTGGAGCACCGAGACCGACTTCGACGACGTCCTCACGGTGTGCCAGCGGGCCCGGGTGGCGGTCGCGCCGCTGCGCCGCGCCAACGGCATCCAGAACAAGGTCCTGGAGGCGGCCGCGGCCGGCCTCCCCCAGGTCGTCTCGCCCCAGGCCCTCGGCGGCAACGCACCGGGTTTCCCGGCGATGGTCGCCCGCACCCGCGAGGGCACGGTCGCCTCCATTCAGCTATTGCTCCAACGACCCGAGCGCCGCCTCGCACTCGCACGCGCCGCGCACGCGCACGTCGTCGAGAACTACAGCGTCCGACGGTGGGCGCCGGTCGTCCACGACCTCATCGAAAACTGACCCGGCTCGCCACCGAACCTCCGGATGCTCAGCCGATCGCCCGGGTGATCGCGTCGGCCAGTGCGTCACCGTTGAGCGGGCCCCCGCCGGCCGGCGCACGCATGGCCACGTAACGCGCCCCCATCTCGTCGGCGAGCGCCCGGGCCACCCCGAGCGGGCGCGGTGACGCCTCGCAGTCGACCACCAACGCGTCCAGCCCGTTGGCCCGGCAGGCCCGGGCCGACTCGAGCGCGCACTCGACGGGGTCGAGACCATCCGCCGCCCACGTCGCCCGACCATCGGTGACCACCACCACGACCGGATGCGATCCGGCCCGGCGGTCCTCGAGAGCGAGGGTTCGGGCGGCGTCGATCCCCGCGGCGAGCGGGGTCCTCCCGCCGGTCGCGATGCCGGCCAGCCGGGCCAGGGCGACCTCGGTGGACGACGTCGGTCGCAGCACCACCTCGGCGGAGCGGTCCCGATAGGCCACGAGGGCGATGCGGTCACGGCGCTGGTAGGCGTCCGCGACCAGCGCCAGCACGGCGTCACGGGCCGCGCCGACCCGCTCGGCCACGCCCATCGACCCGGACGTGTCGACCGCCAGCACGATCACGTTGTCGCCCCGGTGCTCGCGACGAGCCAGGCGGAGGTCCTCGGCCTGGATCCGCAACGGCCTGGCACCCGCCGTCCGGACCGCCGTCGCGACGACGGTCGCGCCGGGTGCGAGGTGCCCGGTGGCGCCCGCCGAGGCCCGGTCGGCGCCGATCACCCGACCGCGCCCGTCGGGCTCGGACTCCTTGGTCCTGCCGCGGCCGGCCCGCGCCGCCCCACCCGGCCGGGTCGCACCGAGCAGTCCGGCCAACCCCGAGCGGTCGGAGGTCATCGACGGGGGCTCGGCCCGCTGGTGCGCCTGTGGATCCGGTTCGCCGGTCGGCTCACCCCGGTCGGGGGGGCCACCGGCGGCCTCGGCCGCCCCCGGGCCGTCCGGGCCCCCACCGGATCCCGAAGACGGCGAACCAGGGGCCGGTGCTCGCGACCCGCCGAGGGCGTCGGACAGCAGCTGGTCGAGCTCGGACTGGTCCACCCCCGAGCCGCCGAAGGGGGTGCGGCGCCGGTGCCCGAGGGCGAGCGGTGCCACCGTCACCACCTCGTCGTCGGTGGCGGCGTCCTTGCCCCGCCATCCGGCCAGGGCCGCGGCGGCCCGGCAGATCACGAGGTCGGCCCGCAGACCCTCGGCCCCCGCGGCCACGCACAGCCCGGCGACGGCCCGCTCGAGCCCCGCCGTCAGGGGGACCGGACGCGCCGCGCGTAGCCGGGCCGCGAGCTCGGCCTCGGCACCCGACCACGTCGACACGAAGCCGGCCGGGTCGGCGTCGAAGGCCAGCCGTCGCCGGACCGCCTCCGCGCGCGCATCGGGGTCGGCCGGCGTGCTCACCCGGACCGACAGGCCGAAGCGGTCGAGCAGCTGCGGGCGCAGCTCGCCCTCCTCGGGGTTCATCGAGCCGATCAGGACGAAGCGGCTCGGGTGGGCGTGGGAGACCCCGTCGCGCTCGACCCGGTTGACCCCCGTCGCCGCCGCGTCGAGCAGCACGTCGACCAGGTGGTCGGCGAGCAGGTTGACCTCGTCCACGTAGAGCACGCCGCCGTGGGCGGCCGCCAGCAGCCCGGCCTGGAAGCGGTGCTCCCCCTCGGCCAGGATCGCCGCGACGTCGACCGAGCCGACGACGCGGTCCTCGGTCGCGCCGAGCGGGATCTCGACGAACGGCGCGCCGTCGGGCAGGAGTGACGCCAGGCCGCGGGCCGCGGTGGTCTTGGCGGAACCCTTGTCCCCCCGCAGCAGCACCCCGCCGATGGCGGGATCGACGGCGACCAGCAGCAGCGCCAGCACCAGCTCGTCCAGGCCGACCAGCGCCGAGATCGGGTAGACCGGCGTCGCGTTCATCTGTCCTCCTCCATGCCCTCGCCCTCCAGGATCGCCGAGCGCAGCGTTGTGAGCGCCTCGGGCGACGGCTCCCACAACCCCCGTTCCACCGCCTCGAGCAGCCGCTCCGCGATCGCGCGCAGCGCCCACGGGTTGGATGCAGCGAAGAACTTCCGCCGCGCCGCGTCGCCCACGTAGACCTCCGTCACCCGCTCGTACATCCAGTCCTCGAGCACGTCGGCGGTGACGTCGTAACCGAACAGGTAGTCGACAGTCGCCGCCATCTCGAATGCCCCCTTGTAACCATGGTTCTCCATGGCGGCCAACCATTTCGGGTTGAGCACCCGGGTGCGCACGACCCGGGCCGCCTCCTCGGCCAGGGATCGGACCCGGGGCCGGGCCGGATTGGCCGAGTCGCCGAACCAGGCCTTGGGCTGGCGGCCCGACAGCGCCCGGGCCGCCGCCACCATGCCGCCGTGGTCCTGCAGGTAGTCGTCGGAGTCGAAGATGTCGTGCTCGCGGTTGTCCTGGTTCTTGATCGCGATCTCGATGCGGGCCAGCCGCTGCGCGAACACGTCCTCGGCCGGCCGGGCCGCTCCCCCGGCCCCGTAGGCCCAGCCGCCCCAGGCGACGTAGACCGACGCCAGGTCGGCGTCGTCGCGCCAGTCCCCCGATTCGAGCAGGGCCAGGATCCCCGACCCGTAGGCACCGGGCTTCGGACCGAACACGCGGGGCTCGTCGGCACCGACCCGGGCCACCGGGTTGTCGGCCCCGCCGTCGGGTGCCGTCGCGGCCAGCCGGACCGCCCGGTCGAGCAGGTCCAACACGTGGGGGAAGGCGTCGCGGAAGAAGCCCGACACCCGCAACGTGACGTCGACACGGGGGCGGCCGAGCTCGGCCGCCCCGATCAGCTCCAACCCCTCGACCCGACCGCTGCCCTCGGCCCACCGCGGCCGGACGCCCAGCAGCGCCAGCGCTTCTGCGATGTCGTCGCCGCCGGTGCGCATCGCGCTGGTGCCCCAGACGACCAACCCGACCGAGGCCGGATAGCGGCCCTCCTCGGCCAGGTGCCGCTCGAGGACCCGGTCGGCCAGCTGCACGCCGACGTCCCAGGCCAGCCGCGACGGCACCGCGCGGGGGTCGAGCGCGTAGAAGTTGCGACCGGTCGGGAGCACGTTGGCCATGCCGCGGGTCGGCGCGCCGCTCGGACCGGGTGAGACGAAGTGGCCGTCGAGTGCGGCCAGCACGGAGTCGATCTCCCCGGTGCTCGCCGCGAGCGCGGGGGCGAGACGCGCGCAGACCCACGCGAGCACGGGCGTGTCGGGGGCGCCGTCGGCGACCGCGCTCTTGTGGTCCCATCGGTGGCGCTGGCATATCTCGAGGCGGCGCAGGCACTCGGCCTCCAACGCGTCGAGATCGGTGCGCGACAGCGAATCCGGTTCACCGAGGCCGAGCGCATCGGCCACCTCGGCGCGCAACGACGGAAAGCCCCCTTGGGGGAGCCGGGTGATCGCGGCGACCATGTCGAGCTCGGCCTGGCCGGTCGGTGGCCGCCCCAGCACGTGCAGGCCTCCGCGGATCTGGGCGTCCTTCAGCTCGCACAGGTAGCCGTCAACGTCGACGAGGACGTCGTCGAACGCCGGGTCTTGGAAGCCGCCCTCGCCGACCGGCGCGGCCAGGCCGAGGTCGCGGTGGATCTCGGCCTGGACCAGCGCGTCCCACACCTGGGCCCGGATCGTCGGCAGCTTGGACGGGTCGAGCGCGAGCAGCTGCGCGTGCCGGTCGAGCAGCTCCTCCAGCTTGGCCACGTCGTCGTAGGAATCGGCCCGGGTGAGCGGCGGGACCAGGTGGTCGACCACCACGGCGTGGGTGCGCCGCTTCGCCTGGGTCCCCTCGCCCGGGTCGTTGACGACGAACGGGTAGACGAGCGGGAGATTGCCCAACGCGGCGTCGGGGAAGCACGCCGACGACAACCCGACCCCCTTGCCCGGCAGCCATTCGAGCGTCCCGTGCTTGCCGACGTGGACGACCGCATGGGCGCCGAACCCCTCCTCGAGCCACCGGTAGAAGGCGAGGTAGTGGTGCGTCGGGGCGAGATCGGGCGAGTGGTAGACGGCCACCGGGTTCTCCCCGAACCCCCGCGGCGGCTGCACGGCCACGACGACGTTGCCGAAGGCGAGCCCGGAGAAATAGAAGGACGGGTCGGCCCCGGCGGTCTCGACCGAGACGGTGCCGGGCGCGGCACCCCAGTGCTCCTCGACGGCCCGGCGGGCCGGGTCGGGCAGGCCGGCGAACCAGTCCCGGTACCGCTCGAGGGGGAAGCGGCCGACGGCGGACGACACCGGCGCGGCGGCGTCCCCGTAGACGAGTCCGTCGGCGAGCTCGGCCATCAACTCGTCGCCGGTGCCCGGGTAGGGATCGAGCGAGTAGCCGGCCCCGGCCATCGACGCCAGCAGATCGAGCACCGATGCCGGCGTGTCGAGCCCGACCGCGTTGCCGAGCCGGCTCCGCTTGGTCGGGTACGCGGAGAGGACGAGCGCGACGCGGCGCTCGGCCACCGGTATCGATCGCAACCGGCCGAGGGCGACGGCCAGGCCGGCCACCCGTGCGACCCGGTCGGGCACGGTCCGGTACGCGTTGACTGCGGCCCCGAGCCCGTCGCCGTCGTCGACCTCCTCCTTGAACGAGAACGGCACCGAGATGATGCGGCCGTCGAACTCGGGAATGGCCACCGACATGGCCACGTCGACCGGCGACAGGCCGATCGGCGCGTCGGCCCAGGTCTGCGCGTCGGTGGTCGCGCAGATCGCCTGGACGACCGGCACGTCGAGCGATGCCAGAGTCCCGGGATCCCAGCACTCGAGGCTCTCGGCCATCGACCCGGCGGCGAGCACCGTGGTGACGACGGCATCGACGCCGACCTCCCGGAGCGCTTCGATGACCGGATGCGCGTCGTCGGACTCCCGCGAACGCAATGAATAGGAATACAGCGCGACCGCGTTGGCCCCGGCCCGCTCTATGGCACCGCAGAGCTCGTCGACGAAGCGCGTGTTCCCGGCCACGAAGTGGGCCCGGTAGAAGATGACCGCGACGGTCGGGCGCCCCGGTGCCCGGTCACGGGTCCCGAAGGTGCCGCACTCGGGGACGACCGTGGCCGCTCCGAAGCCGTGCTCGGTGCCGAGCACCCGGTCCGAGACGAACCGGAGGAACTGCTCGAGGTTGGACGGCCCGCCCTGGACCAGGTAGTCGAACGCGCCGACCAGCGTCGGCAGCGGCACCGTCGACGCCTCGGCGAGCTCGCGGTCGAGCCAGGCCTCGCCCCCGAACGCGAGCAGCGGCACCGCCGCCTCGGCGCAGGCGACCCGCAACCGGTCGAACGGCCCCTCCCAGGCCTGTCGGCCGCCGAGGAGCCGGACCGCGACGAGATCTACGCCGTCGAGCGGCGGCACGGCCTCGAGCCGGTGCGGGTTGGACGCCCGGAGTGCGCCGAGCTCGGCGGGGAGTGCCTCGGCCAGCGTCCGGAGGCACAGCAACTCCGTGTCGGCATTGGTCAGGAAGAGGATCAAGACAGCTTCCCCGCCGCGATGATCCGCCACAGCGCGTCGAGGTCGAGATGGGCCTCGCACGCGTCGGCGACCCGGTCGACCTGGGCCCGCCTGATCCCGGCGAACGACACGCCGCTGCGCTCGCGATGCTTGCCCCGACGTTGCGCCACCGCATGGAGCAACCCGGCCCGGACCTCGTCGTTCTCGAGCACGCCGTGCAGGGTCGTGGCGAAGATGCCGCGACCCGGGTCGGCGACCCCCTCGGGCTCGGCACCGCCGTCGGGCCCCTCGAGCTCGAACCACGTCTCGACGCCCTCTCCCGCCTCCACCCGCCCGTGGTGGATCTCGTACCCGGTGACGGGCGCCCCGCTCGAGCGCTCCCGGCCCCGGCGACGAACGGTCCGCTTCTCGGCGACGAACGTCGTGTCGACGTCGAGAAGACCCAGCGCGTCGGTCGTCCCGGGGGCCGACTCAATCCCGGCCTCGTCGACGATGCGCTTGCCGAGCATCTGATAGCCGCCGCAGAGCCCGAGCACCACCGGGGCCCGGGGGCCACCGAGCACGCGAGCCAATGCCTGCTCGAAGCCCCGTCGGCGCAGCCAGTCGAGATCGCCGACGGTCGACTTGCTGCCCGGTAGCACGATCAGGTCCGGGTCCGCGAGCTGCGACGCGTGCTCGACCCAACGGACCGAGACCCCCGGTTCGCAGGCCATTGCGTCGAGGTCGGTGAAGTTGGAGATCCTCGGGTATCGGAGCACCGCGACGTCGATCGGATCGCCACCCGTTGCATCTGCTCGACTCCCGCCCCAGACCGAGCCCGCCGCGAGCGCGAGCGAGTCCTCGGCGTCGATTGTCACGCCGTCGAGCCACGGGATGACACCGAGGGTCGGCACGCCGGTGCGCTCCTCGAGCTGGCTCGGCCCGGTGCCGAGAAGGGCCGGATCCCCCCGGAGCTTGTTGATGATGAACCCGCGCACGCAACGACGCAGGTCGCCCGGGAGCAGCTCGACGGTGCCGAACAGGTGGGCGAACACGCCACCCCGGTCGATGTCGCCGACCACCACGGCGGGAATCCCTGCCGCATCGGCGAGTCCGAGGTTGACCAGGTCCGCATTCATCAGGTTGATCTCGGCCGGGCTTCCGGCACCCTCCAAGATGACGACGTCGAAGCGCCGCCGGATCCCCGCCAGCGCGTCGAGCACCGTGTCGCGGAGCTCGGGCTTGGCCCGCTGGAAGTCGGCGGCGTCGAGCGTCTTCCACGGGCGGCCCATCACGATCACCTGGCTTCTCCGCTCGCCGACCGGCTTCAACAGGACCGGGTTCATGGCGACGTCCGGCTCGATGCCGGCCGCCTCGGCCTGGGCCCCCTGGGCCCGACCGATCTCACTGCCGTCCGCGGTCACGACGGAGTTGAGGGACATGTTCTGCCCCTTGAACGGTGCGACCGAGCCGCCGTGGCGCGACAACAGTCGGCACAGCCCGGCGACGAGCAGGCTCTTGCCCGAGTTCGACGCGGTCCCGCACACCATGACCGCGCCGCGCAGCTTCGGGTGGCTCATCGATCCGACCCGCCGATCACGGTGGCGACGCTCCGCGTCAGGGCGCCATCGAGTCGGGCCAATCCCTCGGGTCCGGGCACGGCGATCCGAATGTGATCGGGCAGTCCGAAGGACGCGCAGTCACGGACGACGACTCGGTGGCGAGCCAACGTGTCGCGCAGGCCCGGCACCCGAGGGACCAACACGAAGTTGGCCTCGGAGAGCAACGGGTCGAGCCCGTGGGCGCGCAGCAGGGCCACCAGCTCGGTGCGGGCCCCGGCGATCTGGACCGACCATCGCGCGATGTCGGCCGACGCCAGGAGCTCGGGGACGGCGGCCAGTGCCACCGGGCCAACCGACCACGCGGGCTGGCGGCGGGCCAGCCGGTCCCGGAGCCCCGGAACATCCAGGCCCGCGCCGTCGTCGTCGGGCACAACGACGTAGCCGACGCGGAGGCCCGGGCAGGCGAGCACCTTGGTCAGCGAACCCAGCACGACCGAGGTCGTGCACCGTCCGGCTGCGGTCCACCGACCCGTGGCCAGCGGATAGAAGGCCTCGTCCCACACCTCGGCGCGGGCGTCGACGCCAGCCATTCGGCCGGTCGGGTTGTGGGGGTCGGAGCGGAAGGTTGGCCCCGTGCGGTCACGAACCGGGATGTGGCGCCAATAAAGAGAGAAGTCCGGCTCGTCCACCCATCCCCGCCCGAGCTCGGCGGCCACGAGGGCGATGGCCTCGGCACCGCCATTCGTGAGAAGAACCCGTTGCGGATCTACCCCGAGCACCTTGGCCAGCTCCCCCGTCGCCGCGCCGAGATCGGATTGGTCCGGATACCGGCCGAGGGTGGCCGCCGATGTGTGCCGCCGGACGATGGGGGTCGGGTCGGGAGCGAACGGGTTGAGGCTCATGGACAGGTCGAGCACCTGGTCCGGGTCGAGGCCGAGCGACGCCGCCACCAGCCGGCCGTCGCCCCCGTGCTCGCCCGGTGCGACGACGGTCACCCGGCCTCCGTCTCGGTCGTTCGGGCTCGGGTCAGCCGGGCGGCCAGCCACACGACGGCCAACAGGAGCTCCAACAGCAGCGTCGTGCGCCGGACCAGCGCGATCGCCCGGCCGATGTCCGGCTCGGTCGGGGCGGCACCCGAACCGAGGAGCGGCCGGGTCTCCTCGCGGGACCCGTAGCGGTTGGTGCCGCCGAGGCGCACGTCGAGCGCCGCTGCGAACGCCGCCTCGGCCACCCCGGCATTGGGAGAGGGATGCCCGACCGCATCGACCCGGCAGGCCCGCCAGATCGCGCCGGTCCGGCGGGGCACCGCCAATGCGACCAACAACGCCGTCGCCCGGGCCGACGGCCAGCCGAGCACATCGTCGAGCCGCGCCGCGGCCCACCCGAACCTCGCGTGTCGGGCGCTCCGGTGGCCGACCATCGCGTCGAGCGTGTTGCTCGCCCGGTGACCGAGTGCACCCGGCGCGCCGGCGAGCAGACCCCACAGGGCCGTCGCGACGACGGCATCGGAGAGGTTCTCGGCCAGGGACTCCACCACGGCGCGGACGATCTCGGACTCGGTGAGGTCCATCGGATCCCGTCCCACCAACGACGACAATGCGCGGCGGGCACCGCCGAGATCGCCCGCCCGGAGGTTCTGCGCCACCACCTCCGCGGCTTCGCTGAGTGCCCGGCCAGCGCTCGATACCGACACGGATAGTGCCACCGCGATCGCCTCTCCAAGCAGGCCCTCGGCCAACGCGCCAATGACCAAGGCACCGCCGACGCCGAACGCCGCGTAGCCGGCGCCCGTGTCTCGGCGGTCGGCCCACCACCGCCGCTCCAGCCGGTCCATCGCAGCCCCGAAGCGGGCCACGGGGTGCACCGAGTCGGGCGGCTCACCGACCAACCGGTCGACCAACAGCCCCAGTGCCACCGAACCCGGACGAACCGAGCGCGCGGTCACCACTTGGCCGCCGCCACCACAAGCGCCACCGTCTCGAAGGTGAGCCCGGCTGCGCCGAGCACGTCCCCGGTGAACCCACCGATTCGGCGGACCGCGAACCAGATCACGAGGGCGGCCGCGATCAGGCCGCTCGCCGCTGCGACCGCACCGCCAAGGGGATGCCACAGCATGGTTGCGGACAACAGCCCGGCCGTCCCGGTCACCGCGGCAATGACGCCCGGCGCAGTGCGGACGTCGGAAAGAAATCCGGTGGCGAGTCCGCCGGTGTCGGCTCTCGCGTAGCGGACGAGCGAGGGAGTGACCGCCATGACGGCGCGGGACCCACACCAGATCCCGACCAGCAGAAGGATCGAGGGCCTCACCGACTGGAGGGCAGCGAACCGGGCCAACAGAACGATTCCCCCCGAGGCGATCCCGAAGGCGCCCACGGACGGCTCCCTCATGACGGCCAGACGGCGGTCGCGGTCGAGGTGCGGCAGCAACCCGTCGGCCGTGTCGACGAGGCCGTCGATGTGGAGCAGTCCTGTCAATGCCAGATCGGCGCCGACGACGATGGCCGCCGAGACGGTGGCCGGCCAAATGTGCTCCGTCGACCACCACAACAGACCGAGGAGCGCGCCCATGGCCGCGCCCACGGCCGGGAACCACGCCAACGCCGAGGGGCACGGGTCCGCGGCGCCACCGAGTGGGGTCAAGAACGCGACCGCCGAGCGGGGACCGCTCATGATCGGTCCGCTGGATCGCTCAACGCGAGCACCCGGCCGGCGACGACGAGCAGAACGGAGTCGGCAATCTCTGCGACCCGCCGGTTCAGCGTGCCGAGCTCGTCGCGGAACATCCGGCCGATCTCCGACGACGGGTGGACGCCGAGTCCGACCTCCTCGCTCACGAGAATGGTCCGACGGCCGGCCGATCGCCGGGCGATCAACCCGTCACAGAGCGCCCCGCTCTCTCCGCCGGCTCCGAGATCTTCCATGCCGGCCAGCCACGTCCCGAGGGAGTCGACAAGGACCGGTCCGGCCAACGACTCGAGCGCCGGGCCAAGCCCCTGGCCCACTCCGATCTCGACGGTCACCCAGTCGGGTGGTCGGCGCTCGCGGTGTCGCTGCACGCGGGCGGCCCAGTCGGCGTCACCGTCGGGCGCGGACCCGGTGGCCACATAGGTGATCGGCTGACCGAGGTCGCCCGCGAGCCGCTCAGCCACATCCGACTTGCCCGAGCGTGCCCCACCCAAGACCAGGGTGATGTCAGCCTTCACGACGTCCTCGCGCCCTTCTCTCCCCGGTCGCGACGCGGCCGACGGGTGCGGTGGGTCTCCTGGCTCCCGGCTCGTCGCTTCCCCCGGCCTTCCGGACCAAGTGATCCGTGGCCACAGGTGAGGTTCGCTCCCCGGTCACAGTTGCGGGACAGCCCCGGAATCGCACCGGGTTCCCCTAACCGCGGCCCGATCGTACCTTGGGTGGTCCAGGCGGTGCGGAGGCCAGCAACCCGTCGACCGGGCAGCGGTAGCGTGGCCGACGATGCCCCGCGATCCCTCGATCGTCCTGCTCAACACCGGTGACGGCAAGGGAAAGTCATCGGCCGCATTCGGGGTGATGGGCCGGGGCTGGGCCCGGGGCTGGACGGTCGGGGTCGTCCAGTTCGTGAAGGGCGGCAAGTGGAAGACCGGGGAGCGCAAGCTGGCCGCGCACTTGGAGATCGAGTGGCACACCCTGGGCGACGGGTTCACGTGGGAGTCAACTGATCTCGACGAGACCGCCGCCAAGGGCCGGCACGCGTGGGAGGTGGCCCGCCAGAAGCTCGCCTCGGGCGGCTTCGACCTCTTGATCCTCGACGAGCTCACGTACGCGGTCACCTACGGGTGGATCAGCGCGCAGGAGGTCGTCGACGGGATTACCGCGCGGGACCCGAAGACGAACGTCGTGATCACCGGGCGCAATGCAGCGCCCGAACTGGTCGAGGTCGCCGACACGGTGACCGAGATGCGCAAGGTGAAACACGTGTACGACCGCGGAATCAAGGCGAAGAAGGGCATCGAGTACTAGCCGGCCCTCGACCAGCAGACCTCAATGCGCGTCGCAGGCGTAGCGTCCGTCCAACCGATCATCTGCCGTGGACCACGAATGCGGAGAGACACCCCATGAAGTTCGGGATCTTCGACCACCTCGAGCGCCGACACGACTGCGACCTGACAAAGCAGTATGAGGAGCGGCTCCAGCTCATGGCCCAGGCCGACGAGGCCGGCGTCTACGGGCACCCCATCGCCGAACACCACCACTCGCCACTCTGTCTGGCCCCCAACCAGTCGGTGTTCCTCGCCGCGGCGGCGCAGCGCACCACGACGCTCAAGATCGGGACGCTCGTCTACGTCCTGCCGCTCTACAACCCGATCCGGCTGCTCGGCTGACCGCAGGATTCCGCCGGTTCCGGCGGCCGGCGGACAAGACGACTCTCCCGGCTGAAACGGGGCTCCTTCGGCCGTCCGTGCCTGGAAATGCCCCCTCGCAGGCCCCCGGCTTGTTCGGGCGCGGCCGAATTTCGTCCCGAACGCGTCCCGCCCAAAAGCCGGACTGGCCGGTACGGGATCGAGACGCCGTTCGTAGATAGTGCAGGTACAGGCGGCCGAGAACCGGCCAATGCCGCGCACCTCGTCGCCGAGCACCGCGACAGGGAGGGGAATTCAGATCGGACAACCCCTGAGCGGCTCACGCCCCGAATTCGGAGACCTCAGTGCCGAGCAGCCGCGCAGTCCGTCTCGCAACCATCGGAAGCGTCGCTCTGATGGCGGCACTCGGTTGCCTGACGCCGACGACGAACAGCGCCACTGGACCCGCACTCCCCCAGGCTCAGCCGATGGTCCAGGCCGAGCCCGCTAGCCCGACCAACACCGCCGCGTTCAGCCCGGCCGCCCTCCAGACCGCCTACGGCCTCGGCCCGACGCCTTATGCGGGGGCGGGGCAGACGATCGCGATCGTCGACGCCTTCGACGACCCCAACATCGTCTCGGAACTGACCGTGTTCGACACCTACTGGAACCTTCCGCAATGTGGATCGGACTGCTTCACCAAGGTCGACCAGAACGGCGGCTCGAGCTATCCCACGCCGGCGTCGGGCTCCTGGTCCGTCGAGATCGCGATGGACGTCGAGTGGGCCCATGCCCTGGCGCCGGACGCCCACATCATCCTCGTCGAGGCGGCCGACGCTGGAGTGACCAACCTGCTGGCCGCCGAGCAGTACGCGGGAGCGCACGCAGGGTACGTGTCGAACAGCTGGGGCTTCCCGGAGTTCCCTGCCGAGACGACCGACACCGCTATCTTCACCGAGCCTGGCGTGAGCTACTTCGCCGCCGTCAGCGACACGACGGGAAAGACCCAATACCCGGCCACCGCACCGAACGTCGTGGCGGTCGGGGGCAGCGACCTCACGGCGTCCGGGCCGGCTGCCTGGACGGGCGGGGGCGGGTGCAGCGCCTTTGAACACGAGTCCCCGAGCGAGGCAGAGCTCGCGAGTCTGGCCGGTTGTTCGGGGAACCAGTCGACCCCCGAGGTCTCGGCCGACGCCGTGGACATCCCGACCTTCGACGCCTCGACCGGGTGGCTGAACGTCGGGGGGACAAGCTTCGCGACCGTCGTTTGGGCCGCGTCTGCAGCCGACTCCGGTCGATTGGTGACGAACAGCGCGATCGCGAGTGGATCGATCCCGCTGCGCCGTGTCGAGGGAGGGACCCCCTTGCAAACCGGCTATGGCGATCTCGGAGCGATCCGACCGAGCGCTCGAGAGGTCGTCCACATGGCGGCGGCCGAGGTGATCGACAACCTGTGACCACCACCCGGGTATGACCGTTCGGAGCCTCGCCGGCCCAGATAGTCGGTGCCCAGGCACGATGCGATCCTACGATGGAAATAGATTACTTGTCTTAAAGTTCTAGTATAGAGTGGGCACGGCCCCCGCGGCTCATCGGTTCGATGCGCGGCCCAGGCCTCGGGGCTAGGAGCCGGCTCGATGTCCACCACTACTGCGAGGTCCCCGTGAGGGACCCAGTCGACCGGGGTGGCTCGACAACGTCGCATGCGCGAGCGACGGCGCCGGCAGCCGTGAGCCCACGCGGGCATCTCTGGCTTGGATTGGCCGCCCTCTTGGTGGTCATCGGCTCCCTTGGATCGTTCCTCGGTGCCCGGACGGTTGCGTCGAACAACCAGCAAAAGTCGCACGACGACTTCGTCGACTCGTCGAGGATCATCGCGTCGACCCTGAAGTTGGCCATCCAACACGAGCAGGATCTCGCCCTGAACGCCGGGGCCTTCTTCGTCGGGAACCCCGATTCCTCTCAGGCCCAATTCCGCCAGTGGACGACGTCTGTGCACCTGTTCGAGCGATATCCCGAGCTCCAGGGCATCGGCGAGATCGTGCTGGTGCCGGCGGCGCAACTGAGCGCTTTCGCGGCACACAGCGAGGCCGGTCCGGCCGGCCAACTCACCAGTGGGACGTTTCAGGTAGTCCCGGCGGGAGCACGGCCCTACTACTGCTTCGAGACCGTCACCGAGTCGGAGAAGGGCACCACGGCCCTTCCCGCCGGCATGGACTACTGCGACACCTACCTCGGGCCCGGGTTCTTGCACGCTCGAGACACCGGCCTCGGCGCCTACGTGCCGGCCCGACTGGGAAAGATGACCGAACTCGGAGTCGGCGTTCCCGTCTACCGCGGCGGCGGCGTCCCGACGACCACACAGGCCCGTGAGGCCGCGTTCTTGGGTTGGGTCGGCATCGAGATCCGCCCGGCGGTCCTGTTGGACACGGCCCTGGACGGCCACCCGGCGACCGCGGTGCGATTCGTGAACAAAACCAACTCGAAAACGGTGAGCTTCAGCGCCGGATCGGCCCCCGCCGGGGCCGACTCGACCACGATCGACCTTCACAACGGGTGGTTGGTGCAGACCTCCGGTTCGGTGACCGGCGGCGGGTTGCTCGCCAACCTGGACGCCCTCGCCCTGCTGCTCGGCGGGATCGTGCTCAGCCTCCTGTTGGGTGCCCTGATTCTCCTGCTGGGCACCAGCCGAATGCGGGCGCTGCGTTTGGTGGACGAGCGCGCCGGCGAGCTCCGTCACCTGGCCCTCCATGATCCCTTGACGGGACTGCCCAATCGCGCCCTGATCCTGGACCGGATCGATCAGATGCTGGCGCGTTCCCGACGATCGCACGCCCCCCTCGCAGCGCTCTTCTTGGACCTCGACGACTTCAAGGACATCAACGACACACTGGGCCACAAGGCCGGCGACGAGCTGCTCGTTGCGGTCGGGGCTCGGCTGGCCAGCGCCCTTCGTGAGGGAGACACGGTCGGACGGCTGGGTGGCGACGAGTTCGTCGTCCTGGTCGAGGGCGCCTCGCTGGCTGCCGGGGTGGAGGTTGTCGCCCAACGGATCCTCGATGTCTTGGAGACCCCGTTCGAGATCGCAAGCAGCCAGACCCGCCTGACCGTCACCGCCAGTATCGGCGTCGCCGCGGGAGATCGACCGGCCGCAGAGGAGCTGCTCCGCGACGCAGACATCGCGCTCTACCGGGCCAAGACGGCCGGCAAGTGTCGCGCCGTCGTCTTTGCCCGGTCGATGCAGCTGGTCGTGGACGAACATCGGACCCTGGCGGTCGACCTGCGCCGGGCCATCGACACCAATCAGTTCTTCCTGCTCTACCAGCCGACCGTCGATCTCTCGAGCGGTGTGTTCACGGGGGTCGAAGCGCTCCTGCGTTGGCGCCATCCGATACGCGGGGTCGTCCAGCCCGACGACTTTGTGCCGGCCCTCGAATCGAGCGGCCTGATCGTCCCGGTTGGTCAGTGGGTCCTCGAGGCGGCGTGTCGGCAGGGCGCGGCGTGGCACCGGCAGGGTCGCAAGCTCACGGTGTCGGTCAACATCTCGATCCGACAGCTCGAACGGGACCGGATCGTCGACGACGTCGCTGGCGCACTGGCGTCGAGCGGCCTTGATCCGTCCATGTTGCTCTTGGAGTTGACCGAGACGACCCTCATGAGCGATGTCGAAGGGACCATCTCTCGGCTGCAACTGATGAAGGCGCTCGGTGTCCGTCTGGCCGTCGACGACTTCGGGACCGGATACTCATCTCTCGCCTACCTGCGACAGTTCCCCATCGACGTGCTCAAAATCGATCGCACCTTTGTCTCGGGGATGACCGACACCAAGGAGGCGGCCGCACTCGTCCATACCCTGGTCCAACTGGGCAAGGCCCTCGGGCTGGAAACGATCGCCGAAGGCATCGAGACCGACGATCAACGGATGCTCCTCAGGGCAGAGAGCGTCGACGGCGGACAGGGGTTCCTCTTCGCGAAGCCCGTCGACGCGGCGGCCATCGAGCGCATCTGCAGCCCGTCCCCGATCGAGCACGCAGGCGTCGGTGCCAACGGGGACGCAAAGCGCACGAATCATCAACTACCGGTGCGGGACCGGAGGAGCTTCCGGTGATGGCGCTCCGGGTCATCAGCCCGGCATTCCCCCAAAGCTCAGGCCCGGACTACCAGGCCAAACGTTCAGGACGCCGGCTGGGCGTCCGACGAATCGAGTTCGCTCAGGTCGAAGGACCCGTCAATCACTCCGTTGGCGACGTCGACAAGCATGAGCCGGCGATTCCGGGCGTGGTTTCTCAACGCGTAGAACGCCTCTTCCATGTTCAGGTGCCGGCGCTCAGCGACAATTCCCTTCGCCTGCTCGATGATGATGCGACCGTTCAAGGCCAGGTGGAGCTGCTCATTCAACACCTGTGCTTCGATGGCCGCCCGATGCTGCAAGATGGCTATGGTCGCCACATCGGCCAGGGCTTGCGCCGCCTCGACGTCGCTCTCCTCCATCTCGTCAGGATCTTGGTGGAACAGGTTCAGGGCTCCGATGACGTTGCCGCGCAGCCGCATGGGCAACGCGTGCACGGTACGAAAGCCGGCCGCGATGGCCTCAGGCGTGAACCTGGGCCAGCGACGCCTGGCCGTTGCCAAATCCACGTTGGAGACCGGCAGGCCCGTTTGGTAACAGTCCAAGCAAGGGCCCTGTTGTGACTGAAGCTCGAAAAGCTCGAGCACCCGCATGCCTTCGCTGGAGGAGGCCATGACCCGCAGGTTGCCGTCGATGCCGACCAACATCAGTCCGGCGGCCGCGACCCCGAGCACCTCGACGCAACGACTCGTGAGCAGGGTGAGCACGTCCACCACGTCGAAATCGGCCACAAGGGAGTCGGCCAGCTCCACGAAAGTCCTGGTGAGCATGGCTTCTCGTGGCATCGGGTTCTCCCCTCACTCGCCGAGGTCATGTCGACCGGCCCTATAGCACAGGAACGTGACCCGGCTCTTAGGGTACAGCCGCCAGGGGTCAGGGCAGGACCCATGCCGATCGGTGCCCGCTCAGTCGGCGGCGAGTTCGTCCAATCGAAGCGTCCTGGCCACGATCTCGTCGGCGACCCCAGCCAGCGGGCGGTCATTGGCAAACGCGTACGCCCGCAGCTGGATCAGGGCCCGGGCGATGCTGATGTCGAGCTGGACGGCGATCATGCCGGAGGCCTGGTGCACCACGTAGTGGAACTCGCCACCAGCCTCAAGCTCCTTCGCCAGCGTCCCCGGCGGCGCATTGGCCTGCAGAAGGAGGACGGCTTGGGCTGCGACATCGGCCATGACCAGCGCGTCGGCATGCTGATCGTCAGTCAGCCCTCCTGGGCGATCGCAATACAGGTTCAACGAACCCAGGCGAACCGCGCCGACATGGAGGGGGAAGCTGAAAACCGCCTGCGCACCCACCTCGAGCGCGGCCGGGGTGAAGGCGAGCCACCGTGGCCGCGATGCGCGCGCAAGGTGTGGCTCCGCGACCGGCCGGTCCTGGACGTAGGCATCGACACTCGGACCCTCTCCCAGAGTGAACTGAAGCTCCTCGATGCGAGCGCTCGCCTCATCGGTGGTGCATATGGAGCCCCGTGGCACATCTTCGGACATCAGCATGATTCCCGCGCCGCTCATTCCGGTCGCCTCGGCCGAGACCTCACAGAGTCGACTCGTCTGAATGTCCGGTCCGTGACCCACGAGGAGGCTGATGAGGCGCAAACGACGTTCGCCGTCGGGCACTACGGACCCCCCGGATGAACCCGGTTGGCAGCCCAGCCGACTGGCGTCGCGTCGACCGCATCGCCCCGCTGGCTGAGTGGATGGCATCCCTCGACATCGAGCAGACCGCTACCCGGAAAGTTCATACGCGACGCGTCTCGTTGTTCGGAGTCGAGGGGGACGAACGAGAGAGGCGAGGTTCTACCAAGTGCATCGAGAGGTCACAATCGCAAGAGCGGGAGCTCGAATCGCTTGGGATCTGTTGACGGGTGCCACTCCTCGACGGGTTGCCCAGGACCATACACTTGGGAAACACCCGCCCGGGTGGTTCCCCGACCCCTCGCTAGGTAACGACAGGCCCTCTGCATCATGACGAGCTCATTCGTTCGTTCGTCCAAGTCGACCGCCAGGTTCACGACCATCGGGGCCCGCCGGCAACCAGGCCGAAGATGACGCTCGGTCCGAGGCTGGTCATCGCAGGCACACATTCGGGGGTCGGGAAGACGACGGTCGCCGCCGGCCTGATGGCGGCCCTGCGAATCCGAGGGCTCACCGTCGCGTCGGCCAAGGTCGGACCCGACTTCATCGACCCCGGCTACCACCAGCTCGCGACCGGACGGGTCGGCCGCAACCTCGACAGTTTCCTGTGCGGTCCGGACGCGATCCAACCGATCGCGGCCAAGGCCGGCTCAGGGGCCGATGTCGTCGTGATCGAGGGAGTGATGGGTCTGTTCGATGGTCTCGGATCGACATCCACCGCCAGCACCGCCGAAATCGCGTCCCTCCTCGACGCCCCGGTCATCCTGGTCGTCGACGCGTCGTCCATGAGCTCGTCGGTCCGTGCGCTCGTCGACGGCTACCACCGCCACTTCGAGCACAACTTCTCGAGCGGTCTCGCGGGCGTGATCCTTAATCGGGTCGGAAGCGACACCCATGAGTCCCTCCTCAAAGAGGCGCTGGAAGACCACCCGGTCCCGGTCCTCGGCGTGCTCCGGCGCGACCCGGCCCTCGTGTGGCGCGACCGCCACCTCGGCCTCGTACCGGTGGTCGAAGACCCGGTCGGCGTGGGGGCGTCGCTCAAGCGGCTCGCCATCGCGGTGGGTGCCGGCCTCGATCTCGTAGCGCTCGAGGCGGTGGCCAGGAGCGCACGGCCGTTGAGGACCGATCCCGTGCCGCCGGCTCGGCGCACGCCCGGCCCGCCGGTCCGGATCGCCGTGATGACCGGCCCCGCGTTCGGATTCAGCTATCCCGACAACCTCGAGCGCCTCGAGGAATCGGGAGCCGAGCTCTTGGCGGTGGACCCTTTGCGGGACCCCGTGCTGCCGGACGGGACCCAGGCGCTCTATGCCTGCGGCGGCTTCCCCGAGGTGTTCGCCGCCGAGCTGAGCGCCAACGAAACCCTCCTCGCCGACGTCAGGACGAAAGTCTCGGCAGGCCTGCCGGTGTGGGCCGAATGCGGAGGGCTGCTCTGGCTGGCCCGCTCGCTCGATGGGCACCCCCTGTGCGGGGTCATCGCTGCCCATGGGACCCTTGGCACCCGCGTCACCGTCGGCTATCGAACCGCGGTGGTCAAAGCACCCTCACCGATCGCACCGACCGGTGCGATCCTGCGCGGACACGAGCACCACTATTCGTCTCTCAGTCCGGAAGGGACGGCGCTCGAGCTGGCCGGCCGGGCCGGCACGAGGCTGGAGGGCTGGGCATCACCCTCCCTGATCGCGACCTACCTGCACCAGCACCTGGGCGGCGATCCGGCTCCCGCGGAGCGTTTCGTGGCATGCGCCGCATCAAACCGCGCGGCGCCGACCCCCTAACGGCTCGTTCGACCGGTCGGCAACTCTCCCGATAGCGGAGCCCCTCTCCCGTGCCAATGCTCCCGCAACGACCGTGACGAAATCCGATCAGACCGCAGCCAGCTCTCGCTCGTCGAGGAACCGCCACCACGCGTCCGCTGACCGCCGAGCGGCCTCCCGCACCAGCTCGGGGCGACCAACCTCGCTCAGCGCGTCGATGGTCCATTGCGCGTGATCCGCTTCGATCGACGCGTGAACATCCCAGAACTCCCGTCCGGCCTCGCCCACCGAGTAATGATCACGGAGTCCGGCCGCCTTGGTGGCCGCTATTTCGCTCGCCTGGATCTCGTAGGCGGCGATGACCGCCAACGCTTCGGCGGACTCGCCGCTCGCAGCTTCCCGGTAGAGGGACACGAGCTCGGTCACCGCCGGCCCGGCCGCCTCGGCCCTTGCCCCTACGGCCTCCTCGAAGCCGGCAAACAACTCGAGGTGCGATACGGGCGGACCGAGCTCGTCGGCGAGATTGGAGAGGACGAGGTCCCGGGCCCGGCCAACGGGTAGGCCCTTGGCGACGGTGTCGAGAGCGACGGGCAGGCACTCCTCGAAGAACCGGTACTGGCTCGCATAGCTCGCCAGGTCGCCGTCGGCCAGGCCACCCGCCTCCCAGCGGCGGTAGAAGGGATGGTCGAGGAGGCGACGGCCCTCGAGCGCCTGGGCAAGGAGACCGGCGACCTCGGCGCCGTTCATTGCCCGGTCGCCTGCATCACGTGTTGCTGTCATCGTTTGGGGCCCTTTCGCCGCGATCGATCGACTGGAGCTTTCTTCCTACCAGGTCGTGCCGGCGGCCTAGGACATTCCAGGTATCGCCCTAGCCCGGCCCCCCCGACAAGGCCCGGGGCAGATCCTCAGCTCGCGGTGGGGCCGGCAAGATAGGAGCGTTCGATCTCCTCGATGTGGAGCCGGCCCGATGACGCGGTGTCCTCGAACACGCAGACCCCCCGTTCGAGGACGTAGACGCGGTCGGCCCACTGGAGCGCTTCTCTGACGTGTTGCTCGACGAGCAGCACGCCGGTCCCGAGATCGTCGACGCAACGGCGGACTGCCTCCAAGAGCCGGTGCACCAGGATCGGCGCCAGTCCGAGCGACAGCTCGTCGGCCAAGAGCACCCGGGGACGGCCGGCCAGCGCCCTGGCCAGGGTGAGCATCTGCTGCTGGCCACCCGAGAGGAGGCCGGCCTTGCGAGCGAGGTGCGGTTCGAGCTCGGGGAAGAGCTCGATGGCGGCGCTCGGGTCGCCGCTACCGAGGCGCAGGTTCTCCGACGCGCTCAGGCCCATGAACACCGACTTCTCCTCTGTCACGAGCGACAGGCCGTCGCGGGCCCGCCGGTGCAGCGGGCCCTTGGCCGGCTCCCCGAGCCACCGGACCTCCCCGCCGAGCGGCTCGAGCTCCCCGCACAGCGTGAGGATGGTGGTCGTCTTGCCGGCCCCGTTCGCGCCGAGCAGGGCGACGATCTCGCCGGCGCCCACCTTCAGGTTGAGGTTGCGAACGGCGGCCAGGCTGCCGTAGCCGGCCGAGAGGTCGACCGCCTCGAGGAGCGCCGGCCCCGCGCCCGGCGTCGCCGTATCGCTCACCGTTGCACCCCTCCGTGCCGACCGCACCACTCCGCCAAGGCTCGTTTCATCAGATCGGGGTGGACTCGGGCACTTCTGCGACCGATTGCCGGCTCGTCCGTGCGTTCCCTTCCGCGCCCCCGATGCCGAGGTAGGCGGTGACGACGGCTTCGCTGTTGCGCACCTCGTCGGGTGAACCTTGCGCGATGACCTGCCCGAAGTCGAGGGCGGTGATGCGGTCACAGACGCTCATCACGAGGCGCATGTCGTGCTCGACCAGCAGGATCCCGAGATTCCAGTCCTCGGCAAGGTGGCGCAGCAGGTCAACCAGCTCCGCTGACTCGCGTTGGTCGAGCCCGGCGGCCGGTTCGTCGAGCAGGACGATCTTCGGCGCGGCGGCGATGGCCCGCACGATGCCGACGAGGCGGCGGCGGCCGAACGGGAGCTCGCCCGGGTGCTTGGTCAGGTCCCCGGCCAGCCCGAACTCCTTGATGGCGGAGATGGCCGATGCTCCGAGCTCCCCACGGAGCGGCCACACCAGGTCCGAGACGTAGGCCCACGCCGGTGGGCTCTCGGCGGCCACCGCGATGTTCTCCTCGACGCTGAGATCATCGAACAGCTCGAGGGACTGGAACGACCGGGCCAGCCCGGTCCGGGCCCGCTGGGTCGGGCCCTGGCCGTCCAGGCGGCGGCCGTCCACCGAGATGTGCCCGGTGTAGCGCCTGGTGATCCCGGTCACCGCGTCGATGAGGGTCGTCTTGCCGGCGCCGTTCGGGCCGATGAGGCCGACCACCTCTCCCGATCGCACCGAGAACGACACGTCGTCGAGCGCCACCACGCCACCGAAGCGCACCGTCAGGCCCTCGATCGTCAGCTCGTGGCCGTCGCGGACCACCGCCTCCATCGACAGGGCATCGGCCCGGGCATTGAAGCCGGCCAGCGACGCCGCGGCGGCCTTCTGTTGCGCATCTGCGTGCTTCGTCGCCCTCCTCGCCCGGCGCCCTCCGGTGATCATCGCGACGATGCCGTCGGGCCACTTCAAGATCACGAGGATCGTGCCGAGCCCCGCAACCGGCGCGATCCAGTTCTGCACGCTGACGCCGAGGAACGAGAAGAGGTAGGCCGAGATCCCGGCAGCGACGACGAGGCCTCCGATCAGGGATCCACCGACGAAGCCGATGCCGCCGATCACGATCGTCGACAAGAGGGTGATCCCGGTGATGACGTCCCAGCCGCTGGTCCAGGTCACGCTGGAGGCCTGGTAGACGATGAGCACGCCGCCGACGGTGGCCAGCACGCCCGCCACCGAGAAGGCGTAGAGCTTGGTTTGGGCGACGTTGATGCCGAGCGTTGCGGCCGCCCGCTCGTTGCCCCGCACGGCCACCAGCCGTCTGCCGACTCGACCCCGTCGCAAATTGCAGACGGCCAAGCCCGACAGCGCAAAGAGGACGAGACTGAGCACGGCATATCGCTGCGGATGGAGCTCGGCATTCAGGTCGAAGCCAAACAGGGTCGGGGTCTGCACGGTGGTCCCCGCGACGCCCCCGGTGAAGGTGCTGTTGGCGAAGATCACCTGCTCGACGATGACCCCGAAGCCGAGGGTCACGATGGCCAGGTTGACGCCTCGGGCGCGCAGCGCCGGCAACCCGATGATGATGCCGATCGGGATCACTCCGATCATCCCGACGATCAGGGCCTCCCAGAAATTGAGCCCGATGGCCTGGCCTACTCGAGCGGCGATGAACGCGCCGATGCCGGCGATGCCGAGCTGGGCCAGCGAGAGCTGGCCGGCGTACCCGGTCACGACCACCGACGACAACAAGATGATGGCGGCCGTGATCGTGTCGATGAGTGCGGCCGAGGCTCCGTTCGAGAGGAGCAGGCACAGCGCCACCCCGCCGGCGAATCCCGGGATGGCGAAGCGCCACGGGATGTTCCCGGACCCGACCTTCGGCAGCCGCAGGGACACGTAGCTGCGGGAAGGGAGCGACGATCCCTTGAGCACCAGCACGAGGATCACGATGAAGAACGGCACCACCTCGGGCCAACCCGGGGTGGTGACCGACCGCTGCACCTCTGCCTCCCCCACCCCCACCACGAGGCCGCCGAGGAACGTGAGCGAGAACGAGGAAAAGCTCCCGAGGAGGGCCGAGGCCAGCATCGGAACGAGCAGGAGCCCGACGGACTCCACCGACAGCCCGACGATCGGGGCGACCAGGATGCCGCCCAGCCCGGCCAGGGCCCCGCCGGCCGACCAGTTCCAGGTGGCCAGCCGATCCGGTGAGTGGCCGAGAGCGGCCATGGAACGTCCGTTCTCGGCCGAGGCGCTCGTCTTCAGTCCGAACGCGCTGTAGCGGTAGAAGGCCCACAGGCCGGCCGACAGCACCGCCGCGATGAGCAGCATGAACAGGTAGTACGCGCCGATCGCCTGGCCAAAGATGTGCTCGGTCGGGTTCGGGAGCGGGAAGTGCGGGAAGGCCTGATCGGACTGGAACTTGACGATGAACGCCCCCTGGATCAAGGCCAGCAGCGCCAGGGTGGCGATCACCCGGGTCAGCTGGGCGGCGTTCTTCAGCCGTCGCATGATCAGGAGGTGGGTCGCCGCCCCCGCCGCTGCGGCGGCCAGCATCCCGATGGCGATCGCCGGGACCTCGGGTATCCCGGACTCCTGGAGCTCAAAGAAGGTGTAGGCGCCAATGAGGGCGAACCCCCCGTTGGCGAAGTTGACCACCCCTGAACCGCGGTGGATGAGGACGAGACCCTGCGCGGCGAGGACGTAGACGGCACCGGTCCCGGCGCCAAGAAGAAAAAACAGGAGGATCGAATCAAACACGACTCCCCAGCATGGTCCGCGCCTGCAACCCCGTCAGCGATCCCTCGGTGAGACCCCGGGTGCTCGGTCGGCTCGAGACGACCAGAATGGAGTTGCATGACCCCGCCATTTCGCGCCGACCACATTGGAAGCCTCCTGCGACCGGCCGCGCTGCGAACGACGTTCCGCCAGCACGCCGACGGCCAGCTCGATGACGAGAGCCTCCGTGCGGCTCAGGACGCCGCCATCCGGGATGTTGTCGCCCTCCAGGAGCAGGTCGGGCTCGAGTCGATCACCGACGGTGAGTTCCGCCGGGCCTCCTACTGGCACGCCTTCGTCGACGCGCTCGACGGGATGGTGATCCGGCCGGCCTCCTTCGAGTTCAGGGACGACGCCGGCGACAAGATGGCGTTCACCGCTCCCTACGTCGAGTCGCGGATCGTGCGCAAGCACTCGATCGCCGGTGAGGAGTTCGCGTTCCTCGCCGGCGCCACGACCAAGACCCCGAAGCTGACCATGCCGGCTCCGTCCACGATGCATTTCTGGCGCTTCACCGACGCCATGGAGCCGGGGGTCTACGACGGGCCCGAGGAGTTCTTCGCCGAGCTGTGCGCCATCTACGTCGAAGAGTTGGAGGAGCTCGCCGGGCGCGGCGCAACCTACGTGCAGCTGGACGAGGTCGCTCTGGCCATGTTGTGCGATCCCAAGGTCCAAGACTCGGTCCGCCAGCAGGGCGCCGATCCCGGCGCGCTGACGGATCTGTACGTGGACGCCGTCGCCACGATCCTGGACAACCGCCCGGCGGGCCTGGCCATCGCCATGCACATGTGCCGGGGCAACTACAAGGCCCACTGGCTCTCCTCGGGCGGCTACGAACCCCTCGCCGAACGGACCTTCGGCTCCCTCGCGCTCGATGGTCTCCTGGTGGAATTCGACACGGAGCGCGCCGGGGACTTCGCGCCGCTGCGCTTCGTGCGACCCGAGACCACCGTGGTCCTGGGATTGGTCAGCTCGAAGACCCCGGACCTCGAGGACACCGACACGCTCGTGCGTCGCATCGAGGAGGCCAGCGTCCACGTGCCGTTGGAGCGCCTCGGGATCTCGCCCCAGTGCGGTTTCGCCAGCACCATCGGGGGCAACCCGCTCAGCGAGGACGACGAGAAGGCGAAGCTGTCCCTCGTCGTGGAGGTGGCCGGGCGGGTCTGGACCTAGCCCAGTCGGGGCGACCGCGTCAGGCCAGGCAGCGCAGGGGCTGGCCGCCGTTGTACTGGACCATCTCCTGCATGGCCGCCAGGATGCCGATCGGCGCGCCGGGCGCCGCCCCGTCGAGCTCGGCGTATGCCCGGTGCAGATTGCCGACGATCCGCTCGGGGTCGAGCAGATCGGCGAACTCGCCGAGGTCGGTCTGGAGCGCCGCGTCGAGCGGGGACAGACCGGCCGCCTTGGCGCTCTTCGCGGTCTCGGTCACGAAGTTGAGGTAGGCGACCAGGCCGTCGATGACACCGACGTCGCACACGTCCCCGTGGCCCGGCACGATCACGCTCGGGTTGAGCGCACGGATGTCGTCCAGCACCTTCAATGCCCCCGAGATCGACCCGGCCACGTTGAACGGGGTTCCGCCGTTGAAGATGAGGTCGCCCGCGAAGAGCACCGAGCGCTCGGGAATCCAGACCGTCACGTCGTTGGTGGTGTGGGCCGGGGTCCCGACGTAGCGGACCTCCATGCGCAGGTCGTCCACGAACATGGTGACCGAGTCGCTGAAGGTCAACGTCGGGGGTGCCTTCTCGATGTTGCCCCAGTCGACGCCCGGGAACGGGCCGACGCCGGGGGGCATCGGCGGCATGTTGAGCATCTCGGTCCGGCAGTCGTGGTGGGCGATGATCGTCGTCGGGCCGAAGAAGCAGTTCCCGTTGGTGTGGTCAAGATGCGAATGCGTGTTGATGAGGGTGCGCACCGGCGCCGCGGTCACCGACGCGATCGCCTCCAGGTACGCGCGCGTTCGGCGTTCCGTCGAGGACGCATCGACGCTGACCACGCTGTCGCTCCCGACGAGGAAGCCGGTGTTGTTGAGGCACCAGCCGCCGTCGGGCTGGATGTAGGCGAAGACCCCGGCGCTCACCTCTTCGATTCGGGGCGGAGCCAGGTTGTCGTAGTCATGCGCTGCCGACGTCACGTCTTCTCGTCTCCCTCCGACACGAGCCGTTCGATGCGCGTCGTCGTGTCAACGAACCCACGTTCAAACGTATCGGCCGACCCCGGATCCGACAACCATCGATGCGCGCGATCGGATCACATGCACGAACACGGGCCATGGTCCCGTCCAACAACGAGCGTCGGCTTAAAGCCGGTTTGCTCAGAGCCAGGGCGGCAGGTCCGGGAGCGGGGCCGAGCTCTCGAGGGCGGCCCCGTCCGTACGACCGAGCAGCCACCCCGCAAGCCCCTGGGTCGATCCGCTGACCTCAACCGCATCCGCTGATTCGGGCCCGATGGCGAGCCGGGCGGGCTCGGTCCCGGTCACAACCAGGATGGCCGGCGGGCAGGTCTCGCGGCCGACGAATCGACTCGCCGCTTCCGCGAGAAGTGCCGAAGCGACGTCCCGATCGACGTCGGCGAAGGTCGCCGCGCCGCCGAGGTCGACGCCATGCACCCACACCTCCCGCACCCGCATCCAGGGGATCTCGCTTGCCGCGACGGCGTGGCCGAGCGCGGTTCGGACCTCGGCGGCCCACGCACGTTCGGGCATCGCCGAGACCGCATCTCGGAACCGGCCGGCTTCGGCGAGCGCGTCAGCACGGACCTCGTCCGCCGGCAGCTGTGCGCCGGCCTCGATGTCGGCGCGTCGGTGGTCGATGCTCGGGTACATCGGCGACTCGACCCCGGTCGCGGCCCACCCCAGGAGGTTCTCGAGCCCCCGGGCGTTCCGGGCGATGTGGCTGACCACGTGGAGCCGGGTCCAGCCGGGAAGCCTGGAGGGCCCGCGTAGCTCCTCGTCGCTCAGCCGGCCGAGCTGGGCGTCGAAGAACTCGGTCCCGCGATCCATCCAGTCGAGGAACCGGTCGAGGCGTTGCGCGTCGTGGCCGGTCACGTCCGGCGGCACACGTTCCGGCACTCCCCCACGCCGGCGATCCTGGTGGTCACCACGTCCCCGTCGGCGAGGAACACCGGGGGCTTGCGGGCCGAGCCGACCCCTCCCGGCGTGCCCGACGCAATCACGTCACCGGGCAGCAGGGTCACGACCGAGGAGATGTAGGACACCAGCGCGGCCGGGCCGAACACCAGGTCGCCGATGTCGGAACGCTGCATGTTCTGGCCGTTCACGTCGCAGGCGATCTCGCCGGACAGTCCGTCGGCCTCATCGCTCGTCACCATCCACGGCCCGACCGGGGTCGAACCTTCGAAGGTCTTGCCCTGCAGCCACTGCAGGGTGCGGCTCTGCCAATCCCGCGCCGTCACGTCGTTCAAGACGCTGTACCCGGCGATCGCCGCGGGTGCATCGGCCTCGGACACGTTGCGGGCAGGGGCACCGATGATCACGGCCAGCTCGGCCTCCCAATCCAGCTGCTTGGTGATCCCGGGCAACGCGATGTCGTCGTAGGCGCCGATCAGCGCACAGCGATACTTCGCGAACAGCGTCGGATACTCCGGGAGCTCCCGGCCCATCTCCAAGATGTGGTTCCGGTAGTTAAGGCCGACACACACGATCTTGTCGGGACGTGGCACCAGGACCTCGTACTCCAGCCCCGCCAGGTCGTGATTGGCACCCGAGGCCGCCGCCGCCCTCTGACGCCAGTCCGGCTGTCCGAGCAACTGCCCCAGATCGCCGGCACCGGAGATCTCGACCGCGTGGTCGTCGTCGATACGGACGGGGGTGGTCGCGCCCCCACTCCGGATGGTGGCCAGTTTCACGATCGTCTCCTGTTGTCTGGTTGTCGGGAGTGCTGCTCTAGTGCTCGGTCGCGGTGCGGTAGAGCTTGAGGGCCTCGTAGACGGGGGCGTCGCTGAAGACGAACGCATCGAGGTTCAAGGCCGCCACGATCCGGGTCGGGCACCACGACGGGATCGCCACGACGTCCCCGCGCGTCACCTCGAAGCGCTGGTCCCCGAGTTCGAAGGTCCCCGAACCGTCGAAGACCTGCCACACCGAAGACCCGACGGTGCGGGTGGTCGCGCCGGTGACCCCCGGTGCGAATCGGTGCATCTCGGTCCGCAGCGTGACCAGCGCGTCCCGGCCGGTGGTGGGGTTGGAGTACCGCACGGCCGCGTGCCCGGGCTCGACCACCCCGGGGTGGCCCTCGGACTCGAGGTCGAGCTGGGCCTGGAGCGCCGCGTCGGTCTGCTCCCAGCGGTATGCGGCCAGGGGTGAGTTGGCCGTGTCCTGCGCCGACACCGGGCGCAGACCGGCGTGCGCCCACAACCGTTCGGCCCGCGACCGGGCCGGGGTGGAGCGGTCTGTGATCTCCTCGGGGCCGAACTCGAAGAACCCCCCGTCCAGCTGGGAGACGAGCGGGATGTCGAGCCCGTCCAGCCACACCATCGGGCGGTCGGCGGTGTTGTGGTGCTCGTGCCAGCTCCAGCCCGGCGTGAGCAGGAGGTCGCCGCGGCGCATGGCGACGGGATCGCCGTCGACCACCGTCCACACCCCCTCGCCCTCCAGGACAAAGCGGAATGCGCCCTGACTGTGGCGGTGGGCCGGCGCGACCTCGTTCGGCCCGAGGTACTGGACGGCCGCCCAGAGCGTCGGGGTGGCATAGGGAAGTCCGGGGAGTCCGGGGTTTGCATACGCGATCGCACGCCGCTCGCCCCCGCGTCCGACCGGGATAAACGCCCCGGCCCGCTCGGCGAGCGGCAGCACCTCCGCCCATGGCCACAGGTGGGGAACGGCCAACGGCTCGGGCACCGTCGGCATGAGGCTCTCACGCTGCGTCCACAACGGGAGGAGTCCGACCTTTGCAAAGTCCTCGTACAGCTGGCGCACGTCGGCATCAGATTCACCCTGGGTCATCGTTCACCCCTCGATCGGATCGAGACCACCATGGGGTCGAACCACCACGGACAACCGAACACGCGGGCCGAAGGGCTGCGGGCTCGCATGACACAATGTATTGTGCTCGGGCCTGCCATGGCGCCGCGGTGGACCGGACGCCACCTCATCGATCGCCTCGGTTCAGCGCGACCAGCCGAAGCGGACGTCCGGCTCACCCTCCTCGTTGTCGCCGTCGGTCATCTCCACGGCGACAAACCCGTGGCGCTCATAGAACCGCCGCGCGCCCTCATTGCTCTGGAAGGTCCACAGATCGAGGCCCTCGGGGCTTCGATCTTGTGCGAACGTGACCAGTCGGGAGCCGAGCCCGCGGTCGGTCATTGCGGGGTCCACGTGGAGGTGCTCGATCCACCCGGGGTCGAGCACCATCAGAGCGACGATCCCAATGCCGCCACGGTCGAGGACCCACACCTCTGACTTCGCGAACACGACCGTCGCGAAGTGGTTGTGGACGTCGTCATCGTCGTGGATCGAGGCGGGGTTCGCCGGGAACGAGGCCTTGCGCGAGCGGAGCCACAGATCGGCGACGGCGTCAGCCTCGTCCTGACGGGCCAGCCGAAGCACGTCGGGCTCCACTTCCTCGGTCGCCATTGCCCCAGCATGCCCGACGCTCCGGTTCCTAGGCTGCTCGTGCATCACCCGATGGAGGAGGTCGATGCGAAGAAGGCACACGTGGATCGTGGCGATTCTGGCAGTGGCCCTGGGCTTGGCTGGCTGCAGCGCTCGGAACCTGCACCCAGCG
Organism: Acidimicrobiaceae bacterium; assembly: GCA_003151235.1. Lineage (GTDB taxonomy): Bacteria > Actinomycetota > Acidimicrobiia > Acidimicrobiales > RAAP-2 > Palsa-461. The sequence goes on from PLWZ01000058.1 coordinate 115,799, forward strand.
AAGGCGGTACCGGTTCGACTGCCGTCGGGCACGGGTATCACCATCACCACCACCACGCAGCCCGCGATCGCGGGAACCGCGGGACCGCTGCGCTTGAGGTGACCCCCGGAACGACGGTGCGGGCCGGGACCACGATCGCGATCTCGCCGAGCGAACCCTGCGATACCGCGGGGGCGGGAGCCCCCGAGGAGCTCTACTACGACGTATCGGTGAGTGTGCTGTTCTCCAACAACCAGACCATCAACCAGTCGTATTCCGCCGACCTCATCGTCGAGGCGAACAAGTCCAGCGGCCAGTGGTCGACCGAGATCGCGATCCCAGCGACAACGGCGCCCGGCCCGTACTCGCTCACCGCGATGTGCTTCTACGGCCGGACCAGCCTGATGCCGACCTACGGGAGCGTCCCGATCACGGTGACCGCGCCGTGACGGCCGCTCGGCCCGGTCAGGCGGACGGGGTCGGGACCGGTTCGAGGAGGACGAGCGGGATGTCGCGCTCGGTCTTCTTCTGGTAGTCGCCGTAGCCCTTGTAGGCGGCGGTCACGCGGGGCCACAGCGTCGACTTCTCATCGGCGCTGGCCACCCGGGCCCGCATGGCCCGCTTCGGCTTGCCGCCGAAGGACACGGTGACCTCGGGGTTGGCGGTCAGGTTGTGGAACCAACCGGGGTGGAAGTCGTCGCCGCCCCGGGACGCCACGATCACGATGGCGTCGTCCACCTGGAGGGGAGACGTGAGCATGACCGTGCGCGGCTGGCCGCTCTTTCGCCCGGTCGTCGTGAGCTCGAGCGCGGTCATGCCGAAGAACTTCCATCCGACATGGCCCCAGGTCAGGGTGAGCAGGGCCTTGTGGATGGCGTTCATGGACTTCAGTGAGAAATCGCAAGGCATGACCGCAACAGTACGGGCACGACGGTAGGCGTGCCCCTCCGAAAATGCGGCAGCCCGTAGGCTCGGCGAATGGCCAGCTCCACCGTGCGCGGTGTTCGGTAGGGCGGCTGACCAGGCCCGATGGCCGAAGATCCTCTTCGGTGTCGTTCTCACCCTGGCCGCCGCCGCTCCGACGCTCTTCATCGAGGAGAACTGGCACGGCAAACCGATGATCGACCAGCCGGGCCAGCTGTGGGTCATCCCGACGATCGTCGTGGCGATCGCCTTTGCCTCCGGAGGCGCGATCGGGGCCCGGCGCATCACCGAGCTCTGGCAGGCCCTGTTCCACGGGCTGATCGTCGGCACAGCGGCCAGCGCCGTGCTCCTGGTCGCCGACGTCGTGCGTCGGGCCACCGTGCACCGGCAGCTCTCCGAGGGGGTGCTCCGGTTGTGGGTCGAGGCGGCCCTTCTCTCTATTGTCCTCGCGTCACTCGGCGGTGCGATCTCGTACCTGCGCTCGACCAGGCCGACCTGAGCTCGCCCCGGGAGCCCAGATCCGGAGAACCGGCAGTTGGCCGGGGCCGTAGCCTGGGCCGGTGGCTGACCGGGAGGCGTCGACGGGCGACAAGACCGCCCTGCTCACCGGGATCGGAGTGGGGCCGGGCGACCCGGGGCTCCTCACTCTCGCCGCCTTAGACGCGCTCCGCCGCGCCGACCGGGTCGTGGCCCCGACCACCGACACCGACGTGCCGGGGCGCGCAGAGTCGATCGTGACGGCGGCGCTGCCGGACTTGGCCGTCGATCGCCTGCTGTTCGACATGAGCCGGGACGGGGCCGGTGGCGAGGTGGCACGGAAGGCGTCGCATCTCGCCGCGGCGGCGCGCCTCCTCCCCTGGCTCAGCTCGGACGAGCACGTGGCGTTCGTCACCCTCGGGGACCCGAACATCTACAGCACCTTCCCCTCGCTTGTGCACGCACTGGGCGACCTCGGCTGGCATGGCACGGTCGCGACCGTCCCGGGAATCACCGCCTTCCAGGCACTCGCCGCCGAGACCGGGACCGTCCTGCTCGACGGCACCGAGTCGCTGTCGCTCGTCACCGCACTCGACGGGGTCGACCATGTCGCCGACGCCCTCGAGGATCCCGAGCGGGCCATCGTCATCTACAAGGGCGGTCGCCACATCGCCGCGGTGGCCCAGCTGTTGGCCGAACGCGGCCGGCTGGGCGGCGCCGTCTTCGGCGAGCGACTCGGGCTGGACGATCAACGGGTCGGATCGATCGACGAGGTCGGCGACGGCCCGGCTTCCTATCTGGTCACCGTTGTCGTGCCCCCGACCGGTCGAAGTGAATCGGGCCGTTGAGGTGGCCGACGAGACCATCGGAGCGATGATCAGCTTCGTCGGGGCCGGGCCCGGCGCTCCCGATCTCATGACCCTGCGGGGCGCCGCGCGTCTCGGGGCGGCCGACATCGTCATCTGGGCCAGCTCGCTGGTGCCGGCCGAGGTGCTGGTCCACGCGTCGAAGGACGCCAAGGTGCACGACTCCGCAGGCATGACCCTCGAGGATGTGCTCGCCGTCTACGAGGCCAACTCCGAAGCGGCAATCGTCCGGCTCCACTCGGGAGACCCCTCCCTCTACGGCGCCATCCAGGAGCAGATCGACTGGTGCCTCGAGTACGAGCGCTCGTTCGAGATCGTCCCGGGCGTGTCGTCCCTCTCGGCGGCGGCCGCCATCGCCCGCCGAGAGCTCACCATCCCCCAGGTCAGCCAGAGCGTGGTGGTGACCCGCCTGGCCACCCGGACCTCGGCGTCGGTGCCCGAGGGCGAACGCATCTCCACGTTCGCCTCGACCGGCTGCACGATGGCCGTCTTCCTCTCGGCGGCCCAGCCCGAGGCCCTCCAGCGCGAGCTCCTCGCCCCGCCGAGCGCGTACTCGGTCGACACCCCGGCCTGCATCGTGGTCCGGGCCAGCTGGCCCGACGAGCAGGTCGTCCCGACCGTCGTCGGACGGCTCGCCGACGACCTCCGCGCCACCGGCGCGACCACGACGGTGCTCGTGCTGGTCGGCGAGGCCCTGTCGGGCGCCGCTCCCCGTAGCCACCTCTACTCCCCGGCCTTCGCGCACGGCCGCCGCCGCCGCTCGCACCCCGGCACGACGTCCGGACGGCCCGTTCGGCGGATCGGTCGGCGTGGTTGACCAAACACCGCGCCCGTTCGAGCCCGAGCTCAGCGAGGAGGTCGCGGCGCGGCGGAGCGGGCTGCGGACAGGGTTCACCACCGGCACCTGCGCGTCGGCCGCGGCCAAGGCTGCGGCGATCGGCCTCGCGACCGGCACCGTGCCCGACGAGATCGAGATCGGCCTCCCGAACGGGACCCGCGTCACCTTCCCGGTCGGCAACGCGGGGCCGGTCGCAAGTGGCGGCCCGGCCGAGGCGTTCGTCGTGAAGGACGCCGGCGACGATCCGGACTGCACAGACAAGGCGCACATGACGGCCTCGGTCACCTGGTTGGACACCGGGGCCGGCAAGGAGCTCCACGAGCTCGCGGGTGGCCCCGGGATCGGGACCATCACCAAGCCCGGCATCGGGCTCGCGGTCGGGGCGCCGGCGATCAACCCGGTCCCGCGACGGATGATCCTGGCCGCGTTGGCCGAGGTGGCCGGTCTCGCCGGGTCGCCCGGCGGGGGCCGGCCGGTGCGGGTCGCGTTCTCGGTCCCGGGCGGCGAAGCGATGGCGGCGAAGACCACCAACGAGCGTCTCGGCATCCTCGGCGGGATCTCGATCCTCGGGACCTCCGGGATCGTCCGACCGTTCTCGACCGCCGCCTACCGGGCCAGCGTCGTCCAACAGGTCGACGTCGCGGCGGCCCAGGGTGAAACGACGATGGTGCTCTGCACGGGCGCACGATCGGAGAAGGCCGCCATAGCCACCTACCCCGACCTCGACGAGGTCTGCTTCGTCGAGGTCGGCGACTTCACGGGGATCGCGCTCCGGCGTTGCGCGACCGCCGGGATCCGGGCCGTGAAGGTCGTGGCGATGGCCGGCAAGATCACCAAGCTGGCCGACGGGGTGATGATGACCCACTTCCACCGCTCGGCCGTCGACACGCAACTGCTGAAGCGGGTGGCCGAGGAGACCGGTGCGCCGCCCGAGGCCGTGTCGGCGGCCACCGAGACCGCCACGGCGCGCCACTTCTTCGAGGTCTGCGTCGCCGCCGGCGCCATCGCTCCCCTCGAGCGGCTCTGCCAACTGGCCGTGTCCACGTGCCGGGTCCATGTGTCCGAGCAACTGTCGGTCGAGGTCCTCATGGTCGACTTCGAGGGAGAGGACGTCGTCGCCCGTGCCTGACGCGGAGAACCAGATCGTGACCGTGGTCGGGATCGCCGACGACCGTCTCGAGCTCCTCTCCCCCGAATCGAGGGCGGCGTTGCTCGGTGCCCGGGTCGTCGTCGGGGGGAAGCGGCACCTCGCGCTCTTCTCGAGTTGGTCCGAGCAACCGGCCGTTGCCCCCGATCTGCTCGAGATCACCGCGGATGTCGAGGAACTGATGGGCCGCGTGCGATCGCTGTTGTCGGGCGGCCGGGGACCGCTGTGCGTCCTCGCGTCGGGGGATCCCGGGTTCTTCGGGATCGTGCGGACCCTGCTCCGTCACCTGGACCGGGGCCAGCTCCGGGTGCTCCCGGCCCCATCGTCGGTCGCGCTGGCGTTCGCGCGGCTCGGGCTGCCCTGGGACGACGCCGTGGTGGTCTCCGCGCACGGGCGCCCCCTCGATGCGGCCGTGCGGGCCGCTCGGACGGCGGCCAAGGTGGCCGTGCTCACCTCACCGGACACGACTCCCCAGCTGCTCGGCCAGGCCCTGCTCGCGGCCGGGTGCTCGGTCGACGTGGTCGCCGTCTGCAGCCGACTCGGTTCGGCCGACGAGGAGGTCCGCGAGCTGTCGCTCGACCAGCTGGCCGAGGGCCGGTTCGACCCGCTATCGGTGGTCGTCCTCCTCGGACCCGGAGCACTGCCGCTCACCGGATGGAGCGAGGCCGGGGCCGGCGACCGCGACGCCGTGACCCAGAGGGTGCTGACCTGGGGACGCAACGACGCCACCTATGCCCATCGCAGCGGCATGATCACCAAGGCCGAGACCCGCTCGGTGGTCCTCGGAAAGCTCTGCCTTCCCGAACGCGGCGTCCTCTGGGACGTCGGGGCCGGCAGCGGCAGCGTTGCCATCGAGTGCGCTGCGAGCAGCCCCGGCCTGACCGTCTTCGCGATCGAGGCCGACCCCGAAGACGCCGAGCGGATCACCGCCAACGCAACGGGCCTCGGCATCGGGGTCCACGTGATCACCGGTGCCGCGCCGGGGGCGCTCGACGCGTTGCCCGCACCCGACCGCGCCTTCGTCGGTGGCGGCGGGATCGAGGTGCTGCGGTCGGTGCTCGATCGACTGTCGGCCGGCGGCCACGTCGTGGCCACCTATGCCGCCCTCGACCGGGCCGTCGAGGCCGCGCACCTCCTCGGCCATCTGGTCCAGGTCCGGGCCGACCGGGGCGAGCAGCTTGCCGACGGGTCGTGGCGGCTCACCGCCAACAACCCGGTCTTCGTCGCGTGGGGGCCGTCCGACGAGCCGGGGTCATCGCTGTGAAGGTCGTCACCATCTCGGTCACCGAGTCGGGCCGGCGGTTGGCAGAGCGACTGCCCTACGAGCACATCCACGGCGAACCGGCGGCGACGTTGGGGGCCCGGTGGCGCGACACCGACGCGTTCGTGATGGTGCTCGCCCTCGGCGCGACGGTGCGGCTCGTCTCGCCGCTGCTCGTCGACAAGGAGACCGACCCGGCCATCGTGTGCGTCGACGACTCGGGAAACTTCGCGATCTCGGTGTGCGGCGGCCACGCCGGCGGTGCCAACGCGCTCACGCACGAGGTGGCCGGGTTGCTCGGGGCGCAGCCCGTGGTCACGACCGCCACCGACCGATTGGACGTGCCCGCCCTCGACCAACTCCCGGGTTTCCGGGTCGAAGGCAGCCTGGCCCACGTCACATCGGCGCTGCTCGACGGCCAGCCGCTGGAGGTCGAGAACGAGATGCACTGGCCGTTGCCGGCCTCGCTCACCGAGCACCTCGACCGTGCCGGGTCATCCGGAGAACCGGCCGGGCGGATCGTCGTCAGCGACCGGGAGCTCTCGGCCACGACGAAACGCGGGGCCGTCGTCGTACTCCGACCGCCGTCGCTCGTCGTCGGTATCGGGACCACGACCGACGCCACCGGCCCGGACGCGTGCGACGCGGTTTCGTCCGCGTTGGCGGACGCCGGGCTCTCGGTGCTCTCCCTCGGCGAGCTGGCCACGATCGACCGGCGGGCCCGCCACCCGGCAATCGCCACAGTCGCGCAGCGTTGGGGTCTTGCGGTCCACACGTTCGATGCCGGCACCTTGGACGCGATCGACGTGCCCACACCGAGCGACGTGGTCGCAGAAGCGGTCGGCACCCACTCGGTCGCCGAGGCGGCCGCACTCGCGGCGGCCGGTCCCGGTGCCGAGCTCGTCGTGGCGAAGACCATCGGATCCCGGGTCACCGTTGCGGTGGCACGGCGGGCCGGTCCTCGGGGGTCGCTCAGCATCGTCGGCCTCGGACCCGGGTCGCTCGACCACCGCACCCCCGAGGCGGCCCGCGCGGTGCGCCACGCCGAGGTGGTGGTCGGCCTCGAGTCCTATGTGGACCAGTGCGCCGACCTCCTCACCCCCGCCCACGACGTCCGGCGGTTCCCGATCGGGGCCGAGATCGAGCGGGTGCGGCTGGCCCTCGACCTGGCCGCAGGGGGCCGGCGGGTGGCGCTCGTCTGCTCGGGCGACGCCGGTGTCTATGCGATGGCCTCTCCGGCCCTCGAGCTGGCCGGGTCCGACCCGTACAACGACATCGAGATCTCGGTCGTCCCGGGGGTCACTGCGGGGTTGGCGGCCGCCGCTCTTCTCGGCGCGCCGCTCGGCCACGACCACCTGGTGGTGAGCCTCTCGGACCTGCTCACCCCGTGGGAGCTGATCGAGGCCCGGGTGCGCGCCGCCGCGGAGAACGACCTGGTCCTCGTCGTCTACAACCCCCGGTCGCTCAAACGGACCTGGCAGATCGAGAAGACCCGCTCCCTGCTGCTCGAGCACCGGTCCGCCGAGACCCCGGTGGGCGTCGTGACCGACGCCGCCCGGCCCGAACAGCGGGTGGTGCTGACCACGCTTGGCGGACTCGACTGTGACGCGGTCAACATGACCACGTGTCTCGTGATCGGCTCCTCGACCACCCGGGTGGTGGCGGGTCGAATGGTCACGCCGCGGGGGTACCCGACGTGATCAGCCTCGTCGCCTCGGCGGTTTCGATCAACGACCGGTGCACCGCCTGCGGCGCCTGCCTTCCGACCTGCCCCAGCCGGGCGCTGCTTCCTGGCCCGTTGCGGCCGATCGTCGTCGCCGACCGGTGCACCGAGTGCCTGGAATGCATCGAGATCTGCCCGAGGGACGCAATAGAGGAGTCACCCAGATGAGCCCCGCCGAGCACGAGGGCCCGGCGATCCACCCGATCGAACAGGAGAGCTACCGCCTGCTGGCCTCCAAGGTCGACCTGTCGTCCTGGCCCGCCGGCCCGGCCGCGCTGGTGGCCCGGGTGGTGCACGCCACCGCCGAGCCCGCCCTCGTCGACCAGCTGGTCGTTCCCGAACGAGCGGTCGCCGCGGGTGTCGCAGCGCTCCAGGCCGGCGCGCCGGTGCTCTGCGATGTCGAGATGGTGCGAGCGGGGATCTCGGGGGTCTCCGCGATCTGCACCCTCGGCGAGGTCGCCGACGCCGGCCCGCACCCCAGCCGCAGCGCCGCTGCGATGTCCCGCGCTGCGGCGTCGCACCCCGACGGGGCGGTGATCGTGATCGGCTGCGCACCGACCGCGCTGGCCGAGGTGAACCGGCTGATCGACGCGGGCGCACTCCGCCCCGCCCTCGTCATCGGCACGCCGGTCGGCTACGTCGGCGCCGCCGAGGCCAAGGAGGCATTGCTGGCGGTCAGCGAGCGCACCGGGGTTCCGGCGATCACGCTGCGGGGCGATCGGGGCGGCGCTGCGGTGGCCGCGTCGATGCTGAACGCGCTGGTCCGGCTGTCGGGCGCGACAACGCCGAAGCCACGCACGCCGGCCTCGCTCCTCCTCATCGGGCACGGCACGCGGTCGGCCCAGGGCGCCGACGAGTTGGGACGATTCGCTCTGGCGCTCGGGAAGGCCCGGCCGTCCATCGCCGTCGAGGCCGGCTTCATCGAGTTCGTGGAGCCCGCCCTCGACCGGGCCATCGACGAATTGGTCGAGGCCGGCGCGTCCCGGGTCGTCGCCGTCCCGCTCCTGTTGCTCGGGGCCGGGCACCTGAAGGACGACGGGCCGAGCGCCATGGCGCGGGCGCGGGCGCGGCATCCCGACGTCACCTTCACCTATGCCCGCGAGCTCGGCGTGCATCCGCTGGTCCTGTCCAGCATGGAGGACCGGATCCGGGAGGTGCCCTTCTCCGAGTCGGGAGATCCGCCGTGGCCCGGGGGGCCGCGTGACGCGGTGGTCGTGGTCGGCCGCGGCTCGACAGACCCCGACGCCAACGCCGACCTGGTCAAGGCGGCCCGGTTGCTCGCCGACGGCCGAGGCCTGGCCGAGGGCGGCCCGGCGACGACAGAGGGGTCCGCGCCCGCGCTCGGCTTCGTCGAACCGGCCTTCGTCTCGCTGGCCCGGCCGAATGTGGCCGAGGCGCTGGATCGCTGTCGCGCCCTCGGGGCGCGGCGCATCGCGGTGGTGCCCTACTTCTTGTTCACCGGGCTGTTAGTCGACCGCATCGGCGACATCGCACTGGCCTGGGCGCGCCAGCACCGAGACACCGAGGTCGCGCTCGGGTCACACATGGGAATCGACGATCGCCTCATCGAGCTGACCTGGTCGCGCTACGACGAGGCGCTCGGGGCGCCGGTCGCGATGAACTGCGACGGCTGCCTGTACCGGGTCCCCCTGCCCGGCTACGAGCACCGGGTCGGGACCCGGCCCACGTAGCGGGAAGTGATCAGCGGCGCCGGAGGCTGGCGTTCGTGAGCGACGGGGGCACGTAGCCGGCGTCGCCCCGGCTCAGGTTGCGTCCCGGTGGGGTGATCTCGTCGATGGCGTCGAGGATGTCGGCCGAGAGCGTGATGTCGCCCGCCCCGAGCTGGGTGTCGAGCTGCTCCATCGTGCGGGGCCCGATGATCGCCGACGTGACGCCCGGGTGTGAGATCACAAAGGCAACGGCCAGGTTGACCAGGGTCATCCCCGAGCTCTCGGCCAGCTTGGCCAGCTCCTCTGCGACCTCGAGCTTGCGCTGGTTGCCCGGGATGCTCATGTCGTAGCGGGCGGGAAGCATCGCCGCCCGGCGGCTCGTCGGGAGCTCCGCGCCGACCCGGTAGTTGCCCGACAGCCAGCCACCGGCGAGCGGGCTCCAGGTGATGGCGCCCATCCCGTAGCGCTGGATGGTCGGCAGGACATCGGTCTCGATCCCCCGCACGAGCAGCGAGTACGGCGGCTGCTCGCAGACGAAGCGCTCCCGGCCCCGCTTCTCGGCGGCCCACTGGGCCTCGACGATGTCGGCGGCCGGGAAGGTGGAGCTCCCGAGGTAGCGGACCTTGCCCGAGTGGACCAGATCGCTCAGCGCGGCCAGCGTCTCGTCGATGTCGGTGTCGGGCTCGGGCCGGTGGATCTGGTAGAGGTCGATCCAGTCGGTCTTCANNTGGTAGAGGTCGATCCAGTCGGTGTCGAGGCGGCGCAGGCTGTTCTCACACTCCTGGATGATCCAGCGCCGCGAGTTGCCCTGACGGTTGGGGTCGCGGCCCATGCCGCCGTGCACCTTGGTCGCGAGCACGACATTGTCGCGGCGGTCCTTCAGTGCCTTGCCGACGATCTCCTCGGACTCACCCTGCGAGTACACGTCGGCGGTGTCGACGAAGTTGATCCCCGAGTCGAGGGCCTTGTGGATGATCTTGATCGAGTCGTCGTGGTCCGGGTTGCCCCAGCCGCCGAACATCATGGCGCCGAGGCACAGCGGGCTCACCTTCACACCGGTTCTTCCGAGATTGCGTAGTTCCATGCCGGTCACCGTAGCGCCGGCAAAGACAACGTTCCCAAGGGCCCTGCGGGCCCATCGACGCCTCTCGCTCCTACCATTCGGCCATGGAACCGCAACGGGCAAGGAAACTCTGGCGGGTCTTCGAACCCGTACACGCGGTCGTCTACTTCACTCCCGAAGGCGCCGACGGGTTCAAGGCGGTCGGCCTGAAGGGGTTCTGGATGGGCTACTTCGCCGGGCGCTCGGCACCGCTCGGCGCCGTCGGGCCGGGCCCGGTCACCGCAACGTTCTTCAACTTCCATCCGGCGATGGTCGCCCGGGCGATCCCCGACGCGTGGGGGTTCGCCACCCCCGACGCGGTCCTCGAGGCCCGGCGAGAGTCGGCCGTCCTGGCCCTCCGGCGGCTCTGCCCGGACATCGATGATGCCGCCGGCCGGCTGGTCCCGATCCTCGGACCCCTGATCGAACACGCCGACGGGGGTGGGCGCGTGCTGTTCTCGGCCAACCGCGACCTCCCGACGCCCGACCATCCGGTCGAGGCGCTCTGGCACCTGACCACGTGCCTGCGCGAGCACAGGGGCGACGGGCACGTTGCCGCGCTGTGTGTGGCCGGTCTCGCGCCGTGCGAGGCCCTGGTGCTCTTCGCCCGCTCCGAGGGGATCCCCGACGCCCTGTTCATGGCCTCCCGGGGATGGTCCGAGGACGAGTGGGCCGAGGCCACCGACTCGCTCCGTGCCCGGGGCCTCGTCGACGAGGTTGGGCTCACGGCGGCCGGACGGGACATGCGGAGCTCGGTCGAATCGACGACCGACACCCTGGCGGCAGCGGCATTCTCCGCACTTTCCGAATCGGACGTCGACACGCTGGCCGAGAGTTTCGGGCGGTTGGGCGGACAGGTGAACGAACCGGGGACGGTGCCCTACCCGAATCCGATGGGCCTGCCCGCGCCCGAACCGCCCGCGTAGATCGCAACTACGTTCGCTGTCCATGACGCCACACCAACCCTTCGACCCAACGCGTTTCTCCCGACGACAACTCCTCGGTGCTGGATTGGCCGGCGTGGCGGCGGCCGGGATCGGCAGCCTGGCCGACGGCGGTGCCTACGCGGCCACGACCCCGTCGGGATTCGCGCCGTCGGGCGCCAAGGGCCTCGGTCCGGGGGGCCGGCTCCTCAAGCCGGACACCCGGCCTTTCCCCCACCTGCCGGCCGGCACCGACACCATGCCCAAGATCGAGCACATCGTCGTGCTCATGATGGAGAACCACTCCTTCGACGACCACTGGGGGATGCTCGGCCGCGGCGACGGGTTCACCCTCGGGCGCAACGGCAAGCCGGTCAACTACTGCCCCAACCCCGCCGGGGGTTACGTCGCGTCGTTCCACAACCCGAACACGGTCGGCTACGCCGACACCCACATCAGTCAGTCCTGGGACGCCTCGCACATCAGCTGGGACCACGGCACCAACCGGGGCTTCGTGGACGCGTGCGGCCCGGCCTCCATGGGGTACTGGACCGGCGACGACCTGCCGTTCTACTACTCGATGGCCAAGCACTTCCCGATCGGCGACCGCTACTTCTGCTCGGTGATGGCCCAGACCTATCCGAACCGCCGGTTCCTCATCGCCGGTACTGCGCTCGGCGACGTGGCCACCAAGCTCGCGACCGGCGTGTCGCACACCGACGCCCCGAACGGCACGATCTTCGACCGGCTCGACCACCACGGGATCAGCTGGAAGGACTACTACCCCGAGCTTCCGACGGCGGCGCTCTTCCTCCCCAACTACCTGAACAACCTGACCGACGGGAAGATCGCCCACGTCGAGCAGTTCCTCCTCGACGCCAAGGCCGGCAACCTGCCCTCGTTCTCGCTCGTCGACCCCTACCTCAACTATTCGGAGGAGTACAACGACATCTCGATCGGCGAGGCCTACGCGGCCACGATGATCAACGCGGTGCTGCACTCTCCCAACTGGGAGAAGGCCGCGCTGATCTTCACCTACGACGAGCACGGGGGCTGGTATGACCACGTGCCGCCGGTCCCGGCGGTCCGCCCCGACAACGTTCCGCCCGAGATCACCGTGCCGCCGGACCAGCCCGGTAGCTACGACTACACGGGCTTCCGGGTGCCGTGCGCCGTCGTGTCGGCCTGGTCCAAGCGCGACCACGTCTCACACGTCGTCTACGACCACACCTCGGTGCTGAAGCTCGTGGAAACGAAGTGGAACCTGCCGGCCATGACCTACCGGGACGCCAACGCGCACAACATGCTCGACTTCTTCGACTTCTCGGGAAAGCACGGACAGTTCGCCGAACCGCCGGAGTTGGCCAAGCCGCTCAACCCCTTCAACGGACCGTTGCCCGCAGGCTCGAACGACCCCTCGGACTTCCACCCGATCGCGGTCGCGGCTCCCGGCAGCGGGCCGGCCGCCGGCGCTCAGATCGCGAAGCCGCCGAAACATGCCGACGCGCTGATCGCTCACCACACCAAGAAGGCGCTCGCCGAAGCCTGAGCTGCGCTCGAAGGCACCGACCACGACAGGAGATGGCACATGAGCACGACCCGCGAGATCGAACCGGGCCAGAAGATCGACCTGTCCTGCGAGGTCGTGGGAATCGACCGCTCCGATCGGCGAGCCCGGCTCGTCGAGCAACAGAACGGCCGCCCGCCCCAGCGGATCGATGGCTTCACGGTCGGGGCGCCGATGCTCACCGGCGACGCGCCCCACGCCGGCGAGATGCACCCAGACGGTGACGAACTGCTGTATCTGGTCTCCGGGGCGATCACCGTCCGGCTCGAGCTGCCGGGAGGCGACCGAACCATCGACATGGGCCCAGGTGAGGCGCTCGTCGTACCGAAGGGCGTGTGGCATCTCGTCCACCTGCGAGAACCGGGAACACTCGTCCACATCACCCCGGGCCCTCACGGCGATCACCGTCCGCTCGAAGGCTCTAGCAAGCCGTAACGGACGCCTGGCGCCACGACTCGGAACCGGTGTCGATCCATGCCCAAACACCAGTGCCGGAATGGCCGGTGACCACCTCGAGAAGCTGCTCCGACCCGGTTAGCTGAGCCGGTCGCGGCGCAGGTAGAGGTCGCGCAGAAGCCCGACCTCGGCGCCGTGGTGGACCACCTCGTCGAGCACGTGCAGGACGAGATCCACGGAGTTCGAGTCCGCGTACGGGCCCCATTTCGGCCCGAGCGGCTCCCACCACCGGTCCTCGCCGATGGCGCCGATGCCGTCGCGCCACACCGTGTAGTTCTCGGCGCAGAACCCGGGAACCTCGCTGGCTTCGCCCGGGACCGACAGGTCGGCAGCGGTGAGCGCGCCGTCCCCGAACATCCAGTTGGCGAATCCCCCGAGCGCCGTCGCGGCGACATGACCGACCCGCCAGGCGATGGTCGTGATCGGTGCCGGATCGGCATCCTCCCCGACGCCGTCCAGTCGCCAGATCCCGTCAGCGTCCCGGTGGATCGACCAGCAACCGTCCACCGGTTGCCAGAGATACTCGGCGTCGTCCAGACCCTGGAGCCGGGACGTGAATCGATCCCAGACGTAGTCGAACGTCGTGCACAACGATTGCCCGACTCCGGCCATGAGGGACATTCCAGCCGATCCAGGGGTCCGGGGACGACCGAGAGCCCAGTGACGGTCGCGCCTACTTCGGTGAACGGTGCCGTACCGTCTGTGACGAAATGCTGTCGAACGCCGACGCCCTGTTGCTCGTCGGCGCCGGGGTGCTCGCCGGGATCGTCGGGACCGCGGGCGGCATCACCTCGCTGGTCTCGTACCCGGCGTTGCTCGCGGTCGGTGTCCCGGCGCTGCCGGCCAATGTGGCCAACATCGTGGCGCTCGTGGCCTGTTGGCCCGGCTCTGCGTTGGCGTCCCAGCCCGAGCTGGCCGGGAGAGGGGCCTGGCTCCGCCGATGGGCGCTGGTGGCGGCGGCCGGTGGTGGGGCCGGATCGGCGTTGCTGCTGTCGACATCGGCCGGGGCGTTCGCGAGGGTCGTCCCGTTCCTGATCGTCATTGCGTCGGTCGGCCTGCTCGCCCAGCCACGGGTCTCGGCGTGGTTGGAGAGCCATCCGAGTGGGAGGCACCGGCTCCTGTTGCCGGTAGGGCTGTTCGTGGTGTCGGTGTACAACGGCTACTTCGGCGCCGGTGCGGGCGTGATGGTGCTCGCCCTCATGCTGTTGACCACCGAGCGACACATGGCGAGGGCCAACGCGCTGAAGAACATGCTCGTCGGCGTGGCCACCGTCGTCTCGGCCGCCACCTACATCGCGTTCGGGCACGTCGATTGGCGGGCCGTCGTTCCCCTGGGAATCGGGATGTTCTTCGGCGCCACGCTCGGCCCGCGGGTCGCCCGGCGGGTCCCGGCCAACATCTTGCGGTGGGCGGTCGCCCTGACCGGGTTCGGGCTGGCCATCCGGCTGTGGGTGGTTCCCGGTTAGGGATCGCCGACCGGCCTCTCAGCCCCGCGGCAGGATTCGAGGGCGGTAGCGTGCCACCCAGGCAGTAGGGGGTGGGCATCTTGAGGGTGGCTTCGAACCGGCACCGATCCGGCGCGTTAATCGTCGGGACAGTGGTCACAGTGGCCCTGTCCATCGCCGGCGCGGGCGGCGCCCTCGGTGCGACGTCGAACCCCGTCATCACCGCCACACCGTCGACGAACCTCGCCAACGGCCAGGAGGTCGCCGTCTCGGGAGCGGGTCTGACCCCGAACGTCAACGGTGTGCTCGTCGAGTGCAACAACGCGCCGGGCCAACCCACCGTCGAGCGGAACGGACTCTTCTTCCCGGTCAGCTGCACGGATCCGTTCGCCCCGAAGTTCGGGCCCAGCCCGAGCGTCGTCTCGACGTCGGCGACCGGGACGTTCGACACGACCTTCGTCGTCCAGACCGGCATCCTCGGACCCCCCTCCTCCATCGCGACCGCCGACAGCGCCGGGAACAACCCCGCCAGCGACGCGGCCGACTACCCATGCCCACCGACGCCGGCGCAGCAGGCGGCCGGTGACGCCTGCTGGATCTCGTTCACCGACGGCGGGGGCGACGCTGCACAGGCGAGCCTTGGCTTCGGACCGACGATCACCACCACGCCGACGGTGTCAGTGCAGGGCGCCATGGAGGGCGGCGACACGGTCGCCGTGACCGCGACCGGGTTCACCCCGAACTCGCCGGCGATCGTCGAGGAGTGCAACCTCACCCCCGGCGAGCCGGCCCAGCAGTTCGGGGGAGGGCCGGCCATCGGTTGCACGCAACCGGTCTCCGTCGGCCCGTCCGGCGTCTTGCCGTCGACCGATGGCTCGGGTTCGTTGACCACGGACCTCACCCTCCAGGAGGGCAACGTCGGAGGGCAGGCGGCATCGGTCCCCTACCCGTGCCCGCCGACGCCGGCCAACGTGGCCAAGGGCGGCTCGTGCGACGTCGTGGTGGAGGATGCCGGTGGCCACGCGGCCCACACCTACGTCGGCCTCGATGGCCCGGTCCCGGTCCCGCACCTCTCGGTCTCGAGGTCCTCGGGGCTTCTCAACGGTCAGGAGCTGACCGTGTTCGGCTCGGGGTTCTCGATCGACAACTCGGCCACGCTCTTCGAGTGCAACGACACCCCGGGGGAGCCGACGGTCGACATCAACGGGGTCCAGCTGCCGGTCGGGTGCAGCGATCCGATGCGCGGCTTTCCCTTCCAGTTCGGGTTCGAGGTCACCGACTCGAATGGCACCCTCGCAGCACCGTTCGTCGTCCACACCGGGGTGGTGGGCCCACCCGAGCAGACCGTCGGCGACAGCTCGGGCCTGGACAGCGCCGGGGGGGAGATCGCGACCGACACCGCGAACTACCCGTGCCCCCCGACCGCGGCCCAACGGGCGGCCGGCGCGACCTGTGCCATCACGTTCACCGACAACTCGAATGAGACCGTGTCGACACCGATCGCCTTCGGTTCCCCCGTGACCTTCCGCCCGAGCATCGCGTTGCTGGCCCTGACCGGAACGATCGACGTGTCCGACCTTGTCGGCGGACCCGAGCTCGTCGTCACCGGCTCGGGATTCACCCCGGACTCCCCCGCCACCATCCTCGAGTGCGCGCTTGCACCCGGCCAAGAGCTCAATGCGAGCAACGGTCTCCCGAGCAGCTGCCTGATCATCCAAGAGGTCCAGACGCTCATCACGGATCAAAGTGGCGAGGTCACCGCGAACGCGGTCATCGCGGCGTCGAACGTCTTCCCGACACCCGGTGTGCCACCGGCCTCGGTCTGTCCGCTCCGAGGGCCCGGCCCAACGACCTGTGCCGTGGTGGTGCTCGACGCGGCCGGGGACCAGGCGCAGGTCCCGATCGGGCTGTCCGACTCGCCATGAGGCCGGCCCAGCCGGAGGGCTAAGCGGCCGAGGGTTTGGTCAGGTCGATGACCGTGCCCTGCCGGGCCCCCTCGACCGCGACCGGGCGGTCGGCGTAGCGGGCCACCAGCTCGTCGATCTGGTCGTCGGTCCGCGGCGGATCGTGGTGGAAGAGCAGCACGGTCGGGACCGACGCCGCCTCGGCCAATGCCACCGCGTAGCCCGCCGCGGCATGCCCGAAGTCGGCCCGCGCGGCCAGCTCCTCGTCCAGGTACTGGGAGTCGTGGATCAACAGGTCGCACCCCTCGGCCAGCTCCATGGCCGCGGGGTGGAGCTCGCCCAGTCCACCCGGGCCGGGGCCGAGGGTGGTCGGGCAGTGGTCGCTCAGGTAGGCGAACGCGGCGTGGCCGTCCGAGACCCGGTAGCCGAAGGTCCGCCCACCCTTGTGGGGGATCTCGCGGGCCAGCACCTCGAAGCCGGCCAGCTTGTGGACCCCCTCGTCGAGGCCGCCGAAATTCCACTTCCCCCGCAGTTGGCGCGGGGTGATCGGGAAGTGCGGGGGCGCCATCCAACGGGTCAGGATCGCCTCGGTGTCGCCCTGCTCGGGGACCCACAGGTCGACGGTCGCGTCGGGGTTGTCCACCGCCGTGCAGAACGGCAGCCCGGAGGTGTGGTCCCAGTGCAGGTGGCCGAGGCAGATGGTGCCGGAGAACGGCCGGCCCCCCATCAGCGCCGGAAGCCCGCGGAGACCGGTGCCGGCGTCGAGGATCAGGGTCGGCATCTCAGCGTCGAGGGCCACGGCGACGCACGAGGTGTGGCCGCCGTAGCGGAGGAAATCGGCTCCCGGGGCGGGCGTCGAGCCGCGGACGCCGAGCAGGACTAGCCGCACCCGCCCTCCCATCCTCTGGTGGCGCGCCGGAAGGGCGGTCGTGTGAGCTGGGCGGTCACGGCTCGACATTCTCACGCAAAGGCCGCCCCCAGGCCAGCCCGACCCAGGCACGTTTACGCGCAAACAGACCCCGGGGGGATATCGTGACTCCCAATTCGATTTGGAACGATTGCGCGGCCGCGGGCCGCCAACAGGGGGAATGTCGTGAAGGTTTCGGCCAAATCAGCGGGGTTCGACGAGGCGCGCCTCGAGCGCATCACCGAACACTTCGAGAACCGCTACGTCTCGACCGGCAAGATCACCGGCTGCCAGATCGCCGTCCTGCGCGGTGACCAGATCGCCTACTTCCGGTCGCTCGGCCTCATGGACCGCGAGCGGGAGCGCCCGGTGGAGAAGGACACCATCTGGCGCATCTACTCCATGACCAAGCCCATCACCTCGGTGGCCCTCATGCAGCTCTACGAGCGCGGGGCGTTCCTGCTGACCGATCCGGTGGAACGCTTCATCCCGTCGTGGAAGGGCCTGAAGGTGGGGAGGGTGATGGACGACGGCTCGATGCAGACCGTCGAGCCGGATCGACCCATCTCGGTCAAGGACGCGCTCATGCACATGACCGGGCTGCCGAGCCCCATGGGGTCCAACCACCCCATCGACAGCGCGTTCGCGACGGAACGCCGGGAGGCCGGATCGGGTGCGACGCTCGAGTCGGTGTGCGAGATGCTGTCGCACCACCCGCTCAAGTTCCAGCCCGGGACGCGCTGGAACTACGGGTTGTCGACCGACATCTGCGCCCGCCTGGTCGAGATCCTCTCGGGCAAGCGCTTCGACGAGTACCTGGCCACCGAGATCTTCGCCCCGCTCGGCATGGTCTCGACCGGCTTCTCGGTCCCCGACGAGTCAATCGAGAGGTTCGCGGCCAACTACAACCGTCGACCCGGTGAGGCGCCGGCACTCGGGGACGACCCGCAGACCTCCGGTTACCGCCGCCACCCCGCCTACCTCTCGGGTGCCGGCGGCCTGGTGTCGACGACCAAGGACTACATGAGGTTCTGCCGGATGCTGGTCGACGGCGGAGAGCTCGACGGCAAGCGCATCCTCGGCCGCAAGACCCTCGAGCTCATGCGGGTGAACCACCTCCCCGGCGGTTCCGACCTGACCAAGGTGGCCGTCGGCGGGTTCGGTGAGGCCGGCTTCACCGGCGTCGGCTTCGGGCTCGGCTTCGCGGTCGGACAGGGCCCGGCGGCCACCGCCATGGCCGGGTCGGCCGGCGAGTACTACTGGGGCGGCGCCGCCTCGACGGCGTTCTGGATCGACCCGGTCGAGGACCTGGCGGTCATCTTCATGACCCAGCTGATGCCGTCGGCCTCGTACCCGTTCCGGGCCCAGCTGCGCTCGCTCGTGTACCAGGCACTGTCCGAGTAGCGGCGATCACCTACACGCCGCGATCGCCCCCGATCGCGGCAACGAGGTCTGACCACCCTGCGCCGGCTGGATCTCGACGGTGACCGTCGAGGATCGCAACTGGTCGATCGTGAGGACACCGGCCCCCGGTGGCGATGTGACGCGGGCCCCACGGACCTCGACCGCGTAGCCGTCGGGATACTGGACCTCGGGGACCAGAATGGCGGTGCAGCTGCCCGCACCGAAGCGCTTCTTGCTCGGCGACGTCACCGAGTACTCGTAGGTCATGGTGCGGGTGGCCTCGTCGAACGAGTACGCCAGCGGCGTGCCCGAGGTCGCCCGCGGATAGGGCTCGGCGAGCACGGCCAGCTTGGCTGCATCGACGTTGGACCCGGTGGCCGGTTCCGACTGGTCGGTGACGAGTCCCTCGATCGACGCCGGTACGGTCCCCGTCGGGTCGTCGCAGCCGCAATAGGTCCACTCGATCCAACTGATCGCATGCGCGTCGGCCAGCCCTTCCACCCGCGCGATGTCGGCCAGGTTCCCGCTGGCCCCGAACTCGGTCTCGATGAGGGCGTCGCCGGTCGCCGCGGAACGGGCGAGGGCGTTGGCGACCGGCATGTGCTCGGTTTTGGTGCACGAGGCCACGTTGGTGGCAGCGTTCAAGAGGCAGTAGTCGTGGAACGACATGCCGAGCAACTTGTCGGAGAACTTTGGCAGCGTCGTCGGCTGCCCGAAGTCGAACAGCACCGACGGCTCATAGAAGATCAGGTGCTCGCGATCGACGCTGCGGATCGCCGGGATCACCTTCGCATACAGGGTGGCGATCTGCTTCTCGGTGGTGTGCCCCGGCCAGGGCTCGTTGAAGAGGTCGTACCCGAGCACCGACGGATTGCCGGCGAACCGGGCGGCCACGAATCGCCACGCCGCCGCATAGCGCTCCTGCAACCCGACGCCACCGGGTCCGGGCTTGTCCGCCCAGAAGTTGTCGAACGCGTTGTTGAGGGCGGTGCTCGAGGTGTAGCCGGTCGGAAACGGGAACTTCGTGATCGGGAGGCCGCTGGTGTCCACCGACCAGGCGGGGAAGCCCTCGCCGCCGAAGCCGGTGCTCATCTGGTCCTGGTGGAAGTCGAGCAGGGAGTAGACGCCCTGGCTGGCGAGGATTCCCACGGTCTGTCTGATCGAGGCGATGTAACTCGCTGAGAAGACCCCCGGCTCGGGCTCGACCCCCGCATAGATGACGCCCAGACGGACGACGTCGAAGCCGTTGGCAGCCAGTGAACGGGCGGCCTGGATGCCGAAGCCCACCGCAGCCGGTTCATACGGGGCCACCTTCGAGACCATGTTGAGGCCGTGCAGGATGACCACCTGCCCCGCTGGGTCGGTCAGGAATCGGCCCGCATGACCGAGGCTGACCAGCGTTTGGTCTGGATCGGATGCCGAACTGGCGGCCTGGGCAGGTGGCACGGTGACCAGGCACCCAGCCATGGCGAGCGCGGCAACGGCGACGGCGAACCGAGCTCGCAGCACTACAGCCACTCCCTCCCCCTGTCGGCCGACTTTGTTGGGCGAGGCTACGCGAGTGGGTTTTGGGATCTGTCTAAAAGTCGATGAGCCGCTTCAGCAGCAGCGGGTTCTCGCTGAGCTGGTCGGCGAACTGCCGAGAAATTAGGTTCTCCACCAGGATCTCCACCTGCGAGAACTCGCCTCGGTTCCACGCCGCAAGCGGGGTAGCCCCGTGCAGTTCGGAGTAGGCAGATTCCACCCACCACTGAGTGACTTGGCGTGGGGAACATCCGATATTCCCCAGAAGGACATTGATGCGGATGGCTTCGCGCTGCGCCTCTAGGGGAGTGACTTGGTCATCAGGCGTGGTCATGGTCTGCGTCCCCCTTCCCCTGGTGAGCGGCCTTCATCGGCCCTAAAGCTCGGCTTTATTTTACCTATCGGGTCCTACTCGGGTAGGACGCCAAAACCCAACGACCCAAGGGCCAGGGGACCTGGTCTCGGCCATGGCCGCCCGTGGTCCATCAACGTGACGAACTACCCACTGGACCGCTCCCGCCCGAATCGGAGCCCAACCAGGGTCGTTGACTGACGGAAGAATCAATTTTATTCTCTAAGGGTGGCCCAGCAGCTGCAGTCGCCGGCGCGGTCGGTACCCGATCCCCTACGAGAGCGCTTGCTCGACGCTGCGGCCAAGGTCTTCGCCCAGAAGGGCTACAGCGGGACCCGCATCCTCGATGTCGTGTCCGAGGCCGGACTCTCGACCGGCGCCGTCTACGGGCGGTTCGGCTCCAAGAACGAGCTTCTCCGCGAGGCCGTGACGAGTCGATCGGCCTCTCGAGCCGCCGGTGACCTCGATCGTGCCGAGAAGGTCGCCGACCTTCTCGTGCGGGGGGCGCTCCGATTCGATCCCCTGAGCGACCACGAGGCGATGCGGCTCGAGGCGTTCGTGGCGGCGCGGCGCGAGCCCGAGGTCGCGGACGCGGTCGTCGACGCCGAGCGGACGTTCCGGCGCCGGGCCGAACCGCTGCTCGAGGCGGCTTCGATCGACGGCACGATCGCGCACGATGTCGATCCCGACGCCGTCATGTTCTTCGTCCGGACCGTCAGTCTCGGGCTGACGCTGCAACGGGCCGCCGGCCTGTCCGCCCCGACCGGGGGTGGCTGGGAAGAACTCATCAACCGGGTCGTCGCCAGTTTCGGCGAGCCGGACGCTCCGCACGATTCATCCAAATCAGCGATGGGAGAGACATGACCAAGGTCGACGACGCAGCGGTGGAGTCCGAGGTAGTCCAGGCTCCCTTGGGCCTTCCCTCCAACGCTGACATGGCGGCGACGTTCAAGAACGTGGCCGACCACTCCCAGCACATCTACCTGTGGAACTACGAGCGGTCCCGCGCACAACTGGTCACGCTCTACAACCGCGCGTCGGTCTCCCAGTGGAGCAGCGAGAGGGACCTCGACTGGTCGACCGAGGTCGACCCCGAGGTGCACGTCAACATGGGTGGCCCGGCCATGTCTTTGTACCGGGAGGCCTCCAAGATCCCGGGGTCCCCGATTTCCACGTGGGGCGACAAGGAGTTCATCGCACTCGGCATCGAACTCCAGAAGGCCTCCCTCAGCCAGTTCATGCACGGTGAGCAGGGGGCCATGATGACAGCGGCCAAGATCGTCGAGACCGTGCCGTGGATCGATGCCCGCTACTACGCGGCCACCCAGACCATGGACGAGGCCCGCCACACCGAGGTGTTCGCCCGGTACCTGCACGAAAAGCTTGGCGAGGCCTACCCGATGAGCCCGTTCCTGGAGGAGCAGATCCTGGTGCTCCTCGAAGACAGCCGGTGGGACATCGCCTATCTCGGCATGCAGGTCATCATCGAGAGCCTGGCCCTGGCCGCGTTCGGCGACATGCACCGCAACACGCAGGAGCCGCTCTTGAAGAAGCTGCTCCGCTATGTCATGTCCGACGAGGCCCGCCACGTGGCCTTCGGCATTCTCAGCCTCTCGGAGCTTTACGCCAACCTGAGCGAGCCCGAGCTGAAGGACCGCCAGGAGTTCCTGCTCGAGAACACGATCCGCAACCGGACCCGGGCCACCACGCCCGAGGTGTGGGAGCGGCTCGGCGTCAACCCCGGGGCCCTCATGCCGTTCCTCATCGAGGCGTCCGGCAAGCTCAAGACCCCGGTCAACCGGCAGTTCATGTCGGGCTTCTTCTCGAAGCTCGTGCCGAACGTGCGCAAGCTCGGGCTGCTCGACTCGAACAACGGCTACCTGCGCGAGAAGTGGGGCGAGGCCGGGCTGTTGGAGTGGGAGTTCGCCGACGACACGTCCACGGACTACGCCGAGTACGACGAGGTCGCGAAGGACCGGGAAGCCGCGGCGGCAGCCGCGTCCTGACCGGGTAACTCCGCGCAACCGCCGGCTATTCGACTGGTGGCGCCGGCACCCCGATCACACCCGATTCGACGAGCTCGGCGATCGCGTCCGCGCTCTTCTCGAGCTCGCCCAGGATGTCCGCGCTGTGCTCGCCCACGCCCGGGGCGGGGCCCTTCACGCTGACCTCGGAGCGCTCGAACGCGAACGGGGCCGCGAGCGTCTCGAACTTGCCTATGGCGGGATGCTCGAGGGCCGCGAACATACCCATCTCCCGGGCCTGAGGATCGTCGATCAGGTCGGGCAGCTCGGAGATCCGGGCCCAGATCACTGCGGTCTTGCGAAGCCGCGGCACCCAGTACTCGTAGGGCTCGGATCCGAAGAGCTCGTCGAGGATCCCGACCAGCTCTTTGGCGTTGGTGAACCGGTTGAGCGGGGTGTCGAACCGCGGGTCGGTGGCGAGCTCCGGCCGACCCACCGCCTCGCAGAACCCCGGCCAGACACCCTGGTGGTGAGACGACATGACCAGCCACACGCCGTCGCCGCACCGATACGACGTGTTGATCGGGCTGATCGGGTGCACCCGGCTCCGCCGGTTGGGCTGCTGGCCGTCGATGAGCGCCGCCGCCAGGTCACAGCCGATCGTCCACGCCCCCACCCGCATCAACGCCGTCTCGACAACCTGGCCCTCCCCGGTCCGGTCCCGCACCCGCAACGCGCCAAGAATCGCGACCAGCAGGGCCAACCCGGTCGGGTGGTCGCCCTGGCCGGCCCGCGGTGCCACCGGCAGGCCGTCGGGCTCGCCCAGCAGCGCGGTCACGCCCCCACGACCGAAGAACGCCGTCACGTCGAATGCGAGTTGGTCGGCGTCCTCGCCCGTCGACCCCTGCCCGGTCACCAGCGCATAGACGAGGCCCGGGTTGCGCGCGCGCAGCTGGTCCGGACCGAGGCCGAATCGCTCGAGACGCGACCGGGTGAGGTTGGTGACGACCACGTCGGCCTTGTCGGCCAGCTCCCGGACGATGTCCTGGCCGCGCTCAACCCCGATGTCGACCGCGATCGAGCGCTTGCCCCGGTTGTCGAGCTGGAAGACGATGTCGGTCCCCGGGAAACCCTCGGCGAAGCGGGGTTGGCGCAGCTTGTTGCGCATCGAGTCGCCGCTCGGCGGCTCCACCTTGATGACCGACGCGCCCATATCCACCATGAGGGCGGTTGCGCTGGGCGCAGCGATCCAGTTGGCGATCTCGACGACCGTGATGTCCTCCAGCGGCCCGCTCATGGCTCGCACCCCCTCACCCTTCCGAGCTTGGCACGGTCGACCCCGGGCGGCCAGAGACCGTTTCCACCTACGCCTGCTTGGGCTCCCAACCGTCCGGGGCGACGCCGAGGACGGCGTAGAGCTCGGTGAGGGCCTGCTCGCCCGAGACCACCTTGATGGTGTGCATGCCCATCTCGCGGGCCGGCTTCAGGTTGACGCCCAGGTCGTCGAGGAACACCGACTCGGTGGCGAGGACGTCCAGGGCCTCGCAGGCCATCTCGTAGAAGCGGGGATCGGGTTTGCGGACGCCCACCTTGCTCGACTCGATCACCACGTCGAAGAGGCCCTCGTAGAGGGTCGGGGCGTCCTCGCTGCGCCCCCGTCCGTTCCCCCCAGCGACGAAATTGTTGGTCAGGGCGGCGGTCTTGTATCGGCCCTTGCAGAACCGGACCGCCTCCATCATCCCTGGCCGCGGTCCGCCACGGATGGCGGCCATGACGGTCGGGGCGTCGACCGTGTAGCCGAGCGCAGCGGCCTCGGACTCGAAGAGCTCCGAGAACCCGCCGAAGTCGACCTGGCCCCGCTCGAACTTGGCCCAGGCGTTGGTGTCGGGATTGGTCGAGTTGATCTGGCGCAACAAGCCATCGGGCAGGTTTGCCTGTCGCTCGTAGCGGGCGAAGCCCTCGAACGGGCCGGTGGTGAGCACTCCCCCGATGTCGAACATCACGGCCTTGATCACGGCTGGCGCTTCCCCTCGGAGAGTCCCCTGGCTTCGGCCGCACAGGGTACAAGACGGGCCCAAGGACGCCGACTCGCCGCAGGGCTCCGGGCCGGGATGCGGCGATAGGGTCGCCGCATGTTCTATTTGATTCGCAGGCTCATCCGAATCATCAAGACGCGCCGCGCCACCCGCCAGCGCTACTAACTTCGGTTGAGGGCGGCCACCGACCTCAACCCGAGTACGCCTCGGTCAACTCCCGGCGGACTGATCCGGCTCCGAGGGTCTCAACACCCGCTCCGGGGCATCACCGACGTCACGGCGAGCGATGATGTGCACGTCGATCCCGGCCTCGGCGGCCGATCGGGACACCTTCCTGACCGTCGATCCCCCGCCCATCAGTTCCTGAAGCCGGCCTCGCTGGCTCGAACCGATGACGATCTGGGTGATCTGGTGGGACTTGGCGTAATCGACGATGGCTTGAGCGGGATCGTCGGCCTCGAGCTCGGTCCAGTCCGCACCGACGTCAACGCAGAGCTGGCGGAGCAGAGCCAACTTGGATTCGTCGGAGCGCTTCGCACGATCGCTCGCCGCCACGTGCACGGCGTGGAGCTCGGCCTTTATGCGTGCCGCCATTCTCGAGGCCCGTCGAACGATGGCGTCGGTCCCCGGAGCGGTGGTGACCGAGACCAGGATCCGCTCGCTCGTCTCCCAGAGCACCTCGGTCTGGTAGCGGGTCAGGTGTTCCAAGAGGTCCTCCTCGGTCTCATCGGCGAGGAACCGCAGGGCCAGCTCGCGCAACGCAATGAGATTGTCTGTGCGGAAGAAGTGGGTGAGGGCCTGGGGGACCTTGGCGGCCGGATAGATGTTCCCGTGCAGCATGCGTCTGCGCAGCTGTTCGGGGGACGAGTCGACCAGCTCGATCTGGTTCGCCTTACGCAGCACCCAATCGGGAACCCGCTCGCGTATCGGCACGGCGGTGATGCGCTCGACGGCGTCGGCGATGCTTTCGAGGTGCTGGATGTTGACCGTCGAGATCACGTCGATGCCGGCGTCGAGGATCTCCAAGACGTCCTGCCACCGCTTCTCGTTGTGCCCCGACCCGGGGACGTTGGTGTGGGCGAGCTCGTCGACCAGCGCCACCCTCGGGCGACGCGCCACCACCGCCGCGAGGTCCATCTCCTCGAAGCCGGTCCCGCGGTATTCGATGGCCAACCGGGGGACCACCTCGAGCCCCTCGGTCAGGGCCTCGGTCTGGGGCCGGCCGTGACACTCGACGAACCCGATGACCACGTCGGTGCCGGCGGCCCCCCTCGCTCAGCATCGAGTAGGTCTTGCCAACCCCGGCCGCCGCGCCGAGGTAGATGCGGAAGTGCCCGGCCGGCTCGATGACGTCGGCGTAGTCGGGATCGGTCCGGTTCTCCAGATCCATCGACGGGGGTCTGACGTCAGCCACGCACGCTCCTCGGCCGGTACTGGTCGCAACCGGCCGCCTCCAGAAGATACAGAGGGTTCCACATCGTGAGCCGGCCTCGATCCATCCTGGCCGTGCCCTCGACGTGGCACCGGGCACCGAGACTCAGGCCGGGCACCCGGTCGCGGCCGAGGAACAGCAGATCGATCCGGCCGGTGCCGTCGTCGAGCACGCAGCGATACCCGAGCGACAACGATTTCCCGGTCCCCTCCACCGAGCCCGTATGGAGACGATGGTGCCTCCCACCACGACCCGGCTGCGGGGGAACGCCGAGCGGAGGTCGGTCACGAGCGGCAGCCCGCGCAACGTTGCGCCGCCGGACTCTCCCCAAGTCACTGAAGCTTGACCAGCGCCTCGTTCAGCTGCAGGACGTCGATGTAGCTGCTGCCCAGGAACCCGAGCTCAGGCCCGTTGGTCTCCTGAGCGATGAGGGTCCGCAGCTTGGAACCGGAGATCCCGGTCGCCGCCGACACCATCGGGATCTGCACGATGGCATCCTGCGGGCTGATGTCGGGGTCATAGCCACTGCCCGACGTCGTCACCAGGTCGGGCGTGGGGTTGACGCCGCGGGCGTGCCAGTAGGCGACCAGTTCCTTCGTGTCGGCCACGAGCACCTTGGACCTGGGCCCGAGGTTGGTGGCGCCCGATTCGCCGCTCACCCCGTTGGCCACCAGCGGGTTGTCCCCGCCAGACACGTGCTCCTTCGGGTTCGCCGCATACGGCCCGGTGTCGTCGGGGCGGCCATGGAAGAATTTAGAGCTGGACCAGTTCTGGCCGATGAGGGTCGAGCCGGCCGACGTGATCGACCCGTTGGCCTGGTGGCCGAAGAGCGCCTGGGAGATCCCGGTGCCGGCCAGCGCGTAGATGAAGGTGAACACGATCATGAGGAGCGCCAGCACGAGCGCCCGGCGGAGGTGGGTGAGCATGGTGTGCCTGCCGATCTAGTAGGCGTGCAGAGCGACCAGGAGGAGGTCGATCAGCTTGATGAACACGAAGGGGACGATGATCCCGCCGACGCCGTAGATGAAGACGTTGCGGCGCAAGATGGCCGACGAGACCATCGCCCGGAACTTGACCCCTCGCAACGCCAACGGGATCAGCGCCACGATGACCAGCGCGTTGAAGATGACGGCCGACAGCACCGCGCTCTGGGGGCTGTGCAGCTTCATGATGTTGAGCGTGTTGAGCTGCGGATAGGTGGCCACAAAGAGCGCCGGAATGATCGCGAAGTACTTGGCCACATCGTTGGCGATCGAGAACGTCGTGAGGGATCCCCGGGTGATCAGCAACTGCTTGCCGATTTCCACGATGTCGATCAGCTTGGTCGGGTTGGAATCGAGATCGACCATGT
>PLWZ01000089.1 GCA_003151235.1 Acidimicrobiaceae bacterium
ACGTGGGGGACAGCCCGGGATCGAAGCCGCCGGACGACCAGAGCGCGCCGTAGCCGAGAGACTCGATTTCGGCGGCAACGTCTACCGTGGTTTCATCCGCCAACCGCCAAGCGCCGCTCCACCACACGCCGATTCGGCCTAAGTCCACGAGGCCACGGTAATGGCCCTATGAACTATTGGGTACAGCCTGGACGGAGCGCTGACCAGCCCGGCAATGCCCGAATGTCGTTCTAAATGTCAGGACAATTCTGCGATTGTACGCCTGGAGCTGGCCACCTCTCGTGACGGTTTGAGGGCGCACATAGCCGGCGGTATGGGGCCAGGCAGGTCCATGCGATCCGACTGCCGCTCCTCTCGCAGGAGGGTTCTCGCTCTGTCCTCGTCCATCGATCCTCCTTGTGCCTGTTGCCGCTTCTAGCCCTCCAGACCGAGGGTTGAGGTTGCAAATCTCAGTTCGGGTGGGGCGACACCGTGACCCATATCATGGGTAACGGTGAGTCTCACGTCGCAGCACCTGGTCGAAGAGGGTCAGGCCACCCTGTCAGCCGGTGACTTCGAGCGAGGACAGACGGCTCTGACTTCGGTCGTCGAGATTGAGCTCGGAGATGCCCCAGCGGGCACTGGCGAGGCCCCGCGAGCAATCGATGAGTGCCGCCGGGCCCTTGAGCAGTACAAGCGGGTGGGCGCGCCCCGAGGTTCGGACGGCGCTGCCGCATTGCTGAGGCGGTTCGGCGCGCCGAATGCCGCGGCCTAACTCGCGATCGGCTCCTGGCTCGTCGGGCCCGCGCGCATGATCGAGCGGTACGACTTGATCGTGATCGGGTCCGGGCCGGCGGGGGAGAAAGCAGCGGTCCATGCTGCCTACTTCGGCAAGCGGGTAGCGATCGTCGAACGTCACGACCTCACCGGAGGCGTCGGGGTGACTCACGTTGGGATGATCCCGACCAAAACCCTGCGCGAGGCTGCGTTGTACGTGACCGGTTTTCGTAAGCGAGAACTCTACGGCGTCAATGTCGAACTCGACCGTCAGGAAATCTTCTCGACACTCCGGAAGCGCACCAACGAGGTAATCGACACGATGGCGCGATCCGTCCGGCAGAACATCGACGGGCATGGAGTGGAGCTCATTCGTGGCACAGCTCGGCTGGAAGCCGGAGGCAACATGGTCGTGTCGACCCGCCGCGGCGCCGAGCGCCGCCTGAACGGCGACGCGGTCATCATCGCGGCGGGGTCTCGGCCGTACCACCCACCGGGGATCCCGTTCGACGATCCGGATGTGCTCGATGCCGAAGGGGTGCTCGAAATCGAAGAGGCCCCGAGAAACGTCGTCGTGATCGGCGGAGGGGCCATTGGTTGCGAGCACGCCTCGATCTTTACGGCCTTGGGTTGTCAGGTGGACCTCATCGACCGGGGAGAGCGGCTCCTTTCATACGTGGACGAAGAGCTGGCGCACGTCCTGGCGCAGACGTTCACGAACATGGGCATGCGTCTGAGGCTTGGCAACGGTGTCGAGACCATCGAGCGAGACGAGGATGGTCTCCGAGTGGTGTTGACCGACGGATCGGAAGTCCGCCCAGACAAAGTGCTTGTCTCGTCGGGCCGCGTCGGCAACACCGATGGATTGGGCTTGGATGCAGCCGGCGTAACGGTCGACGACCGGGGCCGTATTGTGGTGGACGAGCATTTCCAGACCTCCGCACCCGGGGTCTACGCAGCCGGTGACGTGATAGGTCCGCCCGCACTCGCATCCGCCGCCATGGAGCAGGGACGGGCGGCGGCACATCGAGCATTCGGTGTCGGTTTCAAAGTCACCGTCGATCCCTCGCCTCCGACGGGGGTCTACTCGATCCCGGAGATCGCGGCAGTGGGAATTACCGAGCAGGAAGCCGTCTCGCGTGGCGTCGGTTACCTCGTCGGTCGCGGACGATTCGAAGGAAATGCCCGTGCGAACATTGGCGGGATGACCGAGGGGATGGTCAAGCTGATCTTCGACCGGTCAGATCGGACCCTGTTGGGCGTACACGTCCTTGGCGAGGTTGCCACCGAAGTCATCCACGTAGGCCAAGCGGCGCTCAACCACTCCGACCCAATCGACTACTTCATCGAGAAGACGTTCAATGTGCCAACCCTCTGTGAGGCGTACAAGTACGCCGCGTACGACGGGATGCAGAGATGGCGAGACGTCGCGCGGTACTGACCGAACTGCCTCGAGTTCATAGACGAGACCGAAGAGGTGCTCTCCGGAGACAGTTCTGACAACGTCGGTCAGTCAACCTTTTCGGAGGCAGCGGTGGCTGATGCGCGGCGAATTCAAGGGGTGATCGCAACGGCCCTCTCCTGATGAGGAGGAGCGATGGACGAGCCCAACAAGAACCGGGTGTGGCAGTTACTCGGCACTGGCCTGGATTGCCCCGCCGTCGCAAGATCCCTCGGCATGAGCGTGACGTCAGTGCGGGATCTGGAAGCCAAGGCCGGCGGTGTGCGTCCACAGACCCGGCTGCTCTCAGAACGGGTGCTCTCGCTTGAGGAGCGAGGAGATCTCGAGGGGACTCGCCGAGGGCGTCTCGCTGAGGGAGATCGCGACAAGGCGCGTACGGTCGCCCTCGACGGTCTCGCGCGAGGTCGCCCACAACAGTGGCCGGGCGAACTACCGGGCCCTCCGGGCCGACTAGCGGGCCTGGCAATCTGCCGAGCGTCCCAAGCCTGCCAAGCTCAGGGCATGCCCGAGGCTGCGGCGCCAGGTCGAGCGGCTCTTAGGGCAGCGCCTCTAACCGCGCCAGATCTCCCACTGGTTGGCTAGGGCGCATCCTTTGGATATGGAGCTCCGTGTGTCCCACGAGACCATCTACCAGTCCCTCTATGTGCAGGGCCGAGGCGTCCTTCGAGCCGAGCTCCACCAGGCCCTTCGGAGCGGCCGGGCGATACGCAAGCCCAAGGCCCGCAGCGCGGTTCGGCGTACGAGCCGGATCCCCGACATGGTGCTGATCTCGGAGCGACTACGGAGGGCGATCGGAAGCGCTCCTCGGGGTGAACGACGCCTGTGGGTACTCCCTATGGCAGGCTGAGGCCGTGACTTCTTCCAATATCGTCAGCGCCGAGCGTGTGATCGCCGCCCCGGCCCAGGCGATCTTCGAGTGCTTGGCCGATCCGGCCAAGCACTCGGCTATCGACGGATCCGGCACCGTGGATGCACCAAGGACCCAACGGCGGCTGGCCCTCGGGGAAAGTTTCGGCATGTCGATGCGCAACCACCGGATCTCCTACAAGACCAACCCGATCGTCACCGAGTTCGACGAGGGCCGGGTCGTCGCCTGGCGCAACAAGGGTGGCCCCACCTGGCGTTACGAGCTGTTCCCCGCCGACAGCGGCACCCGCGTCGTCGAGACCTACGACCTGACTACCATGCGCGGCGGAGCCTTGATCAAGCTCACAGGCCTGGCCAGGCGAACCCAGCAGAACATGGAGAAGACCCTGGACCAACTCGACCGTCTGATCACCTCTGACGGCGGCGCCTGAACAGCGATATCGGCCGGAGCGGCCGCTTTGTTGCTTCATGCTCACCCGACACCGAATGTCACTGACCTCCGAAGGGAGCGTCCGGATGGACGGTCGACCGCCTTCATTCGCCTTATTACTTAGTCCTGGGATCAGGCCAGCGGCTTTGGAATGCTTCGCTCTCGGTGCCTGATGTCGCGTCAGCCAACCTCGCGATTGCGCTCCCGTGCGCTCAGTTCCTAAGGAAAGCTCACCGTCCCTGAGCCTGTGATCGATGAGTACTGGGCAATCGCCTTGGCGTTGCTGCTTGTGTTGCACTTGCCGCTGCTCGTGCGGGGCACGATGAAGGCGAACGTGCCGGTGACGGTCACTGACCCCGTGATCCCCGCATACGCCTTCGTGCCACTGACGATCGGCATCGGCGCACTGGCAATAATCGAAGCTGAGCAGGTCACAGCATTGAAATCGGTCGGTTGCGCGTTATTGAATACCGCATTGAACTGCGTCGAATTGATCAGGACCGTGCCCTTCTTCGAGAAAATCTTGATGTAGAGGCCATTTTTTTTGTCAATCTTGCCAGCCGAGTTGGCATCAACGAACGTGCCGTAGTCACCGATCGCCCCGGTAATCACGGCCGTTCCTCCTGTCAGGCTGTTGTTCTCCGTGGCCCACACCTTGATGGTTCCTCCAGCTGGAGCGGTGGCCCCAAAGGCAGAAGCGCCGCTGATCAGCAGGCTGCCAAGGACGGTTACACCGAGTGCTGTCTTGGCGAGTCGCATCACGACCTCCCGATCAGAGCAGTTGAGCATGTCTAACCGTCATTGAGATCCGACGCTCACTGCCAGAAATGGACGGTAGTCGAAACCGCGCTAACGGGCTGATGCTCCCGCGCCGGTCTCAGACTGCGGCGTCTCTTGTCGAACGTAGGGGTTGGCGCGATCATGAATCGACACGCGAAGCGCCGGGGGGATGGTCGTTCCCGTCTGCTGGTGGGTTCGTCGAGCCCTAAACAACCGGTTCCGGCAGTCATCCCCGTGTCCAGGAGGTCCCCGGTGGCGAAGGCAACAACCAGGCTCGCAGTGCTTGGGCTCGGCACAATGGGCCGGGCAATGGCGGGATCCGCCCTGCGAGCAGGCATTCCGACCGTGGTGTGGAATCGCGACAACGCGGTCGCCCGTCCCTTCGCCGAACGTGGAGCCAAGGTCGCGCTGACGGCGGCCGATGCCGTCCTGGAGGTCGACGTCGCCATCACCATGGTCACTGACGGCCAGGCGGTGATGTCGATTGCTCTCGATCTCGGCATGTTGGAGGCTCTTCCAACGGGTGCCGTGTGGGCACAGATGGGCACAATCGGCATCGAGGCGACCGAGACGATCGCCTCGATGCTCGTGGAGCGCCGCCCGGACGTCGTGTTCATCGACGCGCCGGTATCAGGCAGCAAGGTCCCGGCCGAACAAGGCAAGCTGACGATCTTTGCCTCTGGGCCAGATGAGGCTCAACAAAGAGTCGAGCTTGTCTTCGCAGCGATCGGAGACCGGACGCTGTGGGTTGGACCGGTGGGCACGGGCTCGCGGATGAAGCTGGTGAACAACACGCTGCTTGCATTCGGGGCCGAAGGAGTGGCGAACTCGCTCGCCTTGGCGCACCGGCTCGGACTCGAGACGCGCCAGGTGCTCGACGCCTTCGAAGGCGGGCCGCTCATGTCACCCTGGGAAGCTGGGAAGTTCCGGCGTATCGAAACCGGGGATTTCTCTCCCGAATTCCCTCTTGCACTCGCACTAAAGGACGTCCACCTCGCCTTGGATCACGCTGGCTCCGAGCGCTTTGCGGTCCTGGCGGCGCTCGCCCAGGAGTGGGAACAGATCGTCGAGCAGGGATTCGGCGACGAGGACGTCACAGTGGTCACTCGCATCCTGCAGGGATGAGGACGAGCTGAGAAGGAGACGGACACATTATCGACGGTTGTCAGTGACCGACCGAGGGCCTCTGCCTTGCGTCTCGACGTGGCTGATAGTTCATCATCCCCGGCCACCGCACGGTCCGGACTGATCCCCCTTCTATCGGCCCGGCGCCTGATCTGCCTTGGCACCGTTCATTGCGTTCCTTTCGGGCCGTTCCTTCCCGGCCGCCGGGGCCGATCAGTCCAGCAAACAGCCGGGGTTGAGGATGCCACGGGGGTCGAAGGCCACCTTGATGCGCCGCATGAGCTCCACTTTGACCGGGTCCTCGAGCTCGAGGAAGTAGCGCTTCTTGGTCGTGCCGATCCCGTGTTCACCCGAGATGGCGCCGCCGAGCGACAGACCCAGCTCGAACAGTTCGCGCATCACCTCGTAACGGTGCTCAGCGTCGGGTTGGAATACCGATAGGTGAACGTTGCCGTCGCCGACGTGACCGCAGCCGGCGATCCACGCCCCGTTGCGTTGAGCCAGATCGGTCACCCCGCTCATGAACCGGGCCACCGAGGCTCGCGGTACGACCACGTCGACGATGTCGTCGGCGTGGTTGGCCTTGGCCACCCAGAACGCCTTCTCACGAGCGTCGATGAGCTGGGTGGCGCTTTGCGGGGGCAGGACATAGACGTCGAGCGCGCCGAGACCGGAGAGCAGAGTGGCCAAAGCCTCGACATCCTCGTCGAGCCTGGTCGAGTCGGCGTTTTCCATCATGACCACGAGGTAGGCGACGGCGACGGCGGCGATGTCGGCCGGTATCCCGAGATCGAGGCCGACGTGACCAGTCACCGCCGCCAAGGTCAAGGTGTCGAGGTACTCGAGGATGAGCGGTCCGAGCCCACTGGCCACGATCGCCGGCACGGCGCCGGTGACCGCCTCGAGCGTCGTGAACGGCGCCATCACGGTGGCCTGGTGGCCCAGCCGCGGGTAGAGGCGCAAGGTCACCTCGGTGACGAGCGCCAGCGTGCCCTCGGAACCGATGAGGAGCTGCGTGAGGTCGTAGCCGGTCGAGGACTTCACGAACTTGCCGCCCGTGCGGATCACCTCGCCGCCGACCAGCACGGCCTCGAGCCCCAGGACCTGGTGGCGGGTGACGCCGTACTTGACGGCCCTCATCCCCCCGGCATTGGTGGCCACATTGCCCCCGAGACTGGCGCTGTACTCGCCGGGGAACACCGGGTAGATAAACCCTTCGGGCCGCAGGGCCTCGTCCAGCTGGGCCAGCGTCACGCCTGGCTCGACGACCGCGACGTGGTTGGCGGCGTCGATCTCGAGCACCCGGTTCATCCGCTCGAAGCAGACCACGATGCCGCCGGAGGCTGGGATGGCCGCGCCGGACAGACCAGTCCCGCCGCCCCGAGCGGTGACGGGCACGCCGAGGTCGTTGGCCAGGCGCAACACCGACGACACTTCGTCTGTCGAAGTCGGGAACACTACACAACCGGGCTGCTGCGGATGACCGGTCAGGGACTCGTCACACCCGTAGGCCTCCCCGGCGGCATCGCCGGACAGGACGCGCTCTTTCGCGACCACCTCGGCCAGGGTCGCTGCGAGCTCAGCCACGCTTCCTCCCCCTGCCCGGTGCAGGGCCCGGCCGTTAGTTTACCCCTTGATCCACCGGTGGGCCGGTGGTGAAGCAGGTCGCGTATCCGCGGAAAATGCCCCCTGAGTAGGGACGATGACGTTGTTCGAAGTCGTCGTTTCCGCCACCGTCCTCTTCGAGGCGTTATCGATTGGGGCATGGCTCCGTGGCTTGGCGATGGATCGCTTTCGCGAGCGGTAGAGCGAAGAACGACAGGGAGCTTCCTGCCCTTTGGATGGTGAGCGGCCTCCCGTCAGGTGCGAGAACGTGACCTCGGTTCGGCGTGATGCTGTCGATGGGTCCTCCGTGCCGGGCCTCTGCGCTGTGTTCACTCACCGGTCGGACCTCGCTCGTCATCGCGCACCGGATCGTCGAGCGGCCTTGTTTGAGGGGGTCCGGTCAGTACTACTAGTACCGCTCGTACCCACGCCGTCTCGTGCGACTGATAGGCGGCAGTCAGCCACGCCGGACCGGCAAAACAGCCAAGCAGCCGTCTTTCCTGACGGCGAGTCAAGCGATCCAGAGCCGTCGTTCGGTCGCGCCTTGGTTGAAACGCCAGCGCGACACATGTGTCGCCACACAGATGGAGTGTTCAGGCGCGCTCGCTGTATCCGGCACCGCGCCTCTGGTCGGACAACGCGGAACGGTTCCGGCAGCGTTGTGGAGCATCGGGTCCACTCTTTGAGGCCAGTACATGGCGGACGGCCTAGAGCGCACCTGTGCATCGACCTGACTGGGCAGGACGCACAAATACCGGCTCTTCTCAAAGAACCTGCCACTCATCCCGATTCGAGCAGTATTCGGGCGCCGCTGTAGTCGATGACGACGGCACCGTAGCGGGACAACACGTCCGAGCCAAGCAGACCATCTGCCTTCAAGCCAGATGCCGGGAGCTTCGCGATCGGCTGAGGTTCGAGCGAAGCCGAGCCGAGCGTCCAGCGTCCGCTTTGCACCTCGGTCAGGCTCACCGGGCACCCGAACGCTGCTGGGAGAGAGACACTCTGATGCGCGGCCACCAGATGAAGCGAGCGCGTGAGTTGAGGCGAGACCATGGAGATTTCGGCGCCAGTGTCGACGACAAAGAGCTGCGCTCGGGACCCGTCGAACTTGATCGGCACGTACACCCCCACCGCGCCCTGGCGGGTCACCACCGTGAGCGCGGCATCAACGCGCATTCCCTTGAGGAACTGCGCTGGTGTCGGCGCTGACGTGGAGCCCTGCACGACACCGGTGCCCGCCGGAGACGGGCTCTCGGCACCGCCCAGGCTCATCGTCTGTGCTCGATAGTCGATGCGGACGGAGCCGAACCGGCTCAGCACGTCCGAGCCGATCACCCCGGCCAAGGACTGGCTCGCGTCGAGGTTCGGCAGCGCGCCGCTGAGGACAACCTGTGGGCTGAAGGTGAGCCCACCCGCCGACCAGCTCGACACCTGCTCGGGAACGACCGTCGTGCTGCAGCCGATACCTGCAGCCCGTTCGGGCGCTCCAACCTGGCGGAGGTGGAAGCGCCGTGAGAGCTGCGTGTCGACGACCGAGAGGGCAGAGCCGGAGTCGATCAGGAAGGGGAACGGCCCAGCTCCTTCGATGCACACACTGACGAGCGCGAACGCGCCCTTGCCGAGACGGACGGTCCTGACCGACAGGACTGACGGGCCGCCAACAGCAGGCTGGGAGTGGCGGCACGCGACAGGCTTGATCGGTCGAGATACCCCGACCAGCCTCGATGCCGTGGTCTTCTGGCTCGTGGCCGTTGCAGAGGGGACCCCGCCGCTCGTGACGGGACCAAGTGCGAGGGCCACCGACGCGAGCAGGATCGAGCGGAGCACGGCAAGAGTCTGCCCGGTGAAGGGCACCGGAATCTCGATCGCGTCACTGGTCCGGCGGGAAGCCCTTCTCGTTGCTGCGACGCCAAAAGCCAGCAGCCTTTGGCAACAGCAACGGTCGAGCCGAAGTCGGAGGAGCCCCCTAGTAGCGAGAAGGGCGTCAAGCCAATCCTCGTGACCCGGATCATCGTGATCCCAGGATGATTCTCGAGCCCGAGTGTCACTGCGGACCCCGAGTCCGCGACTGTTAGCTCATCATTCGC
The DNA here is from genome assembly GCA_003151235.1 of Acidimicrobiaceae bacterium. Lineage (GTDB taxonomy): Bacteria > Actinomycetota > Acidimicrobiia > Acidimicrobiales > RAAP-2 > Palsa-461. The sequence goes on from PLWZ01000089.1 coordinate 9,113, forward strand.
CGACCCCCGGCGGGATCTTCCACGGTGACTGGGGGAGGCGTCCGAGGTGTGTCTCGGAGACGGGTTTGTTCCCGTGCTCCATCCCTCGTAGGGTTCCGGTAACGAGGGGACCGGACCGACCATCTGGTGCTCCGGCTCCAGAGCGAAACGGGATTACGTGTCGGAAAACCGGTTTTTCCTGTCCAGCCGGGCCATGGCGGTCGACCTCGGGACCGCGAACACCGTGGTGTACGTCCGCGGTCAGGGCATCGTCTTAAGCGAACCGTCCGTCGTCGCCATCGACGTGAAGACCGGGCGTGTCCTCGCCGTCGGCGCCGAGGCAAAGGCCATGATCGGTCGGACCCCCAGCAACATCCAGGCGATCCGGCCGTTGAAGGACGGGGTCATCGCCGACTTCGAGATCTGCGAGAAGATGCTCCGCTACTTCATCCGTCGGGTCCACCAGGGGCGCTTCCCCAAGCCCCGCATAGTGATCTGTGTTCCGTCGGGGATCACCGGCGTTGAGCAGCGCGCAGTCTTGGAGGCGGCCGAGTACGCCGGGGCCCGCAAGGCCTACATCATCGAAGAGCCAATGGCGGCGGCCATCGGGGCCGGACTGCCGATCGGCGAGCCGAACGGGAACATGGTGGTCGACATCGGAGGTGGCACGAGCGAGGTGGCGGTCATCTCGCTCGGCGGGATAGTCACCAGCCAGTCGGTACGCAGCGGTGGCGACGAGATGGACGAGGCCATCATCTCCTTCGTAAAGAAGGAGTTCAGCCTGGCGTTGGGGGTGCGAACAGCCGAGGAGCTCAAGATCGCTCTTGGCTCCGCCTACCCGCTCGAAGAGGAGCTCTCCGCAGAGATCCGGGGTCGCGACCTGCTGAGTGGGCTCCCGAAGACCGTCGTGATCTCGACCGAGGAGCTCCGCCAGGCCATCGACGAACCGGTGACCGCCATCGTCGACGCCGTGAAGACGACGTTGGACAAGACCCCGCCAGAGCTAGCCGCCGACCTTATGGAGCAGGGAATCGTGCTCGCCGGTGGCGGTGCACTGCTGCACGGGCTCGACTCGCGCCTCGCGCACGAGACGGGCATACCTGTTGTCATCGCCCAGGACCCGCTGAACTGCGTGGCCCTCGGCGGCGGCCAGTGCCTTGAGGAGTCCGAAGCTCTCAAACAAGTGCTGACCACCTCCTCGTCTCGCTGACGGGGCGAAGCGACGTCGCTGAGCAAGCCCCGGAGGATCCTCGCCTCGACGGTGCTCGCCGGTGATGACTGCTCGAGGGTCTACCGGACCCCGCCCGAGGGGTAGTTGCCCCCTAACGGGTAAGAGGGGACCTTTGAGCAAAAGACCTTTGTGTGGGTGCCCCCCGGTGGCCGGCAGTGAACCTGACGCGGACCGGGGTTACAGGCGTTGGACGGGACGGTTACCCGACTGCCGCCTGCAGCGCTGCCAATACGTCGGCGCCCACCGCCAGTGATCCGCCGAATACGTAGCCCTGGGTCCCGACAGACAGGGTGGCGAGATAGGGGGTGATCTCTGGTGGCAGTGGCGTGCTCGGGTTCACGAGCAACAGCGGTCCCATGCGGCCGCCGGTCGCCATGAACACCCCGCCGCCAAGGGCGTCGGGGAAGTCGGCCGCGGTCGCTGCACCGAAGACCGAGGGGCTGGAGAAGAAGTTGCTGGCTACGTCAGCCGACGTGTTGAACAGGTCTTGTCCCGCGATGTCGGTGGCGGTCGGGTCGGCTCCGCCGGCAGCCAGCGACCCGCCGATGGCGTAGCGGGTGTCACCGGGATTCGCTGCGAGGTAAGCGGCGGTCTCGGGGGCCTGGTTCGAGCCGTCGGTGAGCAGGATCGCCGCATGCTCCTTGATGACTGCCGGAACGGCCGACAGCGCATCGTAGAAGTTCAGGCCGGTCGCCTCGAAGATTGTCGATGGGTTCCCGAGCTGTACGGCGATGTCGACCGCGGTGGCGAACTCGTCGGCTCCGGCCTCTCGGATGACGTGGTAACCGAGCCCCTCCAGGGCGGTGTCGATGCTGGGGCTGAGCGCGAGGTCCCCACCCAGGATGTACACGGTGTCGCCGGTCGGAAGCACCCGCTGGATCTCCACCTGAACGCGCGGATCGAGGGTCGAGCTGATCGACGCCCCAGGGGTGATCAGCAGGGGGCCTCCGGCCAATGCCGCGAGTGGGCCTCCGGCCAATGCGTCGGAGAAGAAGTCCGAGCGGGCGAGGACCACTGCCTTGGCTGAACCAGCTGAGGGGAACTCCTGCTCGGAGATGGCGATCGAGGTGCCGACGGCATCGGCCCCATAGATCTGAACGGGGGTCGGGGTCGACGTTGCGGTGCAGATGAGGTCGTTGTCGATGCCACCGCTCGTCCACTGTGCGAGGGTGACACTGCCGCCGGTGAACGAACCAGCCCCGCAGTTCGTCTGGGCTCCAGCGAGGGTGCCTGCACCCGGGATCCAATCCTCCAACCCGCCAAGGGACATCGTGGCAGCGGTGGTGCCGCCGGTGACGGCGTCCCATTGGTTGCTGGCCGCATAGACGCCGATAGCGGTGGCTCCAGCGGCCGTGAGACCGGAGACCATCCCTTGAAGAACGCCGATGTTCATCGCCTGTCCAGTCGAACCTGTTTGCCAGGTGTTCGACGTCTCGACATCGAGCCACCACGGGTAGCCACTCGCCCCGGTCGGCACGGCGATCGGCGGGGACTGACCGTTGATCGCAGCAGCAGCAGCGGTTAGCCACGAGACGTCTTGGCCGGCCTCCTGGTCCCCGAACTCCCAGGCGCAGGCGGTCGAGTTGGCCCCGGCCGTGCTCGGGCCGCCATTTGTCATGACCGTCGTTGTCGTACAGAGGCCGTATGGCGTGGTCCCCGAGGATGGCCAGTCGGGGATCAAGCTCCCGTTGTAGACATCGCCAGGGTCGTCCGTGTTCACATACAGCGACGCCTTGGGTTGGGTGGTTGTGCCGCTGGAGCCACTAACCGCCCAGTACAATTCGCTCTCGGAATACAACGGGGATGGCCCGAAACACGGGTTGAGGTTGTCCGACAGGCCATCGTTGACTCCGACGATGCCAAACGGTTGACCGCTCGGGAAGCCGCCTCCACATTGGGGGAACGAGATGTCGTTGCCGGTCCCGCCGGATGCACTCGGTATGGCCGCCGATGCCGGTGCCGAGAAGGACAGACCACCGAGTGCTACCACGGCAACGACGAGCGCGCCCCGCTGTGCGCCGATGACCGTTACTCGTCTGATGTGGGTTTCGAAAACCACAAGCCCCCGCTTTGTCAACCACGTCTCCGGCTCTTGCCCGAGGCCGACCGCACTGACCGGAACCTCACCCTGGAGACTCTTTCGGAGATTACAGCGAAACCCCGACAAGAGACGCTGACGAGATCTGCGTTTCCTGATCTGTCAACTCAGAGGGAAGTGCGGCTGACCATGTGCGGCGTCAGGGGATCGACGCAA
>PLWZ01000066.1 GCA_003151235.1 Acidimicrobiaceae bacterium
TGAAAGCCCGGTCCAGGCGCATGAGGGTTCCTCGGCAGACCGTCACCCCGAACCTCAAGATGTCGGGGCGGACCGAGCGAAGTTGGGTCAGTTCCTTGGTCTGGTCGAAGTATGAGACCGAACGCTGGTTCCACTTCCAGGACCCTCGGCGTTCTTCCAGGGCGGCGTTGTAGAGCTCTCGCTGGAGTTCGCGCAGGCACTCGATCGCGGCCAGTTGCCGGCTCGTCGGCTGAAGCAGGAACTTGTAGGTCCGAGAGCGAGCCACGGGCCGAACGTATGGCCAGGGTGTAACGCCGAGTGGGGTTCAAACTGACCCAACACCGTATTTCGCACCAGCTCGCCCCTGGTCCTGATGGCGGTGCCGGAAGGCTCCCTCCCCTCCCCGGCCCGGCCCGGCGCGGCCGCGAAGTGGATCGGCCAGAATGCTCGGGATCTGGCCGGCCTGTTCGGCCCTGGGCCACGTTCGGAGCAAACCGCCATGTTGAGCACCGACACCGGCAGAGAGACGGTGGGAAGTTGAATCCCGAGACCCACCGCCTCGGTGTCGTCCTGTTCGAGGGTTTTGAACTTCTGGACGTCTTCGGCCCACTTGAGCTGTTCGGCCGCCTGCCAGGTCGATTTCGGATCGACGTTGTCGGCCCGACGGCAGGTCCGGCGCAAAGCGCCCAGGGCCCACGTGCGGTCGCGGACCACGCCTACAGCGACGCCCCGTTCTGCGACATCGTCCTCGTACCCGGGGGAATCGGCACGCGTCGCCTGGTGGAGGATCAGGCGTTCCTGGGCTGGCTGAGGGACTGGTCGTCAAACGCCGGGTACGTCACGTCGGTCTGCACGGGATCGGGCCTCCTGGCCGCCGCCGGCCTGCTCGACGGCTTTCGGGCGACATCCAACAAGCGCGCCTTTGGCTGGGCGAGCGCCCAGGGCCGTGACGTCGAGTGGGTACCCGAGGCCCGTTGGGTGGAGGACCGGAACCGATGGACCTCGTCTGGGGTTGCCGCGGGGATGGACATGGCCCTCGCGCTGATCGCTCACCTATACGGCGAGGAGCTCGCGGTCGAGTCAGCCGACGCCGTGGAGTACGAATGGCATCGCGATCCCACTTGGGACCCCTTCGCGGCAAAGAACGGGCTCGCACCAGGCTGAGGATGCCCCCTGGCGGGGTGCTCAGCCCTCGATCTGGTTGTGCACGGTTGCGATCATCGGCTCGCTCGGCTCAACGCCGATCTCGGCGAGGACCGGCATCAGGGCCGAACCGAAGGCCTCGAAGTCTTCCTGGGTCTCCCAGATGTCGAACACCTGCAGCTGACCCTCGGTTTCGAGGGCGACGTGGAAGTTACGCCCCTTCGGCGCTCCGGCGCCGTTAGCTTCCAGCCGCTTGATGGCTTCGTCGTACTTCTCGGTCGTGAGCCCGACAAAGGGGAAATAGATCCCGAGCGCCATGATGTACCAACCCTCTCCGCGCAAAGACGCGATCTTCGGTGAAGCAACGAGAGGGCGACGGTATCGGACGGGCGCGGGGTCCGCAACGGGTGTTTCGTGACGGTTTTTTACGGCTTGGGCGCAGACTCGGACGAACCAGCCTCTATCGCGCCGCCGCCGCGGGCTGTGGTTCAGCGCTGCACAGGTTGGCGAGCAGCTGATTCGCGACTTGCTCGAATCGTCCGATGTCGCCGAATGGTCGCGCCACCAGCATGCCCCTTCGAGGCTGCTGGCGATCATTCGCGCGGTCTCTGTCGGAGTTCCCGTGAACTCGAGGGTCCCGGTGTCCCGACCTCGCGTCAAGACCCGGGTCACCATTGCCGGCACCGAGGATGAATTCCTTGACTCGGCGACGGCGCACGCGGTGGCCAAGCACGGCCATAAGGACACCTCGGAGCTTCGCAAGATGATCCGTTCGGGATTGGAGGACGTTCCTTCTCCGGCGTGAGCAGCCCCGGGACTGACTGTCAGTCGACCCGACCACGGGGACGAGATTCCTCAAAGGCCTGACGCATGCGCACGGCCACGAGCTTCTCGACGATTGCCTTCGGGAGCGGTTGGTCGATGGGGAATTGGAGCGTCCCCTTCGACGCCTTGTACTGGGCCAGTTCCCTCCGAAGCTCCGGGATCACCGACCCACTGTGTGGGAAGTAGCTCAGGTGATTCTTGAATGCTGCAAAGCCCGCAATCGCCTTCCCTCGGACCTTGAAGGTAGGCATCGCGTATGAGATGCACTGCTCGGCCTCGGGAATGATGGCGAGGATGCTGTGACGAAGGGCCCGCAACGTCGATTGCTTCGGTTCCTCCAACGCCGCCAAATACGCGTCTACTTCATCCCGGGACACTTCGTCAGTTTCGACGGGCGTTTCCCCGCGGTCAAGAGGTTGAAGGCTCACCCCCGGGTGACGTTGTGGACGGTGGCCACCATGAGATCTTTCAGTTCGACGCCGAGTGCGGCGAGGATCGGGATGAGGGCGGTCCCAACCGCACCGAAGGCTTCCTGTGAACCGATCGACGGCATTGGCACGTCTGTCCTGGTGTTCGAGACGAAGGACCACGCTGAGGCAGCAGCCCAGAATCAGCATCCCTCCGATGCCCGGAGTCGTACCTCTCGATGTGACAATCCGTGAAGTTGTCGCGCACGTCTGAGTGGTCCAATCGCTGCCCTTCACTACCCAACCTTCAGACCTATCACGGCACTCTCCCGCGAAGTAAAGCGGCCAGTTCGGAACCAACCGTACGAAGGGGCTCGGCGTCCCGTTTGGCGCGGGCGAGAAGCAGGGCCCCCTCGATGCTCGCCAATATCAATGTGGCGAGCGACTCGGCCTCTCTAAGGGCGATCCTTCGAGCGACGATTGCATCGGTGAGCGCGCCGTGCCATCCGGAGAGCACACCTGCGCAGGCGCCGGCGAGCCTTTCGGAGGTGTGTGCAGTCTCAAGGGCTACCGTGGCCACGGGACAGCCGTCCGACCAACCGCTTGATTCGAGTTCGGCTGCGGCAAGCGTTGCCCATTGCTCTACGAACTTGGCCGGGTGAGTGTCGGCTAACCCAGCGCGCAGCAGCCGTTCGTAGTGAGCTCCGGCCAGCGTGACCGCTTCGGCCGCCAACTGCTCTTTGCCGCCGGGGAAGTGATGGGCCTGTGATCCCCATGGCGTATTGCTTTCGGCGACAACCTGGCGCCAGCCCGTCGCGGAGTAGCCGTGCCTTCGGAGAAGGCGGGCAGTCGTGCGCAACATGCGCTGGCGAGTGTCGGTCGATCTGGGCACAAGAAGACCACCCTACGAGTTGACAGGACGATCGTCATAGTAGGACACTCGTCCTATAACGACTCCTGGGAGGGTCCGTGCAGCGACTCGTACTCGACGGTACCGCCAAGGTCCATTGGGAGGAGGTCGACGATCCAGCCCCTCCAGGTCCAGATGCAGCACTCGTGCGCCCCGTGATCATCGCCACATGCGATCTGGACGTTGCCGTTCTGCGTGGCCGCTATCCGCTCGAGGGGCCGTACCCCTTCGGGCACGAAGGCATCGTTGCCGACACTCGGTCGCCGTCGGCGACCGAGTGTCGGCCTTTGTGAGTGGCGACCGAGTCGTCCTGCCGTTTCAGATCTCCTGCGGCGCTTGCGACGCGTGCCGCCGAGGCCGCACCGGCAACTGCGCTTCTCACCCTCGGATGTCAACCTATGGCCTCGGCACGATGGGTGGTCTTGAGTGGGGAGGGCTCCTGGCCGACTTTGCCCTTGTTCCACACGCGGACGCCATGCTCGTGAAGCTTCCTCAGAGGATCGATCCGATCGCCGTCGCAAGTGCCAGTGACAATCTTCCGGATGCCTGGCGAACCGTCGGTCCACAACTTGCCGCTGATCCAGCAGCCGAGGTACTCGTGATCGGCGGTGATGCGGGACCGAATTCGATTGGGTTGTACGCGGCTGGGTTGGCCATAGCGCTGGGTGCAGCGGGGGTCACATACTTGGACCACCAATCTGACCGACTGTCGGTAGCCGCCGCCCTTGGTGCCGAGGTGATAGACGGACCGCCACCTCGAAAGGTAGGTTCGTTCCCGATCACGGTTGACGCCAGCGGCTCGGCTGTTGGGCTGAGATGCGCCCTTAACAGCGCGTCGTTCGACGGCACCTGCACGAGCCCTTCGGTCTACCTCGAGGACCCCCCGCTCCCGATGTTCTCCATGTACTCGCGGTGTTGCACCCTGCACACCGGTCGGGCCCATGTACGCCCCGCCATCCCACTAATCCTCGATCTTGTTGAGAGGGGCTTCGATCCATCGATCGTCACTTCGGTTGTCGTACCGAAAGATGACGCTGTCGAGGCCCTTTCCCATCCACAAATGAAGATGGTGATCGACTGTCGACCATGATGTGGTCGAGCTTCTCGAGTTGGGCGATCGTCACGACATTGACCTCGACCTGAGGCCACTTGGGCCCTACACCGAATCGGGCCACATTCGCTGATTCGGCGTGTGGCATGACGACGACAGTCGCAGCACACGAGCTATGAGCTGGCTTCGCAGCCCCACGATCCGGTGAGATGGATCGTCCCCTTACCCGGCTTGCCACTAAAGCTCTGGTCGGGTACGAGCAAGATCTTGAGGCTTCCCGAGGTGGGGGTGATAGTGAGGACCCCGCTCTTGGAGGCCCAGTAGTAATCCGTGGTGCCATTGCTGCTCTGAAGTACCACGGAGACCCCATTACCGGTCAGCCCGCCGAATTTGTTGAAGGTCCCCCCGTTCTTCTGCTTTCCAAGGTTGTTGACGTTGACCGTCCATTCGTCAGAGCTCGAGCCCCTGAGCTTGCTCGAGAACGCGAACTGGCCTCCGTATCCGCCAACCGACTCGCAAGGGCCATTGCTCTGAGTCAAGGTGCCCTGCACTGCGCCGCTGAACTTGAAAGTCGTTGTGCTGGGAGACGTCGATGCGTGAGCGACTGCCGGCACGCTCAACAGTGCAAGCGCCCCCACACCCACAGCCATTCCGAGATAGGCGCGCTTGCGTAACCCGTGTCGGCTGGCGGGGAAATCAGAGATGGACAGTGCCCTGAAGGTCCGTCGCACGAGAGTCATCTTTGGGTCCCTCCAGGGGTCGATCCGGCAGCAGCACCCGCAACGGGACCCTATTCGACTTCTCGATATCGAACACTGGCCCGTTCACGGCCTTGACCAGCGGGCTCGCCGCCCCGAGTTCCTGGTTGGGGAGATCAAGGTCGAGTGACGATCGCCTACGCGGAGCAGCGGTACCACCTTCCGGCTTTGAGCGCCGGGACACCGTTCCTGCGAGCGCTCGATTCATTGCTGAGCGAGTGATGCCTCTCGTAGTTCTTTCGTCTCGTCTGCGGTAGGCACCGATGGAGGTTTTCTCGAGTCGTGGCGATGTACCTTCCCGCACCGATGCCAGCCGCAGTCGATGGCCAGACTCAGCCTTGGATCACGTTGTGCACTTGGGCGACCATCGGCTCCTTCAGCCCGACACCCAACTCGGTGAGGATCGGCATAAGAGTCGGCCCGAACGCATCGAAATCTTCCTGCGACTCCCAGATGTCGAAGACTTGGATCTCACCGTTCGATTCGAGCGCGACGTGGAAGGTTCGCCCCTTGGGAGCCCCCGCACCGGCTGCATCGAGCTGCTTGATCGCGCTCTCATACTTATCCTGCGTGAATCCCTCGTGTACGAAATAGATTCCAAGTGCCATGGTGCACCTACTCTTTCTGCGCTTGCGGCGCGTTTCGTTATGGGTTGTCGGAAGCGAGTTCGACTGGCAACGGGTGTGAACCGGGCAAATGGTGAGGCTTTCCAACGTCAACAGAAGGTCTGGCCCCGACCGCCGCTCACGGCGATACTGCCCTGTAGAGCCGCTGGGGTGGTCATGTCGGTCCGCATGTCGAAGGTTGGTTGGCTTCGGTGATTCTTGTCCCCGAACGACACTTCGGGCTATCGCCTCGACTCCAGAGGGCCTCCAGGACACCGACGATTCATCGAAAAGCTTAGGGGAGCATGACGTACGTGCGCTGCACCAGGGGCTGACCCAGACCCGCCAGGACTTTTTCAAGATGCCCCGTCTCGACAATACGCTCGCCGAAGGCGGCGTCGTGGACCTCGGAGGAAGTCCAACGCTGGACGAAGGTGAAAGACAGCTCGTCATCCTGGTCTCTGTAGAGATCGAAGGATTCACAGCCATCGGCCCCTCGCATGCGGTTCCGGCCTTCGATCAGGAGTGGTTCGAGTGTGCTCTGCTGACCCGGAGCGGCATGAAACTCCGTGATGTGCGTGATACTCATCAGAACGGCACCTCCGTCGCGAGTAGTCCGGTACCGGGTTGGCGGGAACCAACCGTCATGCAGAAATCGAGAGCGTCGAGTTCAAGCTGTTCTCCGTGATCGCCGGCTTGCCACTGGCCACCAGCGGTACCGGTCAGTGTCAGCGAGAAGGGCCGGCCATGGCGGTGACCCCATTCGGCAACGACATCGTCGACCAGGCGGCCGTCATGCGCCTCCGTAAGCACCATTGCCGTCCCGGTGGCCCGGCTGATGTCGAGTCGGTGCATCCACGTATCGCGGGTGAAAATCTTGTCGACCAGGAAGCCGAATCGCCACTTCTCGGCGTCGAAGGGTGGGTCCTGCTTCATGCGGACGATGTGACGGACCAGACCCGGTGTCCGACGACGGGCTTTGACCGCCTTGGGAGCGACCGACGCAAGACGGGTGACAATCGCCTCGGGCGTCATCGACGCACGCTCGGCGACTTGTGCCGCGGTCATAGCATCGATCATCTTTCCGCCTGATCTTTTGCTTGCCGCTCGGAAGTCATGAGCGAACTGGCGCATGGAAGCTTGCGCCTCAGCCATGCCCAGCACGTGGGAGGCCATGGCACGCACGTCCCAGAGCTCGCAGACCGTGGGTTGTCGCCAGTCCTCCGCCGACAGGCTACCCAGCTGCTCCACCATGCGGGCGAATTCGGTCTCGGCCAACCCCATGGCTTCCTTGTGCCCCAAGGGAGTGTCGATCGTCTTGCCGGCCGTTGCTGCGTCCATGAGGCCACCTCAGTATTCCGAACAGTGTCAGGAGTCTCGCGCCACATTCGGATAAGATCAAGTGGTGGCCGAGAGGACTGCCGTTGAACCGCGTCGAGATCGCCGGCACGCGCGCCATCAGGCCACCAAGCGGGAGATCCTCGATGCGGCCTGGAAGATGGTGCGGGCCGACGGCCTCAACGCCCTCTCCTTGCGGGCACTGGCCCGTGTGGTCGATATGGAGCCCCAATCGCTCTACACGTACTTCGCTTCAAAGCATTCGGTCTACGACCACCTCTTTGCGGATGGCAACCGCGAGCTGCTGGCTCGCTTCGACCGGCTTGAGGTCAGCGACGACGTCCGCCGCGCCCTGCGCGCCGTTGCCCACGTCTTTGTGACCTTTGCAGCAGAAGATCAGGCGCGTTACGAACTGCTTTTCCTGCGCACGATTCCAGACTTCGAGCCATCACCAGAGTCCTATGCAGTCGCACTCGAGGTCTTCAATCGGGGCCGTTCCATCCTCACCGGCGTGGGACTCGACAATCCCGAGGACTTTGATCTCTGGACCGCACTCGTTTCGGGTTTGTCGAGCCAGCAGCTGGCCAACGATCCCGGTGGTGATCGCTACATCAGGCTGATCGACAACGCTGTTGCGATGTTTGAAGAGCACATGTTCGGCCGCTAGGGCGTGAGGGGCGTCGACTACTGCGGGGCTGCCATCGCGATATTCATCGAAATGAAGCTGGTGTTGCCAGGCTGGCCCGGGGCGCAGGATCCCGAATCAGGGCAATTGCGCATGCGGTCGGCACTCAAATTGGTTCGTCTAGCTGCTACGACGCCAGTAAAGGCCAAGTAGCACCCCCAACGGGATTCGAACCCGTGTTACCGCCTTGAAAGGGCGGCGTCCTAGGCCGCTAGACGATGGGGGCAGGATCGAACGGGCTGTTCGGTAGGAGCCAAGTTATCAGCCCCCTACTTGGACTCTCGGGGCCGTGCCGCCCGCCCGGGCTCGAGTTGGGAGGTCGGATTCCATGGGGTGATCGGTCATTGCCAGCAAGAACTGCGTCATTCCGACCACCAGCACGGTCGCGCCGAGCACATGCACCTCGACCAGTGCAGCCGGGAGATGGGTGAAGTACTGGGTGTAGCCGACGGCGGCTTGGAGCACCAAGACGCCGCACAGCACGCGCCCCGCACGACGGACCCGCTCGGGTACCGCCATCGCGTGCAGCGCGACCACGAGTCCGAACGTGGCGCCGACCAAGAGCACCGCCAGGCTCGAATGGAGCTCGGCCATGTCGCGAAGCGCGACGGGGATGCGCCGGGCCGCCAGCTGCCCATCCGAGCTCCCGGCGTGTGGGCCTGCGCCGGTGGTGAACGACCCCGCGATCAGGACCAGCCCGAGCATCCCGGCCACGGCCTGCGCCCCGATGAGGATGCCTCGCGGGACGAGTGGCGTCCCCGACTCCTTCTCGTAACGGCGATTGCTCCGGTGGACGAGCACGACCGCCGTGGCGACCAGCACCATCGACGCCACGAAGTGGAGCAGCACGACGTAAGGGTTGAGCTTCGTGTAGACGGCGAGCGCACCGATCGCCGCCTGGGCAAAGACGCCGGCCAAGAGCCCGACGGTCAGCCAGACGAGGTCGGAACGCAAAGGTCGTCGCCGTATCGCAGCCAGGAAGGTGACCGCGATGAGCACGGTCAAGGCGACGGTGACCAGGCGGTTGGAGAACTCCACCAGCGGGTGGAAGGAGAGCTGTGGCGTGACCTGCCGCTGGTAGCACGAGGGCCAGTCGGGGCAGCCCAGGCCCGACCCGGTCAGGCGGACCGCCGCACCTGTGAGCACGATCAGGCAGATTGCGACGAGGGACGCGATGGCCAACCGACGAAAGGTAACCGGGGAGACGAACGGGATCCGTCCGGTCTTCGGCGGGTCACCCGATGACGAGGGCCCGACGCTCACGGCGGCCAATCGTACCGGGGGAACCCCGCTGGTCCGAGCCCTGCTTGGTGGGGACCCCACCGGTCGCCGTAGGCTCGGCACCGATGGTCTCCCACGCCCCGGCCGTTCGGGTCGCCGGTCCCCGGATCAGCCGCGTCGGTGCTTACGTGGCCCTGACCAAGCCGCGGATCATCGAGCTTCTGCTCGTCACGACCCTGCCCACGATGATCGTGGCCGAGCGCGGGTTGCCGCGGATCGGGCTGATCGTGGCCACCCTGATCGGTGGGACGCTCGCGGCCGGCGGCGCCAACGCGATCAACATGTACGTCGACCGGGACATCGACTCGGTCATGCATCGCACCCGGAATCGACCGTTGGTCACCGGCTCGGTGACACCGGCCGCGGCCCTGGCGTTCGCATGTGCGCTCGAAGTGGCCGCCTTCGCGGAGCTGTGGCGCTTCGTCAACCTGCTCTCGGCCCTCTTGGCACTCTCGGCGACCGCCTTCTACGTCGGCATCTACACGCTGTGGTTGAAGCGACGATCCTCACAGAACATCGTAATCGGGGGTGCCGCCGGCGCGGTGCCGGTCCTGGTCGGCTGGGCCGCGGTCACCGGTTCGTTGGCGTGGCCACCGGTGATCCTCTTTGCGGTGATCTTCTTGTGGACCCCTCCACACTTCTGGGCCCTCGCCATCCGCTACCGCGAGGACTACGAGGCGGCCAGCGTCCCCATGCTGCCGGTCGTGGCCACGCCGACCCGGATCGCCCGAAACGTGTTCGGCTACACGGCCGCTTTGGTTGCGAGCACGATCGCGTTCGCGCCGGTCGCCCACATGGGTCTCACCTATGTGGTGGTTGCGGTCGTTGGTGGCGCCGCCTATCTCGCCATGGCGGGGCGGTTGTGGATCCTGGCCCATCGTTCGTCCACCATCGAGGGCGAGGCGATGCGTCTGTTCGGTTACTCGATCACGTATCTGACGGTGCTGTTCGCAGCGATGGCCGTCGACGTGTTCGTGCGGCGCATCCACTGAGCCTGTGAGCGAGGCGCAGCCTGCGCCAACCGGCCCTGCCGCGCCGCAGCGGCCCCGCATCACCTTTCTCGTGGTCGGGGTCGTCCTCGCCGCGGTACTCGGGGTGGGCCTGTTCACCACGCTCGGCAGCCCGAAGGACGGGGTGCCCGCAGTCGGGTCTGCGGCGCCGTCGTTCTCCCTTGCTCGGCTGGCCGGAAAGGGAGCCACCGTCGGGACACCCGCAGATGGCGGTGGCGCCGGCAAGCCCGTCGTCCTGGTCTTCTTCGCGAGCTGGTGCCCGCCGTGCCGGTCCGAGATGCCGGCACTGGCGGCCGCCTATCGGGCCCAGTCCGGTGCGAGACGGGTGGCCGTCATCGGCGTCGACGGCATGGATCCCACCGGGAAGGCGTTGGCTTTCGTGCACGCGAGCGGTGTCACGTTCCCCGTCGCCGCGGACCCGGATTTCCAGGTAACCGAGGGGCTCTATTTCTTCACCGGGGACCCCGATGCGGTGTTCATCAACGGGAACGGGACCATCGTCCACATCGCGCGTGGTCCCATCACGCGGTCGCAGTTGTTGGAGTGGGAGCGCCGACTCAGTTGAGTCGCCCGCCGGTCTACTCCCAGCGGAAGGTCAGCGAGGCCAGCACCGGGGTGGCCACGGCCCAGACGGCGAGGACCACCCAGGACTCCGTCGGAATGGCGCTCCCTCCTCCGAGCGTCGCGTGGAGTCCCCCGGACAGAGCGGCCGCCGGCAGGCCGCGTGCGAACGCCGCCAGCGCGCCGGGGAGCTTCGCGACCGGGACCAACATCCCGCCCAGCAACAGGAGGATCAGGTACAGGCCGTTGGCGGCGGCCAGGTTGACCTCGGCTCGCAGGATGCCGGCGAGCAGCACGCCGAGTCCGCCGAAGGCGATCGTGGCCAGGAGTGCGAGCAGCACCGCCTCGGCCACCGCGCCCGCATGTCCCGCCGGCCGCCAACCGAGACCGAGTCCGACCGGGATGAGGACCGCCGCCTGGACGAGCTCGACGAGGACGACCGTGGCGATCTTCGCCGCGACCAGCCGATCGCGGCGCAAGGGGGTCGATCCCAGGCGCTTGAGCACGCCATAGCCACGCTCGAAACCCGTGGCGATCCCGAGCGACACCATGGCCGTCGACATCACGGCGAGGGCCAGGACCCCGGGGACGACGAAGGCGACGGCCGACTCGTGCCCCGTCGGGAGCACATGGACCTCCGAGAAGAAGACCACGAACACGACCGGTATGCCGACGGTGAGGAGGAGCGTCTCGCCACGACGCAGGGTCATCCAGGTCTCGGCCCGCACCTGGGCGAGAAGAGGCCTCAACGCGTCTTCCGAGTCCGTCGTCGAACCGGGACCGGATCACCGTCGTGCGGCCGGTCATGGTCCGACCCGACCAGAGCCAGGTAGGTCTCCTCGAGCGAGGCGGTCGTGCGCAGTTCGACCAATGCGGCGTCGTGGTCGGCGAGCCAGGTCGCGAGGTCAGCGGTCAAGCGCGGGCTCGGCTGGGCGTCGAGCGTGTAGGTGCCGTTGCCGTCCTCGACCACCCCCGCCCCGAGCGCGGCGGCGATGGCGGCTGTGTCGAGCCCTGCTCTGGAGGTGAACCGCACGGACGGACGGTCGCCCCCGGCCACGGCCAGCTGCGCCGGGGTCCCGTGGGCCAGGACTCGCCCTGTGCCGACAACCACCATCCGGTCGGCCAGTCTCTCGGCCTCGGTGAGCTCGTGGGTAGTCATGAGCACGCAGGTCCCCCGCTCCCGGAGGCCCGAGATGATGGCCCGCAAGCCGATGCGGCCCTCGGGATCCACCCCTGCCGTCGGCTCGTCCAAGAACACGACCTCGGGCCGACCGACCAGGGCAAGGGCCAATGAGACCCGTTGCTGCTCCCCACCCGAGAGGTGGCGCCAGGGGGTGCTCTCGACCTCCCGCAGCCCGACCAGCTCCAAGAGCGCGTCGGTCGGTTCGGGGTCGCGGTAGTAGCCGCGAAAGAGCTCGACCGCCCGCCTCGGGGACAGCATCGGGTACACCCCGCCGCTCTGGAGCATGACCCCGATCCGAGAGACGAGTGCGCGGTGCTCGGCCCTCGGGTCGAGACCGAGGACTCGGACGCTTCCAGAGTCGGGGGTGCGGTATCCCTCCAGCGTCTCGATGGTCGTGGTCTTGCCGGCGCCGTTCGGGCCGAGGACGGCGACCACCTCTCCGGCATCGGCTTGGAGGGAGATGCCGTCGACCGCCGCCGTCGCGCCGTAGCGGAGGACGAGGTCGGAGCACTCGACGGCCGGCATGACGGATGCACGCTACCGGGACCGGGTCCGGCCTCTCGTGCGGCGCAGATAGCGTTGCCGGTCATGATCGACGTCCGGCTCATCCGGGAGGATCGGCCCGCGGTCGCGGCGGCGCTCGGTCGGCGGGGGGTTGAACCCGCCGAGGTCGATCGGGTGGCCGAGCTCGACGAGACGTCCCGGCACCTGCTCCAGGCCCGGGAGGCACTACGGGTCCAGGTGAAGGAGTTGTCTCGTCAGGTCGGAGAGGCTCGGCGATCGGGCGATCAGCCGGCCGCCGAGTCATTGTCGGCGGAGAGCCGTGCCTTTGGGGAGCGGGAGCGAGAGGCGGCCGGACAGGCCGAGGCTGCCCAGGCATCGCTTCGCCACGCCCTCCTGCTCCTGCCCAACCTCCCGTCGGACGAGGCCCCCGACGGCGCTGGAACGGAGGACAACGTCGAGATCCGGCGGTGGTGGCCCGGCATCGACGAGGGGACGGAGGCACCCGAGTTCGCAGATCACCAGCGGGTGCCGCACTGGGAGATCGGCGAACAGCTCGGGATCCTCGACCTAGAGCGCGGCGCCAAGCTCTCGGGATCCATGTTCCCGTTGTTCCGCCAGATGGGGGCGCGGCTGTTGCGAGCCCTCACGGCCTTCGCCCTGGCGCACCACGTGGACGCCTACGAGGAGATCCGGCCGCCTTCGCTCGTGTTGACCGAGACCATGATCGCAACCGGCCACCTGCCGAGATTCGGCGACGAGGGCTACCACATCGAGCGCGACGACCTGTGGGCGATCCCGACCGCGGAGGTCCCCCTCACCTCCCTGTATCGCGGCGAGATCATCGACGAGGCGTCACTGCCGATGCGATTCTGCGCGGTGACCCCATGCTTTCGCCGCGAGGCCGGAGCGGCCGGCCGCGACACGCGCGGGCTGCTGCGAATCCACGAGTTCGACAAGGTCGAGCTGATGGCCTACGCGACCGAGGCGCAGGCCGCATCCGTCCATGCCGACATCACGGCCCGGGCGGAGGGGTTGCTCCAAGAGCTCGGTCTCATGTACCGGGTGCTCGACCTGTGCACCGGGGATCTCGCCGGACCCTCCGCGCGCACGCTCGACCTCGAGGTGTTCATGCCCGGTGAGGACCGGTTCTGGGAGGTGTCGTCGGTCAGTTGGTACCGCGACTATCAGGCCCGGCGGGCCAACGTCCGCTACCGACCGTCCTCGGGGGGCCAACCGGTGCTCGTGCACACGCTCAACGGCTCCGCGCTCGCGTGGTCGCGGGTCTGGCCCGCCCTGGTCGAGACCGGGCGTCAGCCCGACGGTTCTGTGCGCCTGCCCGACTGTCTCGCCCCATACCTGGGCGGCGAGACGGTGATACGACCTAGCTGAGCGCCCCTCAGCGCTTCGGGTCGGCGAACCGGTATCCCACGCCGCGGACGGTCGTGATCAGCGTCGGTTGCCCGGGGTCGAGCTCGATCTGGGAGCGAAGCCGCTTGATGTGCACATCGAGCGTCTTCGTGTCCCCGATGTAGTCGCTCCCCCAGACGCGGTCGATCAGGACGTCCCGGGTGAGAACCCGGCCGGCATTCTCGACGAGCAGGCACAGCAGGTCGAACTCCTTGCGGCGGAGCCGGACCTCGGCATCCCGCACGAAGACCCGACGTTGCACCGCGTCGACCGTGACCTCGCCGGAGGTGATCTGGCCGTCGTCGGTCCGCTCCACCCCCTCGTCGTCGTGCATCTGCTGATGCGGCGAGCGTCTCGACACGGCGTGGATGCGGGCCACGAGCTCGCGCATGCGGAACGGCTTGGTGACGTAGTCGTCTGCGCCGACCTCGAGCGCGACGACCGTGTCGATCTCGGTGCCCTTTGCGGTGACCATGATGATCGGGATTCCCGATGTCGCCCGGATGGAACGGCACACATCGAGGCCCGACACGCCGCCCGGCAGCATCTGGTCCAGCAGGACCACGTCCGGATCGACCTCCTCGAACTGGCGGAGGGCCGAGTTCCCGTCGCGGGCCACATGCACGATGAATCCCTCGTGACCCAGTCCGACCACGAGGGCGTCGACGAAGGACTCCTCGTCCTCGGCGATCAACACACTGATCGAATGGTCCCCACCGGGACGGGTGCGACGAGCCATGTCAGCCCACCCGTTCCTGCTGCAACGGCAGCACCAACGTGAACGTCGAGCCCTCACCCTCGCGGGATTCGACGATCACGCGGCCTTGGTGGTTGTTGGCCACGTGGCGCACGATGGACAGGCCGAGACCCGTGCCGCCCGTGTTGCGGCTCCGACCGTGGTCGACCCGGTAGAAGCGCTCGAAGATCCGCTCGCGGTCGCGGTTCGGGATCCCGAGGCCGTGGTCGGCCACCGAGATCCTCACCGTCTCCCGCTCGTTGTCGGCCCGGCCGTCGTCGCCGAGGGTCGGGTCGAGCATGCCGGGCAGCCTGATCGCGCCGGCGACGAAGGCCGGTTGCCCAGATGTCAGGCCGGCGTCGGCGCCCGAGGGGATTCCGGGGATACTCGTCGAGGCCTGCTGTTGAGCCAAGGCACCCACGACCGGGCCGTTGTTGACGGCCGTCGCGGCGTCATCGGCCATCTCGGAGGGGTCGGCACCCCCGATCGCCTCCCGGCAGATCGTCCCGCTGACCGTGACGGTGCTGTTCTCGTATGAGTAGGTGACGGCGTTCTCGAGCAGCGCGTGGAGGGCCGAGACCAGCTGGCGCCGATCGCCGATGACGGCAACCGGCGGTGACGGCTCGTATAGGACGATCGCGATGCCGCGCTGTTCGGCCGCCGCGCGCACTCGCTCGACAGCCTCGGCCATCACCAGGTTCACCAGGACCGGCTCGCGGGGCGGGGCGGCCTCGGCCTCGATGCGGCTCAGGTCGAGGAGGTCGTCGATGATCCGGCTCACCCGAAAGGCCTCTGTGTGGATCCGGTTGGCCAAACGCTTGGCCACGTCGGCGTCGGGTTCGACGACCAGGGTTTCGGCCAACAACCCGAGCGCTCCCATCGGGGTCTTCAACTCGTGGCTGACGTTGGCCACGAAGTCGCGGCGCACCATCTCGAGCCGCCGCCGCTCCGAGATGTCCTCGATCGTGGCGATGACCCCGAGCGACCGGCGCCCGTCGTCGATCAGGAGGGCCCGCACGCTCAATGTCCGCGGCGGGGGACCGTAGAGGTCGAGCGTCCGCTCAGCCGTCCCCTGGTGCCACGCTTCTTCTAGGAGCTCGGTCACCGCCTGCGCGGCGAGTGCGTCGCCGAGCCGGCTCGTCATGAGCGCGTTTGCCGGTGCGTTCTGGTACACGACCTTGCCCGTGTCGTCGCACAGCACCACACCTTGGGGTAGCGCGTCGATTGCCCTGCGGAGGCGGATGGCATCGGCGCTCGCCTCGGCGACGGCTTCGGACGCCGCCCCGGTGACCTGCTCCAGATAGGCCAGGGCGTTCTCGAGGCCGCTCTCCTCCGCGGGCGGGTGGAGACCAAGGCGGGAACCGAGGGCGGTCAACCTCTGGGTGAGGGCCTGGCGTCCCGAGCGCCGGCCGAACATCACCGAGAACATGACCGCGACCACCAGGATCACCCCGGCCAGGGCGTACGCGATGGGAGGCGCCAACCCGGCGATTCGGTCGGCGGCCACCACCTCAACCACGATCACGCCCCCAGCATGACAGGGCCCGGCGCAGGCCGCGACCGATGCGTGAACACCCCGATCGAGGCCTTTTGGACCCGACCCTCACGGTCGAACGGCGTGTCTTCGCGCGCGCGGTCGCCGACCGTTCGTCCTTGGAAAGCCCGTCGGGAGGGAGGCCCATTGAACAGCCAAGGATCGGCTCCAACCGAAGGAACCGGAGCGGGAGCCATGCGGATGCCGAGAGAGACACCGAGGGAGAGAGCGAGCCATGTCCTGGACAATCATGCTGGCAACGGTCACGCTGAATCCGGATCCCGGCCAGCTGCCCGGCGGTGGCACCCTTCAGCAGCTGGCCAATGGCATCGGTGGCTGGGCGTTGATCTTGGCACTGGTCGGCCTGGTCATCGGCGCCGCTGCGTGGGCGCTTGGCGCTCACTCGCAGAACTATCACCAGTCCTTCGCGGGCCGACGGGCCGTGCTGGTGGCCGGGCTCGCGGCCCTGCTTATCGGGGCCGCACCCACGCTCATCAACTTCTTCTTCGGCGCCGGCGCGGGATTGCACTGACCGGCACCGGGCCGGGGGAAGCATGCGAGCCCGCGACGCCCGGGGTCTCTCGATGATCGCCGCCTTGCCGGTCATCCCGGCGGTCGGATGTGCGGCGATACCCGGGCTGAGCGGTGTGTGCGGCGCCGTGAGCGGCATCGGCTCGTCGATCATCGGCGCCGGTGCCGGGGACGTGCTTGGAGCAATCGCTGGAGGAGTGGCGCAGGGCGCGGGGTGGTTGCTCAGCCAGATCGGCGGCGTGATCACCTCGACCACCTCCATCGATCTCGGAGCGGCGTGGTTCAAGAGCCACTACGAGGTCATGGTCGGCTTGGCCGCGATCGTGCTTCTGCCGCTGTTGATGGCCTCGGTGATCCAGTCGATCTACCACCAGAACGTGAGCGGGCTGCTCCGGGCCGCACTTGTCCATCTCCCGTTGGCTCTCCTTTTGGGCGCGGTGGCGGTACAGCTGGTGCAACTGGCCCTGGCGGCGACGGACGCGTTGAGCTCGGCGGTGTCGTCGACCTCGTCTGGCGACATCGGGTCGGCCTTGTCCGGCCTTGCATCCGCGCTGGCCGCCCAGGCTTCGGGGGGGAACCCTGCGCCGACGTTCGTCGTGTTGATCGGAGCGCTGTTCGTGGCGTTCGGCGCGCTCCTGCTCTGGGTGGAGCTGTTGGTACGGGCCTCTGCCGTCTACGTGGCGACGCTGTTCTTCCCGCTGGCCATGGCCAGCCTCGTGTGGCCGTCCATCTCGCAGTGGTGCCGACGCCTCGTTGAAACCGTCGCCGCGTTGATCCTGTCCAAGTTCGTGATCGTGGCCGTGCTCAGCCTGGCCATCGGAGCTCTCGGGGCCAGCGACGGTTCGATCGCTTCAGAACTGGCCGGCGGGGCGCTCCTCCTCCTGGCCGGCTTCGCCCCGTTCACCCTGCTGCGACTTGTTCCGATGGTGGAGTCCGGAGCCGCCCACCAGCTGGAGGGCGTTCGCCACCGCGTCCAACAGACGGCCATGGCCGGTCCGCGCTCGGCGGTTTCGTTCGCGCTCGGTCACGTTCCCGCGGCGGCGCTCCCCGAACTGATGGCGGGCACCGGCGCCGACGTGACGCCGGACGCGCCGGGTGGCGGCTCGGGCGGCACAGCGGTCGGGCGGCCCGGCGGGGAGTCCACCAACCCGGGAGACGCGGCGGGGGCCGGCGTGCCGATGTGGCGGGGGGTACCTGAACCCGACGAGAGCGCTCGAGAGCCCTCGGCGCCAGGAGTTTCGGCTCCCGGGCCCTCCAAGAACGGCCCGCCACCGGTCTGGGGGGCACCACTGGCGATCCCGGCGCGCTCCACGGTCCGCTCCGGTACCCACGTGATCGAGCGGGACGAGATGGGCCCCGTCATCAAGTGGCGCCCGTCCGAGCCGAGTCCCCCGGCCCCCGATGCCCGTGGCGGTTGATCCACCCAAGTATCGGTTCGGCCCGCTCGAACAGCGGGGCCTCATCGCCGGATGGCGGGGCGGCCAGATCGCGGTCGTCGCGGCGGGGCTCGTCGTCGGGGTCCTGGCCCTGCGGGAGCACCCGGACCCGATCGGCGTGGTCCTGGCGGTTCTGGCGCTCGGGTCCTCACTGGCCGTCGCGTGCTGGCCGCTCGCCGGGAGGACGGGGGAGGAGTGGTTGCCGACGGTCGTCCGATGGGGGGCGGACGGGGTCGGGGGTCGCCATCGTCGGTCTTCGTCGCCGGGAACGGGCCACTGTCCGGGTTCGGACGGCGTTGCGTGCCTCGTCGGCGACCCCGGCGCGCCGGGTGTTCGGCCACCGCCAATGGCCACCTCGGGAGCGTTTGGCGGACTGGTGATCCTCGGGGTCGAAGCCGGCCCAGCGGATGCTTCGCAGGTCGGGATCGTGCACGACACACGGGCGGGCACCTTCACCGGCGTGCTCTCGCTCGAGGGCCACAGCTTCGCCCTCCTCGGGTCCGACGACAAGGAACGCCGCGTGTCGCTCTGGGCGGGCGTCTTGGCCGCTTTGGCGCGTGAGGGGTCGTCGATCCACCGGATCCAATGGCTTGCCATCGCGCTGCCCGACGACGGCCGAGCGGTCCACTCGTACCTCGACGACCGGGCAGTCGAGCCATGCGAATCGCCGGCGCGGTCCTCATACGCAGAGCTGTTGGAAGAGGCCGGTGCCGATACGTCGCGCCACGCGGTGCTGATGGCGGTGCAGGTCCGCGCCGGGAGGGGTTCCCACCGTCAGATCGAGTTGCCAGCAGCTGTGCTCGTTCGCGAGCTCGAGAACGTGCGGAGGCTCGTGACCGACGCCGACGTGGCGTGTCGGGGCGTTCTCGATCCGGCCTCGATCGCGGCCACGATCCGCGCCCTTGGTCAATCGGATCCTCCTGCCGACGGGGAACCGCCGGATCCCGGGTCCGATACAGGCCGATGCCCACCATGTCTTCTCGGCGCACCGTGGCCCATGGCCACCTCGGTCGAATGGAGCCGCGTCAGGACGGACGCCAACTGGCACGCGACGTACTGGATCGCCGAATGGCCGCGCATCGATGTTGGCCCCGACTTCCTGGCCCCGCTGCTGCTCGGGCCCCTCCGGCGTTCGATCGGGGTGGTGATGGAGCCGGTCAGCCCGTCGCGCGCTGTGCGCGCGGTTGAACAGGCCCGGACCGCCGATATCGCCGACTCCGAACTGCGTCGACGTGGCGGGTTCTTGTCGACCGCACGACGCGCCCGCGAGGCCGAGCTCGTCGCACGTCGCGAGACCGAGCTGGCCGACGGCCACGGGTCCTATCGGTTCAGCGGGTACGTGACGGTCACCGCGCCGAGCGCCTCGCAGCTAGAGGCGTGGTGCGAAACGACCGAGCATGCCGCCGGTCAGGCCAGGCTGGAGCTCCGGCGCCTCTACGGCGACCAGGAACGGGCACTCTTGTGCACCCTCCCGTTGTGTCGGGGACTCTCGTGAGGACCCAGGCGGGCTTCCGCGTGCCGGCCCACGCGGTGACCACCCGCAACCTCGGCGCCGCCTACCCGTTGGTCGCAGAGGCGGGCCTCGGGCACCGGGGCGTCTTGATCGGCCACGACCTGTTGGGCGGCTCGTTCGTCTACGACCCCTTCGAGCTGTACCGCGACGGTGTCGTCTCCAACCCCAACATGATCGTGTTCGGCCAGATCGGTCGCGGCAAGAGCTCGTTGCTCAAGACCTACCTGTGGCGCCAGGCCGTCTTCGGCCGGCGGGCCTGGGTGGTCGATCCGAAGGGGGAGTACGCGGGACTGGCCGACCTGTGGGGAGTGCGGCCGGTCGCCCTCCGGCCCGGTGGGTCGATCCGCCTCAACCCGCTCGACCCGGTCCAGACCGCCGCAGGGAAGCCCGATCCCGGTGGGCCCGATGACCCGGCCCGCCGCCAGTCCGAACTCCTCGCCTCCCTGGCCAGTGCCTGTCTCGGCCGGTCACTGGCGCCGCGCGAACGTGCGGCGCTCGATCTCGCGTTGGCCTCGGCCCGCCGCTCCTCGGCCGTCCCGACGTTGCCGAGGGTCGTGGAGGCGCTGCTCGAACCGGCCGATGAGTCCGCGACGAGCATTCGCACGGACAGGACGACGCTCCTCGAGGACGGCCGGGACGTTGCCCTCGAGCTCCGTCGTCTCGTCCACGGGGACCTGCGCGGCATGTTCGACGGGGAGACAACGGCCGGGCTCGACCTGTCGGGCCCGCTCGTGGTGCTCGATCTCTCGGCGCTGTACACCTCGGCGGCGCTCGGGGTCCTCATGGCATGTGCGACGGCGTGGCTGCAGGCGGCGGTGTCGCGTGACGGCCCGGCAGACCAGGCGTTCCTGGTCGTCGATGAGGCGTGGGCGATCCTGGCCAACCTGGGGGTCGCCCGGTGGCTTCAGGCGTCCTGGAAGCTGTCACGCGCCCACGGCGTCGCCAACGTGGCGGTGCTTCACCGCCTCTCCGATCTGACTTCGGTCGGGGCCACGGGGTCCGAGCAAGTCGGCCTGGCCGAGGGCCTGCTGAGCGATTCGGAGACGTTGGTCATCTATGCGCAACCGCCCGGCGAGGTCGCGCGGGCGACCGAGCTGCTGTCGTTGTCACCGACGGAGGCCGAACTGGTGCCGCAGCTCCGTCGAGGCATAGCCCTGTGGAAGGTCGGCCGCCGGTCGTTCCTGGTCCGCCACGTCGTCGGGTCGTCGGAGCGGGCCCTCGTCGACACCGATGCGGCCATGGGCCGACCATGACGCTCGCCGGTGTCGCCATCTCCGGAGCGCTCACCGCCGCGCTGGTCGGCGCCGCGATGGTGCACGCCGAACCCACCCGACGGCGGCAGCGAACGCGACGCGACGCACGGCCGGCGTCGGGTGCCCGCTGGGCGAACCGTCGCGAGCTTCGGCACCTCACCGAGACCGGCCCGGGGCGGATCCGACTCGGCACCGCCGAGGCGGCCGGGTTCCGCCGCGCGCCCGAGCTCTGGACCGAGCCGGCCCAGTCGGTGGCGGTGATCGGACCGACCCAGAGCGGGAAGACAACCGGGCTCGCCGTTCCGGCCATCCTCAGTTGGCGCGGACCGATCGTTGCGGCCAGCGTGAAGACGGACCTGTTGGCCGCCACCGAGGCGTGGCGACGAAGCCTCGGCACCGTCTGGTGCTTCGACCCTGCCGGGACGACCGGTCGGCCGACGAGTGCTTGGTCGCCGCTGCCCGCCGCGCGCACGTGGGCCGGCGCCCGACGGGTGGCGGCCGACCTGACCGAGGTCGCACGCTCCCCGACGACTACCGGGGACGGCGAGTTCTGGTACGCAACGGCAGCGAAGTTGTTGGCGCCGCTGCTGTTCGCGGCAGCGACCGGCGGCGGCACTATGGACGACGTGCTTCGGTGGGTCGACACCCAGGAGGTCACCGAGGTCCTCGACCTGTTGGAGTCGGCGGGCGTGGACCAGGCCATCTGGGCGGCCAGGGCGACGTGGCAGCGCGACGAGAGGCAGCGATCATCGGTCTACACGACCGCCGAGACGGTGCTCGAGCCCCTCGTCGGTGGCGATGCGGACCCGGGATCGACCGTCGACCCCGGCGTCCTCCTCGAAGCCAGCAACACGCTCTATCTCTGCGCACCGGTGCACGACCAGCGACGACTCCGAGGACTGTTCGTGGCCCTGGTCAAGCAGGTGCTCGAGGCGGCGTTCGCGAGAGCGGTGCTCTGTGGCCCGCTCGACCCACCGCTTCTGGTGGTCCTCGACGAGGCGGCCAACATCGCGCCGGTGGCGGAGCTCGACGGCCTGGCGGCCACCTGTGCCGGCAGCGGGATCCAGCTGGTGACGGTGTGGCAGGACATGGCTCAGATCACCGCCCGGTACGGGGCCCGGGCACCGACCGTGCTCAACAATCACCGGGCCCGGCTGTTCCTGTCGGGCATCGCGGATCCGTCGACGCTCGAATACGCGAGCGGGCTGGTTGGCGAGGAGGAGGTCTCGATGGGATCGCTGACCCGGGACGGCCGGGGCGGCCGTTCGACCACCACCTCGACCCATCGTCGCCGGCTTCTGCCGCCCGAGGCGTTGCGCCAGCTGCCGAGGGGCACGGGAGTCCTGATCTATGGAGAGCGTCCCCCGATCCGTCTCCGCCTCGTCCCTTGGTCCCGCGACCCGGTGCTGGCGGACCGCGGCCGCGCGTCCGGTCTGGGGTCTCGTAAAGCTGCGGGACCCGACCCGGCGACGGTCGGATAGACGCCCAGGGCCTACGCTCGCCTCGTGGCCCAGCTGTTCGACCCCGGGTTCATTGATGACCCGTGGCCCCGCTACGCAGCGCTGCGGGATTCGGCGCCCGTTCACCGCGACCCGCGGGGGTTCTGGGTGGTCACCGGCCACGCCGACTGCCTCGAGGTCTTGCGGTCCAAGGCCGCGTCGTCCGACGGGACGAACATCGACCCCGCTGCGATGCCCGACGGCCTCGGACGTCAAAGTGGTGGCGGGGACATGTCCGACGAGATGGCCCAGGCGATGGCCGACAACCGCCCGTTCCTGTTCCGCGACCCGCCCGAACACACGAAGCTGCGCGGCCTGGTCTCGAAGGCCTTCACACCACGGATGGTCGAAGGACTTCGCCCCCGGATCGAGGGAATGGTCGACGAACTTCTCGACGCCGCGTACGAGCGCGGGGAGATCGACGTCGTGCGCGACTTCGCGTACCCGCTGCCGATCCGGGTCATCTGCGAGATGCTCGGCGTCCCCGAATCCGACCGCGACCTGTTCTCCGGCTGGTCGGCGGTGCTCGCCAAGGGCCTCGACCCGGAGTTCTTGCAGCCCGACGACGCGATCGAGGAGCGCTTCGCGGTCATCGGGGCGTTCTCGGAGTACTTCTTCGGGTTGATGGCCGAGAGACGGCGGGCTCCCGGGGACGACCTGCTGAGCCGGCTGGCGCTGGCCGAGGATGACGGGGAGGTGCTGACCGAGGGGCAGATGTTCTCGACGGCCATCCTGCTGCTGGTGGCCGGCCATGAGACGACGGTGAATCTGATCTCGGGGGGCGTCCTCGCACTCGCGCAGCATCGCGACCAGTTGGCCGCCTGGCGCGCCGACCCGTCGATCACCGGCACGGCGGTCGAGGAGTTGTTGCGTTTCGTGTCTCCCGTCCAACTAACCGGTCGGGCGTTACTCGACGACATCGAGGTCTCCACGGCCACGTTGCCCAAGGGCCACTTCGTGCTGGCGCTGATCGCTTCGGGCAATCGCGATCCGGCCGCCTTCGCCGACCCCGACCAACTCGACCTGAGTCGGACCGAGAACCGCCATCTCGGCTTCGGATTCGGGCTGCACCATTGCCTCGGGGCCCCACTGGCTCGGTTGGAGACGGCCATCGCGTTGCCGCGCCTGTTGGAGCGCACCGCGTCCCTCGAGCTGCTGAGCGACCGCGTCACCTACCGCGACAACGTCGTGCTGCGTGGCCTGGCCGAGCTCGCCGTGCACATGTCGGCGGCCTGAGCGGCCCCAAGGGTGCGCGGACGGCCGGGTAGTGTGCCCCTTGGTGGCTGATCACGACGCCGAGGTCGACGAGGAGGAGCCCGGCCTCACGCCCGTCGGTGCCGGCCACGTCCTGGTCAAGCCCCTGACGCTCGCCATCGACGTCGGGGGCACCGGCCTCAAGGCGTCGGTGCTTGACGCCACCGGCGCGATGGTGGCCGACCGCGTGCGGGTGCCGACCAAGTACCCGCTTCCCCCCGACGGCCCCGACGGCATGGTCCCGACGCTCGTGAAGCTGGTCAAGCCGTTGCCCGAGGCCGACCGGGTGTCGGTGGGGTTCCCCGGCATGGTCCGCGGGGGCAAGATCCTGAGCGCACCCCACTTCGTCACCGAGTCCGGCCCCGGGTCCAAGGTGGACCACCAGCTGGAAAAGGCCTGGTCCCGCTTCGATCTCGCCGGCGCGCTGGCTGACGGCCTCGGCAAGCCGACCAAAGTGGCCAACGACGCCGACGTGCAGGGGGCAGCGGTCGTGAAGGGCCAGGGCCTGGAGTTCGTCATCACGTTGGGCACCGGGTTCGGGACGGCGGCGTTTCTCGACCGGTGTCTGTTGCCGCACCTCGAGATCGCGCATCAGCCGTTCCGCAAGGGCGAGACGTACAACGATCAGTTGGGGGAGCGGGCGCGCAAGGACATCGGCGACGAACGCTGGAACACGAGGGTGCGCAAGGCCATCGACCAACTGGACGCGATGCTGTTCTTCGACCACCTCTTCATCGGTGGCGGCAACGCGCGCCGGGTCAAGCGCGACGACCTTGGCGACGTGTTGGAACGGACGACGGTCGTCGACAACAGCGCCGGGATCCTCGGCGGGATCCGGCTCTGGGAGGGCGACCACCTCGGTCTCTGACCGCTCGGCGTGGGCCAACGGCCGCCGGGAGAGTGGGCCCAACGCGCTTGACAAGCGCGTGACGTGTCCGCGACGCTGAGTTCACTATACGAAAGTCCGTTCGCATTGCGAACAAAGTTGTCCGGCAGCGGGGGGTTTGAGCGCAGGGGTGCCGAACTCGTGCACGGATCGCCGAGCTCGAGTGGCGATGGGGCGGCAAAACCACAACACAACTGCAACAAGCCGTCGACCACCGGTCGGCGGAAGCGGTGCCAGCGGGGCGCGACCGCCGGCCCGTCGGGCTTGGGCCCGGTGGTAATGGCGGGCTCGGCCGCGTTGGCGGAGGATGACAAAGGGGAACGTCATGGATCAGGCAAACGAGCGCCGAGTGACCAACCGGCCGGTCGACCGCCGGACGATGCTGAAGGGGATGGGGGCCGGCGCACTCGCCATCGGCGCCGGGCAGGTCATCGGTGAACTCGCCCTGGCCAAGCCGGCCTTCGCGGCCACCAGCTCCACTCCGATCAAGATCGCGTACATCAGCCCGAGGACCGGTGCGTTCGCCGACTTCTCGATCTCGGACTCCTACGTCTTGTCCAAGATCCGATCGTCGTCGGCATACGCGAAGGGGGTCACCGTCGGGGGCAAGCACTACAGCATCGACATCGTCACGGCCGACACTCAGTCCGACCCCAACCGGGCCGCGCAGGTGGCCCAGCAGCTGATCCAGCAGCAGAACGTCGACCTGATCCTCACGACGTCGACCCCCGAGACCACCGTCCCGGTCGCGACGGCCGCCCAGCAGCTGAAGACCCCGTGCCTCGGCACGGTGTGCCCGTGGGAGGCCTGGTACGCGGGCCTGGGTGGCAACCCGGGCAGCCCGACGACCAACTTCAGCTACAACGCCATGTTCTTCTTCGGGCTGAAGGAGTTCGCCGGGACCTTCCTGCCGATGTGGAAGCGCATCGAGAACAGCACGCACGCCGCGAAGGTGTTCGCCGGGATGTTCCCGAACGACGACGACGGCAACGCCTTCCGCATGGGCTTCCCCCCGTACGCGGAAGCGGCCGGATACACCTACATCGATGGCGGCGCCTACACCGACGGCACGACCGACTACAGCGCCATGATCGAGAAGTTCAAGGCGGGTGGGGCCGAGTTCTTCGTGAACTGCCCGATCCCGCCCGACTTCAACACGTTCTGGAAGCAGGCCGTCCAGGCCGACTTCCGACCGAAGCTGGCCACGGTGGCCAAGGTCATGCTGTTCCCGAGCGACGCGGTCGCTCTCGGCAGGCTGTCCAACAACATCGCCACCGACGCCTGGTGGACGCCCTACGGGCCCTACAAGTCCTCGCTGACCGGTGAGACGGCGGCCAAGCTAGCGTCGGACTTCGAGCACTCGACGGGCAGCGAATGGGTCGACTCGCTCGGTTCGTCGTACTCGCTCTTCGAGGTGGCGATCGAAGCGCTCAAGGCTTCCGACGACCCCCATGACCACGCGCAGGTGGCCAACAATCTGCAGAAGGTCAGCTACAGCGGCATCAGCGGACCCATCGACTTCGGTGCCGGTCCGGCACCGGGGGTCGGGATCATCAAGCCGGTCGGTGTCCAATGGAAGCCGGGCAAGAAGCTCTTCGGGAAGAAGTTCCCCTGGCAAGAGTTCGTCGTCGACAACTCGCTGAACAAGGACATCCCGATCAACGGCGACCTGGTGGCCACCAACACCTGAGGCGAAGGTGGCCGCCCTCCTCGAACTCGTACATATCTCCAAGCGGTTCGGGGGGGTGGTCGTCGCCGACGACGTATCGGTCAGCGTCGAACCAGGCGAAGCCATCGGCGTCCTCGGCCCCAACGGGGCCGGCAAGACGACCCTGTTCGGAATGATCTCGGGCGACGTGCGTCCCGATTCGGGTGAGGTCCACTTCGCGGGCCACGTGGTGAACCGGCTCGACTCGGCCGCACGCTGTCGGTTGGGGATCGGGCGCACCTATCAAATCCCCAAGCCCTTCGAGCGGATGAGCGTCTTCGAGAATGTGCTCGTGGCCGCCCAGCAGGGTGCCCAGACGCGCGGTCCGGAAAGCCACCAAAGCGCGATCTCGACGCTCGAGCGCTCGGGGTTGCTGGACAAGGCCAACCGCAGTGCCGGGTCGCTCGGGCTGCTCGACCGCAAGCGGCTCGAGCTGGCCCGCACGTTGGCAACCCGACCCAAGCTCCTCCTCCTTGACGAGGTGGCTGGGGGCCTGACCGACCCCGAGATGCATGAGCTCGTCGCCGTCGTGCGGGCCATCCGAGACGAGGGGACTGCGGTCGTCTGGATCGAGCATGTGGTCCGGGCGCTCGTCGGCGCGGTGGAACGTCTGCTCTGCCTTTCCGGGGGGACGTTCATCGCCGATGGCGAACCGCGAGCCGTGCTGGAGAGCCCGGCGGTGCGCGAGGTCTATCTGGGCACAGAGGAGCTGGCGATTGAGGGATCGGTGTGACCACGCCGGGCCAATCGCTGCTCGAGGTCGAGAACCTGACGGTCCACCACGGTCAGCTGTGCGCCGTCAACGACGTCAGCTTCACGCTCAGCGCGGGCGAGACCTTCGCGATCATCGGGGCCAACGGCGCCGGCAAGTCGACGATGTTGCGCACGATCGTCGGGCTCCATCCGGCCACCTCGGGCCGGATCCTCCTGGACGGGACCGACGTGTCGGCGACCCCGACGAGCAAGCGGCTCTCCAAGGGCCTCGCCCTGGTTCCCGAGGGAAGGCGCCTGTTCCCCTCCCTGACCGTCGAGGAGAACCTGAAGGTCGGCACGCACCGGGCCCGTCCGGGCCCGTTCGACATCGAACGGGTCTACGCGCTGTTCCCGTGGATGGTCGCCCGCAAGCGCCAGCGCGCCGCGAGGTTGTCGGGGGGCGAGCAACAGGCCGTCGCGATCGGTCGGGCGCTCGTGGCCAATCCCCGCGTCCTGTTGCTCGACGAGCTCTCGCTCGGGCTGGCCCCGGTCGTGGTCCAGCGCATCTATGCTCTCCTGCCCGAGCTCCTGGCCGACGGCGTGACGATCCTGTTGGTCGAGCAGGACGTGACCCAGGCCATGCGGGTGGCGTCGAGGGTGCTGTGCCTATTGGAGGGTCGCACCACGCTGGTCGGGAGCCCGAAGGAGCTGACCCGGGCCCAGATCGAGGGCGCCTACTTCGGGCTGGCGGACGAGCGCGAAACCACGGTGGAGTCGATGCCGCCGTGACCTGGCTCAACGCGGTGATCCAGGGGATCCTCATCGGTGGCTTCTACGCGCTGTTCGCGTGCGGGCTGTCGCTGCTCTTCGGGGTGATGGGGATCATCAACCTCGCCCACGGTGACTTCGCGGTGATCGCCGGTTACGTGGCGGTGATCCTCGTTCCCCAGACCCACCTGCCGATGGTCTTCGGCTTCCTCGTCGTCGTGCCGATCTTCGCCCTGGGTGGCTACATCTTGCAGCGAACCATCTTCCAGGCGGCGCTGAACCGTGGCGACCCCCTCACGATCCTGCTGGTCACCTTCGGCCTCTCGATCATCACCGAGAACGCGCTGCTCCAGGCCTTCTCCTCCAACGGCCAGTCGCTCAACATCGGGAACCTGATCACCGACTCGATCAACCCTTCCAACGTCATCTCGATCTCGGACATATCGCTGGTCGTGTTGATCGTGGCGGTCGTGGTCCTCGGCGGCCTCCAGCTGATGTTGTCCCGGACCGCGACGGGCCGGACCATCAGGGCGGTCGCGGACGACCGGGAGGCCGCCGAACTGGTTGGCATTAACTACCGCCACGTGTTCGGCATCGCGGCCGCCATCGCGCTTGCGACCGTCGCCCTGGCCGGTCTGGCGTCGGGGATGATCACCGAGTTCGCGCCGACGAGCGGGACCAACAACCTGCTGTTCGCGTTCGAGGCGGTGGTCATCGGCGGCATCGGCTCGCTGTGGGGGACCCTGGTCGGCGGAATCGTGCTCGGCGTCGCGCAACAGATCGGTGCGCAGATCAACCCGGCATATCAAATCCTGGCCGGCCACCTGGTGTTCCTGGCCGTGCTGGCGTTCCGCTCCCGCGGGCTGTTCGCGGTGCGAGAGGCCGCCTGATGACGACCGCACCCGATCTGCTGAGACCGGACTCCATCGATCGGGCCCAGGCATTCCGGATCGGGCGTTCGGCCCGGCCCTCGGGCTGGCTGATCCCGGTGGCGGCCGGCCTGGTGATCCTGCTGGCGTTCATGCCGGCCCTCGTCTCGGCGGGGGATACCTCGCTGCTCGTGAACGTCTTCATCCTGCTCACGATCTCGACGATGTGGAACCTTCTGGCCGGCTACGCCGGCATGGTGTCGATCGGCCAGCAGGCCTTCATCGGCCTCGGTGCGTACGCGGTCTTGATCGGGGCCATCCATGGCATGGAGCCGTTCACGGTGATCCCGATCGCCGCGGTCGTCTGCGCCGTGATCGCCCTGCCCATCTCGGTGCTCGTGTTCCGCACGCGGGGCGGCTATTTCGCAATCGCGACCTGGGTGGTCGCGAGCACCGCCGAGCTTGTCATCAGCTCGATCACCTCGATCGGGGGCGGAACGGGCCGGTCGGTGCCGGGACTGGCCAGCCTCAGCCCGTCCCTGTACGGGCACATCACCTACTGGTCGTCGCTGGCCGTCGTGGTCGTGTCGCTCGCGATCACCTACCTGCTGCTGCGCAGCCGGCTCGGACTGGTGCTCGCCGCCGTGCGCGACGACGAGGACGGGGCCCGGGCGGCCGGCGCCCGGGTGATGACGGCGCGCCGCATCGTGTTCATGGTGGCCGCCCTCGGCTGCGGCGCCGCCGGAGCGCTCCTGGCCGTGAGCCAGCTGCAGGTCCAACCGGCGTCGGTGTTCAGCGTGCAGTTCTCGGCCGAGATCATCTTCGTCACCCTGATCGGGGGCATGGGCACGATCGAGGGACCGATCATCGGCACGATCATCTACTTCGCCCTGCAGCAGAACCTGGCCCAGCACGGCGCGTGGTACCTGATCATCGTGGGCACCGTGGCGGTCGTCATCGCCATCTGGCTGCCTCGCGGATTGTGGGGGACGGCCACCCGCCGGCTGCGATTCGAGTTCTTCCCGGTCGGATACCACGTCCTCCCGCTGAAGTCGCAGAAGAAACCGAGTACACCCGGAGCCGGGGCGACGCAGCCTGCGGGCGCCTCCGACGGCTGAGCCCGTTCACGTTGGATCCCGAGAGGAGAACCTGATGGCGTTGCTGGACCAGGACACCTGGCAGTCGAAGATCTACCTGGACGGTTGGACCAAGGGAGGGGGCGGCGACTACGAGGTCGTCGAGCCGGCCACCGGCGAGTCGCTCGGCCGCCTCGGCCTGGCCACCCCCGATGACGTCGCGAGGGCCACCGAGCGGGCCTCCGAGGCGCAGGTGGCCTGGGCGGCCGCCCCCTATCTCGCCCGGGCCGCCGTCCTGCGCAAGGCCGGCGACCTGTGGGCGGCCAACGCGGCCGAGGTCGAGCAGTGGATCATCCGCGAGGGCGGTTCGATCCCCCCGAAGGCCCAGCTGGAGACCCACGTCGCCGAGGGCGAGTGTCACGAGGCGGCGGCACTGGCGGCGCAGCCCTTCGGGGAGATCCTGCGCAGCGAGGCGCCGCGGCTCAGCTTCTCGCGCCGGATGCCCGCCGGCGTCGTGGCCATCATCGCACCGTTCAACGTACCGCTCATCCTCGCCATCCGGTCGGTGGCCCCCGCGCTCGCCCTCGGGAACTCGGTGGTGTTGAAGCCGGACCCCCGCACCGCTGTGTGCGGTGGGGTCGCCATCGCCCGGGTGTTGGAGGAGGCCGGGCTGCCCGACGGCCTGTTCCACGTGCTGCCGGGCGGGGTCGACGTGGGCGAGGCGCTCGTCTCGGACCCCCGGGTGCGCATCATCTCGTTCACCGGATCGTCGCGGGCGGGCCGGCTCGTCGGGGCCGCGGCGGCCAAGCATCTGAAGCGGGTCCACCTCGAGCTCGGCGGGAACTCCGCCCTCGTGGTCATGGGTGACGTCGACCTGGAGAAGGCGGTCTCGGTGGGGGCGTTCGGTTCGTTCCTCCACCAGGGCCAGATCTGCATGACCACCGGGCGCCACATCGTCGAGGACTCGATCGTGAAGGAGTACGGCGCGCTGCTGGCGGAACACGCCGACCACCTTCCGGTCGGGAACCCGGCGACCGACCAGGTCGCTCTCGGCCCGATCATCGACGCGGCCCAGCGGGACAACATCGACCGTTTGGTGAAGGCGAGCGTCGAGCAGGGCGCGACGTTGGCCGCCGGCGGCACCTACGAGGGCCTCTTCTACCGCCCGACCGTGCTGACCGACGTCCCGCTGACCGCCCCCGCCTACGCCGAGGAGGTCTTCGGCCCGGTGGCGCCGGTGGTCGGCTTCTCGTCCCTCGACGAGGCGGTCGCGATGGCGTCGGACACCCCCTACGGCCTGTCGCTGTCGATCCTCTCGGGCGACGCCATGGCGGCGCTCGAGCTAGCCGAGCGGATCCCGACCGGCGCCATTCACATCAACGACCAGACCGTCGCGGACGAGGCCGTCATCCCCTTCGGCGGCGTCGGTGACTCGGGCAACGGCTCTCGCTTCGGCGGGTCCCGGGCCAACCTCGATGCCTTCACCGAGGTCCAGTGGGTGACCGCGCAGAGCAAGCTGCCCGACTACCCGTTCTGATCCCCGGGCACCCTCACGCGAGGGGCAGGCCCACGTAGTTCTCGGCGATCGTGTGCTGCATCGCAGCCGAGGTGGCTACGTAGCGCTGCCTGGCCCGCTGGACGCGCGACGCGAACGGGTCGCGCTCGGGCAGGACATGCATCAACTCGGTCATGGTGTTTGAGAAGTCCTGGACGCGCCAGACGCGCTTCAGGCAGTGCTCCGAGTAGCGGTCGAGCC
Organism: Acidimicrobiaceae bacterium; assembly: GCA_003151235.1. Lineage (GTDB taxonomy): Bacteria > Actinomycetota > Acidimicrobiia > Acidimicrobiales > RAAP-2 > Palsa-461. Next base: position 31,160 of record PLWZ01000066.1, read on the forward strand.
CCGAACCCTCGCCGCGGTGGAACCAGTCCGCCAACGCCCGGGCCAGGATCGTCACGTCCGCGATGGCCAGGTTCATGCCCTTCGCACCGGTCGGGGGGACGATGTGGGCGGCGTCGCCGGCCAGGTACAGGCGCCCGAATTGCATCGGTTCGCAGACGTAGCTGCGCATCGCGGTGATGGCCTTCTCGACGATCGGACCCTCATGCAGCGTCCATCCGGGAGAGGCCAGGCGGATCTGCAGCTCCTCCCAGATCCGCTCGTCGGGCCAGTTGGCGATGTCCTCGTGCGGGTCGACCTGGATGTAGAGGCGGGACAGCTCGGGGGAGCGCAGGCTGTGGAGGGCGAAACCGCGTGGGTGGAACGCGTAGATGAGCTCGTCGGTGGACGGGGCGACCGACGCCAGCATGCCGAGCCAGCCGAACGGGTACTCGCGCTCGAACTCGGTCAGCACGTCGGTGGGGATCGCGCCGCGGCAGACCCCGTGGAAACCGTCGCATCCCGCCACCACCTGGCAGCCCAGCACGTGGTCGGTGCCATCGTGGCGGAAGGTGATCGACGGGTTCTCCCCGTCGACGCCGTTGGGCGTGACGTCGGTCGCCTCGAACAGCACCGTCCCGCCGGCGTCGAGCCGGGCCGAGATGAGGTCCTTGACCACCTCTTGTTGGCCATAGACGGTGATGCGCCGGCCGCCGGTCAACGTCGCGAAGTCGATCCGGTGCCGCTCGCCGTCGAACTGCAGGTTGACCCCTTCGTGGACGGCCCCCTCGGCGAGCATGCGGGCGCCGACACCGGTCTCGCGCAACAGGTCGCTCGAGCCTTGCTCGAGGACGCCCGCCCGGACCCTCGTCTCGACGTAGGAGCGGGAGCGCTGTTCGAGGACCACGCTGTCGATGCCCTCTTTGTGGAGCAGGTGCGAGAGTACGAGGCCGGCCGGTCCGGCGCCCACGATGCCCACCTGGGTCTCCATGTTCGCCGTCATGGCGCTCAGTGCAGCCGGACCCGGCCCGCGGCCATGCTGACCGAGCGGAGGTCGGCATTGATCTTCTCCGCGGTTTCGATCAGCTGGACGAGGTACTTGTTCTGGAGCTCGTCGAGCGAGACGCGGCTGGCGTGTGCCGAGACGTTTACCGCCGCGAACGTCTTCGCGCGGGCGTCGAGGATCGGGACAGCGATCGACCGCAGCCCGTCCTCGAGCTCCTGGTCGACGACGCCGTACCCCTGGTCCCGGGTCTCGGCGAGCACCCCGGCCAGACGGCTCCGGCTGGTCACGGTCCGGGGTGTGAGGGCCTGGAGCTCCACCCGCTCGAGGTAGGCCTGCTGGTCCTCCGGGCACAGAGCGGCCAGCAGCACCCGGCCCATCGACGTGCTGTAGGCGGGGAACCGCGTGCCGACGGTGATGGACACCGTCATGATCCGCTTCGTCGGGACCCGGACCACGTAGACGATGTCGTCGCCGTCGAGCACCGCGATCGACGACGACTCCTGGACCGATGCCACGAGCTCCTCCATGTGGGGCACTGCGATCTCGGTCAGACCGAGGCCCGAGAGGTAGCTGTAGCCGAGCTCGAGGACCCGGGGGCTGAGGGAGAACAGCCGGTTGTCGGTCGTGACATAGCCGAGCACCACCAGCGTGAGGAGGAACCGGCGGGCGGCGGCCCTCGTCAACCCGGTGATCCGGGCGACATCGCTCAGGGTGAGCTCGGAGCGACCGGGTCCGAACGCCCGCAGGACCGCCAGGCCGCGTTCGAGCGACTGGATGTAGTCCGAATGGATGCGGCGGTTGCCCCCCTCCACCTCTCCCGCCGCCGCGTCGGCCGCCCGTTCAGGCATCGGCGTCGTCCTCGAACACCCGCCGGGCGACGGCAAACGCGCTGTTGGCCGCTGGGAACCCGCAATAGATCGCCGTCTGCAACAGGATCTCGGAGATCTCGTCGCGGCTCACCCCGTTGCGCTCCGCCCCCCGGATGTGCATCTCGAGCTCGTCGAGACGCCCGAGCGCGACGAGCATGGCCACGGTGATGCAGCTCCGTGTTCGGGAATCGAGCCCCGGCCGCGTCCAGACCTCGCCCCACGCCATCCGGGAGACCAGGTCCGAGAAACCGGCCGTCGCCGGGGTCCGGCCCCGGTTGGCTCGGTCGACGTGCTCGTCGCCGAGCACCCGCCGCCGCACCCGGTCGCCGCGTTCGGCCGCCGGACCGCACAGATGCGACAGCACCGCCTCGGTGACCCGAGCGGCCTGCTCGATGTTGGCCAGATGGGCCGCTCCCGACAGCACGACGAGCGATGATCCCGCGATCCGCTCAGCGAGGTCGTAGGCGGCCTCGGGCCGGACCACCGGGTCGAGCGCGCCGGCGAGCACCAGTGTCGGCGCACCGATCGCGCCCAGCGGCTCGGCCAGGTCCAGATCGGCCAGGGCCTCGCAACATCCCGCGTACCCCTCGGCGTCGACCGTCTCGAGCATGGACCGGACCCGCGTCCGGGTCAGCCCTTCGGGGTCGTCGAGCCCCGGTGTGAACCACCGCTGCATCAAGACGTCGAGGAGCGTGAGGGCACCCTCGGCCCGGACGAGGGTTGCACGCTGCGCCCACGATTCGGGGGTGCCGAAGCGCCGGGCGCTGCAGCAGATCACCAACCGGTCCACCCGTGTCGGAGCGTTGGCGGCGACCCACATCGCCACCGCTCCCCCGATCGACAGGCCGCACCACGACGCGCGCTCGACATCGAGTGCGTCCAAGACGCCCAACGCGTCGCGGCCGAGGAGCTCCAACGTGTACGGGCCCGGCGTGGCCGTCGACTCGCCATGGCCGCGATGGTCGAAGCGGATGACGCGGAACCGTTGGGCGAAGGCATCGATCTGGTCGTCCCACATCGCCATGGTCGTGCCGAGCGAGTTGGCGAGCACCAGTGCGGGCGCGGCGGCTGGGCCGTCGACCCGGTATGCGATGGTCGCTCCTTCGTGGGTCACCGTCGGCACGTCACCTGCTCCGGTAGGCGGCGAGCGCCCGGTCGATGAACGCGTCGGTCGACCCGAGGTAGCCGCTCGGGTCCAACAGCTCGTCGACCTCGGACCGCGACAGGTGTGAGCTCACTGCCGGCACCTCGAGAAGCTCGTCCACGAAGGCGCGACCCGACGCCTGGCAGCGAGCCGCCGCTTCCCGCACCGCCCTCGCAGCCTCCGCCCTCCCTGATTTCGGAGCGAGCGCAAGGACCACGCGTTCGGACAGCAGGATTCCGCCGGTCAGGTCCAGGTTCTTGGCCATGGCCCCGGCGTCCACCTCGAGGCCGGCGACCGTTTCGCGGGTGTTGGCGATGGCGCCGCCGGCGAGTCGCAGCAGCGCGCTCAGGGTCTCCCATTCGCTCTGCCAACCACCGAGCCCGCGCTCGTGCTCGTCGGCCATGGCCGCGAAGATGACCGCGACGTGTGCGCTTGCCTGGCGATGAGCCGAGGAGACCGCGGCGGCCGCCACCGGGTTGCGCTTGTGGGGGAGGGTGGACGATCCACCGCGGCTCGCAGCGGCCGGCTCGGATGCCTCGCCGATCTCGGTCTGCATCATGAGGGCGACGTCCAGGGAGATCTTGGACCCGACACCGGTGAGCATGCCGAGTGCCCCGGCGAGCTCAGCGACGACCGTGCGGTCGGCGTGCCAGGGCAGTGGGGGAACGGCCAGATCGAGGACGGCCGCCATGGCGGTCAACACGTCGACGCCCCGATCCCCGAGCGATGCCAGCGTCCCGGCGGCGCCGCCAAGTTCCACCGGGAGCCGGGTCCGAACCGCCTCGAGGGCCGACCGCCCGGTGCTGGCCGACGTCAGCCAGCCCGCCGCCTTCAGGCCGAAGGTGACCGGGAGCGCGTGCTGGAGCAGCGTCCTTCCGACCATCAGCGTGGCTCGATGTCGTTCGCTCAGTTCGGCACAGGCGTCGCAGAGTGCTCGCAGGTCAGCGTCGATGATCGCGATGGAGCGGCTCGCGATCAGCATCGACGCGGTGTCGAGGATGTCCTGGCTCGTCGCGCCCCAGTGCACCCAGTCGGCGGCCGGTGCCCCGACCTTCTCTCGCAGGTCGTCCACGAGGGGGATCACGGGGTTGCCTCCGAGGCGCGCCGCGCTTCCGAGCCCGTGGATGTCGAACAAACCCGCGTCGCACGACCCCTCGATGAGGGCGGCCGAACCGGCAGGGATCACGGCGACCCCCTCCTCGGCTCGCGCCAGTGCGGCCTCGGCATCGAGCATCGCCTGGACCCAGGCGCGTCCCGACGTGGCGGCCAGGAGCTCGTCGGTGGTGACGATCGGCCCGAACAGCCCCTCGGTGGTGCCACCCTCACCAGGCAAAGAAGGCCGTCTCCTTCTCCCCCTGGACATGGATGTCGAACCGGTAGGTCCCATCCTCAACCGGCGCGACCAGGGTCGCCGCGACGCCATCGTCGAGGCTGCAGAGCACCTCGTCGGCGGCGTTGGCCCGCTCCTCGTCGCCGAAGTAGCACCGGGTCACCAGTCGCTGGAGGAGCCCGCGGGCGAACACCGATACGTCGACGTGAGGGGCATTACCGGGAGCGACAGAGCCGGGTTTGACGGTAACGAAGTGAAACCCTCCTTCCGGATCCGAGAGGCAGCGCCCGAAACCGCGCCAGCCGGTTTCGGTTTCCGGGGGGAACCGACCTTCGGCGTCGGCCTGGAAGATCTCGACGACGGCGTCGGGGATCGGATCGCCGACGCCGTCAAAGACACCTCCGGCGATCCGGATGGCCCCGGGAACCGACGGCCCCACCAAGTCTTGGGTGTGGAGCCACCGGAAGCCGATGTCGAAGAAGGGTCCGACGGTCTGCGATGGCGTGGGGGCGGCCTCGCTCATGTCAGCCGACCATCGGCGTGGCGAGGTGGCCGCCCACGACCACGTCGAAGCGATATCCGAGTGCCCATTCCTCGACGGTCGTGGCCAGCTCGAACTCGCTCACCATCCGCCCGCGGGCCCGTTCGCTCACCGAGCGGAAGATGGGGTCGAACTCGAAGAGGGGGTCGCCGGGGAAGTACATCTGGGTGACCAGGCGCTCGGTGAACGCGCGCCCGAATACGGAGAAGTGGATGTGGGCGGGGCGCCATGCATTGGTGTGGTTCCGCCATGGGTAGGCGCCCGGCTTCACCGTCACGAACCGGTATCCGCCCTCCACATCGCTGATGCACCGACCGGCACCGGTGAAGTTGGCGTCGAGCGGCGCCCGATGCTGGTCGCCGGCGTGCGCGTAGCGACCCGCCGCGTTGGCCTGCCACACCTCGACCAGCTGGTTGACGATCGGGCGGCCCCGTTCGTCGAGCAGCCGACCCGACACGACGATTCGCTCACCGAGGGGTTCACCGGTGTGCTGACGGGTGAGGTCGGCGTCGTCCGGCCCGACCGCGAGGTCCCCGAACACGGGCCCGTGCAGTTCGGTCGGCCCCTCCTGGAGCGCGACCAGCGGGCGCTTGGGGAAGCGAAGTTGGGTCGAGCGGTAGCCGGGCGAGTCATACGGCGGGTCCAGCTCGAGTCCCTTGGTCACCTCGTTGCTCACCATCGGTCGACTAACGGTTCTGCGTCGCCTGGAGCGCTCGGAGTCGGGTCAGCTCCTCGGCCGAGGGCGGCTCGGTGGTCTTCAGATCCTCCGCCGTGGCCAGATCCCAGGGCGTGGCGGCCCGGACCTGGTCGACGTCGACGCCCGGATGGAGGTCGGTCATCGTGAGCTCGCAGGTCTCGGGGTCGGGGCGCAGGAGTCCGAGGTCTGTGATGACCAGTGTGGGCCCCGCACCCCTATACCCCCAGCGGGCCCGATCGCCGGGCCCGTCGCCGAAGCCGACCGACGTCCGGAAGTCGAGGTGCTCGACGAAGGAGCGCTGACTCTGACGGATGAGGACGATCACCTCGCGACACGAGGCCGCGATCTCGGGGGCGCCACCGGCACCGGGAAGACGCACGGAGGGGCGGTCGTAGTCCCCGATCGTGGTGGAGTTGAGGTTGGCGTACCGGTCCATCTGCGCGGCGCTGAGGAAGCCCACCTCGATCCGGCCCGCCTGAACCCAGTAGTTGAAGATCTCGGGCACCGTGACGACCGAGTCGGCGGTCTCGGCCAGTTCGCCATCACCGATCGATAGCGGAAGGCGGGTCGGCTTCGCTCCGATCGTCCCGGACTCGTAGACGAGCACGAGGTCCGGTGTATGGGTGGCTCGGGCCAGGTTGGCGGCGGTGCTCGGGAGTCCGATGCCGACGAAGCACACCCGGCGACCGCGCAGCGCACGGGCGGCGGCCACGATCATCATGTCGTCGGGGTCGTAGCCTGCCGACTGCTCGGCCCCCGTCGATACCGCGGTCAACTCGAGACCGCCGGGGCGCTCTGCATGATGTGCTCCTCAATCCATTGCGTGAAGGTGTCGCGATCGCGGCTGACCGCATCCCAGGCGATGTAGGCGGCGTTGTCCCGGTTCGAGTATCCCGACGTGTACGACGGGTAGGCGCCGGCCGGAGCCTCGGCTACCGCGTCGATCACCCAGGTGGGCAGGACCACCCCGCCCGTGCGCGGTTCGAAGTGGTCCACGATCTCCTCGACCGTGACGAGCACCCGAGTCGCAGCGAGCGCCGCTTCCTTGTTGACCCCCGTGATGCCCCACATGAGCACGTTGCCGGTCCGGTCGGCCTGCTGTGCGTGGATGATCGTCACGTCCGGGTTGAGCGCCGCTACCGCGGCAAGCTTCTCTCCGGTGAACGGGCAATCGACCGTCTTCACCGTATCGGTCCGGTCCATGAGGCCGGTCCCGAAGTAACCCCGGAGGATCGCGAAAGGGAGCCCGGATGCCCCGGCGACGTAGCGGTTCGCCAGGCCGGCATGGCTGTGCTCTTCGATCTCGAGGGGGACCGGCCAACCGTTCTCGATCGCATCCCGGAACCGATGGAGGGATCCGACGCCCGGGTTCCCGCCCCACCCGAAGACGAGCTTCTTGGCGCAACCCATGCCGATGAGCTGGTCAAACACGATGTCCGGCGTCAAGCGGACCAGGGTCAGATCCTTGCGCCCCTGCCGGATGATCTCGTGGCCGGCCGCGACGGGGATCAGGTGCGTGAAGCCCTCCATGGCCACACAGTCCCCATCGTGGACCAGGTCCTCGATCGCCTCAGCCAGGCCCTGGATCTCCGCCACACCTTCTCCCGGAGTTCGCTAACCGAACAAGTATGCGTTCTCCGAAGAAAACTAGATTGCTCGCCTTCGCGGTGTCAACGCAAGGCGGGCTGTGTCTCCACGGCTCGTCACCCCTGCTCAGACGGCCTCGACGACACGACTGGGGAGCTGTCAATGAGCCGGTCAATACAGTCGAAGCACGAAATTGGCCCGCTCCCGGGTCACCACGGGTACCTTGGTAGATCACTCGGGTTGTTCAAACGGCCCAAGTAAGCGCTCGTAGCTCAACGGATAGAGCATCTGACTACGGATCAGAAGGTTGGGCGTTCGAATCGCCCCGAGCGCGCTGACCAGGGAAAATAGGTGGAATTGAGGGTCGCTGAAACAAGCACAGCGCTCTGACAGGCCCGGCGGGGAGGAACGTGATGAACAGCGAGGCCCTGCTCTCTGGCGGCTCATAGGTCAATATATTGACCTATGACGGAGTCACTGGCCTTTTCCGAAGCGAAAGCCCACCTGTCAGAACTGGCGGAGCGCGTCGAACGAGAACACGAACGCTTCCTCGTGACCCGTAACGGGCGCCCCTCGTTCGTTCTGGTCAGTCCCGATGACCTAGATGCTCTCGAAGAAACGCTCGACATCTTGCGGGACCCGGATCTTGTGGCCTCTATTGCACGTTCTCGGTCTGAGGCGGCGGCGGGCGAAACCCTTCCACTGCCAAGTACCGGAGCCGCCGGATCCGGTGTATGAGATCCAGAATCACTCCTGAGGGTCTCCGGCAGCTGATCACACTCCCAACAAAGATCCGCGACGCGGCACTCGTCGTTCTTTCGGGATCGATCGGGGAAAACCCGCAGCGATCCGGGGAGGGATCTGCGCCGATCGCCACGGCGATCGCTGAGCGGTGGCGGGGACTGGTACGCAACGGATCGAGCGGTCTCGACTGAGCGCGGCTCGGCAAGGTCTCGGGGAGGGACCAAAAGGAGCCAAGAGGATCAGCGCAAACGGAGTCGGGTCGTTTCTTACCCAGGTCGACGCTCAACCGGGCGCGGACGTATTGGTCCCCCCACAGATGGACTGGCCCTTCGAAGTGGCGCACGAGCTGACCCCGAACCCGTAGGAACGCTTGACAAAGTGGGCCGACCTGAGGACGCCCGGGCTGTGACACACGGTCCCCGGGTGGTTCCCGTCGATGAGGCAGACGGCTGCGCTCAGATAGTTGGCCGTGGCCACGATGTCCATGGTGACCGGATTGGTCGGGTCACTCAGATCGGCGGCGATCTGTTCCCGGCTCAGTCCGTGAAGAACGTACGGGTCGTAGCTGGACTGAGAGATCACCACGCGATTGCCGAAGTCCACAAAGGGCAGGTATCCGGGATTGGCCGGGAAGTACTTGGCCGAGGTGTAACGGTCGTTCAGCGTCGTCTCCTCGGGGGTCGGTCGCTGCAGCGACGCGTAGTCGCCGTTCGAGAGGACCTGGTCGCCGAGAATCTCTTTGGTCCGCACCGTCACAAAGGGGCTCGAATACGTCGCCCGCAAGAAGGTGAATGTCTGGGTGGATGGATCGACGTCATCCGAGGCCGATTGGGCAATGCCCAGTCGGGACCAGGTCCCGAACCGTGCCAGGGCGACGATGAACGCCCACCGCTGGGCGGCGCAGTAGGGGCACGGCTCCGCTGCCTCATAGAAGATGCCGGGTTTACCTTCAAACGTCAGTCGGGGCTGTCCAAGCAGGATCACTGGCGCCGCGACGTTGGGCTGGAGACCCACGGCGTCGAACACCGACTGGGGAACGTGGGTGACCGCTTGGACTATGGCCGCGGGCGCAGCTTGCCAAGGCTCCCCGTTGGCCCCCGCCGCGGCCGGCGCGGCCAAACGCGCCACCACCACAAGCGCCACGAGAAGCGGCCCCACCGCCCGCACGACAGGGTTACGCGGTAGGCGTATCCCTCGGTCGTAGCGCACGGTCGGAATGCTCCCCGAATCCTTTGAGTCAGGCGCCTGACTCGGCCACCTGAGCCAGACGTTCGAGGGTTGTTTCCATGCCGGCCCGGGTCTGGTCGGCGTCATGGGTCGTGCCACTGGCCGGTTTGCCCAGCGCACGGCCAAGGGCGTTCCGCCGGTCGGTCCACGTCTCGGTGACCCTTGATCCTGTGTCAGTTGGTTCGATCTGATAGCTCCAGCGGGCCACCTTGAACCCGGCGGCGGTCACCTCGAACGAGAATTCACGCCCGGGTTCGCAGGTGTCCACGACGATGTTTGTGGCCCATGACTTCTTCCCATGCGCGTTACTCCCCCGGAACCGAGCTCCCGTTGCGGGCGCCGTCGCACCCTTGACCCAGGTGCCCCCGGTGTTCTCGGGCGACCATTCGCCCATCCGGGTGAGGTCGCTGACGAGATCCCACACTCGTTCGGCTGGGGCGGCGACATCTCGAGAAACGGACACGGTTTGGCTCACGACCACCCACTCCAATCAGCGCTCCGGCCACGACGCTGGGACGACGCGGCGAGCCTAGGTCAGCTCGGTCTTTCAACGGGCGGGACGATCACGTCGACTTCGCCACCGGGATCCGATGGTGATCGTAGATGTGGCCCGAGAGGGAGTCGCGCCCCTGGATGACTCCAGCGGTCTGAAGAGCGAACGACCTCTCCTGAGCGTCGTCCCGATCGTCGGCACCGTACGGGTCGTGGTGGTTGAGGCCGACTACGTCGGTGTCGGGCCGGCTCACCCCCTGGATGTCGTTGAGGAGCTGTCGATTTGCTCCTGTGGAGCGATCAAGCCCTGTCATCTCCGCGAGCGAGTGTTCTCTCGACTTCGAGAGCGGTCCATGGTGCTGCTATCCCCGGAAGCCACCATTTCCACCGATAAGGTGCCTTACCTGCCAATTTGCCGTCGAAGATCGTCGGCAACGCGACGGGCGCCGAAGGAACCGCCAGTGCTCGGGCTCGAATTCATCGCCGAGGGTGTCGAGATCGACGACCAATGAATGCAGTTGAGGTCGGTCACGCTCGACACCGAACAGGAACAGCGGTCTGGCTCGTGCCTCCTCGCCCCGAAGATCCTGACCCCGTGAAGAACCCATACGAATTTGGAGTCCCGGAGGAATCCCCTTCATGGCGACTTTCGTAGCCCACAAGGTGAAGAAGATGTCTCTCCGTCGAAATGGACCACTGCTGGCGGCCGCACTGACCATGTCGGTGATGCTCGTCGGCGTTGCCGGAGGCTCGGCCGCCGTGGCTCCTCCGATCAAGATCGTCACCTACGGAGACATCACCGGCCTTGCTCCCTTTCCCGAGTACGAGTTCCAAGACGGCGTGGTCGCGGCGGTCGACGCGTTCAACGCGTCGGGGGGCGTGCAGGGCCGCAAGATCGACCTCATCACCTGTGACACGAAGTTCGCCGCCGCCGCCGCCGCCTCATGCGTCGCCAACGCGAAGTCCGAAGGCGTGGTGGCCGCCATCCCCTCGGTGAGCCTGGTCGACAACGTGACCACTCCGCTCCTCGAGCAGCAGGGGATCCCGATCCTCGGCTCGGATCCGTCATCGCCGCAGGCGGAGTACTCCAAGACGTCCGCCTGTTTCCTGCCTGGGCCCTACGTGGACTACCCGGCCCTCGTGAAGTTCATGGCCAAGGCCGGTTCAAAGTCGCTCTCGGCCACCCTGCCGTCCGGTGTTGCCGGTGAGAACGTCCTCGAAGGGGCCACGGCCATTCAGGCCAAGGCCGTTGGGGCCAAGGTCCACATCTGGCTGCAGGCGTCTCCGACAACGACGGACTTCGCCCCGATCGGAGAGCAGGCCGTTGAAGCGGGCGAGGACGGCTTCATGGGCGGGGTCGGTGGCCCGGCGCTCAACGCCCTCTTCTCTGCGGTCCTGAGTGCCAAGCCCGGGGTGAAGCTTGGTGGCCCGGGGTACATCCTCCAGGGCGGCCCCTCCGTCGATCAGGCTCTGGTCTCCCTCGGTGGGAAGGGGACGATCATCAGCGGGTACACCGCCTTCCCGACCGACACCAATGTCCCGGCGGTGAAATTGTTCGACAAAGAGATCGCCAAGGTAGACCCGACCGACAAGTTCGTCGAGGTCTCGTTCATGACGTGGCTGGACGGCTACGGGGCCACCCAGATCCTGAAGTCCATGACGTCGGGGCCGATCAACGCCCGGACGATCACGGCGGCGATGCAGCACACGAAGAACCTCAACATGCTGGGTGCGGTTCCCAACTGGAGTTACAGCTACAACTCACTCGGCCTCGGGTGCACGAGCGATTCCAGCGAGTACGAGGGGATCCTGACGAGCGCCAACGGCGCGACCCCGAGTAACGGGAACAAGCCCGTCTATACGTTGCCGTCGGCCGTGATCAACTACTACAAGGCCCACGAGTCCACGCTCGCACAGTGAACTGAGGCGGCGGCCCAAGCACTCTGGCCATCGTGGCTGGTGGAGACGCCGAAACGCCGAGAACCACCGAGTTGGGGTGCGCGAGACTCCTGCCTATGACGGCCCCCGACCCCCAAGAGAGGGACGTCCAAGCCGTCCGGGTCTCGTCGGCCGAGCGCAACGAGGCCGTGGAACGCCTGAACGTGGCCTTCAGCGAGGGCCGCCTCACGCTCGATGAGTTCTCGACTCGCGTCGATCAGGTTTTCGCTTCGACCACCGATGTTGAGCTCAACGGCACCTTGGCCGGGTTGCCCGAACCCGCTCCCGCCCCGATCCCGGTCAGTCGGTCGGACGGGCGGGACCTCTTCCGGCGACGGGCGAATCACATCGTGCGGGGAGCCACCCCCGCCATTGTGTGCACCGCGGTATGGGCGATGACGGGCCACGGGTACTTCTGGCCGGAATGGGTCTGGTTGGGGACCGGCGCCAACACCCTGCGAGAGCTGCGACCACGCCACCGCAACCACGACGCGCAGCAGGCGATCGAGCGCGGCAACGGAACTCTTGGAACATCGGACGTGACTCACGAGGTCCGTCGAATGGTGCTCACGGCGGTCTTCATGGACATCGTGGGGTCGACCGAGAAGGCGACCGCGCTCGGCGATCGCGCGTGGGGGGAAGTGGTCCGTCGCTTCGAACAGCTGGTCGGCCGGGAGCTCGAGACGCACAGGGGTCGGAAGCTCTTCTCGAAGGGGGACGAGATCGTCGCGACCTTTCGCTCACCCGCCGATGCAATCCGTTACGCGTGCGCCGTGCGCGACGCGATCCGCCCGCTGCAGATCGAACTCCGAGTCGGCATCGATACGGGTGAGGTGGAGGGCCGACACCGCGACCTGCGGGGAATCGCCCTTCACATCGGCCAGCGCGTTTCGGCGGCCGCCGCGCCCGGCGAGATCCTGGTCTCCTCGACGGTGCGCGATCTGGCCCGGGGCTCGGGAATCGAGTTCGTCGATCGCGGTGACCATGAGCTCCGCGGCCTCCCGGACACCTGGCGTCTCTACGCGGTCGAGCCGGGCGCCGGACCTTCGTAGCGGACCTGGTGCCGGCCCGGCCGGGCCGAGGTCAACTCGTCAGACCGGTGCGCCCAGGCTGAGTCGTGGCTTCCTCGGTTCGGGCCGATGGTCCGCCAGGTCACCGATGAGATCGTCGCGGCGGGCCCGCCACGCCGGGTCGTCCCACCGGTTCACCATCTGGGTCGGATCGTCGGTCAGCGAGTACAGCTCCCCTTCGGTCCCGTCGTGGACGGTCCCGGCGAGGTACGCGGTGCAGAGCATGTCGTCCCGGACGACCGTGCGCACGTGAACGTCGACGCCGAAGAGTTCGCTGTCCCAGTCGGTGAACACACTGTCGAAGCCCCGTGAGTCGGCGTCGAGGTCATCGGACGGCAGGCGCGTTCCCTGGAGCCACGAGGGAGGCTCGATGCCCGCGATCGAGCAGAAGGTCGGGGCCAGGTCGACGAGTCCGACCGGTCGGGTCACGACAGAGGGGGTGACCCCGCTCGTTTGTGCCGGCCTCCAGATGAGTGGAACCCGCATCAACGAGTCGACGTGGTATGGGCCCTTGAACAGGAACCCGAAGTCGCCCTGGAGCTCGCCGTGGTCGCTCGTGAACACGATGTCGACATCATCGGCCCACCCCCGCTCGGCGATCCTCGCGAGGACCCGGCCGAGGGCCTCGTCGATCAACTCACACTCGACGGCGTTGAGCGCGTTCACCTCCCGCACCTGCGCGGCCGTCAACGTGGCCGGCACCCACGACGCCGGCGCCTCGTAGTTGGACACGAGCGACCCGTCGTACCAGAGGCGCCAGTGACGGGGCTTGTCGTCGATGACCCGCTCGCGTTCGGAGGCGTCTTCGGTGTACCCGGCCGGCAGCGGCACCTCTCGCCAGTCGATGCGGCTGACCTCGGACTGGGGCGGGTCCCACGGGTGATGCGGGTCCGGAAAGCTCATCCAGCAGAACCAGTCCTCGTCGGCGCCCAGCGAATCGAGCCAGCCGATCGTCCGATCGGCCACCCAGTCGGTGTGGTACAGGTCGCGGTCGATCGGGTTCACCTTCACCTGGGGGGCATCGGTGTCGCCGCCCCCTTGGCCATTCACCCGCATCGAAGAATCGAGCACACGGTAGAAGCCGGCGACCACCTCGGGGTGCTCCCGGGCCAGCCATTGTGGATAGTGAAGGGGGCCCAGGCTGCCGTGGCCGGCCAGCTCCAGGTGCTCGAAACCCCGGTGTGATCCACCCGGAGGGGTGGTGCCGACGCGGGACTGGGCGTTCTCGGCGAACCGCAGAAACGGATCAAGGAGCGGCTCGAAATGGGCCTTGCCGACGAGCGCGGTCCGGTACCCGTCCAGGCGCAGCACCTCGGCAACTGACGGCGCGTCGAGGGGGAGCGGCACCCCGTTCATCCAGACACCGTGTGTCGCCGGGTACTGACCGGTCAGCATGGTCGCCCGCGACGGCATGCAGACGACCGACTGTGGGTGGGCGCGCTCGTAGCGGATGCCTTCGGCGGCCAGCCTGTCGACCACCGGAGTGCGTGCCAGGGTTCCACCGTTGCAACCGAGCGTGTCGTAGCGCTGTTGATCGGTCGTGATGAAGAGGATCTTCCGACGTGCCACCTCAGTCGCCACCTTCGAGCATGTCTCTCAGGTTCTCGAGTGCCGCACCGGTCGCTCCACCGATGGTCAGAGCCATCGTCGCGGGATCTGCGTCGGTGCCGTAGACGACCAAGCAGCTCTGCTCGTCGAGTTCGATGACGTCGAGCGTTCCGAGATGCTCTCGGCAGAGTGGAAAGTTCATGACGTACTGAAAGCGGCGCTGAAGCGGGTCCAGAGTGATGATCTTCTCGGTGACGGCCTGTCCCGAACCGAGCGTAACCACGCGCTCGTCGCCGTCAACCGAGCACGAGCCGATGCCGGGGAACCACTCGTGGATTCTGGCCGGATCACCCACCAACTCCCACACCGCGCCGGCAGACCTGCGTATTTGGACCTCTCGGCGGACGGACGCTCGGTGGGTGATCAGGTGCACGATTCGACCATAGGGGCCAGTAGGTGCCCTTAGGCACGCAACCATGGTTGACGACCTGGCGTTGGGAAGGTTGACTTTCCATGTCGGTTGACGGGCACCAATCAGGGCCAGACGACCCGATGGCAGGGGAGTGCATGTATTCCGAACTCATCCTCGACTCGCTACAGCGCCGCATGCGAGCGCTCCACTCGCTCTATACGGATGCCCTGGCCACCATGGATATCGACCAGGTCAATCACTTCGAGAGAGAGGGAGTCGTCCCCATCGCATTCAGCCTGTTCCATATCGTCAACATGATTGACGCTTCGTTCATGTTGATGACGGGGACGCCGCCCATCTGGGACGAGAAGTGGGAAGCCCGGGTCCAGCCGGCGATCGCGGATCACGGCAAACACCGCACCGTCGCCGAGATGGTCCACCAGCGGATCGGAGACTACGAAGCGTTCGCTGAGTACCTGCACGCTGTCTTCACCCGCGTCGAGAATTGGCTCGACGGTCTCGATCCGGCGGAGCTCACGAGGGTGGTGATCCCTCGGCCGTTTCCAGACCGGATCGCCAGCACATACAGCGCGCGGGTCGCAGGTGCCGACGGCATCACGCTGCTCGATGCGACGGAGTGCTGGATCTACCAGCACGGGCTGCGTCACATGGGCGAGATCGAGCTGGCCCGGGGTCTCGTCGGGTTGGGTGGCATGACGTCGTGACCGGCCGGTTGACCCGAGCTTGGCCAGCGAACCTGACCGTCTAGAAATCCCCGGCCAGGTCCCGCTTGTTGGACCGGCTGGCCAGCGCTGCGTGGCGCAAGATGTTGCGGGCCATCGACGACTCCTGGCCCTCCGCGCGCTCCTCGTAGATGTGGGCCCGCGCCGCGTGGGCCTCGACCGAAGCCGGCTCCGCCAAGACGGCCGCCTCGACCAGGTGGCAGGCCAATCGGTGGTTGTCCTCGTCGGCCAATGCCATCGCACGAGTGATGACCGCGTCGACCCCTCCCGCCAGTTCGACCCATGCCGCAGCCTGTTCGGCCCGCGGGGCGGGGAGGAGGTTGTCCGGTTCGCCGTCGTACCAGCCGCCGTAGCGGCGCCAGACGTTGCGCACCAGGAACTGCGGGTGGTCGTAGACGGGTCGCAAGTACGGCTTGTCCGAGAGGTGCCGAGGGACGGTTACCTCGTGGATGGCTCGGTCGAGCGAGCAACCCTGGTTCATGAGAGCGAGCGTCTGGTCCTCGATCGAGTCCAGAAGCTCGGCGGTGTCGCCGAGTGCCGTTTTGATCCGGTCGGCTCCGAAGATCGGTAGTCCGTGGCCCGACACCATGACCTCCGCCCCGAGGTTCGCCATGGCCCGGAGCGCAACGGCCCAATCGCTCAGGTAGCGCTGCACCTTCTGGGGGTTGCCCGCGTTGGGGAGGCAGTACACGAACAGGTCCCCGGGGTGCAGGAGACCCAGCTCGGGGACCCATGACCAGGTGGCGTCGTCGGTCTCGCCGCGCCCGTGGTGCAGCTCGACGGTCAGGCCGCCTTGCGAGACGGTCGTCGTGTCGTCGTAGGTGACGTCCGGGCGCCGAAAGTCGGCTGGCCAGGTGAGAGCGTCGACGGCCAGGCCGAACTGCCGCTGGTTGATGGCAGAGTTCCAGCCGCGGGTCCGCTCGTACCGGTCGAAATGGGCCGCCATGGCCGCGTGGCCGTAGACGCGTGGCGCCTCCCATTTCCGCTCGTGAGCCTCGGCCTCGAATCGCAGGGTCCCGAAAACATGGTCGATGTGATGGTGTGAGAACACCGCCATCGCCAGGCGCTGGTCCAATCGCCATGCCCGGATCCCCTCGTAGACGATTTGGCTGTCGAAGGGCCCGCCGGTGTCCAGGAGCAACAAGCCATCGCCGCTGTCGATCGCCGTCACCGAGGCGATGCTCTTGAGGTACAGCACGCCGTCGAGGATCTCCTCAGTCGCACGCCCGGCAACCGGCGACACCGGGTGATGTTCGTGCACGAGGTCCCCTTCGCCTCGCCAGTGGCGGTCGGCTAGCTCTCGGATGGTCGGTTGCGACACGGCTTTCCTCGCTTTGGTTACCGGCGCACCGTCGAAGAGCGCTGTGCGACGCCGGAACGTCACTGATCGATGTGTCAATACAGGTTGCTACACAGGGAAACCGACCGCCATCGTGCTCGTGCCTACGACCGCCATCGCGGGCGTCCGACGCCCAGGGGCCGTAACGGGTCACCGCTCGCCGTTTTCGTAGGCTTCGCTGATGCGCCACGCCCTATTCCTCCCGCCCTTCGGTGAATTCGCCGACCCCCATGCGACGGTTGACCTGGCCGTCACCGCCGAGAGCGCCGGATGGGACGGCATCTTTCTCTGGGACCACATGTGGCGACCGCCCGACCAGGTGACGGGCGTCGGCGACGTCTGGATCAGCCTCGCCGCCATCGCGTCGGCGACGACCCGCCTGCGGCTCGGACCCGGTGTCACCCCCCTGACCAGGCGCCGACCCCAGAAGGTCGCACGCGAGACGGTTGCGCTGGATCACCTCTCCAAGGGTCGGCTCACCCTGGGCATCGGCCTCGGCGTGAATAGTGCGGGCGAGCTCGAGCGGTTCGGTGAGCAGACCGACCCGGTGGTGCTCGGGGAGAGGCTCGACGAGTCCCTCGAGCTCCTCCTTGCTCTGTGGTCAGGCGAGGAGGTCGATCACGACGGCCCGCACTTCACCGCGCGCGAGGTTCGGTTCACCCCCGGCCCGCTGCAGCTGCCGCGGATCCCGATCTGGGCCGCCGCCCGCGGCATCAACGGCCCGAAGCCGGTGCGACGGGCGGCCCGGCTCGACGGCCTGTTCCCGGTTGACACGACCGTCGACCAGCTCGCCCGCATGCTCGAGATCGTGGTCGAGGAGCGCGGGTCGATGGACGGCTTCGACGTGGCCATGCTGGTCGGGCCGGACAGCGACCTGGCCGCTCTCGAGCGCCTCGGGGTGACCTGGGCGATGTGGGAGTTCAACCGGGGAGAGGCGAGGACGGACGCGTTGGCGCGAGCCGGCGCGCCTCCTCCGGCTTGAGACGCCCTCGGATCAGGACGCTTCGGGTTCCTGCGTGTCGCCGTGCACGGCCCGCATGTCGGCGTAGCGATCTCCGGCCGGTTCCAGGGAATCCAGCTCGGCAGTTTGGGTGTCCGAGTACGCGGGTGGTAATCGTCATGGACCCACCACTTCCACAGCGCCCGTAACCCCCACCTCGGGCCGCCGACGTGGCTATGACTGCGGTCGGACTCGCGAGGCGGCATCACCCGACCGACCTTGAACGCCCGGCACCGCTTTTGCGAGCGCGCCGGCCAGGTTGCCGTGGGCGGCCACCGCCATTCCTTCGAGACCAAGCCAGTCGCTGAGCTCGCGCAGCTCCGTCGCCGCAGCGCCGAGGACCCCGTCCGGGTGCGCTCCGGGCTCGAGATACGAACCGCTCACCCGCAGGGTCCCCGCCTTGCGGTCGGCCTTCAGGCTGAACCGTGCCACCAGTTGGTCGCCGACCAGCAGCGGCAGCACGTAGTACCCGTGCGTGCGCAGGTGCTCGGGGACGTAGATCTCGATCCGGTAGTGGAAGCCGAACAGGCGCATGGTTCGATCTCGCTTCCAGATGAGTGAGTCGAAGGGGGAAAGCAAGGTGGCGTGCGTGCGTCGCGGCGCTCTCGGTCGGGCACCGGGTGGGACGTACGCCGGCTTGTTCCAACCCTCCACGCTCACCGGCAGCAGCCGACCGTCCTCCACCAGCTCAGCGACCAGCAGCGCGGCCGCCTTGGGCCGTATCCAGAAGTAGTCGGCGAGATCGGCCACCGTGGCCACGCCCATGCACCGGGCCGCGATGGCGATGAGCTCGCGTTGGGATTCCTCGATCGTTGGGACCGGGCGATTGAGCACCTCGGCCGGAATGACGCGCTCGGTGAGGTCGTAGATCCGCTCGAAGCTGGCACTGCGCCAGGCGGCCAGCTCGCCGTCTCCGAAGAGGAACTCGAGCGCCCGCCGGCCGTCGCTACGCCGATCCCACCACTCGCCGTCGCGGCGCCGGGGATCGGAGAGCTGGCCAGCCGTCAGCGGGCCGCGTTCGGTCACTTCGCGCAGCACGGAGCCGAGGTAGTCGGCATTCGCCTTGCGCCAAGCCGCCCGGCGACGCCCGGCCGCTGCGTTGTCGACCTGGTCGGTACCCCAGAGCTTCATGCGCGGGCGGAACAGCGGATACAGGTCGGTAGCCATCAGCGAGGCGGCGTGGCCCCAGTACTCGAACCACGGACCGCCCGGGCCGGTGAGGTTGCGCAGTTGTGCCGGGTCGTAGGCGCCGACTCGGCTGAAGGGTACGAGGAACTGGGTCCGCGCCAATACGTTGACCGCGTCGATCTGGATGGTTCCAAGTTCGTCGAGCAGCCGGCGAAGCGGCGCCCGCCCGGGCCGCTTCGAACCCGATGGCCGGGGGACCGCCAGTCCTTGGGCGGCTAGCGCCAACCACCGGGCCTCTCGGTTGGAGAGTTCGTCAGGTCGGCGCATCGGAACCGGGAGCCTAGGGTCGCAAATGCAGACCCTCGATTGCGCCGAGCGCAGAGGAGGACGAGTGGCCGATCCCCGATGGCTGATCGAACGGTTCGGTGTGACCACGCGGGTGGTGGGCGCCCCGATGGCGGGCATCGGCCATGGCCGGCTCGCGGCGGCGGTGTCCGCGGCGGGTGGCCTCGGCACGATCGGTGTCGGGCCCTTCGCCTCCGGCGAATGGATCGCCAAGGAGTGCGCGGTGGCGTCGGAGCCGGGCCGGGCGTTCGGGGTGGGGCTGATGGGATGGTCCCTGCCCGGGAACATGGCCCAGCTCGATGCGACGATCGAAGCCCGCCCGAGCGTCGTCTCGGTCAGTTTCGGCCCCTACGAAGCCCACGTCGGCCCGCTGCAAGACGCTGGCATCGTGGTGACGACCCAGATCGCCACCGTGGACGAGGCGCGGGCGGCGGAACAGGCCGGCGTCGACTTCATCGTCTCGAGGGGACGCGAAGGGGGAGGGCACGGCCGCGACGAGGTCGGCACCCTGGTCCTTCTCCAGGCGGTTCTCGACGCCGTGGATCTGCCGGTACTGGCGGCCGGCGGCATCGCCGGTGGGCGCGGCCTCGCTGCGGTGCTGGCGGCCGGCGCGTGCGGGGCCTGGGTCGGCACGGCGTTCTTGGCCTGCACCGAGGCCGAATCTTCCGCGACCGCGAGGGCGCGCATCTTCGTGGCCGACGAGACGGACACGGCGTATGGACGGGTCTTCGACATTGCGCAACGGCTCGACTGGCCACCGGAATTCGGCGGTCGTGCCCTGCGCAACCCGTTCTTCGACCGCTGGGTCGGCAACTACGAGGCGCTTCAAGCGGACCAGGGCGCGGTTGACGAGCTCCGGGCCGCCCGCGGTGCCGAGGACTTCGACACCGCGTACATCTACGCCGGGCAGGGTGTGGGACTTCTGTCCCGGGAGCGGACCGCAGCCGAGGTCGTGGCCGAGTTCGCCGGGGCCGACGAGCGCCTTCGTCGAGCTGCCTCAGGGAACCGCCGGGGGATGGGCGGGCCGACGCCCCGAATGGCCCGGGAATGAACCGGGACAGCGGAGTTCCGACTGACTACACTCCCGACTGGCGGAGAGGGGGCCCCAACGTGAACTGCTCGTCCTGCGGTCGAGAACTCAGTGCGTCGGATGTGTCGTGCCCGAACTGTGGGCAGGCGGTGGCAACGGCGACTCCGCCCCCCGCTGCCCCCGCAGCGGCTCCTGCGTCGTCCCTGCCTCCGTTTAAGTTCGACAGGACCCGGTGGTCGCCGACCGACCTCGTGTCGGGGGTGGCCAGCCTCGTGCTGTTCATCTCGCTCTTCCTCGCCTGGTACGGCGTCTCGATCGGCCCGATCAGCGTGACCGGCGACGCCCTCGTCCACGGCTACATGTACATCCCGCTGATCCTGTGCCTGGCCGAGCTGACCTACCTGGTCGGCATTGCCGGCATGCCCGAACTGCGAAGCCGGTTGCCGGTCCCGCACGAGATGTTCTTGACGGTGATCAACATCATCAACCTCGTCATGGTGGTGATCGGGTTTCTCGACAAGAGCGGTGCCGGGTGGCGCTTCGGTGCGTTCATCGGGCTGATCGCGGCGATCGTGGCGGCGGCGCCGAAGTTGGCCCTGTCGCTCTCGGCGAGGGTCCGCAAGAGCTAGGGGCAAGCCCTGGCGAGGGCAGCGCTGGTCTCGGAAACGGTCTTGGTGCAGTGGCGGTCGCCTAACCGGGCGTCGGCAGGATCGCCTCGACCATGCTCGGCCCAGGCGTGTTCAGCGCGGCCGCGAGATGGCTTGAGAACTCCTCGGCGGTCCGGGACCGCCACGCCGTCAGGCCCATGCCCCTGGCCAGGGACGCGAAGTCGATGTCGGGGTTCGACAGGTCGAGCATCTCGCGAGCCCGATCCCCGGCCCCCTCTGTTCCGACGCGCTGGAGCTCCATGTTCAAGATCGCGTAGGAGTGGTTGTTGAACAGGACCGTCGTGACGTCCAGGCCGTAGCGGGCCATGGTCCACCACGCCTGCAGGGTGTAGAGAGCACTCCCGTCGGCCTGGAGCGAGACGACCCGCCGGTCCGGGCATGCCGTCGCCGCTCCCACCGCCACCGGGAGGCCCTGGCCGATGGCCCCGCCGGTCAAGAAGAGCCAGTCGTGGGGCGGGCATCCGGCGGTCATGGACGAGGCGAAGAGCCCCGAGGTGTTGCCCTCGTCCGAGACGATGGCCCCCTCGGGCAGCAACGCACCCACGGCGGCTGCCACGGCACGCACGTTGAGCTCGCCCGTCGGGAGGTCGGGTCGGGAACCCCCGGCCAATCGGGCCGCGTCCGGTCGCGCGCCGACCTCGTCGGCCAGCGCCTCGAGGGTCGTCGTCACATCATCGGCCGGTCCGGCGAGCACGTGGATCTCGCAGTTTTCGGGCACCAGCGAACTCGGCCGTTCTGGGTAGGCGAAGAAGCTGACCGGAGCCTTGGCGTCGATCAGGACGAGATGGCGGATGCCCTCGAGCTGCGCCACCGCCATCTCGCCCAGGTAGGCGATCCGTTCGACCTCGGGTATCCCGGCGCCGCGGGCGACGCGTGGCGGGAAGGTCTCGCAGAACAGCTTGGCGTCGACCGTGTTGGCGATGCTGCTGGCGGCCACCAGCGCGGCCGTCCCGAGTGCCGCGTTTCCGAGAAGGAGCGCGGTGGGCTCACCGCTGCGGAGGACGTCGACGACCATCGCCACCCTCGGTGCGTCGAGTGCCTGGCGCCTCGGCGGCGGGGGCGGCGCCGCAACTATGCCGCCCGGACCCCACGAGACATCGGCCGGCACGATCAGCGTGGCGACCTGACCCGGGGGTCCGAGTGCGGCCCGGACCGCGTCGGCCGCGTCGACCCCGAGCGTTTCGGGGTACGAGCCCCTCCGCACGAAACCCGGCGAGACGTTGCGGGCCACCCCCTCGATGTCCGACTCGAGGGGAGCGTCGAATTTCTTGTGGTACGTCGCGTGATCGCCCACGACGTTGACGATCGGCGTCCTGGCCCGCCGGGCGTTGTGGAGATTGGCGAGCCCGTTGCCCAGGCCGGGCCCGAGGTGCAAGAGGGTCGCGGCCGGGGTCCCGGCCATCCGCCCGTAGCCGTCCGCAGCTCCCGTGACGACCCCTTCGAACAGGGCCAACATTCCTCGCATCTCGGGCACCGCATCGAGCGTGGCCACGAAATGCATCTCAGAGGTGCCCGGGTTCATGAAGCACACGTCGACCCCGCAGTCGACGAGTGTCCGGACGAGTGACTGGGCTCCGTTCATCGCCGATCGGCCTCCTGGTGCGGACCCCGAACCGGGTTGGCCGATCGGAGTGTCCGTGGCGACGGGCTGTGCCCGTTCGACGCTCGATCATATGAGGTGGGAACGGCCAGACTCCGAGGGCCCGGGCGACGTCGGGTCCGGACTGGCGGGGCTTGCTATGGGTGGTCAATGCTCGTAGACACCCCGAGAAGGAGACAGTGATGGCGATCGCGGTCGGTGACAGCATCCCCGATGTCCAGCTGATGACGATGACGAAGGATGGCCCAAGGCCGATCTCATCGTCCGAAGCGTTGGGCAAGGGCAAGGTCGTGGTCTTCGCAGTGCCGGGGGCGTTCACACCCACCTGTTCGGACCACCACCTCCCGGGATTCGTTATGCGGGCCGACGACATCCGGGCGAAGGGCGTCGACTCCATCGCCTGCCTGTCGGTGAACGACCCGTTCGTCATGGGTGCGTGGGGACGGGATCAAAAGGTGGGTGACCGGGTGACGATGCTGGCCGACGGCAACGGGGACTTCACACGCGCAGTCGGGCTCGAGCTAGACGGGAGCGGATTCGGCCTCGGGACGCGCTCGCAGCGTTACGCAGCAATCCTCGAAGATGGCGTGGTCACGTCGATCTTCGTCGAGCAGAAGCCGGGGCTCGATGTGAGCTCGGCCGAGTCGGTGCTCGCCGCCCTCTGAGGCAAGGGCGGTTTAGGCGCCCCGGCGCCTGTCGGTCTCGCCACGTCGTCCCGACGACCCGAGAAGCAGCTCGATCGCGCGTACGTCCTCGGAGCGGATGGACATCGACGCCCCACTCTCTCTGCGTTGGGCCTGGATCATCCGAATGAATCGCCGGAGAAGTTCTCGCTCGGGCCCACCGATCGACTCGATCTGCGCGTCCAGGGCCGCGGCTGCAGCACCGTGATTGGAGGAGGCGCCATCCGCGTCGGCGACGTGCTTGCGCTCGGGTTCGGGCAGCAGGAGGTCGACGGGTACGTCGTAGAGGATCGCCAGCCGCTGGAGCCGCGGCACCGAGATGGAGCGCTCGCCGCGCTCGTAGGCGCCGAGAACGGATGCCTTGAACTCCTGTCGTGACATCGTTTCGACCGCTTGGAGTGACAGCCGGAGCTGCTGACGGGCTCGGCGAAGGCATACGCCGACGGCACGGGCGTAGGAGGAGGAGTCCACCTCGTCTTGATCTTCTGTCTCGATTTGTTCGGTCACTGGAGACCTCGTGGTAGCCACGGGGGACATTGTTGCGCGCGAAGGGTGGTCATGTCACCCGGCACTGGTGGGAGGTGGGTGGGACCCGCCCCCACTGGTGGGAGGCGGGTCCCACCAACGCGCCGTGCTGGCGGCGCGTCTCCCTATCGATCAGCTGAAGCTGGTCACGACACCGCGGAGGTGCCGGGCGTTGCAATCGGCCCGCTGGTGGGAGCAGAAGCGGTGTTGATGCTCACCAACGAAGCCGTACCGGAGGCGCCGCTCAAGGGAGCGGTGTCCTGGCCGATGTTGATCAGCGGAAGGGACGTCAGTCCGCTGCCGGTGGTGCCGACTGTGCTGGCATCCGCGTTGACAGGCGTGTTCACGTCAACCAACGAACCTCCAGCGTTGGGGTTGGTGCCCTCGCCTACGACGACGACCAGCGGTGATGTCGCCGTGTGTCCGTGGCCGGGATGCCGGTCACGGCGTCGCCGTTGATGGGAGCCGTGACGGTCACCAGCGGTCCGGTTTCGGTCGAGGGCAGCGATGAGCCTGATCCCTGGTCGACCGTGATCGCGATCGGCAGGGTGGAGGCCATCGAGCCCGTCGACGTTCCGGTGCTGTTGGCGTCAATGGGGGCGGTGATGCTCCCCAGCGTGCCGGTGCCAGTCCCCGTCGAGCCGGTGCCGGTCGTGCCGGTGCCAGTCCCCGTCGAGCCGGTGCCGGTCGTGCCGGTGCCAGTAGAGCTACCAACGGTTCCGGTCCCTGTCGCGCCCGCTCCGCTTCCGGAGCTGGTACCGATCGAACCGGTGCCGACGCAAACCGTCGACTGTGCTTGTGCGGGGAGCGGTCCGCCGGCGGCGATGAAGAGCCCCATGAAGGAAGCACCCACAGCACCGGCGACGGCCACGACCGCGCGCTTGTAGAGAGTACGCATTGTGTTTTGTTCTCCTTGTTCGAGTTAGTCGTTTGAGTACGAGTCACGGCAGCTGTGCCGTGTCCTTCTCAAGCGGTTAACCGGGTGGGGAGAACCTCAGGTCGAACCTGGCCTTCGGGCGTTGGCGGCGCTCGAGACCCATTCCTGCCGCGACGAGCAAGGCCAGCACCAAGATCGTCGGGGGTAACGAGTCGAGCGGACCGTTATGAGCGCCCGAACCAGAAGTGGCGCCCGCCGGCACCGGTGGGAACACCGGGACCTTGGGACGCCGAGGCTGAGGACTCGAGGGCGTTTGAGCCCCGCGACCAGTGTCGATTGCGTCGACATCCCTTGGGAGAAAGAGGCCGCACTGCCCATGCGTAGTGCCACGCCGGCATTGGGCGCCGACTGTGGCGGGCTCGGCTCGGTCGGCGTGGGTCGCGAGCCCTGGCTCACAATCCCGCCCAGAAGCGCCGGCGGAGACGAGGAGAGCACGGGCAGTGCGGGGAGCGTGACGCCTGAAACGAGCCCAAGGGGGCCGTTCGGGGCGCCGAGTGACTGGACCGCCCCGCTGGCGCCGTTGAGCACGCCAGCAGATGCGGATGAGACGGTTGAGCTGACCGACGGCAGGACCGGGCTGAGCAAAGTGGTTGCGACGCGCGCCGCCGTCTGCGTGATCGGGTTGCTCGGAAGACCCGGGAGCAGTGCGGCACCGGCCGGGCGACCCGTCGTCAAGAGGAGCACGAGACCGAGCAGGATCCCGACGGCCGCGCCCATGAGCAGGATGAATGCGCGGGGGAGGCGGATTCCGATTTTGCCCTGAAGCTCCGACATGGACCAGCCGTTCGCGGGGTCGGGTTCCACCCGCTATTCAAGCACGCAGAGTGGTTAAATACCACTATTGGCGTTTAAGCTCTGGTTGTGAGGAGATCGGCGCATCCGCTTGGATGCCGAATGCCGAGCTCTTGGGCCTACCCCCGGCGCGCCTCCGAGTGCTTCTGGGTCCGGTTGACGACGAGCCGAGCCGCCACGAGCAGAACCAGGACCAACACGACCAACACCAATCCAGCGTCATAGGCCAGATAATGGGAAGCGTTCTCCGGCAAGGTGTAGAAGCCGTACACCAAAAAAGTGAGGTAGGGAACCGGATGGTGGGTGAGCGACATCGAGACCGGTGAGTCGGCAAAAGCGCCCGCGGTGTAAATGAGCGGTGCCGTCTCCCCACCGGCGATGGCCAGAGCAAGAAGCAAGCCGGTCACGATGCCGGGCGCAGCGGTCTTCAGCGTTACTTTGCGAAGGGCGTAGCCGGGTGGCATTCCTAAGGCTTCGGCGCCTTCCCGATAGGCAGTCGGGACCTGGCGTAGCGCTGTCTCGGTCGACTTGGCGATATAGGGGATGACCATGACCGACAAGATGATCCACGCTGCCAGCAGCGAGAAGTTCCAGTGCAGTCCGAGCACCAGGGCCACATAGCCGACGTAGCCGAGCACGATCGACGGGAACCCGGACAGCACGTCGGACGCAATCCGCAAGAGGCTCCCGCTCTCCTTGCCGTTTTTGCGTGGCTTGGCATATTCAGCCAAATGCAGGCCGGCCAGGATGCCGATGCCGCCGGCCAGGACGAGCACGCCCGCCATAAGCAGCAGCGTGCCGATGATGGCGTTCTCGAGCCCGCCGCTTTCGCCGGTCGTCGGATGGGTGAGGACGCTCCAGCTGAAGTGTGGAACTGCCCGAACGACGATGCCAGCCAGCAACCACACCACTGGTCCCATGATCATCAGCAGGGAGAGGTAGGTGCCGACGCGGAATCCGATGGTCACGAAGCGCCGTCGACCGGTGCCGGGAAGGGCGTGCGAACTCACGTGGTCTCCTCTCTGCCCTCAGGCGGCCCGACCGACGGGGGCACCCAACCTCGCGGACCTCTTGATCACAAGCCTCGCAGCCAGGTTCACGGCGACCGAGATGACCGCAAGGATCAAGCCCAGTTCGGCCAGAGTCGACACGGCGAAGCCGGTGCCGTCGGTGGACGCCGAGTCGAGCTGGGTGACGATGGCAGCGGCGAGGGTCCCGAACGTGCCGTAGGCGTTGGGGGCGACCGATGCCAGCAACGAACCCGACACCATGGCCACGGCGATTGTCTCGCCAATGGCCCGGCCCAAGCCGAGGACGGTGGCCCCGATGATGCCGGAACGGACCCACGGCAGTGTTACCCGCCGGGCCACCTCCCAATCAGTCATCCCCAGTGCCTCGCCTCCCTCCTTGGGTAGCGGCGGAACCTGGGAGAACAGGTCACGAGTGGTGGCGGTGATGATCGGGACGATCATGAGGGCCAGCACGAGGCCCGTGGTGAGGAGCCCTTCACCGTGCCCCGCGGACCCGCGGAAGAAGTTCAGCACTGGCACATTGGGCATGTTGTTAGCAATCGTGGGATAGACGTGCTGGGCCAGCCAGGGACCGAGCGTCAGAATGCCCCACAGTCCAAACAGCACGCTGGGCACTCCGGCGAGCAGTTCGATGAAGAACCCGAGCGGTTGGGATACCCATCGGGGCATCCGCTCTGTGAGGGCAAACGCTGCCCCGATCGAGATTGGCAGGGCGATGATGACCGCAATTGCCGACGATTCGAGAGTTCCGATGATTAGAGAGCCGGCCCCATAAGAGGCTCCCAGCGGCACCGCCACCCCGTGGATGTGGTTCACGGTGGTGGCGTACGAGCGGCCGAGGTCGAAACCGGACCGGGTAAAGAATCCCCAGCCATTGACGATGATCGCCGGACGTGCCTTGATCACCAAGATGGTGACGGCGAACAGCAGCGCCGCGAGCGGCAACAAGACGGCAACGCGGGCCGCTCCCTGCCAAACGCCACCCTCTATTTGCCTGAAGCCATCGGTAATGCGCCGGGCGACTCGCGCCCGGCGCATTACCTGAGCCATCATCGGCGGGCGAGCTATCGGCCTGCCGACTGTGGTCACTATTGGATGGTCTTGATCTGCTTCAGTGAAGCGGCCACGATCGATGCCGGCAAGGGCTGGAAGTTGACCTGGGTCAGATACGACGAGGCGTTCCCATCCTTGGCGTTGACGATCCACTCAAGCAGCGAGCGAATGTCCTTGGCGGTTGAGGAGCTCGACTGGTTCGAGTTCACGATCGCGTATTCGTAGTTGACGATCGGGTAGCCACCCTTGACCTTGCCGTCAATCATCGAGATGGCGCCGTTGGCGGGCGTCTTCTTCGTGAACCCGGCCGCTTCGACGGCGATGGTGGTCGGCGTCGGCAGCACTGTTTGGCCCTTGCCGTTTACCAAGGCGGCGTAGCCGAGCCCTGCCTGCAGCGCCTGGGTCAGATAGCTGATGCCCACATAGGCGATGCAGCCAACGGTCGCCTTGCACCCGGCCAACATGCCCGAGTTGCCGTTTTCACCCAGCGCACCGGGGGCATTGGGCCACGAGATGGTCGTGTTGAACCCGAGTGTCTTGCCCCACCCGTTGGGGTCGGCGTCCGACAGGTAGGAGGACCACAGGAAGGTGTCTCCACTGCCGTCCGAACGGTGCAGCGTCACGATCGGGATATTCGGCAACGTCACCGATGGGTTGAGGGCCGTAATCGCCGGGTCGTTCCAGGTTGTGATCTTGCCCTGGTAGATCTGGGACAGCACCTTGCCCGACAACACGAGGTGCGCGGTCACGCCCGGGATGTTGTAGGCGGCTAGCTGAGCCGAGATCGCTAATGGGATGTTAAGTAAGGTCGGTGTAGTCGTCAGAGAGCTCGGGGCAAGGTACGCGTCCGAAGCACCGACGTCCACTGTGCCGTTCGCAGCGTCGGCGAGACCGGTGCCAGAACCGGTGGAAGCCGTCGAGACCGTCACCGACGTGTACTTGTTGCTGTAGCCGCCAGCCCACAGGTTGAACAGCGGGTACAGGAGCGAGCTACCCGTTTCGGTTACCGTGCCGGCCGACGGGGTTTCCACCGCCGGCTTCGCCTTGTGCTTGGCAGCGCCGGCGGCGTTCGCCCCGACGAGCGATCCAGCCAAGCCGACCGCCACGACGGCAGTTGCGGCGACAAATAGGCGCGCAAGGCGCGTTGAACGAATCAAAGGTCCTCCTTTGGAGTTTGTTGCGTTGGTTTGGGTAGGTGTTTAGAAGGCGGTACTGCGATCCATGGTTCCTCGGGGTAGGCGACGTCCATGGTCGAGGTTCCTCGACGTCATCCCATCCGCCCGGTGACGTATCGCTCGGTGCGAGCTTCCTTCGGTCGCTCGAAGAGTTCCTCGGTGGGACCGTGCTCGACGAGCTGGCCCTCGTAAAGGAACATCGTGTTGTCTGACGCCCGGCGGGCCTGGCCGAGGTTGTGAGTGACGATGATGAGCGTCAGCGCGGGGGTCAGCTGGCGGAGAAGCCCCTCGACCAGTTCCGTCGAGATCGGGTCCAGCGCCGAGGTGGGCTCGTCGAGCAGGAGCACCTCGGGACCGACGGCGAGGGCACGGGCAAGGCAGAGCAATTGCTGCTGACCCCCCGAAAGTCGGAACGGCGAGTCCTTGAGGCGGTCCTTGACGGCGTCCCACAGACCAACCTGGCGGAGACGCTCTTCTGCGACCACGTCGAGCTGCTTGCCCTTGGCGATCTGGTGGGCCTTTACGCCTGCCACCACGTTGTCCCGGATCGACATCGGGAACGGGTTGGGGCGCTGGAAGAGCATGCCGACGCGGCGGCGGAGGGAAAGCAGGTCCTGGCGGGGTGCCCAGATGCTCTCGCCCTCCAAGGTGACGTCGCCCTCGTGGCGGAAACCGCTGACCTTGTCGTTCATCCGGTTGATCGTGCGGAGGAACGTCGACTTGCCGCACCCCGTCGGGCCGATCAGGGCCGTGATGGTGCCTCGGCGGAACGCGATGTGGATGTCCGACAGGATGCGCTTGTTCCCGAAGGAAAGCGTCAGGCCCTGCGAGTTGACCACGTCGGCGGGCCGGGACCGGTCGGGGTCGAGAGCCTCAAGGATGGGGTCGATCTCAGGCTTCGATGGCGTGGTGCTCACCACGGTCGGCCGGACAGGTCTGGGCTGCTCCCCGAGGGTCATTGCTGAGGACGGTAGTGACGGGAGATGAACGTTCCGCGAACCGAAAGGAACACGAAATCAAAATGTCGGAGAACCTTCTTCGTTCCGCAGCGACACCGAAACCCCCTGTTCGGGCGCCTGCGCCTGCCTGGGCCTAGCCGGCGAGGGCGATCGGTGCGGCCTCGGTGAGGGCGGCGATGTGCTGGTCGACGGTGGCATAGCCCTGCCGCATGGTGTTGAGGGACACGTACTGGGCGCCGAGCGCCTTCCACCCCGCCACGTCCCGCTCGAGTGGCTGCCCCCGATCGGCGGTGACCGTGACCCGGCCCTCGAAGGGCAGGGACCGTCGTCCGGCCTTGGCGGCACTCTCCTCCACGATGGCGATCGCCTGCTCGAGGTCCGGACCGAGCGGTACCAGGGGGAACCAGCCGTCGGCGATCCGGCCGATCCGCCGGAGTGCGGATGGAGCGAAGCCCCCGAACCAGATCGGGATGGGTCGCTGGACGGGCATCGGGGCCAGCCCGGCGCCATGAACCTGCTCGTACTCGCCCTCGAAGGTGACGCTCTCGTCGGTCCAGAGCTTCCGGAGCAGGGTGACCTGCTCCACGACCCGTTTCGCGCGGTCGGAGAACTCCTTGCCGAGCGCCTGGTACTCCAGCCGGTTCCAGCCGAGTCCGACCCCGAGCCGGAGCCGGCCGCCGGTGAGCACGTCGACCTCCGCGGCCTGCTTGGCCAACAGGGCCGTCTGGCGCTGCGGCGCGATGACGATCCCGCTCACGAGCTCGAGGTCGCTGAAGGCGGCCAGGTAACCGAACAGCACCATCGGCTCGTGGAACGTGTCGTCGATGTCGTAGGGGCCGTTCCAACCCGCATGGACCTTGGGGTCGGCGCCGAGCACGTGGTCGTAGGCCAACAGGTGCCGGTACCCGAGCCCGCTGACCGCGTCGGCATACGCGCGGATGGCGCCGGGGTCTGCGCCGATCTCCGTCTGCGGGAAGACCACTCCAACTTGCACGCCCCACTCCTACCAGGTTCGACCCGTTGTCACAGCCCCGGGCCGGTCAGCGCATCTGGGAACCGGCTCTCGTTCCGGGCACCACCTTGGGTTTCGGCACCGGGAGGGCCACTGGGAGCGTGATACCGACGAGGTCGTTGCCCCCGCCGGCGAAACAACGGTTGACGGCCGGGCAGGCCACCGAGTCGAGCCCGACCGGCACGTAACGGAGCGTGGCGGCCCGCCAGCTGGCCCCGCCGTTCGTGGATGCCTCGATGCTCCCGGTTGGGATGGGGTTGGTCGTGCCCACCCAGTCGACACCGACCACAACGCAGACCCGGGTGCTCGGGCACGATGCCGAGAAGGCGTCGTCGTGGGGCATCGAGCCCCCGACCAACTGCCACGTCGCCCCGTCGTCGGTGCTGCTCAACAACTGGCCCGACCCCGGCACGGCCCCGGTGGTCGTGGTCGACGACGTGCCGGCGGCCAGGCACGTCAAGCCCGAACATGTTACGGAGCGCAGGACCCCGACCCCCGGTGGCAGCGTCGCGGCGTTCCAGGTGGCGCCGCCGTCAGATGTCCCTGCGATCAGGCCGCTGCCCCGACCGGGCCCGGTCAGGGTGTAGCCGGCCACCAGACAGAAGAGCGGGGACGGGCAGTTGATCGCGCCCGGTGCGGACAGACCGGCCGGCAGGGTGCCGGCGCGCACCCAGATCGCGCCGTTGTCGGTGCTGATCGAGGCCCAGTACGACATGCCGTCGGTGGCCAGCACCATGCAACGCCGCTTGCTCGAGCACTCGACGGCCGTGACGGCGGCGGCGCCGGCCGGATCGGGATCGAGGGCCCAGGTTGCCCCGCCGTCGGCCGTCGAGACCACGCCACCGGCCGCTCCGGCCAACCCGACGGCCATGCAGCGGTGCCGGTCCGAGCACGAGACGGAGGCGAGGACGGTCACGCTGGTCGGTACGACCTGTGCCTTCCAGGTCTTCCCGCCGTCAGTGGTCGCGTCTATGGCCGCGGTCGACCCGGTTCCGGACCCGACCGCCCAGCAGAACTCGTCGCTGACGCAGGTCACGGCCGCGGCGCTGTTCATCGACGTGGGGGCAGGCTGCCCGGTCGCGACGACCGGGGGAGGGGTGTGTCGTTTGGGCTTGGTCGATGCCGAAGCCGCCTGTGCCGAGGTGGCGAGGGCGATGGCCAGAACTGCCGAGATTGCGGGGAGGGCCAGGCGTCCCCGGCGGACTCGAGGCCGGGGTACCCCGCTCTCCATCTTTCCCCTCCACGGATCCACGGATCTCCACCGTGGCCAGGGTGACTTTACTTTACGAATTCGTTGCATTTAGCCCGGGTGCCGGTGGTCGGCGAGCGTCGGTTACCCTCGTCGCGCAGTGAACTGGGTCGACCTGGTGCTTTTGGTCGCGGTTGTCGCCGCGGCGGTGCACGGGCTCCGGCTCGGGGCTCTGGTGCAGGTGCTGACCTTCGGGGGCTTCTGGCTCGGGTTCACGCTGGGCGCCCTCCTCTCTATTGCGCTCGTCTCCACCCTCCGGCCGGGACCGGTCAAGTCGATCGTCACGCTCCTGGTGGTGCTCACGGGCGCCACGCTGCTCGGGGTGGGCGGACGTATCGTCGGTGGCTGGAGCAACGTCGTTCTGCGCCGGCACCACCTGGGTGGTGTCGATGCCGGTCTCGGTGTGGCGGTGGCCGTGGTGGCGGTGCTGCTGTCCGCCTGGGTGCTCGGGAGCGTGCTCTCCCAGTCGCGCTACACGTGGCTCGGCTCGGCCATCTCGGGCTCCGACGTTCTGCGGACCGTCGACCACGTGCTGCCGCCCGTTCCCTCCGTGTTCTCGCACGTGCAGGCGTTCTTGAGCGCCGAGGGTGTGCCCCCGGTCTTCGCGCAGATCCCACCACAGCTGGCCGGGCCGGTTCCGACGCCGACGGGCGATGAGGCCCAGTCGATCGCCTCGAGCGCGCAGGCGTCGACGGTGAAGGTGCTCGGCGGGGCGTGCGGCGTGACCCAGGAGGGCACGGCGTTCGTGGTGAAGCCGGGCGTCGTCGCGACGAACGCCCACGTCATCGCGGGCGAGACCAGCCCCCAGGTCGATGTTGGGGGCACGCTGTACGCCGCCACGCCCGTCTTCTTCGACCCCCAGTTGGACCTGGCCCTGCTGCGGACCGCCGCCCCGATGGGCAAGCCCCTCGACATCGACCCGAGCTTTGTCGGGCGGGGAACCGAGGGTGCCATCATCGGCTATCCCGAAGACGGCCCGTTGACCGTGGTGCCGGCGGGAGTCGCGGCGAAGTTGTTGGCGACCGGGCGTGACATCTACAACGAGGGTTTGGTGACCCGGAACGTGTACGAGCTCTACGGGGTGGTCCAGCCGGGGAACTCGGGGAGCCCGCTCATCGGGACCAACGGGCAAGTGATCGGGATCGTGTTCTCCCGCTCCACCACCAACGCGGGTGTCGGCTACGCCCTCGCGTCCCCCGACGTCCTGGCAATGGTGGTGAAGGCCGAGAACCGGACGGCCGCGGTGGGCACGTTGAGCTGCTCGCCGGACTGAGCCGTCGGCAGCCACCGGGGTCATCGTGCGGTCTGCATCGGTTGGCGTAACAATGGGTCTCTAGTGGGCTTGCCGATCGAGGACTACGCCGTGATCGGCGACCTCCACACCACCGCTCTGGTCGGTCGTGACGGGTCGATCGACTGGCTGTGCCTGCCCCACTTTGGCTCCGACGCGTGCTTCGCCAAGCTGCTCGGGGACGAGTCCAACGGGTTCTGGAAGCTCGCCCCGAGCGGCAAGGTCACGAGCACCTCGCGCCGCTACCGGGAGGGGACGCTCGTCCTCGAGACCGAGTTCGAGACCAAGTCGGGGTCGGTCCGCCTCACCGACTTCATGCCGATCCGAGAGGAGCACCCCCAGGTGGTGCGGATCCTGGAGGGCCTGTCGGGCAAGGTCGACATGCGCATGGATCTCTGTATCCGGTTCGGCTACGGCCAGGTGCTGCCATGGGTCACGAGGTGCGACAGCCTCCTGACCGCGACCGCCGGGCCCGACTCTGTGGCCCTGTGGACTCGCACGCCGACCCACGGCGAGGACATGAAGACGGTCTCGGAGTTCACGATCGCCGAGGGCCAGCAGATTCCTTTCACCTTCACCTGGTATCTGTCCCACGTGCCGCCGCCGCCACCGGTTGACCCGTGGTACTCGGCCGAGACCACGGCCGGTTGGTGGGACGTCTGGTCGGCCGGGTGCTCGTATGAAGGGGAACACCGAGACGCCGTGCTCCGGTCGCTCATCACGCTGAAGGCGCTGACCTACCAACCGACGGGCGGCATCGTCGCCGCGGCCACCACGTCGCTGCCCGAGGCCGTCGGCGGCAACCGTAACTGGGACTATCGCTACTGCTGGTTGCGCGATGCGACCCTCACGCTCGAGGCGCTCATGCGGGGGGGCTTCCACGACGAGGCCATGGCTTGGCGCGACTGGCTGCTGCGCGCGGCCGCCGGCGACGTGTCGCGGCTGCAGATCATGTACGGCACCTCCGGCGAGCGACGGCTGGACGAATGGGAGGTGGACTGGCTGAGCGGCTACGAGGACTCGAAGCCGGTTCGAGTCGGCAACGCCGCCTCGGGCCAGTACCAGCTCGACGTCTATGGCGAGGTCATGTCGGCGCTGTACACGGCGTGCCAGTTCGACGGGGTCACCAGTCGGTCGATGTGGGATCTGCAGCGGGCCCTTGTCGAATTCATCGAGACCGGCTGGAGGGAACCCGACGACGGCATCTGGGAGGTGCGGGGGCCCCGGCGTCACTTCACCCACTCGAAGGTGATGGCCTGGGTGGCCGTCGACCGGGCTGTCCGGATACTCGAGTCCTGGCCGACGCTCGAGGGGCCGATCGACAAGTGGCGCAAGCTCCGCGACGAGATCCACGCCGAGGTGTGCGCGAAGGGGTTCAACCAGGAGAAGCAGGCCTTCACCCAGTACTACGGGTGCGACCTCCTCGACGCCAGCATCCTCATGATCCCGCTGGTCGGGTTCCTGCCGCCGGAGGACCCGCGCGTGATCTCGACGGTGGAGGCCATCGAGCGCGAGCTCGTCGATGACGGTTTTGTGCTCCGGTACCGGACGACCGACGACGGCGCGGTGGACGGCCTGACCGGTCGCGAGGGGGCGTTCCTCGCCTGTTCGTTTTGGCTCGCCGACTGCCTGCACATGATCGGCCGGACCGACGACGCGCGCGAAATGTTCGACCGCCTACTCGCGCTTTGCAACGACGTCGGCCTGTTGAGCGAGGAGTACGACCCGGTGCTCAAGCGACAGGTGGGGAACTTTCCCCAGGCGTTCTCGCACGTGTCGTTGGTCAATACCGCGTGCCGCCTCAGCGGGCAGGAAACCATGGCCGTCGGTGACGCGCCTGTCCTGTCGACCATCAACACGCTGCAGGCGATCCGCCAGCCGTGGCACGTGCTCGGCTCGGGGGTCACGGCCGACGACAGGCACCCGTCGAGACAGCGTCGCCTGGAGCGGCTCCGGGTCAACCGGTTGGACAAGGCCGCCGAACGCGCCGCCGACAAGACCGCGAGGAGAAAGTCATGAAGGCACTGACCGTCGTCCCGCTGAAGGCGGGGACGGCCGAGCTCTCCGATATCGATGACCCGCCCGAGTCCGACGGCCCGGTGCTGGTCGAGACGCTCGGCGTCGGGATCTGCGGCACCGACGCCGAGATCCTCTCGGGCGCCTACGGATGGGCGCCACCAGGGCGCGAGCGGCTGGTGCTCGGGCACGAGTCGTTGGGCCGGGTGCTCGAGGCGCCTGCGGGAGCCGCAGTCGCAAAGGGCGACCTCGTGGTCGGCATCGTGCGGCGTCCCGACCCGGTGCCGTGCGCCAACTGCGCGGTCGGGGAGTGGGACTTCTGCCGAAACGGGCAGTACACCGAGCGCGGGATCAAGGAACACGACGGCTACCTCTCCGAGCACTACCGGATCACGGCCGACTTCGCGGTGAAGGTCGATCCCTCCCTCGGCGAGCTTGGTGTGCTGCTCGAACCGACCAGCGTCGTGGCCAAGGCGTGGGAACAGGTCGGCCGCATCGGCGGGCGGGCCCACTGGGAGCCGAAGACGGCGGTCGTGACGGGCGCCGGACCGGTCGGACTGCTGGCGGCGCTCCTCGGGGTCCAACGCGGCCTCGAGGTCCACGTCATCGACCAGATGGCATCCGGGCTGAAACCCGATCTCGTCCGTGCGCTCGGCGCCCAGTACCACACCGGGTCCATCTCGGACGCGTGCAAGCTGCCCGACGCGATCATCGAGTGCACCGGGGTGGGCTCGCTTGTCTTTGACGCGATGGAGCATGTCGGGGTGGGTGGCGTGGTCTGCCTGACCGGCGTGTCGTCGGGCGGGCGGTCTCTCGACATCGACGCCGGCTCGCTCAATCGTTCGATGGTTCTCGAGAACGAAGCCATGGTCGGCTCGGTGAACGCCAACCGGCGCCACTACGAGGCCGGCGCAGAAGCCCTCGCCAAGGCGGACCGCGCGTGGCTGCAGCGCCTGATCACCCGGCGCGTGCCGTTGGCGGACTGGGCGCAGGCCCTCGACCGCAAGCCCGACGACGTGAAGGTGGTCGTGGAGGTCGCGTCGGCGTGAGTGACGGGCGCGCGGCCATGCCCCACTCGATCGCCCCCGGGGTGGTCGAGATCGACACGCTCCTCGGCGGCTGGCAGCGCGTCACGGCCGGGTACCTCATCGAGGGCCCGGCGCCGGTCCTGGTTGAGACCGGGAGCCAGTCGTCGGTCCCGGTCCTCCTGGAGGCTCTGGCCGGCCTCGGCCTCGGCCCCGACGACCTGGCGGGGGTCGTGGTCACCCACATCCATCTCGACCACGCGGGCGGCGTCGGCGACGTCGCGAGGGCGTTTCCGAACGCAACCGTGTACGTGCACGAGAAGGGGGCTCGCCACCTGGCCGACCCGACACGCCTCGTCGACTCCGCCGCCCTCGTCTACGGCCCGTTGCTCGACTCGCTCTACGGGCGGCTCGACCCGACTCCGGTCGAGCGGCTGCACGTGTTGGACGACGGAGAGGAGATCGTGATCGGCCCGGGTCGAACCCTCACCGCCATCGACTCACCGGGCCACGCCAAGCACCATCTCGGATTGCACGATTCGACGAGCGGGATCCTGTTCGTCGGTGACGCGGTCGGGGTCCGGCTTCCCGATGTCGGGGTGTTGCGGCCATCGACACCACCACCGGACTTCGACCTCGACCAGGCGCTGCACTCGCTGCACCGTTTCGCCGATCGACGGCCGAGCGGACTCGCGCTGGCCCACTACGGCCTGTTGCCCGATCCCGACGACGTGTTGGTGGAGGCGGAGGGCATGCTGCGCCAGTGGGCCGAGACGGCCGAGATCGCCTACCGGGCCGGCGAGGACATCGCGGACGCACTCGCCCGGCGGTTCGACCCACCGCCGGGCGTCGTCGGACACGAGCACCGCGAGAAGTTCGAGGTCATGAACGGGGTGCACTCGAACGCCGCCGGTTTGCACCGGTGGCTGGAAACCCGGGACCGCCCGAAGAAGGCGGACTGAGCGGCGTCAGTTGACCTGGAGACGCTCGCGCAGGTCGGCCTGGCGGACCTCGAAGTCATCGAGCGAGATCCGCCCTTCTTCCAGGTCCTCGTGCAGACGGGCGAACTCCTCGAGGAGCTTGCCCTGGTCCTCTTCGGGTCGGGGCTCGACAGGCTCCGCGTCGTCGCGCTCGGTCCGCCTGGCCTGACGGTCCTCCAGCTTCGCCTTCGCCTTGGCCCGTTTGGCCTGGTCGCGCTGGAGTTTGCCCACGGTTGAGCGCGATGGTGCCATCTCCAACTCCTCTCCGACGCCGAAGTACTCAGGCGCCACAAACGTCCGGGCCACCCACAGGCTACGCCGGGGAGGGTGCCCCCATCGGTAGTGGCTCATATTGCCGGTCACACGGCCCCGGTACCGTCCGGATTTGATGTCTCGTCGCCGAACCTACCGCTACCTCCTCCAGCCAACCAGCCGCCAACGGACTGGCCTGACCCGCCTGTGCCTTAGTCAGTGCGAGCTGTACAACGCGGCCCTGGAAGAGCGTCGAGGTGCCTGGGCCTGGGAGCGCCGCTCGGTCTCGTTCTTCGATCAGTGCCGGACCCTGACCGACACCCGCGAGGTTCGCCCCGACAGATGAGGGCGACGCCGACCGCCACGTAGACCCGCCCGGCACCGGGCATGGCGAGGCTGTGCAAGTGGAACGCCACCAAGAACCCGGCGATGCCGGTGACGAGGACGACCCGTCCGAGCATGAAGCGGCGCGCCGGATCCAGGTGGAGGAGGGGATGCTCCGCCAAGGCCTCGGCCCCGATTACGACCGGTACGCGGCGTCGCGCAAGCGGCTCGTCCCCGGGGTTTGGTGAGCGGTCGGACCTGACGCGAAAGAGGCCCCTCCCGGCAGTGCCGAGAAGGGCCCCTACTCCGCGGAGGGAGTGGGATTCGAACCCACGGTGCCCTTGCGGACACAACGGTTTTCGAGACCGTCCGATTCGGCCGCTCTCGCATCCCTCCGTATCGAACATTAGGTGCCCCGCCCGGGCCGACACGAAGGGGCAGTGCCCCGGTTTGATTCGAAGGGGCCAGATGGCTGACCTGGAAAGCATTACCTGAGAGGCCGATTTGGACCGCTGTCCCCCTGACACCGATGTTTGGGAAATCGCGGGGCTATTGGATTGGCGAGGCACCAATTTTCCCTCGTCGGTACCATGGAGGGTGCCATGCCAGTAGGTGATGAATTGTCTGGGCTTCGAATCGGCAAGCCAGCGAATGCGCCGACAGATCCTGACCCGATTAGCGACTACGGCCACTTTCCTTATGCGCGCCCGCTACGCCTGGGTTGGCAACACGACGCAACTGGCAAGTGGAACTCTCCCTCCGAAGATCACAAACTCTGGGAGGTCTTCTGCGCAGAGTGTGGGGACACCGATGGGCCAGCCGACCAACAATCACAGGCGGTTCAGCGGCTCCGAGGCCCGTATCCGAGCGAACACAGGGCCAAGCACGCGGCGACGAAGCATTTCGAAAAGACGAGGTAAGTGATCGTTGTCGTCTGAGCGGATCACGGGTATCGGCAGGTCAACCGGCCCATACAAGATCGTCGGGCTGCTCGATCCAAACTGAAGCACTACCAGCGAAAGCGGGTGTGCTCGGGCTATTGGGGGTCCTTGGCTCTCCGGCCCTCGAAGAACGAGGCGAGGAGCGCTCCGCACTCATCGGCGAGCACCCCGCCCGTCACCTCGACCTCGTGGTTGAGCCGGGGGTCCTGGCACAGGTTGTAGAGCGACCCGACGGCGCCCGCCTTCGGGTCGTACGCGCCGAAGACCAACCGGGCGACCCTGCCGTTGACCATCGCCCCAGCGCACATTGCGCAGGGTTCCAGCGTCACGACGACCGTCACCCCGTCCATCCGCCACGATCCCCTCGCTGCGGCGACATCTCTCAGCAACAACAACTCGGCGTGGGCCGTCGGGTCCGGCCGCGACTCCCGCTCGTTGTGCCGCGCCCCTACGACGGCGCCATCCACGATCGCGACGGCTCCGACCGGCACGTCGCCGTGCGCGGCGGCCCGCTCGGCCTCCGCGATCGCGTGCCGCATCGTCGCTTCGTCGTTCTCACGTGGCGCTTCGGGCGGCATTGCACTCCATTCAAGCGGCATGTCCGCACGGCGACCCGCCGACATGTGTATTCGGGCCCTTGACGGAGCGACGCAGTGGCGGAGGAGGTGGGATTTGAACCCACGGTGAGTTTCCCCACACACGATTTCCAATCGTGCCGATTCGGCCGCTCTCGCACTCCTCCAGATGACGGCGCGTCAGGCTAACCGGCGCCGGTCCGGCGCCCCGCGACCACCCGAGTGCCGGACGAGGCGGGGTAGTGTCGACCGTTCGTCGCACCGGCGTTGGGTGCGGCGGCCGGGTCCTGCGCAACGGCCGCTCGTGAACCGAGTCAGGGTCGGAAGGCAGCAGCTCTCAGCGGGTGAGGCCGTGTGCCGTAGCCAACCTGGCCGTCGCACCGAGCGCCGGAGCGCCGGTAGCCAAGGGGGGGTCATGCTCATAGTGGCGGGGTTTCTCGACGTCGAGCCGGAGCACCGGGATGAGTTCATCTCGGGCCGCATAGATCTGATGCGGGTGTCCCGGGACGAGCCCGGATGCATCACGTACGCCTTCAGCGCCGACCCGATCGATCCCGGGCGGATCCTCTTGTTCGAGCGGTGGGAGAGCAAGGGAGCGCTGGCCGCTCATCTGGAGGTCCTGCGGTCGAGTTCTCCTCCGGCCGGCGACGTCAAGATCCTGGGTGCCGAGATCCTGCAGTACGAGATCTCCGAGGTGGGCCAGCTCGGCAGTTGAGCGCCCGGAGGTCCGCGCGCAGGGACGGTTTAGGCTCCGACTGATGCCTCCGGAAGAGCCGAACAGCCCCATTGCGGGGCCCGTCGAGGAAGCGACCGCGGAGCCGTACCTCTCCCTCTACCGGCGCTTCCGCCCGTCCAGGCTGTCGGAGATCCGTGGCCAACCCCACGTCGTGCAGGCCCTCCGCGGGGCAGTCGCGGAGGGACGGGTCGCCCACGCCTATCTCTTCAGTGGGCCCCGGGGGACCGGCAAGACCTCGGCCGCCCGGGTGCTGGCCAAGGCCCTCAACTGCGCCAACCCGACCGACGGCGAGCCGTGCGGCGTCTGCGACTCGTGCGTTTCGATCGCCCAGGGGACCTCGCTCGACGTCCGCGAGCTCGACGCCGCCTCCAACAATGGCGTGGACGCAATGCGAGATCTGGTGTCGCACGCAGCCCTGGCCACGCCGGGGCAATGGAAGCTGTACATCGTCGACGAGGTGCACATGCTCTCGACGGCCGCCGCCAACGCGCTGTTGAAGACCCTCGAGGAGCCTCCCTCGCACGTCGTCTTCGTGCTTGCCACGA
This sequence comes from Acidimicrobiaceae bacterium, assembly GCA_003151235.1. Taxonomy (GTDB): domain Bacteria; phylum Actinomycetota; class Acidimicrobiia; order Acidimicrobiales; family RAAP-2; genus Palsa-461. The sequence goes on from PLWZ01000066.1 coordinate 71,695, forward strand.
CCGACCCCCAGAAGGTGCCGCTCACGGTCCGGAGCCGGACGCAGCACTATGAGTTCCGGCTCCTCGGCGCGGAGACGCTGGGCCAGCTCGTCTCGTGGGTACGCGACCAGGCCAAGCTCGACTTGGACGACGAGGCGCTCGCCCTGGCGGTCCGGAGGGGGCGTGGCTCGGCGCGCGACGCGCTTTCGGCGCTCGATCAGATGGCCTCGTCGGGCTCCGCCGACGGCGTGCGACCCGAGCTGGCAGAACTCGTCGACGCGCTGTGTGACGAGGACGCCAGCCGGGTCCTGGTCTCGGTGGCCTCACTGGTCGAGACGGGCTGGAGTCCCCAACAACTGGCGTCCGAGGTGGTGGACGACCTGCGGCAGGCCTTCCTGCTGGCGCTGGCCCCCGACCTTGCCTCAACGAGCGGGCAGGAGCGTGTTCGGTTGAACAGCCAGGCCGAGCGACTGGGCCTGGCCCGGCTGGTCCGGGCCATGGAGGCACTCGGCCTCGCCCAGGTGGATATGCGCGAGGCGCCCGACGCCCGGGTCGTGCTCGAGGTCACCATGGTTCGGTTGGTCCGGCCCGATCTCGACGGCGCCCCGGAGGCGCTGGCCGAACGCGTGACGCGGCTCGAGCAGTCCCTCGCGACGCGCGAGCCACCGTCGCGCCGCGTGGCCGAGCCGCCGCCGAGCAGCCCCGTCGCACCGGTGACGGGCGATCGCCCGGTCTCGGACGATCCACACACCCGGCCCGCGATCGGCGCCCTTCGCCGGCAACGGGCGGAGCAGACGGCCCGGACCGACGAGCAGGGCCCGGCCCCCGAGGCCGCGCCGCCGGCCGCACTGGAACAACCGCCGGCCGCGCCGATCGAGAGCACGACGGGTTCGATGCCCGATCGTGACACCCTGGTCGAAGCCTGGGGGGACCGGCTGCTCCGCTCGCTGCCGGCCCGGGCCAAGGCGCTCTACAGCTCGGGCCGGTTCACCGCGGTCGACGGGTCGACGGCGGTCTTCGCCGTGCCCGGGGCCGGCTACCTGCGGCGCTGCGAGGAGGTTCGACCCCTGGTCGAGCAGGCCCTCAGCACCCACTTCGGCGCCCGCGTGGCGCTGCGACTCGTGGTCGACGAGGCCGGCGACGGGCCGGTGTCCGTTGCCGAACCCACGTCGGGTCGCCAACCCGAGCCTGACCCGAGCGATCTCGGTGACGACGACTTCGATCGGGACGATCCCGGCGAGCCCTTGGAGGTCGAGTCGCTCGCGCACTCGCGCTTGCTCGAGGCGTTCCCGGGTGCCGAGGAGGTCCCGAGCTAGATGTACACGGGCCCCCTCCGCTCCCTGATAGACGAGCTTGGACGGCTCCCGGGCATCGGCCCAAAGTCGGCCCAGCGCATCGCGTTCTACCTGTTGAAGATCCCGAACGAGGACGCCATGCGGTTGTCGGATGCCATCGTGTCGGTCAAGGAGCGCACCGCGTTGTGTGAGCGCTGCTTCAACGTCGCCGAACGCGGTTCGCTGTGCGAGATCTGCGACGACGAGTCGCGGGACGCCTCGGTCGTCTGCGTCGTCGAGGACCCCCAGGCGATCGCGGCGTTCGAGCGGACGAAGGAGTTCAAGGGCCGCTACCACGTGCTCCAGGGAGCCCTCAACCCGCTCGAGGGGATCGGGCCCGACCAGCTCCGGGTTGAGGAGTTGGTGGCCCGCATCGCCGGCGAGGGGATCACCGAGATCGTGCTGTGCACGAACCCCAACCTGGAGGGCGAGGCCACGGCCATGTATCTCGCCCGCCGCCTGTCCGACCTGCCCGTCCGGGTCACCCGGTTGGCCAGCGGGCTCCCGGTGGGCGGGGACCTCGAGTACGCGGACGAGATGACACTCGGGCGCGCCCTCGAGGGCCGACGAGAGCTGCGGGCCTGAGCGTGGCCGGCGGCCGGGTGTTGTGGGTACTGCGGCACGCCAAGACCCACCGCGATCCGCCGGCCGGAGGGGATGACCACGACAGGACGCTCGCGCCGCGGGGTCGGCGGGACGCGGATGCGCTCGGCAAGCGGCTCGGCGACGACGGCGACCACCTCGGATTGCCCGAGGACGTCATGCCAGGCCTCGTCCTGTGCTCGACCGCGATCCGGGCGATACAGACCACCGAACGAGCCCTGGCCGGTTTGGCCGAGCCACCTCGCGTCGTTTACCTGGCCTCGCTCTACGGGGCCGGTCCTGAAGAGGTGCTCGAGGAGGTGTCCAAGGTGGACCACACCGTGGGCTCGGTCATGGTGGTCGGCCACAACCCCACGTTCGAAGCGCTCGTGGGCGCCGTGGCCGAGTCGCCGCCGTCGTCGCTGACGGGGGGTTTCGCGACCTGTGGGTTGGCGGTGTTCGAGATACCGGTGCCCGAGTGGGCCGAGATCGCCCCGCACACCGCAGCGGTGCTCGGGGTCTTCGTCCCGCCCTTCTGAGGGCGCGGTCCGGCTAGCGGATCGAGCGGACGATCAGCGCGTCGCCCTGGCCGCCGCCGCCACAGAGCGCCATGGCCGCCAGCCCAGCCTCGCGGCGGCGCAGTTCCAAGAGCGCTGTCAACGCCAGGCGCGTTCCCGACATGCCGATCGGATGCCCCAGGGCGATGGCGCCGCCGTTCACGTTCAGCTTGTCCTGGGGGATGCCGAGATGGTCGGCCGAGGCCAACCCGACCGTCGCGAAGGCCTCGTTGATCTCGAACAGGTCGATGTCCTCGACGGACACTCCGGCCTTATTGGCCGCGGTCGCGATCGCGTTGGCCGGCTGGAGAAGGAGCGAGGTGTCGGGGCCGGCCACCTGGCCATAGGAGACGAACTCGCCGAGGGGGGTCACCCCGAGTTCGGCCGCCTTCGCCGCCGAGGTCACGATGACCGCGGCGCCCCCGTCGGAGATCTGCGATGCGTTCCCGGCGGTGATGGTGCCGTCCTTGTCGAACGCCGGCCGGAGCCCGGCCAGGGACTCGGTCGTGGTGCCCGGCCGGACGCCCTCGTCGGTGTCGACGAGGATCGGGTCGCCGCGTCGCTGGGGCACTTCGACCGTCACGATCTCGTCGGCGAACCGCCCTTCCTTGGCCGCCGTCGCGGCACGCTCGTGCGACGCCGCCGCGAACTCGTCCTGGCGCTCCCGGGAGACCTTGAGGGTGTCGGTGTTGTAGCGGTCCGTTGCGAGCCCCATGGCGCAGTGGTCGAAGGCGCAGGTGAGGCCGTCGAACATCATCGAGTCGACGAGCGTGCCGTCGCCGATTCGGTAGCCGGCGCGGGCCCCGGGCAGCAGGTGGGGTGCCTTGCTCATGGACTCCATGCCGCCCGCCACCACGATCTCGGCGTCGCCGGCCGCGATCATCTGGTCGGCCAGGTAGATCGCGTTGAGGCCCGACAGGCAGACCTTGTTGACCGTCGTCGCGGGGACCGACATCGGGATGCCGCCGGCCCCGGCGGCCTGGCGGGCCGTGATCTGGCCTTGGCCGGCCAAGAGGACGTGGCCCATGAACACGTAGTCGACCTGCTCGGGGGCGACGCCGGCGCGGCGCAGCGCTTCGGCGATTGCGATGCCTCCAAGATCCATGGCACTGAAGCCCGAGAGCGCTCCTGAGAGCTTCCCGATCGGCGTCCGTGCCCCGGCGAGGATGACCGAACCAGGCATGTTGACCTCCGTGACCATTGGGCGGTGACCCATCCTAGGGTCCCGTCTATCGTCGTGGTTCATGGACCAGATCCTTCAGGCCGTTCTCGACGGCGCCCCCGGAGAGGCCTTGGCCGAGCTCCCGCTGCCCGAGTCGTACCGGGCCGCGTTCGTCCGCCGCGACGAGGCCCAGATGTTCGACGGCATGGAGTCGTCGGCCAAGGACCCGAGAAAGTCGCTTCACGTGGGCGACGTCCCCCTGCCCGAGCTGGCCCCCGACGAGGCCTACGTGGCGGTCATGGCATCGGCGATCAACTTCAACACCGTGTGGACCTCTATCTTCGAACCGTTGCCCACGTTCGGCTTTCTCGACCGCCTGGGCAAGGAGAGCCGCTGGGGCGCCCGTCACGCGCTCGACTACCACGTGGTCGGCTCCGACGCCTCGGGTGTCGTCATCCGGACCGGCTCCGCGGTCCGCAACTGGTCTCCTGGGGACAAGGTGACCGTGCACTGCAACCACGTCGACGACCAGGATCCCTCGGCCCACGACGACTCGATCCTCGCGGCCAACCAGCGGATCTGGGGCTTCGAGACGAACTTCGGCGGCCTGGCCGACGTCGCGGTGGTGAAGGCCAACCAGCTGATGCCCAAGCCCCGGCACCTCAGCTGGGAGGAGTCGGCGGTGAACGCCCTCTGCAACTCGACGGCGTACCGGATGCTCGTCTCGCACAACGGCGCACCGATGAGCCAGGGCGACCGGGTCCTCGTCTGGGGGGCCACCGGGGGCCTGGGCAGCTTCGCGGTCCAGTACGTGCTGAACGGCGGCGGCACCCCGATCGGCGTCGTGTCGTCGGAGTCGAAGGTGGCCTTGCTGCACGAGCTCGGGGTCGAGGCGGTCATCGACCGCCGGGCCGGCAACTACCAGTTCTGGAAGGACGAGTTCCACCAGGACGAGTCCGAGTGGCGCCGGTTCGGCAAGGACGTGCGGGGCCTGGTGGGTGAGGACCCCGACATCGTCTTCGAGCACCCGGGCCGCTTCACCATGGGGGCGTCGGTGTTCGTGGCCAAGCGCGGCGGGACGATCGTCACCTGCGCCGCGACGTCCGGCTACATGATCGAGTACGACAACCGGCACCTCTGGATGAAGCTGAAGACGATCAAGGGCTCCCACTTCGCCAACTACCGGGAGGCGTGGGACGCCAACGCCCTCGTCTGCGAGGGCAAGATCCTTCCGCCGCTCTCGGCCGTCTACCCGCTGACCGAGGTCGGTGAGGCCGCCTACCAGGTCCACCGAAACCTCCACGAGGGAAAGATCGGCGTGCTCTGCCTCGCTCCCGAGGAAGGCCTCGGGATCGATGACCCGGAACTGCGGGCCAAGGTCGGGGAGGACCGGATCACCCTCTTCCGGAGGCACGGGGCGTGAGCGGGGCCCATGAGTCCGCCGCCGGCGGCGAGTTCACCGAGATCGACCATGTCGCCATCGCCGTGCAGGATCTCGACGCGGCCATCGTCTGGTACGAGGAGACCTTCGGTGCGCGGGTCGTGCACCGCGAGACCGTCGAGCACGACGGTGTGGAGGAGGCGCTCCTGGCGGTGTCGGACTCCTACATCCAACTGCTGACGCCGACCAGCGACGACTCGACGGTGGCCCGGTTCCTGGCCACGCGCGGGGAGGGACTGCACCATGTGGGGTTCCGTGTCGAGGACTGTGCGAAGACGCTGCAGGCGGCCCAGGATGCCGGCGTCCGCACCATCGACCAGGTGCCGCGCCCGGGGTCCCGCGGCACCACCGTCGCCTTCATCCACCCGAAATCCGCGTTCGGGACCCTGATCGAACTGGTCGAGGAGTAGGGCCACCCAGAGCCCGCGGCGTGTCGTCCACAGACGCCGACAATGTCGGCGAGTACCTGGTCAGCGCCCGCTCGTTTGCCGAGTACGAGGCGATGTTCTCGCTCCGCCCGACCGATCTCGCCGGCCGGGTTCTCGACTGTCCCGCCGGCGCATCGAGCTTCATCGCCCACGCCGCCCGGATCGGTGCCCTCGCGACGGCGGTCGACCCGGTCTACGCAATTGCCCCCCTCGAGCTCCGGCAATTTGTCCTCGGCGAGCAGGACCGGGGGAGCGCCCACACCATCGCCGGCAGCGACCGGTACGTCTGGGACTTCTATGGCGACCGGGACGGACATCGCGAGATGCGCCCGGCCTCGGCCGTCATGTTCGCCGACGACATCGCGGCCCACCCGGAGCGCTACGTCGCGGGCTCGCTACCCGCCCTTCCGTTCGACGACGGCCAGTTCGACCTCGTCTTGAGCTCGCACTTCCTCTTCACCTACGCCGACCGGCTGGACAGCGAGTTCCATCAACGCGCCCTCGTCGAGCTGCTCCGGGTCTGCCGCGGCGAGGTCCGGGTGTTCCCGCTGCTCGACCAGGGCGGCCACGCCCTCGGCCCGATGATCGAAGAGCTCCTCGGGCGGCTTCGTCACGGCGGGACCACGACCGAGGTCCGCCCGGTCGCCTACGAGTTCCAGCGGGGGGGCAACCAGATGCTGGTCCTGTCGGCTCGCTGAGCGGCTATGGCCCAAACGGGGGTGAGGCCCAGCATTGGTAGCGTTGGCCGCCGTGGAGCACGACCAGCGCCTGGATGACCTCCTGGCCAGGCGGGCCGAGGCGCTCAGCGCTGGCGCGCCGGCCGCGATCGAGCGTCATCACTCCCGGGGCAAGCTCACCGCCCGCGAGCGGATCGACTACCTCTTGGACGACGGCTCCTTCCAGGAGCTCGACATGCTGGCCCGTCACCGGGCCCACGGCATGGGCCTCGAGGACAAGCGGCCCTACACCGACGGCGTGGTCACCGGATTCGGGGCCATCAACGGCCGCCGCGTCTGCATCTTCAGTCAGGACGCCACCGTGACCGGCGGCTCGACCGGTGAGGTGCACGGCGAGAAGATCCACAAGGTCATGGATCTGGCCACCTCCATCGGGGTGCCGATCATCGGGATCAACGACGGCGGTGGGGCCCGATTGCAAGAGGGTGTGGTCTCGCTCCACGCATACGGCGGCATCTTCCTTCGCAACGCGCAGGCGTCCGGTGTGATCCCGCAGATCAGCGTGATCCTCGGAGCCTGTGCCGGTGGGGCCGTCTACTCGCCGGCCATGACCGACTTCATCT
>PLWZ01000079.1 GCA_003151235.1 Acidimicrobiaceae bacterium
GCACGGCTGGTTTGCGACCTACGGATGGGATAAGCGCTGAAGGCATCTAAGTGCGAAGCCCGTTTCGAGATGAGATCTCCCTCAGGGAAACCTGGTAAGGCCCGTGGCTAGATCACCACGTTGATAGGCCGGAGGTGTACGCACAGCAATGTGTTCAGCCGACCGGTACTAATCGGCCGAGGGCTTGGAGCTTTGCTCGTGCTCGCTTTGGAACGCTCAGGGCTGCTTGGCAGCTGAATCCCCTTTGGGGAGAGCGCATGGTTTCCGGTGGCCATGGCGGCGGGGAAACACCCGTTCCCATTCCGAACACGGCAGTTAAGCCCGCCAGCGCCGATGGTACTTGGGGGGAGGCCCCCTGGGAGAGTAGGACGTCGCCGGGATTTCTTTATTGCATGGGCCCGTCGCCTCCCGACGGGCCCATGTCGCGTGTGTAGTCAGAAAGGCGGGCTTCACAACGCACGTACACTCGCTCGGTGACGACGGACCGCAAGCGCCCTTCTGCGCGGCGTCCGACGCCCCGCAGCGGGCAACCACCGAAGCCACGGACCTCGTCTCGTGCGTCAAGTTCAGTCCGCCCGGCGAGGCCCGGCGGCCCATCGGCTCGAACTGGTCGACCGGCTGCCGGGACCGGGACCCCGAAGCCCAGGATTTCGGATCGCTCCTCGAACCCGGGCCGCCCCGCGAGGCCCGGTGGTCCATCAACTCGAACGGGTCGACCCGCGGGGGCACGCACAGGCTCACCGAGACCCAGGGCTTCGGATCGTCCTACCGGCTCCGGACGCCCGCCTCGAGCCGGCGGTCCGGCCGCTCGTAGTGGCCGACCGATAAGTCGAGCAGGGCCATCCAGGTCCCGGACGCCCGATCGTGCGGCAGGTCCCGGACGCCCACCCCGGTCCAGCGCTGCAGCGACCCGCACGTGGCGGCCCGATCCCGACAAGAGCTCCCGTGGTCCCAGGGCCAACGCTCGTTCAGGCGATCAGCGATCCGGCCGCAGCGATGCACCGCCACGCGGTGATCGCCCCCGCTTTGACCGCGAACGTTCTACCGGTCCGACCAATGATCGAGGCAAGCGGTCATATAGCCCGCGCCCTCCGGCGGCTCGCGATGCCTCGGACACCCGAGATCGGTTTAGCCGGGATCGTCAGAACGACGATCGGCGACGGGGCGGACCCACCAACACGGATCGGCGGCCGGCGCGTCCGACGGCATCGCGCCGGCCAGGTCGCGATGAACGGCACCCGACTGGCGCCGAATCGCGCCCCCCAAGCCGTCCAGTTCGCGCAGGCAACCGCTCCGAGACGACGGGTGGGCTTCCGGTTGTGGGCCGGGGATGGGGCGGAGTCGCACGTAGAGGTGCTTTTCAGGTCGATCGGGCCGCCAGCGATGCCATCAAGGGCGACAAGCCGGCTTGGGGCTCTTCGAAGGAACCGCCGGCACCAATGGATAGGTGGGAACGCGTCGAGGGCCGGCCCAGCTCTCGTGGCACGAAACCTCGGGCCGCATCGGGATCGCCGGATGTCCCCGTCTCCCGAGTGCCGCATACAAAGCCTTTGCCGATGGCGGTTGCGGCCGAGATCCGTGAATCCTCGTTCACCGCCACGCAACGCCAACGCGAGTACCTGTTGCGTCGGGCCGAACAAGCGATCGGCGCCTACGAGGCGGGCCGATTCCCCGAAGCTCTGCGTTTGGCCAAGTCAGTCCTCACCGAGGCCCCACTCGTCGCGGCGATCGTCAAGGTCGCCGGCTTGGCGTCGTATCGGCTCGGGCGGTGGCGTGAGGCCATCAAGTATCTCGAGGCCTACGGCGAGACGAGTGGCGACATCGATCAGACACCCGCGCTTATGGATTGCTATCGAGCCCTCGGACGAACGGTCAAGGTTGCCGAGCTCTGGACCGAGCTTCGCCGGGGCTCTCCTTCCACCGAGGTGATGGCCGAGGCGAGGATTGTCGGGGCCGGCGCATTGGCCGACACCGGAGATCTCGGGGGCGCGATCTCCCTCCTGGCCGGAGGGGGCACCACCAAGGCCCTTCGAAACCCCGCCGAACGGCACCTGCGCCAGTGGTACGCACTGGGTGACCTCTATGAACGGGCAGGTGACGTGCCCCGGGCCCGCGATCTGTTCATGCGAGTGGTCCGGGCCGATCCGGATGCCTACGACGCCCGCACCCGGTTGGAGTCTCTCGGTCGCCAGCGCCGATCGGGCCGCACGAGCCCCGCCCGCGCGGCCACGAAAAAGGCAGAGAGGGAGGCCAGGAAGACGGCCACCGGACGGCGGTCTCCGAGTCCCAGTGATTCGGGACCGGACCGTTAGGCTTCGCGAAGAGCCGCGTTACTCAGGAGTGTCAATGGATACCCACCAGCTGCTCGGCGATGAAGCCGACTCCCTTTTGAATCACGAGTGCAAGGCGTTCCGGGCCGAACACCTGGTCCCACCCGGGCCCGACTTCTTGTCTCGCGTGTTCCGGGACACGGACCGGAACCCAACCGCGCTGCGCAACCTCGGGACCCTCTATCAGCACGGCCGATTGGGAGGCACGGGGTACCTCTCGATCCTGCCGGTCGACCAGGGCATCGAGCATTCGGCCGCCGCGAGTTTTTCGAAGAACCCGGCCTACTTTGACCCGGCGAATCTCTGCGAGCTCGCGATTGCCGGCGACTGCAACGGCATCGCCACGACACTCGGCACCCTCGGGGCGATCTCGCGGCGGTTCGTGCATCGCATCCCATTCATTGTGAAGCTCAACCACAACGACTTCTTGAACTACCCGAACACCTATGACCAGGTGCTCTTCGCCAACGCCCGCCAGGCCGCCGACCTTGGTGCGGTCGGCGTCGGCGCGACCGTCTACTTCGGCTCGCCCGAGGCAGACCGCCAGATCCACGAGGTGTCGGCCGCCTTCGCGGAGGCCCATCGCCTCGGCATGTTCACCGTGTTGTGGTGCTACCTGCGCAATGCAGGCTTCAAGAAGGACGGCGTCGACTACTCCGTGTCGGCCGACCTCACCGGCCAGGCCAACCACCTCGGCGTGACCATCGAGGCCGACATCATCAAGCAGAAGCAGCCCGAGAACAACGGCGGTTACAACGCCTTAGGTTTCGGTCGGACCGACCCGTTGGTCTACGACGAGCTCACCACCGATCACCCGATCGACCTCACCCGTTGGCAGGTCGTGAACTGCTACGCCGGACGCATCGGCCTCATCAACTCCGGTGGCGAGTCGGCGGGGGACAGCGACCTTGCACAGGCGGTGCGCACAGCCGTCATCAACAAGCGGGCCGGGGGTCAGGGGTTGATTGTCGGACGCAAGTCGTTCCAGCGCCCGATGGAAGAGGGAGCAGCCCTCATCCACGCCGTCCAGGACGTCTTTTTGGACAAATCGATCACGATCGCTTGAACCCTCCGGCCCACCTCGGGACCGGGTCTCAGCTGGCTAAAACCGGCTCTCGGGCCTACGCGTCCGTCGCGACCAGGGTGCGCGACTCATCGCCGCCGGCCTGCTCGAACGTGTCCTTCGCGACTTGGCCCAGCCGGGCGTAGTCAACCTTGCCCGCCGGGCTGCGGCCGATGCTCGGGATCAGAATCACCACCCGCGGCGCCTTGTACGCAGCCAGCCGGGCGCGTACGAATGATCGCAACTCGTCGCGCGCAACCTGGTGGCCGCCGGCGACCTCGACCAGCGCCGTGACGACCTGGCCGAAGCGATCATCGGGCACGCCAACGCACACCGCGTCGAGGACGCCCGGGTAGCTCTTGATGACCTCCTCCACCTCCTCGGCGAACACCTTCTCGCCGCCCGTGTTGATCACCGCCGAGCTCCGACCGAGCAATTCGATCTCCCCGTCGGCTCGCACGATTGCCTGGTCCCCCGGCAGGACATAGCGAATGCCTTCGATCGTCCGGAATGTCCTGGCGGTCTTCTCGGGGTCCTTGTAGTACCCGACCGGGACGTGGCCCGGCACGGCAACGAACCCGGCCGTGCCGCTTCCTGGCTCGACCTCGACATCGTCGGGGCCGAAGACCTTCACACCAGGGCCGAGTGAGAACTCGGCGGTGGGCGTCGAATGGCTTCCGGCGGAGACACTTGCCCCCATGCCGACGGCTTCGGACGAGCCGAGGCTGTCAAAGATGGTGACAGCCGGCAGTTGTTTCATGAGCCCGTCCTTGGTGGCCTGGCTCCACATGACCCCAGACGAGTTGAGGAGGAGCAGGGTCGAGAGGTCATAGCGATCCCGGTGGTCGCTGAGCTCACTTAGGAGCGGCTTCGCGAACGCGTCGCCGACCAACGCGACTGCGTTGACCCGGTACTCGTCGACCGCTCGCCAGAGCTCGTCGGGATCGAAATGCCGTGATGGCAGCGTCACGATGGTGCCCGCTCGCGTCATGGCGATAAAGGCGCTGAACTGCCCCGTACCATGCATCAAAGGGCACGCCGGGAGAAATACGAATGGGGGATCGTTGATGGCCGCCTCGAAACGGCCGCGCAGCTCTGCCAGATTCGCGACCGGAGGCAGACCCGAGAACGGGTCGCCGCCGCCACCGAGCACCAGGAAGAGCTCGTTCTGCTCCCACATGACGCCCTTCGGCATGCCGGTCGTGCCGCCCGTGTAGAGCAGGACCAGGTCCTCACCGGAGCGGCCCCACGGCGTGTCGGGTGCATCGCCACCGGGCGCCGCAACGGCCTCGTACGGGATCGCCCAGTCCGGCACGGGTGCGCCGTCCTCGACCACGTACCAGCGCTTCACCTCGGGAAGGCGGTCCGTGATCTCGGCGATAAGGGGCGCGAACGTTGCGTGGAAGATGACCGCCTCCGCGTCGGCGTCGTTCAATAGATAGAGAACCTCGTCGGGGCCGTATCGGTAGTTGACGTTGAACGGCGCCATCCCCGCCTTCATGGCGGCGGCGTACGTCTCGAGGTACTCCGGGCAGCTGTAGAGGTAGGCGGCCACCTTGGACTGCTGGGTCAAGCCGGCGTCGACCAGATCGCGGGCGAGGGCGTTGGCGCGCCGGTCGAATTCACCCCACGTGATCGTGCGCGAGCCGCTCCGCTGGGCCGGTCGGTCGGGCATCAGCTCGGCCACGAGTTCCCACACGTCGGCGAGATTCCACGGTGAGTCGGGCGTCATTTCCGCACGATACTGCGGACGCCCGGAAGGACCGTCGGGAGACCGGCTCGGTGAGCCGGATTAGCGCAGGCCGGCGAAGAGGTCCGTCTCGGGCAGCGCGGCGCCGGTCGTGTCCGAGACCCTGATGAAGTTCTCTTGGCCGAATGCCAGCTCGAACACCTCCGGTGGGAACCGGGTGAAGAAGCTGTCCTCGAGTTGGCTGGCATGGGCCGAAAGGGCCGAGCGCTTCTGCTGGGTGAAGTCTCCGAGGGTCACCGATGTCGTAATGCGCGCCTCGACCTCGTCAAAGCGCTCGATCATCTCCGGAGACCACTCGGGGAGGGGGGAGTCAGAACCCTGCTCCTCCAGGACCTTTCGAATCTTGTCCCAGTTCCGCCGGCTCAACGCGGTGAAATACAGCTTCTTCGGAATGGGGTTGCGCTCCATGGCGGCCATGGTCACCTGGGTCGCCTTCAGGTGGTCGGGGTGGTTGTACGGGCCGACGTCGTCGTAGGTCACGACCACGTCGGGCCGGTAGGTCTCGAACAGCTGCCCGATGCGCTCGGCCGCAACGTCGATCGGCACGTTGCAGAACGCGTCCGGTCGGTCCTTGTACTCCCAGTCGGACATGCCCGAATCCCGGTAGCCCAGCCGCTCGAGGTGGGTGACGCCGAGCAATCTGCAGGCCTCCTCGAGCTCGGCGGTCCGGATGTCGGCCACCGCCGATTCGTCGTGGTCCGAGGCGCCGGGCTTGATGCCGCCGGGGGAGTCGCCCAACTCGCCGTTGGTACAGGTCACGACGACCGTCCGGACGCCCTCGCTCGAGTAGCGAGCCAGGACCCCACCGGTGCTGGACGACTCGTCGTCGGGGTGGGCGTGGACGGCCATCAGGGTCAACTGTTCTGCCATGCCCATAGCTTGCCCGGACGGCCGGCTCCTCCGTGCGGCCCCGTAGGCGCCTCGGTGGGGCGCCCGCCCGCACCGGGCGACGGGCCTCGGGGTCGACCCAGGCGCCGGTCGATGCGCCTGACACTGCACAATCGGGTCCCGAGAGCCTCCTCGACCGGCGGTATGCTCGTTTTCGAAACACAAAAGTCATGGGCAAGTCATCGCGTCCGCCCCAGTGGCGCCGCGACTCGGGGGTTGACCGTTCCCGACTCGCATGCGCGCGTCGGAGCCCAGGAAAGGCCAGATTCCGTGGCAACAGGAACAAAGCGTGTGACCGAACAGCTCGAGCGGGTGGTCATCCGATTCGCAGGCGACTCGGGCGACGGCATGCAGCTCACGGGCGACCGGTTCACCACCTCGAGCGCCTTGCTCGGCAACGACCTATCGACGTTTCCCGACTTCCCGGCCGAGATCCGCGCCCCTGCCGGCACGCTGGCCGGGGTGTCCGCTTTCCAGGTCCACATCTCGGACCACGACATCTTGACGCCGGGCGACGCCCCGAACGTCCTCGTCGCGATGAACCCGGCGGCCCTCCGGTCGAACATCGGCCTCCTACCCATGGGCGCCATGCTGGTCGTCAACGTGGACGCGTTCGAAGAGCGCAACCTGGCCAAGGCCGGGTACGCGACCAACCCGCTCACCGACGGCTCCCTGGCGGCGTACCAGGTCTACGAGGTGCCGATGACCTCGATCACCCAGGAGGTGTGCAAGGAGGCCGGGGTCAAGCCCCGTGACGCCGAGCGGTCCAAGAACTTCTTCGCGCTCGGCCTGGTCAGCTGGCTGTACACGCGGCCGACCGAGCCCACGCTCGAATGGATCGCCAAGCGGTTCGCCGCCGTTGCCGCCGTTGCCGAGGCGAACACCCGGGCGTTCCGGGCCGGCTACGACTTCGGGGAGACGGCCGAGCTCTTCACGTCCAACTACGAGATCCGTCCGGCACCCTTCGAGGCCGGCGAGTACACCCAGATCACCGGGAACCAGGCGTTGGCGTGGGGCCTGCTCGTGGCCGCCCGCCTGGCCGGGCTGTCCTTGTTCTTGGGCAGCTACCCGATCACGCCCGCGTCCGACATCCTCCACGAGCTGTCCCGCCGCAAGGAGTTCGGGGTCCGGACCTTCCAGGCGGAGGACGAGATCGCCGGGGTGGGCGCGGCACTCGGGGCCGCGTTCGGCGGTTCGCTCGGCGTCACGACGACGAGTGGCCCGGGACTCGACCTCAAGTCAGAGACGGTCGGCCTCGCGATCAACCTCGAACTCCCCTTGATCGTCGTCGACGTCCAGCGCGGCGGGCCCTCGACCGGCCTGCCCACGAAGACCGAGCAGGGGGACCTCCTCCACGCCATGTACGGCCGCCACGGCGAGGCGCCGCTCCCAATCGTGGCCGCTCGGACGCCCGCGCACTGTTTCGACGCCGCCATCGAGGCGGTCCGCTTGGCCGTGACCTATCGGACGCCCGTCATCCTTCTCTCGGATGGCTACCTCGCCAACGGTGCCGAGCCGTGGCGCCTGCCCGATCTGACGACGAAGTCGCCGATCGAGCCGTCGTTCGCGAGCGGCCCCAACCACGTGGCCGCCGACGGCACGCCGGACTTCCTTCCCTACGTCCGGGACCCCGAGACGCTGGCCCGCCCGTGGGCGCCGCCCGGGGTGCCGGGCCTCGAGCACCGGATCGGCGGGCTGGAGAAGGCGGATGAGACCGGCAACGTCTCCTACGACCCCGAGAACCACGAGGCGATGGTCCACTGGCGCGCCGCCAAGATCGCAGGCATCGCAAAGACCCTGCCCCTGTTGGAGGTCGACCACGAGGAGGGCGCAGAGCTGCTGGTCCTCGGGTGGGGCTCCACCTACGGGGCCATCACGGCGGCCGTGCGCCGGATCCGCGCCGAGGGCCGAAAGGTCGCCCAGGCCCACCTCGACTTCTTGAACCCGTTCCCGCTCAACCTGGGCGACGTGCTCCGCGCGTACCCGAAGGTCCTCATCCCCGAGGTCAACCTCGGCCAGCTGAGCAAGATGGTCCGGGCCGAGTTCCTGGTCGACGCGAAGTCGCTGAACAAGACGCAGGGCGTGCCGTTCCGGGCCGGAGAGGTCGCCGACGAGATCGTGAAGCTGTTGGGAGGAGAAGCATGACGGCCATCCCCGTCACCACACGCAAGGACTGGACGAGCGACCAAGAGGTTCGCTGGTGCCCAGGCTGCGGGGACTACTCGATCCTTGCCGCCGTGCAGATGCTCATGCCCGAGCTGGGCGTGCGTCGCGAGAGCACCGTCTTTTTGTCGGGCATCGGGTGCGCGGCTCGCTTCCCGTACTACATGAACACCTACGGGCTGCACTCGATCCACGGCCGCGCGCCTGCGATCGCGACCGGACTGGCCACGACGCGGCCCGACCTCGACGTGTGGGTTGTCACGGGCGATGGCGACGCGCTCTCCATCGGCGGCAACCATCTCATCCACGCGCTGCGGCGCAACGTCCGGATGACCATCTTGATGTTCAACAACCAGATCTACGGGCTGACCAAGGGCCAGTACTCGCCGACCTCTGAGGTGTCCAAGGTCACGAAGTCGACCCCCCTCGGGTCGGTCGACCACCCGTTCAACCCGATCTCGCTCGTGCTCGGCGCAGAGGCGACCTTCGTGGCCCGGACCCACGACATGGATCGCGCCCACATGCAAGAGACCTTCCGCCGAGCCCACGACCACAAGGGAGCGGCGTTCGTCGAGGTGTACCAGAACTGCAACGTCTTCAATGACGGGGCCTTCGAGAAGATCACCGGCCGCGACGTCCGCTCGGCGATGCTCATCCCGCTCACCAACGGCGAGCCGATCCGCTTCGGCGCCGAGGGCGAGCGAGGGGTGGTGCAGCGGTCCGACGGACGCCTCGAGATCGTGGATGTGGCCGACGTCGGTGAGGACGCACTGCTGGTCCACGACGAGGCGAGGGACGACCCGGGCCTGGCCTTCGCGCTGTCCCGGCTCTCGAGGGGCCCCTACGAGCCCACCCCGATCGGCGTGTTCCGCGCCGTCGAGCGGCCCGAGTACGGCGAGGAGATGTCCCGCCAGATCGTCCGGGCCCAGGAGCAGCGCGGCGCCGGCGACATCGAGGCCCTGCTTCGATCGGGTTCGACCTGGACGGTCGACTGAGCCTTCCGGTCGGGCCTAGCTGTGCAACTGACGATGGCCGAT
>PLWZ01000014.1 GCA_003151235.1 Acidimicrobiaceae bacterium
CCAACTCAACCGGGGGCGCGCCAGGCCCACGTTCAGAACCTCGATGCAGTCAGCGTGGATGACCTGTAGTCGCTCATCTCTGACCAACACTTGCCACAGAGGGGTTGTTGCGTTCTCTGCTTGAGTCGCCTCAGGTTGTGACAGTGCGGGCCGCGCTGATCAACTCGAGCTCCTCGGTGCTCACTTGGCGCATCTCGACCTTGCGGATCTTGCCTGTGACCGTCATCGGGAACTCCTCGACCAGGCGGACGTAGCGAGGGATCTTGTGGTGGGCGATGCGACCCTGGCAGAACTCCCGCAGACCGGCCGCGTCGATGGGCGGGGCGCTCGGCCGGAGCTTGATCCAGGCCACCAGCTCCTCGCCGTACTTCTCGTCCGGGACGCCGATCACGGCCACGTCGGCGACGTCGGGATGGGTGTACAGGAACTCTTCGATTTCGCGGGGGTAGATGTTCTCGCCGCCGCGGATGACCAGGTCCTTGATCCGTCCGACGATGTTCACGTAGCCGTCCTCGCGCATCATGGCCAGGTCGCCCGTGTGCATCCAGCGCGCGGGATCGATCACCTCTGCCGTCATCTCGGGCTCGTCCCAGTAGCCCAGCATCACTGAATAACCGCGAGTGCACACCTCCCCGGGCGTGCCGACGGGAACCACGAGTCCGGTGTCCGGGTCCACGATCTTTACCTCCACGTGGGGCATGACACAGCCCACCGTGGCGGTGCGCTGCTCGAGGTCATCGCCGGCGCGGGTCTGGGTGGAGACTGGTGACGTCTCGGTCATCCCATAGGCGATGCCGACCTCGGTCATGTGCATCTCGGCCTGTACTCGCTTCATCACCTCGACCGGACACAGGGAACCTGCCATGAGGCCGGTGCGCAGCGACGTCAGGTCGTATCGCTCGAAGCCCTCGACCGCAAGCTCGGCGATGAACATGGTTGGCACCCCGTACAGCGATGTGCACCGCTCTTCTTGAACGGCCTGGAGTGTGGCGACCGGGTCGAATAAGGGGGCCGGGATCACGATGGTCGAGCCGTGAGTCGTACACCCGAGGTTGCCCATGACCATCCCGAAGCAGTGGTAGAAGGGCACCGGCAGGCACACCCGGTCCGCGTCCGTGTAGCCGAGGAGGTCGGCGACAAAGAAGCCGTTGTTGAGGATGTTGTGGTGGGAAAGGGTGGCACCCTTGGGGAAGCCAGTCGTTCCCGAGGTGTACTGAATGTTGATCGGCTCATCGAACGCCAGGTTGGCCTCCGCCTCGGCCAGCACCCCGTCGCCGATATCGTCGCCGGCTGCCTCGAACTCGTTCCACGTGGGATCGCCGATGAAGACGACCTGCTGGAGTCCGGTCACCCTCGGGCGAACCTCCTCGACCATGGCCCGGTAGTCGCTAGTGCGGTAGCTGACAGCGCTCACGAGTAGCTTGACGCCGGACTGGCGCAGGACGTACTCCAGTTCGCTCGTGCGATAGGCCGGGTTGACGTTGACGAGAATGGCGCCGATGAGGGCGGACCCGAACTGCAGCGCGACCCATTCTGGGCAATTGGGGGACCAGATGGCGACACGGTCACCCTTATCCACTCCCGCCGCTACGAGCCCCCGGGCGACCCGGCGCGACCACTGGAGCAACTCGGCGTAGGTGCATCGCCGCCCGGATCGGACGTCGACGAGGGCCTCGTGGTCGGGCTGGCGGGCCGCTGTGGCAGCCAAGTTGGCACCGATCGTCTCCCCGAGCAATGGCCTCTCCGATGCTCCGTGGGCATACGACAGCTTGGCCATCCCCTCCTCCTAAGTACTCGCTGATCGGAGGATACCGCCGGACCCGGCCGTTGACCTGGGCCAGGGCGCGGCACCATGCAAGGTTGAACGACTTCTCTCCTGCCGACAAGTCGGGCGACTGGTATCAGATACCGCCGCGCCAGATGACCGCGACCTTGCGAGGCTGCTAAGAGTCCTCTTGCTGGCTTCGAGGACTGGTCATTCGATCGATAACCCAGACCGAGATGGCCACGGCGATGTCCTCAGGGGTTCCCTCATTCGTGTCGAAATGGTGGTCGATATGGGTGCGGAGCCACTTTCCGAATCCGACCTGTCCTTCAACGTCGTGCCTACGCCAGGTGGGGCGAGTCTTGATTCGGTCCCGCCGAACGTCATCTGGACAATCAAGCAATGAAAAGTGGATGTCGCTCACCCAACGACGGGCAGACAGTTCTTCGAGATGCCTTGGAATGAAGAGGCCGAGTAGGACGGTCGGCATGCCGGCCTGGGCAACGCCATGCGCGATAGCTAGCCAGGCTTCTTGAAATGCAGGCCATCGAACTGGTGGTCCATTGCCGAGGTCGCGTGCTGCGTCAATCAGCCAGTCGACATCGAACGTTATGCAGCGACCCGTGAGCAGGCGCGCCAGCGGAGCGAGAACGGCGGTCTTTCCAGATCCTGAGGCACCGGTGACGACAAAGAGGGGTCTAACAGCGGCTCCGTCGTCCATACGACCGCATATTGGGCAGATTGCGAAGCCATCATGGGGCTCCATCGCGATTTGGGTATCACAGGAGTGGCAATAGTGCATGAATGGTCAACTGGCGCTAGGTGGGCGACGTGTGAAGCCGAGAGGCATCCGCGGACCCTGTGGCCGCTACCGGGCTCGGTTTCACGACGGTGAACGGCTCGATGAATTGCGCCAACAACACAGATACGGGGCGATGCCGGAGACCCTCCTGTTCGACGACTATCGGCCGACCAGCCAAGCCGGTCCGGCAAGCCGGTGCACCAAGCGCGGGGAAGACGGCACGGTGCGCCAGCACATCCCATACCGTGAGCACGATGCCGAGGTTTACGTTCTGGGGTCCCTCCATGGCGTGGTGGAGACGGTGATATGCGGGACTCACGATGATCCGCCCGAATAGTCCGAACGACCAGGGCACGTTGGCATGGGGGACCGTGCCGAGACACAGGTAGACGGTGATCAACATTGGTGCCATCGGGTGATCGGCCGTCATCATGATCACCGGCACCGTGGCCAGGATGAATCCGGCGGTGTGAACCAGGGGATGGGCACGGAACGACGTGAGGACTGTTAGTTCCTCTTGGGTGTGGTGGATGGCATGCATTCTCCACAGGGGCCGAAATCGGTGTTCGCTCGAATGCGCAAGCCAGTTACACGCGTCCATGGCGATCAGGGTGACGATGACCAGGACCCATCGTGGCCACGCGGCGGTCTGATCGATAACGATCCAGCTCGCGTGGCCGACGAGGAGGGCTGCGATCCCGACGCCTATCACGGTTACCAGGGGAACTACGAGTGCGGCATAGAGGACGAAAAAGCACGCGTCTTGGACGTGTCCTCGTGCCAGGGCGCTCCGGCGTTCAGCCGGCCAAAGCTGCTCGCAAACGACCACGACGAGAACCAACCCGACGAACGCCGGGCCGACGAGCTCATTTCGGCCCGAGGCAATCGTCGCGCCCAGTGTGCCGTCGTGCTCAAGGGCCTGCAGCCCGTGCCACATGAGCCACCCGGCCACCATCGCGTACAAGACCGACGGCAGGTAGAGCTGCCTCAACCGCATCGATCCTCCCGTAATCAGATACGCAAACGATGGCACGGGGATTGCCGAACCGCTCGGTTTCTTCTCGTGCTCATCGGTCGACCTCCGGCAGGGTCGCTCAAGCCGAGTCTGCTGGTGGCCAGCTGGCAGCCCAACCGGACGCTATTCGAACTCCCAGAACCACCATTTTGCGCCCTTGACCTCTTCATTCTGATGATTTGGTTGGTCTTGACGTTCGTAGCTCTGGATCCAAGGGTGTTGCGTCGCACGCTGCGTGTCTGAATCCTTGTCCGTCAGTAGTCCGAAACATAGACAATCCGATATACTAAACAGATGGATGCGGCGATGATCATTCAGACGGTTCGACGTCGGCAGGGTTTGACCCAGGCTGAGCTGGCGCGTCGGGCCGGCACATCCCAGCCGGTCATCTCCGCCTACGAACATGGGCGCCGGGACCCGACCTGCCAGACGTTGCGCAAACTGGTGGAAGCAGGAGGTGAGCGGTTGCACATTGACGCGGTACGTCCCGAATCCGACCAGCCTCCGCCCGCCGACGTCCTCGAACACGCCCGTCGCCTAATCGAGGTGCTGACGTTGGCCGACGCCATACCGGTTCGTCGACGCGCCTCGGTGCTCACGGCGCCTCGGCTCGTCTCGACGTGAGTTCGCTGCCGCTCGCCCAGCGGGTGTTGGCAATCGAGAGCGCCCTTTCCCGCGTTCCTCACGCCTTTGGGGGCGCGTTAGCTCTTGCTTACTACGCCGAGCCGCGGGCAACGATCGACATCGACCTCAATGTGTTCGTTCCCGCCGAACGGTTCTCGGAGGTAGCCGTGCCTCTGGTCCAGCTCGGTGCGGCCGCCGGCGATCCGTCGATCGCGGCACTCGTCCGACGCGATGGCCAGGTGAGGGTTATGTGGGATGCAACACCGATCGACCTCTTCTTCTCCTACGACGCTTTCCATGAAGCAGCAGGCGCGGCCCGTCACTCGGTTCCATTCGGCGACGGGATCATCCCGATCCTCGCTGCCAGCCATCTCATCGTGTGCAAGGTGATCTTCAATCGCCCGAAGGACTGGGTCGACGTCGACGCAATGCTTGCCGCACAGGCCGATATCGACGCGGCCGAGGTGCTGCGCTGGGTGGCACGCCTCGCGAGCGACGAGGACCCGCGCTATAACCGGATCGCAGCCGTCCTCACGCGCCGCTGATCGCCGGGCGAGGATGCCGGCCGCGGATTGCGATGACGAGAGCGATACCTCGCCAATGACCGCCTTCATCGGTTATCGACGCATCTTGTGGACGTTGAACGTCGTGCGTTCGACGCACGACGAGGGGTACCTGTTCTGGTCGCATGCTCCGACTGCGTCAGATCGGCGACGGCCAGTTCGTCATCGTCTCCGAGAGTGAGGTCGAGCCAATCGAGGTGGCGTTGGACGGCGTCGAGAGGTGAAGGTGCGTCAAGCAGGCCCAACAGTTCTTTATTCGAACCCCACTCCTACCAGGGAAGATGGCCGAACTGGATGCCGGCAGCTCTTATGGGAGTGCTTTCAAACCTCACCGTCCAACAGAGCCAGGTGCTCGGCGGCGCTGACCGTCGATAACGGGGGCCGGAGGCTCGGGGCGTCCATGGTTAACGGGACAATCGGCGTTCGAGTCACCGTATATCCATAGGCTCGCCACCTAATGCGACGTCTTTCGAACCCCCGAGGAATGCGTTGGGCAGGCGATCAGCTCGCGACCCGAGAGCCGGGCTTGAACTCGACCGGGAGGTGCCTTACGCCAGAGATGAAGTTGGAGCGAAGCCACTCCGGCTGCTGAGCGATGCGCAGCCCCTCCAGCCGAGTGAGGATCTGCCCCAGCATCGCTTGGATCTCGGAGCGACCCAGGTGCGCGCCGAGACAGAAGTGCGGCCCGCCCCCACCGAAGGCGACATGCTCGTTCGGCCAGCGCGTGACGTCGAACACGTCTGGGTCCGTGAACGCGCGCGGATCCCGGTTCGCGGAGCCGTAGTACATGACGACCTTGTCGCCTACTGCGATCTCGGCCTCACCGAGCACCGTTGGCCGCCTGGCTGTGCGCCGCATGTAGACGACTGGGCTCACCCACCGGAGGAGCTCCTCGATGGCCGTGTTGAGCCGCCCGTCGAGATCACCGCGCACGACGCCCAGCTGGTCGGGATGCTCCAGAAGCGCAAGCATGCCGGTCGCCACCAGGTTTCGAGTCGTGTCGCCGCCGGCGTCAATGAGCAGAAGGAAGTACATCCCGAAGTCGACCTCGCTGAGTGGCTCCCCGTCGACCGTCGCGTGAGCAAGCTTGGTCGACAGGTCGTCGCGGGGCTCGGCTCGCCGTTCCTCCCAGACGCGATGCGCGTACTGCAGCATCTCGAGGACCGCTGTCATCCCCGCCTCGGGGTGCTCAGGGTCCGGGGTGCTGTGGATCCTTTCTGTAAGGTCGTAGAGAGCGACTCCGTCAGCGCGCGGGATGCCGAGCATCTCGGCGATCACGTAGGAGGGCATGAGCCCGGCGATGTCGGTGACGAGATCGCACTCGCCTTCCTCGATCACACCGTCGATGATCTGTGCAGCCAAGACCCTTACGCGCGGGGCCATTTCCTTGACCGCCTTTGGGATGAAGTCCGGGACCGCTAGACGCCGATAGTGCTTGTGATCCGGCGCATCCATCGAGATCATCATTTGGGGCGCGCCTTGACTATCGCCGAGCGCTCCCGCCACATCCGGGATCATGATGCCGCGTGCGGAGGAGAACGTCGTCGCATCGCGCCCAACCAGCTTCACGTCCTTGTACAGCGTGACCACCCAGAACCCCGGCCCGTTCGGCTCCTCGTGCCAGTGGATCGGATCGTTGTCCCGAAGCCACGCGAACGCGTCGTGCGGTTGGCCGCCATCAAAGGCAGCGGGATCCAGAAGATCGAGCGAAGGACCCGTCGTCATGGTGAGAGGGTATTGCACCCGAACACCATTTGGTGGGGAATGGGTTCGTCGTCTACGTCGGTCGATAGCTCATCAATCCGAACCTGCCAGCGCGCCAAAGCCCTATGAGAACATCGGCCCGCGCGGTTTCGAGCAGATCGATGACGAGACTGAACCCTCCGGAACATCGACGATGAGACACCCTCGCCATAGCCTCTTCACGGTGCCCCGGCTGTCTGAGTTCTACGGCATCGTGATCTACATGTACTGGAGTGACCACAACCCGCCGCACTTCCACGCGATATATGGCTCGCATGAGGCTCAGGTCCGCATCGGCGATCGAATGATCGTCGCTGGCGATCTTCCAGGATTGCCGCCCGCTTGGTAAGGGGGTGGGCAGAGCTCCGACATGAGGAACTCCTTGACGACTGGCTCGAGCGCAGATTCCTGATGCCCTTCGACCGATCGAGCCCCTTCGGTAGGCTGTTGCCATATGGGCAAGCTCGCTCGAATCGTGGAGGCCCTCCCTCTCGGCGACCTGCGACTCCGGCTGACCTTTTCGGATGGGCTCGTCAGAGAGCTGGATTTCGCTCCTGCCCTCACCGGCGGCATTCTCGAAGAGCTCCGGGACCCTGAGGTCTTCGCCGAAGTCCGGGTTGACAAAGTTGCGGGCACGATCAGTTGGCCGAACGGGGTTGACCTCGATCCTGATGTGCTCCAAGGGGACCACGAGCCGGCAGACGGCGACCCCGCCGCCGTGTTGAGGGAGTACCAACTCCGTCCGACCGGCTAGGCCTGTCGGAACCGATGCCCCAGGGCGAGCAGCCCCGACCGTCTCACTTCTATCCACCAGGTAAGCCTCCACTCCCGGGGCTGGCAGGGCACCCGCCCGGTGCCCTTCGCTTCCCACGGTCAACGGAGGATGTGGCTGTCTTAAGGCCGAGCCCTCTGAAGGTTTACACCAATAGAGACTGCGGAAGGCCTGGACGTGAGGACGAGCGATGACGGGTTTCGGCTGTTTGCCGAGGAAGCAGAGCCTCGCCTTCGTCGGGCCTTCATTTTGTCCTACGGGCCCGATCGTGGGCGTGAGGCGACCGCTGAGGCTCTCGCATACGGATGGGAACACTGGGCCAAGGTGCGTCGAATGGCGAACCCGTACGGCTATCTCTTTCGCGTAGGACAGACCCGTACCAGAAGCCGGCGGATCAGGATGCCGTTCCTCCGCCCGGTTGTACCGGATCCTAGGATCACGTCCCGCCGAGAGGTGTAA
>PLWZ01000022.1 GCA_003151235.1 Acidimicrobiaceae bacterium
ACAGCACCCGTTTTGAGCGCTGCCGTGGTCGTGGACGGATACCGCCGGTCAACGCTTCAAGTTCTCGAACTGAGTCCACTCTCATGAGGAGGGATCTTGCGACGGCTGGGCAATCGAGGCCAGCGCCGAGTAGCTCCCACACCCGGTTCTTCGTGGGCTGGTCCAAGGCTTCTCCTTCATCAGGAGAGAGCCGTTGCGATCACCCCTTGAATCCGCCGATCATCAGCCACCGGGCCCGCGGCTGTTACGTCGACAGCCGGCCGAGCCCGGCTGGCCGCTTCGGCGGGACGAGACAACACGGTGTTACCGGGTGCTGCGGTCGCTCGGCGCGATACGTCGGACCCTGGTACGTTCGCCCTGCTAGAGAGCGAGAAGCGCAGAGGGGAGAGGAATGGCCGAGCTGCCTACGGGCACCGTCACCTTCCTCTTCACCGACATCGAGGGCTCGACGCGCTTATGGCCAGAGGGCGAAGACGCGATGCGTGCCGCGCTCGCCCGCCACGACGAACTTTTGGGATCCGAGACGATCGGAGAGATGTGAGGACCGCGAGAGACTCCCTCTTTGTTCCGGGGGACGGGGACCTCGTCCAAAGTGGCTGATATGGCGCGGTGAACCCGCAGGAGCCGCCATCGCCGGAATCGATCAGCGACCCTCGGGAGTCGCTCGGCCGACTCTTCCGCGATCTGCGCTCATCCGCCGAAGGGCTGACATCCCGCGAAGCAGCAAGGCGTCTTGTGGCTTACGGGCCGAACCAGCTGATCTCTCGGGCCGGACGCAGGTGGCCAGGTGAGTTGGCCGCCCAGTTCACCCATCCCCTGGCCCTCCTTCTGGCCGCTGCCGCAGTCCTGGCGGCGATCAGCGGTTCCCCCGTCCTGGGTGCGGCGATCGTGGGGGTGATCGTGCTCAACGCGGTCTTCGCGTTCTTCCAGGAGCTGCACGCCGAGCATGCCGTGGAAGCCCTGGCGGCCTATCTCCCCTCCCGAGCCTCGGTGTGGCGCGACGGCTCCCGCCAAGAGGTCGACGCCACGACCCTGGTGCCGGGCGACGTGTTCCTGGTGGAAGAGGGGGACCGGATCAGCGCAGACGGTCGCCTGATCGACGGCTCACTTGAAGTCGATCTCTCCACCTTGACCGGGGAATCCCAGCCGGTCACCCGCTCCGCCGGCGAGAGTGACCCGGGTGTGGCGTTGCTGCAGGCCGAGGACATGGTCTTCAGCGGGAGCGCGTGCCTCGGCGGTGAAGGGCGCGCTGTGGTGACCCGTACCGGGATGCACACGGAGATCGGTCGGATCGCTGCCCTGTCGGAGCGGGTCGGGCGTGACACCAGTCCGCTCGAAGCTCAGGTCAAGAAGGTCGCCAAGTTGATCGCTGTCGTCGCTGTCGTCGCCGCGCTGGCGTTCATGCCCCTGGGCGCGCTCGCCGGGCTATCGCTCGCTGCCGCGGCGAGCTTCGCCATCGGGATGCTCGTGGCCAACGTGCCGGAAGGGTTGCTCCCCACCATCACTTTGGCCTTGGCGGTAGGCGTCCAGGACCTGGCCCGACGCGGCGCGGTGGTCAAGCGCCTCTCGGCAGTGGAGACCCTCGGATCTACCACGGTCATCTGCACAGACAAGACCGGAACGTTGACACAGAACCGGATGGAGGTGGCAGGGGTGTGGACCGCCGCTGGCTCTGGCACGGCGGCTGACGACGGTCGGCTCTCATGGCCGAATGTCGGGACGGACCATGCCGTGGCGCTGGCCTGCACCTTGGCTGCTACTGCGGCCCAGTGCTGCACGGCGGAAGTGACGGCCGCGGGCCTCAGTGGCGATCCCACCGAAATCGCCCTGATGCAGCTGGCCGCTTCGCTCGACGCGAGCATCAACCACGAAAAACGCACGACGCTGTTCCGATTCAATCCCCGCCTCCGGCTGATGACGACCATCGACACCGACCCTGGCGGCACCGTATGGGTGAACACCAAGGGAGCCCCCGAGGCCGTCCTCGCCCGAAGTACCCAGTTGGCCGACGGGACCGATCAGACTCGTGCCTTTACCGCCGACGATCAAGAGCAGCTGAATCGGGTGATCGATCAGTATGCGAGTCGGGGGCTCCGGGTGCTCGCCATCGCCCGTCGTCCACTCCTAGACGGGTCGCCTCCTCCCTCTGAGCGAGAGGACGCCGAGCGCGACCTGTGCCTTCTCGGTGTGGTCGCTCTTCTCGACCCGGCCCGGCCCGAGGCCGCCGACGCCATTGCCCGTGCCCATCAAGCCGGGATCCGCATTCACGTCGTGACCGGCGACAACGGCATCACGGCTGGGGAGATCGCCCGTCGAGTCGGGATCGGTTCAGGACCCGCCGGCCTGGTGACCCTCTCCGGTGACGCCCTCGACGCCATGAGCGAGCCCGACCTCGACCAGCTGCTGCTCTCGGGGCAGGAGATTGTCTTCGCCCGTAGCTCCCCAGAAGCCAAGCTCCGTATCGCCGACGCGCTGCGCGCGTGCGGAGAAGTCGTGGCGATGACCGGCGACGGGGTCAACGACGCCCCGGCCCTGCGCGCCGCCGACATCGGCGTCGCAATGGGCCGCTCTGGCACCGAGGTGGCCCGGCAGGCCGCGATCATGGTCCTCACCGACGACAACATCGCCACCGTCATAGACGCCGTGGAAGAAGGACGGCGGGTCTATGACAACGTCCGGAAGTTCATCCTCTACATCTTCACGCACGCGGTTCCCGAGGTCGTTCCCTTCCTAGTCTTCGCCCTTTCGGGTGGTGCCATCCCCCTCCCGCTCACCGTCATGCAGCTCCTTGCCATCGACCTGGGCACCGACACGCTCCGGCCCTCGCGCTCAGTAGGGAGCCTGCTGAGCCGGGCACGATGGATCGTCCACCCCGTCCGAAGAGCGAAGGGGTCATCCGTCCCGCCCTCCTGGCTAGAGCCTGGGGCTTCCTCGGTGTGATCTCTGCCGTATTGGTACTGGTTGGCTTCTTCGTGGTTCTCCACGCCGGTGGCTGGCACCTCCATGCCGCCACCGGCGTCGGCACCCCCCTGCACCACGTCTACCAGCAGGCCACCACGGTCGCCTGGCTTGGCATCGTCGCCTGCCAGGTTGGCACCGCCTTCGCCGCCCGCACGGATCGGGTGTCGCTGCGCAGCATCGGAGTGTTCACGAACCCATTGCTGTTGGGCGGGATCGCTGCCGAGCTCGTCCTGGCGGCTGCATTGATCTACCTGCCGTTCCTTCATCACGTCTTCGGGACGGCCGCGTTGTCGCCAACCCAACTGGCCGTGGTCGTTCCCTACCCGTTCGTCATCTGGGGGGCCGACGAGGTCAGGCGATGGGTGCAGCGACACCGAGCCGTTCCGCTTCAGGTGCGCAACTGAGTTGCCAACGGGTTACCGCGATGCGGCTGGGGGTAACGAGACGAGCGACGACAAACACGACGCGAGGGACCCGGCACGAAGGACGCCGGGGCTGCCGGGAGGGCCGGAGGCAGGGGCCGCGGCTGAGAACCCGGGGAGTGCTGTTCGGCGCTCGTCACCAACCTCGACTCGGATTCGGATTGCAATTGAGGACACAACCGGCTGCGTTGCTCCGCAACTATGCCCGGTAGCCACCTTCGTCATGGAAGAAACGCTCTACCTTCCCCCCGGCCCCGGCGGTCGGACTTGTGGTTCGTCT
>PLWZ01000042.1 GCA_003151235.1 Acidimicrobiaceae bacterium
GTGGCTGATGCGCTCACAGCCGCCGACGCCGAAATTGCGGAAGGAAAACAGAAGCGTCTGGTCAATTCTGCCGGGCAGTTGGACTACCGGTCGATCGCCCTCGGTTGGCCCGATCGGAGCTCTTCGGCTCGGTCCTTCATCCGCCGGCCCCTGGCCACCCATTCGTTGCGGAAGGCAGCAATGCGTGCCAGCCGATCATCGATCCGAACCACGAGCCGATCGTGGGCGTCGATCGCCTCCTCGAGCAGCCGGAGCCTGTGGTCAATCGGGGCTCCGCTCTGACGCGCCTGGCGAGCCCGATCGACGGCGTCCTCGGACTTGAGAACGGCTCCGATCTCGGCCAGGGTGAGACCAAGCAGTTCCTGGAGTTCACGGATATGGGTGACCCGCCCGAGCTCTGCCGGTGAGTAAAGCCTCTCTCCGCCTTCTCGATATCCAACTGGCTGCAGTAGGCCGATCTCCTCCCAGTAGCGGAGTGTTCGAGTAGTCAGTCCGGATCGCTCCGATACCTCTCCTATCCGCAACAGCCGACCCTCGTCGGCGACCGACGCTGCGACGTCCACGTGGTTTGGCTCGGATCGTCCGATGCGTGGGTTCGCGGCATGGCGCGTCACGGCGAGATTCCTTCTGGGGAGGAACCGAGGGTCACTTCTGATCCATTGTCGTCGGCCGAGGAAAGCAGACCGTCGGCGGCGACGGGCTCGGCCACCATAACCAGATCATCAGAATGTGCATCTCGGTACATGTACTTGCCACCACGCAGCCATGAAGCACCTGCCGCCACGAGGGATGCCCCGATGGAAAAGTCGAACGCGGTGTGCAGGCCGTTATGGAATGGGCCGGAGATGAGATTGGGGAAGAACGAGCGGCCCTCCAGGATTGCCGCGTGGCCTGCGGGCAGATGCGCCAGCACCGAGGCTCCCAGAAGATGTTTCATCGGATTGACGCCCAAGAATGCGGCGAACAGTGTCGACACCGGCGGGAGATGGGCCACCCGGGCGGCCACGTTGGCCGAGACCCCCTGGTTGACCAGGCCGTGGTAGAGGGTGGTCGGCAACACGCTCGAAAGCCCGAGAATCATGAGCGAGAAGAAGATCCCGATCGAAAGCACTTGGGCCGAGTTCTGGAAGGTGGTCATCATGCCCGACCCGGCACCTCGATGTTCGGCAGGGAGGCTATTCATCACCCCGGCTTGGTTTGGTGACATAAACAAGCCGTTGCTCAGGCCCATAAGGAGCAGCAGGGGGGCAAACGTCCAATAGCCGAAGTTGACTGGAAGCAGCTCGAGAAGGACGAATGCGACTGCTGTGCAGACCATCCCCCCGGTTGCGAACGGCCGAGCCCCGTAGCGATCGGAGAGGATTCCCGAGATGGGCCCAGCGGTGAGAAACCCGAGGGTGAGCGGCAGCATGTAAATGCCCGCCCACAGCGGAGTGCGGGCAAAGTCGTATCCGTGCAGGGGCAGCCAAATCCCTTGGAGCCAGATGATGAGCATGAACATCAGCCCGCCGCGGCCGACCGCGGAGAGGAAGCTGGCCAGGACTCCCGCGCTGAATGCCCGGATGCGGAACAGCGGCAGTCGGAACATGGGTTCAGCGGTGTGCCTCTCGATGACCACGAATGCCATCAGCAGAGCCACCCCCGAGCTCAACTCGCTGATGACCGCCGGACTCATCCAACCCATGGTGTGGTTGCGGTAGGGCTCGATGCCGTATGTGATCCCGATCATCACCGCGATCAGCCCGAGGGCGAAGGTGATGTTGCCGGCCCAGTCGATCGAGATCTTGCGGGGGGGAGTGAGATCGTGGAGCATCCGGTAGGCCCACACCGTGCAGAACAGCCCGATGGGCACCGACACGAGGAAGATTAACCGCCAGTTGATGGGGGCCAAGAGGCCTCCGAGGACGAGCCCGATAAAGGTTCCACTGGTCGCAAACACCCCGTTGATCCCGAGCGCCATGCCACGCTGGTTGGCCGGAAACGCGTCGGTGAGGATTGCTCTCGAATTGGCGAACACCATGGCCCCGCCCACGCCCTGGAAGATTCGTATGACGATCAGCCAGATTGCTCCGTCCGTTCCCGACATCCACGTGATTGTGAGGAGGAGCGAGAAGAACGTGAAGATGGCAAAACCGAGGTTGTAGACCTTCACCCGTCCGTACATGTCGCCCAACCGGCCAAGGCTCACGACCAGCACGCTGGTAACCACCAGAAATCCCAGGATCATCCACAGCAGATAGAAGCTGTTTCCCGGTTGGAGAGGGTCGAGCCCGATTCCCCGGAAGATGTCGGGCATGGCGATCAGTACGATGGACCCGTCGATCGTGGCCATCAGCACGCCTAACGTGGTGTTCACGAGGGCCACCCACTTGTAGCCGTCCGATCGCTGAGCCGCGGCGGGTGTCAGCGATAGAGCAGCGGTTCGGGCGGGGAGGGAACCGTTCGAGGAGGCGCTTTTCGAGGTCTGCGGGCGAATGCGGATTCCCGGAACGTATGTGCGGTTAACGCAAACGTCAACCCACGCCGGTGGGCGGATTTCGGTGGCCGTGCCCAAAAGGTTCCGGGCCGCGGCTAACGCGTCGACCGTGGGCGTCGTCGATCCGGCGCAGGTGTCCGGGGGCTACAACGAATGGGTGTCCACGGGCGAGCAAAATGCCCCGACCCCCGCCCCTCCCATCCTGCGCGAGGACGCGGACCTCAACGTCACTTGGAATGCTCGATAATCCCTTGAATCCTGGTCCCCGCTGTCTGATCCGACCTCGTGGCCGTGCATGGCGGCTGTTGCAGTGACAGCCACCGTGGCTGAATGCTGTATCGGCACTCCGGTTGACTAGCGGAATAGGCTCTTGGAATGGGTGGAATGGTTCGCTGGCCTTACCGAAAGGGCTACACAGGCAGGAACTACCACGTCACAGGTGGGCATGAAGCCGAGGCAGAGGCTGCTGAGCGAGCGAAGAAGCCGAGCCGGATCGGTCTGTTCGTCCTGAGGCTTCTGGGCTACAGGGTTTCCGTCCAACAAGTACCCGATGTCCATCGGGTAACTCCTAGTCACATGCATGGTCACCCGCACGTCGACTGACGACGTAACACCCTGTGGCTGACTATGTGCGGCGTCAGGGGATCGACGCAA
>PLWZ01000073.1 GCA_003151235.1 Acidimicrobiaceae bacterium
CTAGGCCGGAGCGTCGATGCCGAGGCCGCCGAGGACCATGCGGACGTAGACCTCCTCGAGCAGCGCTGCGTTCGCCTCGCTCGGGCGTCGGCGCCACTGGGCCACCAGCGGGTCGATGGCCCCGAGCAGCAGCACCGTCGCCGCGGTGGCCCGCGCCGGTTCGACGCCGAGCTCGCGGACCGCGCGGGCCGCGAAGGCACGCACCGTCGTCACGTCGCGGTTGCGCTGCTCTGTTCGGAGGCCTCGATTGTTGGTGCCGGCCGCACGGAGCGCTGCGAACACCCCGTCGCGGCTGGCGGTGGTGGCCCGCAAGGAGCCCCGGACGAGCGTCCGGTACATCTCGACGACCGAGGTCGCGGCGGCCACCTCGGCGGCCAGCTCGCCATGCAGGGTGCTGGCCTCCCGCCGGTAGGCCGCGGCGAGCAGGTCGTTGCGGTTGGCGAAGTGCCGGTAGACGAGGGGCCGGCTCACCCCGGCCCGCTCGGCCACCGACTCCATCGTGACCTCGTCCAGGCGCCCGGCCTCGATGAGTGCGACCACGGCGTCGATCAGCAGGTCGCGTCGGGCCTCACGACTGACCCGACGGGCGGTGGGCACCTGCTCGGGCACGGCTGGGTCGCCCGGGGCGCGGCTCAGCGCCGGGCGTCGAACGTCGGGATGAGCGTGCGCGCCGCGCGCGCTTCGTCGACCCGCCGAACCGGGGTCGTGCGCGGGCTCCCGGAGAGTTGGCCGCCCTCGGCCCTCGCTGCGACGCGCTCCAACGCGTCGGCCAGCGCGACGAGGGTCTCGTAGCTCTCGGTCTCGGTCGGCTCGACCATCAGCGCGTCGTCGACGATGAGGGGGAACGCGACGGTCGGCGGGTGGAACCCCTCCTCGATGAGGCCCTTGGCCACGTCGTGCGCCGATGCGCCGGTGCGCCGGTGCAGCGCGGCCGCGGAGAACACCACCTCGTGCATGCACGGGCGGTCGAAGGGCACATCGAAGGTCCCATGCAGCCGCGTGCGGATCCAGTTGGCGTTGAGCACCGCCCGCTCGGCCACCCGCAGCAGCCCGTCGCCGCCGTGGACCTCGATGTAGGCGAGGGCGCGGGCGAGCACCAGCGCGTTGCCGTGCCAGCCGTGCACGCGGCCGATCGAGCGCGCCGGGGTCTGCCACCCGAACGACGGGCCGTCGGGGTCGTCGAGCCGGACCGGGCGGGGGCCGGGGAGGAACTCGGTCAAATGCGGCGCCACCGCGACCGGGCCGGCACCGGGGCCACCACCGCCGTGGGGGGTGGCGAAGGTCTTGTGCAGGTTCAGGTGCACGATGTCGAACCCCATGTCGCCGGGCCTGACCACGCCCAGGATCGCGTTGAGGTTGGCGCCGTCGTAGTACATGAGGCCGCCGACCCCGTGCACGGACGCCGCGATCTCGACGATGTCCTCCTCGAAGAGCCCGAGCGTGTTGGGGTTGGTCAGCATCATGCCGGCGACGTCGTCGTCGAGCGCGTCGCGCAGCGAATCTATGTCGACGCAGCCCCGCTCGTCGCTCTTGACGGTCGTGACCTCGTAGCCGCCCAGCGTGACCGACGCCGGGTTGGTGCCGTGTGCGGAGTCCGGGATGATGACGCGGCGCCGCTGTTCGCCCCGCGCCGCGTCGAACGCGCGCATCAGCAGCAGGCCGGTGAGCTCACCCGCGGCGCCGGCGGCCGGCTGGAGGGTGGCCGCGGCCATGCCGCTCAACTCGCACAGCGCCTCTTCGAGCTCGACCAGGGTGGCCAGCCACCCCTGGGTCAGCGCGGCCGGCGCCCCCGGGTGCACCGAGTCCAGCCCGGGCAGGGCGGCCACGGCGTCGCAGACCTTGGGGTTGTACTTCATGGTGCACGAGCCGAGCGGGTAGGCACCGAGGTCGACCGAGTACTGGCGGTGGCTCAACCGGGTGAAGTGCCCGACCAGGTCGCGCTCGGAGACCTCGGCCATGTCCACCGCCGCGTCCCGGCGGTGGTTGTCCGGCACCAGATCCTCGAGCGGGGTCTCGGGGATCCCGGTCGTCGGCAGCTGCCAGCTGGCCCGGCCCGGACGCGACAGCTCGAAGATGGTCGGCTCGCTGTCGCGCCCGACGAGCGGGGCGCTGGCGGCACGGCCCCCGGGCGCCGATCGGTCGGTCACCGGACCGCCTTGTCCAACGCAGCCACGAACCGGTCGATCTCGTGCGCGGTTCGCCGCTCGGTCACCGCCACCAGCAGCCCGCGGCGCGCCGCCTCGGCGTCGGCGGACCCGTCGCCGTCCTCCCCCACCAGCTGGTCGAGGGCGATGCCGGCGAGGAACCCGTCCTCGGCCAACCGCTCCACGGCGGTGCGGGCCGGGACCGGGAGCCGGAGGGCGAATTCGCGGAAGGTGGGCGTGGTCCCGGTGAGTGGCTCGACGCCGGCGAGGCCGGACATCGCCTCTTTGCAGTAGCGGGTCGCCCGGGCGCACCGGGTGGCCACCTCGGCCAGGCCCGACGTGCCGAGCCAGCCGAGCTGCACCGCCGCGGTCACCGCCATCAGGGTCTGGTTGGTGCAGACGTTCGAGGTCGCCTTCTCCCGGCGGATGTCCTGCTCGCGGGCCCGCAGCGTGGTCACGTACGCGAGCCGTCCGTCCGCGTCCAGGGTCTCGCCGACCAGGCGGCCGGGGAGGCGGCGGACGTGGGCCTGGCTGCACGCGAACAGGCCGAGGTAGGGGCCGCCGAAGGAGAGCGCGGTGCCGAAGGCCTGGCCCTCGCCGACCGCCACGTCGGCGCCCCAGTCCCCCGGGCTGCGCAGCACGGCCGAGGCCACCGGGTCGGCGACCACCGCCATGAGTGCCTCGCGACCGTCACAGAGGGATCGGACCGCGGCCAGGTCTTCCAGGCAGCCGAGGTAGTTCGGGTAGGCGACCACGACCGCGCCGATGTCGGCCTCGTCGGCCACCGCGTCCCAGCGGGTCTGGCCGTCCTCGAGCGGCACCTCGACGAGGCGGTGCCCGGTGCCGGCGGCGAACGTCGCCAGCACGGCCCGCCAATGCGGGTGGACCCCCGCCGAGACCAGCACCCCGCTGCGCCCGGTCGCCCCGACCCCGAGGTTCACCGCCTCGACCACCGCGCTGGCCCCGTCGTAAAGGGAGGCGTTGGCGATGGGCAGGCCGAACAGGCGGCTCACCATGGTCTGGAACTCAAAGACCGCCTGGAGCCCGCCCTGGGCCACCTCGGGCTGGTACGGCGTGTACGCGGTGACGAACTCGGAGCGCCCCGCGAGCGCCTTCACCACCGGGGGGACCTCGTGGTCGTATGCGCCCGCGCCAGCGAAGCACACCAAGCGGTCGGCCCGGGCCCCGTTGCCCTCGGCGCGCGACCGGGCCCGGGCCAGCACGTCGGGCTCGGGGATGCCGGTCGGCAGACCCAGTCCCCCGGCGATCCGCAGCGCGGACGGGACCGCGTCGAAGAGCTCGTCGAGCGAGGCCAGGCCGAGGAACCCAAGCATCTCGTCGATGTCCTCTTCGGTGTGCGGGAGGTAGTCGGGCACCTCAGGGCTTCTCGGTCTTCCAGAAGGGCAGCTTGTGCAGTCGGGCCGGCAGCTCTCGGCCTCGCTGGTCGATCGTGACCTGCCCGCCCATCTTGACGCCGGCGTCGACGTCGACGAAAGCCAGAGCGATCCCGACTTCGAGCATCGGCGAGAAATTGCCGCTCGTCACCTCGCCGACCGGCCGGCCCGCCCTGAGCACCGCCGAGCCGCTCCGGGGCGGCTGGCGGCCCTCGGTCGCGAGGCCGCGGAGCCGACGCTTCACCCCGCGGGCCCGCTCGGCCACCAGCGCGTCACGGCCGATGAAGCTCTCCTTGTCCCAGCCGACCACCCACGACAGCCCGGCCTGCGGCGGCGTGATCCCGGGGCCGAGCTCGTGGCCGTGCAACGGGAGCCCGGCCTCGAGGCGCAGCGTGTCGCGCGCACCGAGCCCGGCCGGCGTGGCACCGGCGTCGAGCAGGGCCCGCCACAGATCTGGCGCCGCCTCGACCGGCACCGCGCACTCGACGCCGTCCTCGCCGGTGTACCCGGTCCCCGCCACGACGACGCTGTGGCCGCGCCAGGCGACCTCGGAAACGGTGAAGCGCGCCACGTCGGCCGCCTCCGGCGACACCGCGCCGATGACGGTGCGGGCCGTCGGGCCCTGCACCGCGATCACGGCGCGGGTCTCGGTGACGTCGACGCCCGGCAGGACCCCGCGCACGGGCGCGGTGTTGGACGCGTTGGGCATCACGTCGAAGCGCTCGGGGGTGAGCCACCAGACGATCATGTCGTCGAGGACCGACCCGTCCTCCTCCAAGAGGTGCGTGTACTGCGCGCGGCCGGGCGCGATGGCGGCGAGGTCGTTGGTGAGCGTGCGCTGGAGCGCACCGAACGCGTCGGGGCCCTCGACCCGGACGGTGCCGAGATGGCTGACGTCGAACATCGCGGTGCCGGTGCGGCAGGCCCGGTGCTCGGCGATGGTGCCCGAGGGGTACGAGAGCGGCATCTCCCAACCGCCGAAGGGGACCAGCTTCGCCCCGAGGTCCACGTGGAGGTCGAAGAGTGCCGAGCGCTTCGGTGCCGATGACCCGGGCTCACTCACCGACGGCAGCCTACGGGTGGGCGGCGGGGCGGTCCGCGCCGGGGGCACGCCAAAGCGGGCGGCCCGGGCGGGTGCTCAGGCGGCCCGCAGGTGCGGGTCCAGCCCGTTGCGGGCGAGGAGGGCCAGGAAGTCCCGTTGGTACACGACGACCAGGGAGATCTCCGGGTACAGCTGGCGCAGCCGGCGGATCTTGGCGTTCTTGCGGGTGACGAGGCGCTGGTCGGCCGTGGTCAGCTCGACGAAGCACTCCTGGGCGGGCAGCCAGAAGTCGGGTCGGAAGCCCGCCGTCGGCAGGCCCTCGTCGTTCCAGCCGATCGTGAACTCGACCGGCTCGTACTGCCACTCGATGTCATGGACGTCGAGGAGCGCTGCGAACAGTCGCTCGGATGGGTGCGCGAAGCGGACCGCCGCCGCGCACGAGGTACAGGGATGATGGGCGGTACGGCGGTGAGCCGCTCCGTTCACTCCCCGGCCGCTCGCGCCGGACGGGCCCCGTCGACCCCATGCCCTCGGGTCGGACGCTCGATTCGAACAATGTCGGCTGCCAGCTCGTTCACCACCCCTGATAGCGGTACGACGTTGAACACTCCTTGCCCGCCCGCGAGCAGGTCCACCAGCTCGCCGTCGGAGTGGGCGAGCACGGTCGTCGTGTCGCTCAGCACGAGGTTCGAGGCCGCCAGGTCCGCGCCCAGGTCCTCACGGAGGCAACCGACCGCCCGGCGCGCCGACTGCAGCGACACGCCGGCGTCCAGCAGACGCTTGATGACCTTCAGCTCGAGAAGGTCCCGGTACGAGTAGCTGCGCTTGGTGCCGCTGCCCCTGGCCTCGGCCAACGAGGGCCGCAGGAGCCCGGTCCGGGCCCAGTAGTCGAGCTGCCGGTAGGAGATCCCCACCAGTTGACAGACCTGCGGCCCCCGGAAGCCGTCGTCCAGCGAGCTGGACAACCCCGAGGGGTCAGTACCGACACGGATGCCCCGCACTGAACGGTCCGCCTTTGGCGTGACCGCGGCGCGCGGCGCTGCTCTGTCCTCCGCCACTATCTCCTCCTCCGCCGTACTTCCTCCGGGGGCAGATTAGCCCAGGAGCACCACATGGTGGTAATTACATCGAAGTATTTTTCCAGGCTGTGGCTAGATTTCGCGATCCCGGGCCCAGGCCACGACCGGCCCCTCGGCCCGCATGCCGACCCGTGTCCCGACGGCCAGCAACCGGTTGCCGGCCACCCGCGCGACGAGCGGCGCTGCCGACGCATCCCCGTCGGGCCGCACCCGCACCACCACGTCGTGGCCGAGGAACTCGGCGGCCACCACCTCGCCGTGCCGGGGCGCCGAGGCCGGGTCGTCGCTGACCTCGAGCTGCTCGGGCCGGACCAGGACCACCGCCGGGCCGGTTGCGGGCGGTGTCGGCCCCTCGCCCGGCTCGACGTCGAGGACACCGAGGTCGGTTCGGACGCGTCCAGCCTCGAAGGTCCCGGCTACGAGGTTCATGGCGCCGAGGAACAGCGCGACCTCGGGCGAGGTCGGCCGCGCGTAGAGCTCCCGGGGCGCCGCCGCCTGGGCGATCCGGCCGCCGACGAGCACCGCCACCTGGTCGGCCGAGGACAGCGCCTCGTCCTGGTCGTGGGTGACGAACAGCGTCGTCGCACCGGCCGCGCGGAGCACGTCGAGGACGTCGCTGCGCACGGCGGCCCGCATCTCCGCGTCGAGCGACGCGAAGGGCTCGTCCAAGAGGATCACGCCCGGCGACACCGCGAGGGCGCGGGCGAGCGCCACCCGCTGCTGCTGGCCGCCCGAGAGCTGGTGCGGATAGCGCGGACCGAGGCCGGCCAGGCCGACCATCTCCAACAACTCGTCGATCCGGGCCTTCCCCCGGGCCCGCTCGCGGCGGCCCCCGAGGCCGAACCCGACGTTCCTCTCGACGCTCATGTGCGGGAACAGCGCACCCTCCTGGGGGACGTACCCGATCCGGCGCCGCTCCGGTGCCAGCACCCGTTGGCCGTCGTCGACGACCGTGCCCCCGACGGTCACCGTGCCCCGGTCGGCCCGGTCGAACCCGGCCAGGATCCGCAGCACCGTCGTCTTCCCGCTCCCGGACGGGCCGAGCAGCGCGGTGAACGAACCGGCCGGCACCGCGAGGTCGATGCCGCGCAGGACCTCGAGCGCGTCGAAGCGCTTCTCGAGACCGGCGACCTCGAGCGCGTTCACGTCGCCGACCCGACGCTCGGCAACCGGTCGAACCACCGGCCGAGCGCGTAGCCCGGGATCGCCGCCAGCCCGATGATCACCGCCGCGTACAGCGCCGCCTGGCCGTAGTAGCCGTTGGTCTGGAACGCCCAGAACTGTGTCGACAGGGTCTGGGTCGACGGCGGGATGAGCACCAGGGTCGCGGTCAGCTCGGTCAGCGCCTCCAAGAAGACGAGGCAGAACCCGACGGCGAGACCCGGGGCTATGAGCGGCAGGGTGACCCGCCACAGCACCTCGATGCGACGCCGGCCGAGCGAGCGCGCGACCTCCTCGAGCCGCACCGGCGACTGGGCGAACGAGGCCCGGACCGCCACCAGCGCCAGCGGGAAGAACATCATCGAGTAGGCGACGATCAAGAGCACCGCGCTCTGGTAGAGGTTCCCGGCGAGGTAGCGCTCCGAGAAGAAGACGAGCGCGAGCGCGATGACGATGCCCGGGAGCCCGAGGACGAGGTACGAGCCCTTCTCGAACAACCGAGCCAGCCGGCTCGGGTGGCGCAGCGACAGGACGGCCACCGGGATCGCGGCGACGGTCGCGATGACGCCCGCCGGCGCGCTGTAGAGCACGGTGTGCCAGATGGCGGAGCCGAGCGACACCGCACCGGGCAGGCTCGAGCGTCCGGCCTGGGCGAGCAGCGACACGATCTCACCGAAGGGCACGCCGAGGGCCAGCGCAACGACGACCCCGCAGCCGGCCAAGGCCAGCGGCCTCGCCCGCCCGAGTTGGTGCCGGACCGGCGGGCGGGCCGCCATGGGGGCCGTGCGGGCGACCCGCCCGCCGCCACGCGACGCGCCCTCGGCCACCAGGACGGCCAGGCTGAGCATGACCAGGACGAGGGAGAGGGTGCCGGCGGTCGACGGGCCGAAGTTGAGGTACTCGGTGTAGATCTCGGTCGTGAAGGTCCGGTAGCGCAGGATCTCGAAAGCCCCGTACTCGGCCAGGAGCACCAGGGCCACGATGAGGCTCCCGCCGAGGATGGCGAGGCGGACCTGGCCGACCGTCACCCGCCAGAACGTGCGGATCGGGCCGAGTCCGAGGCTCCGCGCGACCTCCTCCTCGGCCGGGTCGGCCCGCCGGAGGCTCGCCGCGACGGGGAGATACACGAACGGGTACACCGCGAACGTCATGACCAGCACGGCGCCGGGGAACCCCGACAGCCCGGGGGCGAGCTGCACCCACCCGAAGCTGACCACGAAGTCGGGCACCGCGATCGGCAGCACCAAGAGCACCGCCCACAGCCGTCGGCCCGGCAGGTCGGTCCGCTCGACCAACCACGCGGCCAGTGTCCCGATGACGGCGCACAGGGCGGTCACGACAACGGTCAGGCGCACCGTGTTCCAAAGCAAGGAGACGGTGAACTGGCGGAACAGCACCGGGCGGAGTTGCGACCATCCGGTCTGGACCGCCTGGAGGATGAGGAAGACCAGTGGCAGGGTGAGCAGTGCGACCACGGCGGCGGTCGCGGCGGTCAGCCCGAAGGGCAGTCGCGGGCGTTGGGCCAGCGACGCCGGGCCGATCCGTTCCGAGCGGATCTCGGTGGTCGTCACGTCCCCGGCCCGCCCGCGGCGCAGGCCACCGTGCCCGACAGCACACCGCTCACCGTGTCACCTGTCGCCGACCCCTTGCCCGAGTTTGTCGTCCGAGATGTGTCACACACCGCCTGGAACAGGGACGATCCGCCAAATATTAGGGCAGCCTAACGTCGGACGTTCCACGGGCCGACATCGACGCGACGCCGGGACCCTCGGCCCCAGGGGACCTAGCCCCCGTCGTCGCTGACGGCCAGGTCCGGACGGCCGGCGACCTGCGAGGACGGCTGGGCGTAGTAGCGGGGGGTGATGCGGCCGGCCAGGCGGGCCGCCCGACCCGCCTGTACGCCGAGCCGAATGGCGGTGGCCATGAGCACCGGGTCCTGGGCCCGGTTGACCCCGGTGGCGGCGAGCACGGCGTCACAGCCGAGCTCCATGGCGAGGGAGGCGTCCGACGCGGTGCCGACGCCCGCGTCGAGCACCACCGGGACGCTGACCAGTTCGCGCAGCAGGCTCAGGTTGTGGGGGTTGCGCAGGCCGAGCCCGCTGCCGATCGGGGACCCGAGGGGCATCACGGCGGCGCAACCGACCTGCTCGAGGCGCCGGGCCAGCACCGGGTCGTCAGAGGTGTACGGCAACACGACGAAGCCCTCGTCGACCAGCTGCTCGGCCGCAGCCAGCAGTTCGACCGCATCGGGGAGCAGGGTACGGTCGTCGCCGATGATCTCGAGCTTCACCCAGTCGGTCTCGAACGCCTCGCGGGCCAGCTTGGCCGTCATGACCGCCTCGGACGCGGTGAAGCACCCGGCGGTGTTGGGCAGGATCGACACGCCGCGGGCGCGCAGCATGTCGAGCAGTGAGCCGCGGGCGTTCGCGTCGACGCGCCGCACCGCGACGGTGGTCAGCTCGGTGCCCGACGCCTCGATGGCCGCGTCGAGCGCTTGGAGACTCGACATCCCGCCGGTCCCGAGCCACAGGCGGCTGGTGAAGGTGCGCCCGGCGACGACGAACGGGTCGGCAGGTCGTTGGCCGGGCGTGCTCGCCATGGAGTTCCACCCTACCGGCGGTGCCCCATGCCTCTTCCTGCGCCCCTCGCCGGCCGGGGGTCCGAGCCGGTGACCCCGACGGTGGCGCTCACGATCGCGGGGTCCGATTCGGGCGGCGGGGCCGGCATGCAGGCCGACCTCAAGACCTTCGCCGCCCACGGGGTGTTCGGCACCGCCGCGGTCACGGCGGTCACGGCCCAGAACACGATGTCGGTCACCGGCGTGGTGGTGATCGAGCCGGCGTTCGTCGTGGCCCAGGTCGAGGCGGTGCTGGCCGACCTCCGCCCGGCGGCGGTGAAGACCGGGATGCTGGCGGTCGGGGCGACCGTCGCGGCGATCGCGGAGCTGGCCGGCCGGGGGGGGCTCGCGAACCTGGTCGTCGACCCGGTGCTGGTGTCGTCGACCGGCCACCGCCTCATGGACGACGAGGGCCTCGACGCCTACCGGACCCTGCTCCTCCCCCGGGCCGCCGTGGCCACCCCCAACCTGCGGGAGGCGGCCATGCTGACCGGGCGCTCGCTCGCCGACCTGGGCTCGGTCGACGCGATGGTGGCGGCGGCCGAGGAGCTGCGGGCCCTCGGCACCGAGACGGTGGTCGTGAAGGGCGGGCACCTCGCCCAGGCGCTCGGCGGCGACCCGGCCGATGCCTCGACGCCCTCGCCCGACGTCGTGGTCGGCCCGGGCGGGGTGGTCGTGCTCGACGGCGTCCGCGTGGTGACCGGCAACGACCACGGGACCGGATGCTCCCTCTCGGCCGCCATCACGGCCAACCTGGCCCTCGGCATGGCGACCCTCGACGCGGTGCGGGCGGCCAAGGAGTACGTGCACCGGGGCCTCCTCGGCGGGGCCCGGTGGCGGCTCGGCGGCGGGCACGGGCCGATCGACCACTTCGGCTGGTCCTCGCCCCGGGACG
Source organism: Acidimicrobiaceae bacterium (assembly GCA_003151235.1). Taxonomy (GTDB): domain Bacteria; phylum Actinomycetota; class Acidimicrobiia; order Acidimicrobiales; family RAAP-2; genus Palsa-461. The sequence continues at coordinate 10,333 of PLWZ01000073.1, forward strand.
GCGCGCCCTAGGCCGTAGGCTGGCCCGGCCATGCAGAGGACCGGGGACGTCGCCCCGCCGGACACGGCGAACGAGAGCCCGCCCCAGCCGCCGCCACGGCCCAACTTCTCGATGAAGCCGGCCCTCATCGTCGGGGCCCTGGCCGTGGTGATCCTGGTCCTGTTCTCGGTCGGGGCGTCGCTCACCCACACCCCGACCACGCCGGCCAAGGCCCCCAAGGGCACCAGCGCCGTGAAGGGGTCCTCGCTGCGGGCCGTGAGCGCGCAGCAGGGCCTGTCGGTGATCGAGCAGGACGGCCAGCCGCCGGCCAACGTGCTCGCCGCGATCACGCTGCCGACGGGGGCAGTGCGCGAGTCGTCGATCAACCCCGGCGACGGCAGCACCTACGACCAGCAGGTCGAGTTCTCGGTCGATGCGTCACAGGAGGCCGTGCTCGGCTTCTACAAGATCGAGCTGGCCCACTTCGGGTGGCGGACGGTGACGAGCGGCGCCGCGACCCACCAGGCCGGCCAGCAGATCGTCGGGCAACTGGCCGGCGACGACGGCTTCTACTGGCAGCTGGGCGTCATCGTGTCGCCGACAACGTTCGGCGCCGCCGGCACCACCGACGTGACCCGGTTCGAGCTGCGGGTGATCCAGGTCGGCGACGAGGGCAGCTGACCCTCACTCAGGCGAGCGCGACCTCGAGCGTCGAGGCCTGGTCCTCGGCCCGGAACATGGCCGCCCACACGAAGAAGTTGATCGGGTAGACGAGATAGCCGATCCGGGTGGCCGGCGCGATCAGGATCGCGATGAGCATCACCCAGGCGGCCAGGGACGTGGCCTGGCTGGCCGATGCCGGCGGGTGCCGGATCAGGTGCCGCGCCAGCACGGCCCCGCCCAACACGCCCGCCGTGATCAGCAACACGTGACGCAGGGCCGGGAACGCGGTCACGAGCAGGTGCCCGAGCAGCGGGCTGGCCGCCGGCGAGGCCACCCCCGAGAGCCCGAGCGGGAACAGGATCACGTTGACGATGAACACGTGCGGGTTGTGGATGAGAAATGGCGCCACGACCGGACCGGACACCACCAACATCCCGAGGGCCATGCGCCCCGGTGTCCGGCGGCCCGAGGTGTTGCGCGCCGCGAACAACGCCAGCGCGGCGAGGGGCCACGCGGTGAACTTCATCGCCGAGACGATCCCGAGCACGATGCCCGACCAACCGGGTCGGCGCCGTTGGGCCAGCACCATCGCCAGCAACAAGAACGCCACCACCGGCATGTCGTCGCCGCCGGTTGCGAGCAAGAGCGCCGCGGTTGGCAACACCGTCAGCACCTGCAGCGTGCGGATCTTGTGCTCGCTCGGGGCGCGGGCCAGCGCGAGCGCGCCCAACACCACCAGCAGCGTCACGCCGCTGAAGACGATGCGGGCGTCGGTCAGCCGGATCGGCGCGTGGAGGCTGCTCGGCAGGCCGAACACGGTCATGAGGGGCAGGTACGGGTAGAAGGCCTCGTAGGCGGGCTCGCCCGGCACGAGCGACACCGGCTTCCCGTCCTTCACCGACGCGTGGTACGGGTCGAGCCCGTGGGCGGCCCGGCGGCCGGCCTGTTCGACCACCGAGACCTCGGGCTGGACGTGGGCGGTGGCGTTGCCCTCCGAGCGCCACGCCACCTCGAGCGACAACGGGATCAGGGTCGCGCCGAAGAGCACCAGCAAGAACAGGGCGATGCGCGGGTTCGACCACCGCCGGGCCGGACGGGCCCGGCGCTCGTGATGCTCGAGGGGCTCGAGGTGGCGGCGGCGGCGGCCGATCAGCGCTGAGACCACCGCGGCGGCGAGATACGGGCCGACGGCGAGCATGGCCCACTGCCGGTACAGGACCAGGCCCGACAAGGCGATCGTGAGCACCGCGAACAATGCCGAGGCGGCATAGAGGACCGCGTCGCCCTCTTCGGGCATCCAGGCCTTGACGGCGGTGCCCGCCTTGAGCGTGAGTTCCTTGACCACCTGTCTCCCAGTGGTGGCGCGGGGCGCTGCCGCTCTCCTCACCAGATTCCCAGGTTACCCCCGCCCTTGTGGCGCCAGGCGGGGAATCGTCGCGCTCAGGCGGTGTCTTCACCCCCGAGGAGGACATCTGCGTAGAAGGCGAGCTCGGCTTCGAAGCACGCGATCAGCGTGTCGGCACGCCTGAACCCGTGGGACTCGCCGGCGAAGTACCGGGCCTCGCATCGGATGCCCCGAGCCGTCAGCGCCTCGGCCATCCGCCGGGTCTGGTCGGCCGGCACGACCGGGTCGTCCTCGCCCTGCAGCAGCAGCACGGCGCCGGTGATCTCGTCGACCCGATTGAGCGGCGAACGCTCCTCGTAGCGCGACGCAGTCTCGGGCAGCGGGCCGATCAGCCGGTCCGTGTAGCGGGACTCGAAGTCGTGCGTCGTCGCGGCCAGGGAAACGAGGTCGGTGACCCCGTACCAGGACACCGCGGCCGCGAAGACGTCCGAGCGCACCAGCGCGCCGAGCGCGGTGAGGCCGCCGGCGCTCCCGCCGCGGATGGCCATCTTGTGGCGGTCGACGCGGCCCGCATCGGCGAGCCATTCCGCCACCGCCACGCAGTCGTCGATGTCGGCCACGCCCCACTGGCCGTCGAGAGATCGGCGGTATGCGCGCCCGTACCCCGTGCTGCCGGCGAAGTCGACGGTGACAACGGCGTAGCCCCGGGTCGTGAACATCTGCACCATCGGGTCGAACCCGGCGTCCGAGCTGGCCGTCGGGCCGCCGTGGCAGTGCACGACGAGCGGCGGGGCGGCGCCCTCGGGCCCCTGCCAGCCCGAGAGGCGGGGCGGGTAGAAGTGGCCGTGGATCTCCAGGCCGCCGCGCGATGACACCGAGATCGGCTCGGCGACCGACACGTCGATGGCCCGGAGCGGCGCCAGCGCACCGCTCACCTGTATCCATGCGGCGTCACCACCTGTCGGTGCGAGCTCGCTCCACCACACCCCGCCGGGCGCCGCCGGTATCTGGCCGAGCCAGGCCAGTCCCCCCACGTGCGCGCAGAGCGACGAGGCGGTGACGCAGGGCTGGGTGAGCTCGGCCAGCGCCCCGTCGGTCCGCACCGTGCCGATGTGGTCGGCGCCTCCGCCCCGCCACACACAGCCGAGCAGGTCGGGCCCGAGCGCGACGATCGTGTGCTGACCGAGGCCCCACGCGGGCCCCTGGAACTCCGCGTCGAGGTCGCAGATGCGTTCGGGTGCTCCTCCCGAGCGCCATCGCCACGGCTGCCACCACCCGCCGGCGTCGGCGACGAGGGCGAGCGTGTCGGCGTCCAGCCACACCGGCTGGTCGACAGAGGAACCTTCGAGAAGGTCGGCACCCACCCTGAGCGGAGTCTCGACCGCCGAATCATCCCCGTCGGCCAGCTCTCCCACCCACAACTCGGTGGCGTCCCACGGCATGTTCGGATGGTCCCAGGCCACCCAGGCCAGCCGGGTCCCGTCCGGTGAGGGGCTGAGGCTCCCGAAGAACCCCCGGCCGGCACGGAGCGTCGCCTCGGATCCCCCCATGCGCGGGTCCAGCCGGATCACCGACCGCTCGACGCCGACGTCGAGGTGGCGCTCGCGGATCGCGAGGACGTGTCCCGAGGCACCGGCGACCAGGCCACCGTGGTGCCAACGCTCGCCGGCCGGGGGCTCGGGCGTGAGCGCGATTGGTTCTGCGTCGCCCGACGCCGCATAGACCCGCTGGCTCCGCTCTTCGACGTACGCGAACGACGGTCGGTCATCGCCGCCGGGAACGAGGCACCACGCTCCCCCGCCGTACTCGTGGACCCGGGAACGGATGCTCGTCGCGGGCGGCGAGACGACCACCGGCTCCCCGCCGACCGCGGCCCGCACGAGCACCACCCGGCCCGCCTCCTGCGGTCGCCCCTCCAGCCAATAGAGCGCGGTGTCATCGGACGCGAGCGCGTACCGCGGCACGCGCTGGGCCGCGACCTCGGCGACTGCGAGCGGCGAGTCCCAGGTGCCGTAGGGGGCTTGCGGGCTCATCGGTCGATCGCGGGTTCTCGGGAGCAGGGCACATCGGGCAGGGTAACCCGGTGAGGCGGGCGTCTTAGAGTGCACCGATGGGCTTCCGCGCGTTCGTGGTGGACAACCAGGGTGATCGCATCGGCACCGAGGTGACCGAGCTCGCCGACGAGGAGCTGGGCGACGAGCCGGTGTTGATCGACGTCGCGTGGTCGGCCCTCAACTTCAAGGACACCATGGTCGTCCAGCCGAACAACCGGGTGGCCCGGCGCAACCCCCTCATCCCGGGTATCGACCTGGCCGGGACGGTGGTCTCGAGCGACGACCCGGGCGTGGCGGTCGGCTCGAGCGTGCTCGCCCACGGCTACGACCTCGGCGTGGCCCACCACGGCGGCTTCGCCGAGCGGGCCCGCATCCCTGCGGAGTGGGTGGTGCGGCTGCCCGACGGGGTCAGCCCGCGTCACGCCGTCACCGTCGGGACGGCCGGCTTCACGCCGCCCTCTCGCTCGAGCGGCTCCGGGCGAACGGGGTCCGGCCCGATGGCGGACCGGTGCTCGTGACCGGCGCGTCCGGTGGTGTCGGCAGCATGGCCGTGTCGCTCCTCTCCCAGCACGGCTACGAGGTAGTGGCCAGCACCGGCAAGGAGGCGGAGCACCCGTACCTGCGCTCCCTCGGGGCGACCACGGTCATCGGGCGCGACGAGGTCATGGGCGACGAGGGGCGCGTGCTCGGCAAGGAGCGCTGGGCCGCCGCAGTCGACTGCGTCGGCGGGGAGACGCTGGCTGCCGTGATCCGCTCGCTGCGCTACGGCGGCTCGGTCGCCGCGTCCGGGTTGACCGGTGGCAACGCGTTCGGTTCGACCGTCTACCCGTTCATCGTGCGCGGCGTCGCGCTGCTCGGCGTGGACTCGGTCCTCACGCCGATCGAGGAACGCCGGGCGGTGTGGGCGAATGTCCGGAGCGACTTCCCGGAGGAAACGGTGGCGGCGATGGTGGCCGAAGAGGTCGGCCTGGACGGCATCGACGGCGCACTCGTGGACATGGCCGCGGCAAGGGTGCGCGGCCGGGTGCTGGTGGAGCCGTCGCGCTGATCGAGCGGGCGTGGCCGAACTACGAGGCGAAGTCCTCGGGCTTGATCGACTTCAAGAACTGTTGGAACTGCCCGATCAACACCTCGGGCGGCGGGTCGTCCTCGTCGTCCTCGGAGCTGTCCGCCGCGAGGAGGATCCCCTCGGAGTCCATCAACTCGTCGGACACGTACAACGGGCTCCCGGTGCGCACTGCGACGGCGACCGCGTCCGACGGCCGGCTCGACACGACGGTGACGTCGCCGCCCCGACGGAGCCGGAGCTCGGCGTAGTAGGTCGCGTCCTGCAGCTCGGTGATGACGACCCGCTCGATCTGCACGTCGAGCGACATGAGGACGTCGCGCATGAGGTCATGGGTCATCGGCCGCGGCATCGTCACGCCCTGGAGCGCGTACGCGATCGCGGCGGCCTCGGGCGTGCCGATGAAGATCGGCAGCGTCCGTCCCTCGCCGTCGGTCTCCTGCAGCAAGAGGACCGGCGTGTTGGACTGCAAGTCGACCCTCACGGCCCGGAGTCTGACCTCGACCATTCCCGCAATGTAGTGCCAGAGGGTTTGGCACCGCCCGTCAGAGCGCTCCGAGCGACCTCCGGTCCAGGTCGCGAGCGGTGCGGTCAGCCGCCGAGGTGGTGGCGGAGCGCCTTGCGCAAGATGGCCGCACGGAGGGACTGGCCGAGCTTCGACAACTCGTTCGACGCATCGACGGCCCGCTGGCGGGCCTCGGGATTGCGCTGGCGGAGCAGCGGCGTCACCACCTGCTCGATCAAGCCGAGCTCGCGGTCGACCGCGTTGCGGAACAGCCGGAGGTGGCGCGGCTCGATGCCGAACCGGGCGAAGTCGGCGACCAGCTTGGCCACCGTCAGCCCCTCCTCGTCGTAGTAGAGGGCACCGCCGATGACCAGGGGCTCGATCAATCCGAAGCCCTCGAGCGACGCCACCTCGGTCGCAGCCAGGCCGGAGGCCGAGCAGAGCTCGTCGAGGGTCAGGCTGGCCCCGGTCACGTTGGCCACCGCTGGGTCGACCGCGACGGCCGGTTCACGGGCCGCCTTGGCTCCCCGTGGAGCCGGCGGCTCGGTCGGTACCGCTGCGGGAGCCGGGGCGGCGGCGGCGGGCTTGGCCGCCCGCGGCTCGGGCTCCTTGGCCGCCCCGGCCTCGGTCTCGCGTCGCGACACCTGCGCCGTCTTCACGGTGGCGCCCCGCGGCGCGAGCGGTGAGGACGTCGTGACCAACGCACCGGCGCGCGTTTCCACCGGTGGATCGGCCCAATCGCCGGGCTCCCGGGCCTCGAACGACCCGTTGGCCGATGCCGAGGCGGGGTCGTCGTCGACGGAAGGCTCCACGGCACGAGCAACCTGCTCGGCCGGACGCGTCGCGTTGCCGTTCATCTCGTCGCCGTGATCGTCACCGGGTGCCGCCTCGTCGGCGTCGGTGTCCTCGAAGTCGTCGGCATCGGTCGAGATGTCGCCGTTGCGGGCAAGGCGGTCGCGGATGACCTTCAGCGGCAAGAAGTGCTCGCGCTGCTGGCGCAACACCCAACGAAGTCGCTCGACGTCGTGGTCGTAGAACTTGCGGTAGCCCGACGCCGAACGCTCCGGGTTGACGAGACCCTGGCTTTCGAGGAAACGGATCTTCGAGATGGTGATGTCGGGGAACTCCTGGCGCAGCAAGCTCAAGACGTCGCCGATCGACAGATACGTGCGCGTGCTCACTCGTCCCCCGCGACCAGGTACACCAACTTGAACTTGCCGATCTGCACCTCGTCGCCACCGCTAAGAGCCTGCTCTTCGATCCGCTCGCGGTTGACGTAGGTGCCGTTCAGGGATCCGTCGTCTCGGATGACGATCGAACCGTTCGACTGGCGCTCCAGCTCGGCGTGGCGCCGCGACACGGTGATGTCATCGAGGAAGATGTCGCTCTCGGGGTGCCTTCCGGCCCTGGTCACGGCCTGCTCCAACGTGTACCGGGTCCCGACGTTGGGGCCGCGCTTTACGACGAGCACTCCCTGGCCCCGTGGCACCTCGACCAACGTGACGGTCGGATCCTCGTCGGGTGATTCGCCGTGCTCATCGACCGGTTGCAACGTGATCGTGGTCTCGGAAACGTCGGTGGCGAGCGCCGCTCCGCACGACGAGCAGAAGTTCACGCCCCCGGGGTTCCGGTGCCCGCAGTTGTGGCAGAACACCTTCAGTACGGTAGTCGTTTCTCCGAAGTAGAACCCTGCCCGGAATTGCTCGGTCGGACCCCTGGTCGGCCTCTGCGCCTGGAGGGTCACGTCTCGATGAGGTCGCGGTAGGCGGCCGGCTCGAGCAGGGCGTCGAGTGAGGCTCCCTCGGACAGTTCGATCTCGCAGATCCACCCCTCGCCGTAGGGGTCCTCGTTGAGCCGCTCCGGCGCGTCGGCGAGGGCGGTGTTCACCGCGACGACGGTGCCGGTCACCGGCGAGTAGAGCTCGGAGACCGACTTGGTGGACTCGACCTCGCCCAACAACGAGCCCGAGTCGATCTGTTTGCCGACGGCGGGCAGGTCAACGAAAACGACGTCACCGAGCGCGTCCTGCGCGTAGTCGGTGATCCCCACCCGGACCTTCCGGCCGTCCGGCCGGGCCCACTCGTGCTCGGTCGAATAGCGGAGGTCGTCTGGAACAATCACGGCGAGCGACCCTATCGGACCGGACCGGGTCCCAACATGGCCGACTCAGTCCAACAGCTCGATGATGAGGGCCGCGTACTGGCCCGCCCTGGCCTCGGCCCCCTCGGCCGTCGTCGCCTCGGCCCACACGTGGGTGACCGGCGCCTCGGGGTCGGGAAGCACGAGGGCCCAACCGCCGTCTTCCACGACCTTCACGCCGTCGACGAGCACGGTCTCGTGGTCGGCCAGGCGCTCGACCAGGCTGCGCATGACGAGGCCCTTGCTCTCCCACGCGGTCCGCACCGTGGTGTGCGCCACGTGGGCCGCCGGGAGGGAGTGCACCAGCTTGGACAGCGGCTCGCCCGTCGCGGCCAACATCTCGACCAACATGACCAGCGTCGCCGTGGCGTCGTAGGCGGGGAGGAACCGCGGCCAGATGAACCCACCCGACTGGCTGGCCGCGAACGTGATGCCCGGCCGCGCCGCGACCTCCATCAGGTGCGACGACGAGAGCTTGGTGAACTCGATCGTCGCGCCGGCCTCCTCGCATATCGCGACGGCCGCGTTCGGGACCGAGACCGGCAGCGCCACGCACGCGCCCTTCTCGCTCCGGGTCACGAGGTGCAGCAGCACCAACAAGGCCTGGTCGTTGGTGAGCACGGTCCCCTCGTCGTCGACGACGGTGATGAGCTCGCCGTCGGGGTCGACCACCGCACCGAGCTGCGAGCCCGACGCCCGAACCAGATCGGCGACCCGGCGCGCGTTGACGTCGCGGTCGACCGAGATCATCCCGGCGGTCTGGGCGAACGGGTTGACGACCAAGACGTCCGCGTCGAGCTTGGACAAGACGTTGGGCATGACGAAGCTGGCCGAACCGTAGGAGAGGTCGAGGACGAGCTTGAAGCCGGCCGTGCGGTCCTCGCTCTCTTGGACCGTCGCGACCAGGTCGGCGGTGTACTGCTCGACGGCCCGGGCCGGGAAGTCGATGTCGCCGATCTCGGGGGCGAGCACCCGGCGGAACTCCTCGCGGTGGTACATGCGCTCGATCTTGCGTTGGGCGTTCTCGTCCAGGTCGAGGCCCTCGGCATCGAAGAACCGGATCACGACCGACTGGGGGTCGTCGGCGGCCAGCCGCACCGTCACCCCGCCCCGCGACGAGGTGTTGCGGATGTGATGGCGCATGACCGGGACGGTGGCCACCTCGAGGTCGCCGACGTTCACGCCGGCGGCGTTGCAGCCGACCATGATGGCCCGCTTCAGCATCCGGGCGGTCCTGCTGGTGTCCCGAGACGCGGTGATCGAGGCCCCCCGACCGAGGGTGGACACCCAGGCCATGGACAGGCGGACGGCCAGCTCCGCGTTGATGTCGACGTTGGCGATGCCCCGGACCCCATCCCGGCCGAACAGCGACCGGGCGCCCTTCGACTCCCACACGATCGAGGTGTTGACGAGCGCCCCGGCCTCGACGGTCTTGAACGGGTAGACCTTCACTCCCGCCCGGACCTCGGCACCGGCCCCGATGAGGCAGTTCTCGCCGAGCACGGCCCCTGGCTCGAGGCGGGCGCCCCCGCGGAGGTCGCAGGCCCGGCCGACCGCGGAGCCCTCGACACGGGCTCCGGCGCCGATGTAGCAGTTGTCCCCCACCATCGAGTGGCGGACCTCGGCCGACTCGGCGACCCGGACGTTGTCGCCGAGGGTCGTGTACTGGCCCAGCACCGCCCCCGCGGCGACAGAGCAGTTATCCCCGATCAATGCCGGGCCCTCGACCGTTGCTTCCGGGTCGAGGGTCGAGCCCTTGCCGAGCCAAACGCCGGGACGGAGCGGGAATCCGTCCATCTCGACCGCGACCTTGCGGTCCAAGATGTCGTTGTGGGCCTTCAGGTAGGCCTCGGTCGTGCCGACGTCCTCCCAGTAGCCCTCCGATACGAACCCGTAGATGGGCCGTCCGGCGGCCAAGACCGCGGGGAACACGTCACCGGAGAAGTCCGACGCGCCCTCGGCCGGGATGAAGTCGAAGATCTCGGGCTCCAACACGTAGATGCCGGTGTTAATGGTGTCGCTGAACACCTGGCCCCAGGACGGCTTCTCCAAGAACCGCTCGACGGAGCCGTCCTCGTTGGTGATCACGATGCCGAACTCGAGCGGGTCGGGCACAGAGTGCAGCGCCAGCGTGGCCAACGCGCCCTTCTCCTCGTGGAACCTGACCACCGCTGCGAGGTCGATGTCGGTCAGGACGTCACCGGAGATCACGAGGAACCGCTCGTCTAACTCGTCCCGCGCGTTGAGCACCGACCCGGCCGTACCGAGCGGGGTCTCCTCGGTCGCGTAGACCATGCGCACGCCGAGCTCGGAGCCGTCGCCGAAGTAGGACCGAACCGCGTTGGCCATGAAGGCGACGGTCACGACGATCTCGGTGAAGCCGTGCTGACGGAGCAGCAGGACGACGTGCTCCATCATCGGTCGGTTGGCCATGGGCAACATCGGCTTGGGTTGGTTGGAGGTGAGCGGGCGCAGTCGGGTGCCCTCACCACCGGCCATGATCACGGCCTTCACGCGGAGACCCCGGTGTCGGCGTCAACCGCTGCTTGCCGGCCCCTACGGCCCGCGGCAAGGGCGGCCAGGCCTGGCTTCACGTACGACGCCGCGGCCACCCAGGCCAGTGTCAGACCGCCGATGCCGGCCACCCAGGCGAACACCCGGATCGGGTCTTGCCATGACGCCGCGCCGTGGCCGAGAAGGAAGGCCGGGTAGGCGAACATCAGGCCGAACGTGCCGGCCTTGCCCACCCACAGCACGTCGATGCGAGCCGCGCCGAGGCTCGCGAGGAGCAAGACCATCAACCCGACCAAAGCCTCGCGGACGATCGTCGTCACCCCGAACCAAACCGGCGCCGCCCCGTGCACGAGGATCACGATGACGGCGGTGCCGACAAGGAGCCGGTCGGCCGTCGGGTCCAGAACCTTGCCCACCGTCGACACCTGGTGGAAACGTCGGGCCACGTAGCCGTCCACCCAATCGGTCGCGCCGAGGACGGCCAGGAGGATCGCCGCCGCCGTCTGCTCCTTGGCCCCGAAGACCAGCCACACGAATACCGGCAGGCACAGCAGCCGGACCATGGTGATCAGGTTGGGCACGGTGAAGACCCTGGCATCATTCGTCCGGTCCGACTCGGCACCGGGCTGCGGGGATCCCACGACCCGATTCTACGATCGAGCGGCGTGCGAACAGGAATGGGGTGCCGGCCGGGCTGGCCGGTCGGCTTCTGAGCGCAACGGCTGCGCCGATCGGCGCGTCTGCACCGCTCGGGACCGGCGAGATGGCCGACTCGGTGCCGTCTGCGACGGCTCTTGTCCCGGATTGAGGCACTTTTTGCTGTGCCAGAGTAGGGAGTCGATGCCCCGTTTCTCCCCATTCCAGGGATTGCGCTACGACCCCGCCGTCATCGCGCTCGCGCAGGTTATCGCCCCGCCCTACGACGTGATCGAGCCGGCCGATCGGATGCGGCTGGCCACCCGATCGTCGTTCAACTCGGTCCACCTCGAGCTGCCCGACGCCGACCTGCGGGCCGGGCTCGACCGCTACCAGGTCGCAGCCCATCTCCTGTCGGCGTGGCAGGCCGACGGGGTGCTTGTCCTCGACGACCACCCGGCCTTCTACCTCTATCGGATGACCGACGGCGAGGGCCGGGCCACCCTCGGGGTCATCGGCGCGCTCGGACTGCCCGAGGACGGGGAGGACGGCGAGATACTCCCTCACGAAGAGACGCTCCCGAAGCCGCGCAGCGACCGCCTCGACCTGCTGACGGCGACCGAGGCCAACCTCTCCCCCATCTGGGGCCTCTCCCTCACCAAGGGCCTCTCCTCGGTCCTCGTCCCCGACGGGCCACCCGACATCGACGTGCACGACGACGACGGCGTGCGCCATGAGCTGTGGGTCGTGCCCGAGCTCCATGCGCGCGCGATCAGCGACGCGGTCGCCGGCGAGCCGGTCGTGATCGCGGACGGACACCACCGATACGACACCGCCCGTGCGTACCAGCGCCAGGTCCGCGCCGAGCACGGCAACGCGCCCGGCGGCCATGACTGGGTGATGGCGCTCGTGGTCGAGCTCTCCGAGGACCAGCTCAACGTCGGGCCGATTCACCGCGTCATCACCGGCCTGCCGGAGGGAACCGACCTCATCGCCGGGTTCGGCGAGTGGTTCGACGTGGTCCGGGCCGGCGCCGCCACCGAGCGGGTCGTCGCGGCGCTCGGCGAGGCCTCGTCGTTCGCCTTGGTCACTCGCGAGGACGCGTGGTTGTTGACGCCCCACCCGGAGGCCTACGAGGCCGCGAACAGCGACCTCGACTCGAGCCTTATCGCGTTGGCGATGCTGTCGTTCCCGGACGCCACGACGTCGCACCGCCACAGCTGGCAGGAGGCCGCCGAGTCGGTCCGGAGCGGGGACGCCCAGGCGGCGGTGCTCCTGCGACCGCCGACCGTGACCCAGATCTCGGAGTGGGCGCACGAGCGCCGCCGGATGCCGCCGAAGACGAGTTACTTCGGCCCGAAGCCGCGCACCGGGATGGTGATCCGCCCGCTCTAGGTCTAAAACTGACGAAGGTTGATT
>PLWZ01000090.1 GCA_003151235.1 Acidimicrobiaceae bacterium
CATTTATTCAACAGTCTCCTAGCCCAAGGCGACACTGGCAAAGACGACCTTGACGCCTGGGTCCCTGCGGCGGGCATTCCCTGGTTTGTCAGTCTCTTCGGCCGAGATGCGCTCACCGTCTCGTTCCAGACGCTCGCCGTATCGCCTCGCTTCGCGCTCGGCAGCCTGCGAGCACTAGCCGCCCTCCAGGCCGATTCCTACGACGACCATCGAGACATGCAGCCGGGCAAGATCGAACACGAGGTGCGTCACGGGGAGCTTGCAGCGCTCCACCTCATTCCGCACACTCCCTATTACGGCGCCCATGAGGCGACCACGCTCTACGTGCTCGTAGCCGCCCAGGCCTGGCGCTGGCACGGGGACCGACGAGCTCTCGACGCCGTGCGGCCCCACGTCGAGCGGGCCCTCGCCTGGATTGAACGTGACGGCGACATCGACGGCGACGGGTTGCAGGAGTACCAGAGGCGCGATCCCGACGGCTACTACAACCAGGGCTGGAAGGACTCGGGGGACTCGATCATCATGAGCGACGGATCGCTCGCCAAGCTTCCGATCGCGCTCTGTGAGCATCAGGGACTTGTCGTTGCAGCGAAGCGCGCATGGGCTGAGGTCGCCGAGACCGTCTACGGCGACCGGCACCGAGCCCTAGGCCTGCGCTCAGACGCTGACCGACTGACCGCCCAGATCGAAGAACGCTTTTGGTGGGAAGAGGAAGGTACCTACTACCTCGGTCTCGACGGTGACAAGCGCCCGATTGATTCGGTGTCCTCCAACCCGGGCCATCTCCTGTGGCAGCGGGCCATCGATCCCGAAAGGGCAGCGAGGGTCGTAAGACGCCTGATGGCCGAGGACATGTGGAGCGGATGGGGTATCCGCACGCTGTCGGCGAAGCATGTCGCCTATGACCCGCTCTCCTACCAACGCGGTTCGGTATGGCCACACGACAATGCCATCGCCGCGGCCGGCTTTCGGACCTACGGCTTCGACGACGAAGCAAACGTGGTAGCGGCTGGCATTTTTGATGCCACCTCGCGGTTCACCTCGCAGCGGCTACCCGAGCTCTTCGCTGGGTTGACTCGAGACGCCGGCGGGTTCCCGGTCCAGTACCTCGGAGCTAACGTTCCCCAGGCTTGGTCGTCTGGGGCGATCGTTCACCTCGTCACCACCCTCCTTGGCCTAGAGGCCGATGCCCCAAACGGGGTGCTGCGTCTCCATCCCGCGCTTCCCGACTGGATGTCGGAGCTGACGCTTCGCCAGCTCCGGGTGGGCGACGCTTCGGTCGATTTCCGGGTCGCTCGGCAGCCCGACGGTCGTCACGGAGTAGAGGTGCTCGCCGGCGGAGATGGCCTTGAGGTGAAGATTGTTAGCTGAGGCCTGAGCGCGGGCTCGGTTCTGTGCGTCTCTGACGGTTGCCCAGGACTGAATGACGCGCCATAGGAGCGTCTGTGAGGATCCCAGTCATGAAGAGGGGGCCTCCCCGGTGAGAACAACACTTGGGTTCTCATCGGAACCAACCACCAAGGAGGCCCCCACCCACCATGTTGCACCTCGGACTCGACCTCAGCAGAAAACGACTGGACGTCTGTGCTCGACCAGCACGGTGAGCGGCTCTCGCCGTCACGGCGGCCCCGCCGGACTGAGACGGTCTCCGTGAGCTGGTGAGGAGAACGGCCGCCTATGGCGGTCCGATCCATGCGGTCATCGAGTCGATGACCGGGGCCGCTTCGTTCACGACACCTTGGAGCTCCACGGTTGGGACGTGGACATCGCCGACGCCCAGAAGGTGAAAGGCCTCGCCCCCCTGGCCTCCAAGACGGACAAAATCGGCGCCTGGGTGCTGGCCGAGCTCTCCCGGCGCGATCTGGTGCCCGCCATCTGGCTCCCGGACCCCGCGGTCCGGGGCGAGCGAGAATGGGCCCGGTTCCGCCTCCACCTGGTCCGGCACTGGGTGATGCTGAAGAACCGCATCCATGCCAGCCTGATGAGCTTCGGCCAGCCCTGTCCGGTCTCGGACCTCTTCGGGCGCCAGGGTCGGGCGACGCTCGCTGCGCCCAAAGAAGGCCCTGTGTCGGCGTCGTCTGAACTTTGGTCCTACGAAGCGGAATCGCGTCCCGCCAGGTGTCAATCGAACCCCGAGACAAACCCTTCACCTCGAACAGTGCTTCATGCCGTGATCGCCAGAGACACATCCTTGTCGTCGAGCTCGTCGGCCATGGCATCGAGAAGAGCCACGAACCCACCGGGCCCGATTTGATCGGTCGAGCTACCTACCGGGCAGATGGTTCTTACTCACGATAAAACGAAGACCAACGAGACTTCGGTGGGCTGAGAGTGCTCTTGGTGGGCGTTCACTGGCCCGCCAGTACGTCCTTCAGCACCGTGGCATGGGAGTGCACGAGATCCTTGGTCGCGGTAATCAGGATGACCTTGTCGGCATCGGCCTGTGCGTGCAGCTCCTCCAGTGCGTCCCGGGCGGGTGCCGTTGTGAGCTCGTCGCGGTAGCGACGTGCGAAGTCCTCGAAGCGTTGTGGCACATGTCCATACCACTTCCGTAACTGGGGGCTTGGGGCCACGTCCTTGGCCCATCTCTTGAACGGCGCTTCGGATCGGGGCACTCCCCGGGGCCAGAGCCGGTCGACAAGGATCCGTCGGGCAGGGTCCTTGCCGATCTCGTCGTAGACCCGGGCGATGCCGACCTTCACTGGACGCGCCTCGGTCTCCTCGCTGCTGGTCGGTACGGCGACCCCGGGAAAGCCGTGGGTCCGCTGCACTGGCGCCAGGCCAACCCATGCGCCGGGCAGCTGAGGAGCCAGTCGGTCGAGCTCTTCGAGGTGGAGGGCCGACAGTGCCTCGAGCCGTTCGGCACCGTCCTCGGTGAGATGCAGCCGAACGACACGGCGGTCCTCCTCGTCTCGGGTGCGACTCACGAGCCCTGCCGCATCCGCTCGGTCGATGAGACCCACCGTGCTGTGGTGGAGGAGGAGCAAATAATCAGCCACCTCTCCAATCGTGGGCCCGCGGGGGTCGCCATGGCCTCGGATGGCCAGCAAAAGTTGGTGCTGAGCCGGCGTGAGCCCAGCGGCACCAGCTTGCTGCTCACTCCAGCGTTCAAAGTGCCGCAGGCCGGTCCGCAGTGCAAGCAGACGGGCAAAGGCTGCGTCGGGCAGCGTCACTCTGTGAGAATATCATCTCAATACGATGAAAATCCTCCGGGTGCGCCGTGCCAGGCCCATCTCGATTCCGGTGAACGGTTTCCGGCAGCGCCTCCGAGGCGAGCCAGCGTGACCGAACCAACTCTGGATACGCCAGTAACAAATGGTTCTGGCGTATCCAGCGCTGCTTCCCAGATGGAGACGGCCGAATCCCCCGAGGTGCCCGACAGCCACCGGGACGCCGCCGGCCTTGGCCCTGACCGACAGCCACCGGACGCCCCAGAGCGAGCCCTCGGCGACTTCACCGCCACGCCCGCCCTCTTGCGTCTCGTTCCACTGGCGCTGACCGTCGGCGCCCTGGGGGCGGGAATCTCGCTGGCCCTGCTCGACATGATCGGATTCTTCACCAACCTGTTCTATTACCAGCGGTGGAGCGTCCACCTGGTCTCACCCAATGCCAACACGCTCGGTCCCATCGCGATCGTGATCCCGATCGGCGGTGGCCTGATCGTCGGACTGATGGCCCGCTTCGGCTCCGAGCACATCCGAGGGCACGGCATTCCCGAGGCGATGGAACGCATCCTCATCAATGGCAGCAGGGTCCAGCCACGTCTCGCCGTCTTGAAGCCCATCTCGAGCGCCATCAGCATCGGCACCGGTGGCCCGTTCGGCGCCGAAGGCCCGATCATCTTGACCGGGGGAGCCATCGGTTCGATCGTCGGTCAGCTGTTCCACTTGACCGCCGCTCAGCGCCGATCGCTCCTCGTCGCCGGTGCCGCGGCCGGGATGAGCGCGGTGTTCGGCACCCCGGTGGCGGCCACGCTGTTCGGGGTCGAGTTGCTGGCCTTCGAGTTCAAGCCTCGCTCGATGGTGCTCATCGGCTTGGCCGCGGCAACCGCCGACGGGTTGCGGATGGTGATGGCCACAGCCGGACTCGTCACCCCCCAACCGATCTTCCCGGTGCCGAGCCACTCGCCGCTCGGTGGGGTGGTCCTGCTCGGAGCGGCGGCGATCGGGATCATCACTGGTCTGGCCGCCTGGCTCATGACTCAAGCGGTCTATCGGTCCGAGGACGTGTTCAAGAAGCTGACCGGACATCTGCACTGGATGTGGTGGCCAGTGATAGGCGGGGTCATCATCGGGGTCGGCGGTCTGATCGATCCCCGCTCCCTTGGCGTCGGCTACAACACCATCCACGCCGAGCTGCTGGGCCAACTCGGGATCGGCGCGCTGGTGCCGCTGTTCTTGGTGAAGCTGGTGATCTGGTCCGGTGGCCTCGGCAGCGGCACGAGCGGCGGGATCTTGGCCCCGATCCTCATGATGGGGGCAGCCCTAGGTGGTCTCATGGGCCACGTCCTGCCAGGCGCGACACCAGGAGTCTGGGCGCTGATCGGCCTGGCTGGAGCGCTGGCCGGCGTGACCCGGTCGCCGTTTACCGCCATCATCTTCGCCTTCGAGCTGACCCACGACCAGAACAGCCTGCTGGCGCTGCTGGTGGTGGCCACCGTGGCCCATCTGGTCAGCGTGCTGGTCTTGAAGCGGTCGATCCTGACCGAGAAGGTGGCCCGACGGGGCTTCCACGTCATGCGGGAGTACGCGGTCGACCCGCTGGAGGCGACCTTCGTGCGCGAGGTCATGGACACCGACGTCTACACCGTCGAACCAACGCGACTCTTGTCCGATCTCTATCGGGCGCTGCCCGAAGGTTCGGCGCAACGGCG
>PLWZ01000015.1 GCA_003151235.1 Acidimicrobiaceae bacterium
GGAACCGCAGACCTCAGCGCCCACCGGTGTTGTGGATATCACAACGTCACCCCAGGTCAGACGAGGGTTTGAAAGAGTGCCCGAAGGTTTTTTGTTTCCCTTTCGCGATCGACGATGAGGACCGGGTCCGTGCTCGCGACAGTTGCTGCGCCCAGTCAGGCACTTCGGGGGCAGGCGTAGGACGGGCGCCACGGTCGGAACCACGATGGTCTCTCGGGCCACCTGGTACGTTCCGGTTCCCCGGAAGGCTGTCGGCCCTGTCCGACTGGGCGAGGCATGGGTGAGATCGATGAAGGTGTCATAGAGGGATATCTGCTCCTCGCAGACATCTCTGGGTACACGAAGTTCTTGACTGGCACCGAACTCGAGCATTCGCACGCGATCGTGACGGAACTCACGAAACTGATCCGAGCGGCGCTGTGCCCGCCCATGCAGTTCGTGAAGCTGGAAGGCGATGCTGTGTTTTGCTTCGCTCCGCAGGAGGCATTCCCCAACGGGGAGTTGCTGGTCGAACTCGTCGAGTCCTGCTACTTCGATTTCACCAATCGGCTGTTGAACATGACGCGTTCGACGACGTGTACGTGCGACGCCTGCCGTGCCATCGACGGTCTCGACCTCAAGTTCGTCGCGCACAACGGAACGTTCATCGTCGATCGTGATGAGGATGGCCGCCTCGATCTCGCTGGTCCCGACGTGATTCTCGTGCATCGGCTGTTGAAGAACACGATCATCGAGCAGGGCGGGCCGAGCTCGTACGGGTTCTTCACCGACCCATGCCTCACGGGCGTCTTGACCGAGTTCCGGCTTCCTGCTCATGAAGAGTCGATTGAGTCGTTCCGTCAGGTGACCGGTGTCGTGCAGGATCTCGCGGCGGTAGCGGCACAACGACGCGAGGCTCAGGTGGTTCGCCTCACCGACGACGACGCCGATATTGTCTTCTCGTACGTCGTCGATGCGCCGCCCGCAGTGTGCTGGCAGTACTACGTGGAACCAGGAAAGCGACACCGTCACGTGGCGGCTGTGGAGACGGGAATCGAGTTCAAGCCGAACAGCGAGGGTCGGGTCGCGACGGGAGCGTCAAGCCATTGTGCTCACGGCGTCGGCGGCGATGGACTCAGGGAGTATCTCGACTGGAGACCCTATGAGTACTTCACCTGCCATCTCTCCAGAGTTGAAGCCGAGGGTGTCGAACTCTTCACGTTTGTCGAGGCCCTGGAAACGTATGAGTTCATCGACCTCGAGGACGGTCGCACCGAGCACCGGTGGCTGATCCGCTCGGTCGACCGTAGTCCTGAAGGGATGCGCGCCTTCGAAGAGGCCACTGCATTTTTCAGCGAGATCTCCACCCACCCCACGTGGGGCGATCAGATGCGCCGCCCTATCGCCGAAGACGCGGCCATGTACGGGCTCGACCGTGCCGTGGGCTGAGGGACGAAACATGGCTCCACAGACGTTCGACGCCGCCGTCGAGGCGGCCCGACAGAATCTCGGTTCCATGGCGAAGGGTGACGCGGGACCGAGCACTGCGCTGTGGTCACAGCGCGACGACGTCGTCTTGGCCAACCCCCTCGGTCCACCGATCGTCGGGTTCCCGCTCGTCGCAGCCGAAACAGCACGGGTCGCCTCGATGTTCGTTGGCGGTGAGCCACCTGAGTTCGACGAGGTCACCCGGTGGGCAAGTGACGATCTCGGCTACGTCGTGGCCATCGAACATGCGCAAGTCCAGCGCGCTGGCAGCGATGAGCTCGTGCCCATGGACCTCCGAGTCACGACGATCTTCCGTCGCGAGGACGACGGGTGGCGCCTCTGCGTCCGCCACGCTGATCGCGTCACCACCCCAGGGCGACCGGCCCCGCTCGCCTGACCGATCCGACCGGTCCGGCGGCGAACCCGAACCTCGGCGACCCCGTCGGAGCACCACCGGTCGCGGTCCGGAGTACCCCCGTACGCCGGCTCGGTGGCGCGTTATCCGAAGCCGATGTGCGTGCTGCTTGCCACAGTTAGTGCTGAGGCGAGGTCAGCGTTCGTTTCCATACAAAGACTTCCGCAGCCGCGGGTAGCCCCAAGCGGATTGGGTCTTCAACGGCGTTCAGTGCCAGGCCGTGGTCGGATCTTGATGCCGGCACGCTTGAGAGCTCGCCCAACGGTTGACGCATCGACATTCAACGCCTTGCCCATGATGGCAAGCGACTCGCCAGCTCGACATCGGGTGGCGGCCCGTTTGACATCAGCTGCACTCAGCTTGGGGAGGTTCACCCTCCGAGCAATGCCGAGACGCTCAAGATGGTCGGCCACGGTTCGATGGTGGACACCGAATTCCCGAGCGAGGTCATGCAATGAACGGCCAGATTGGTACCGCGCTGCTAGGGCTTGGAGTTGAGACGGGGTCAGTCGGCGCTGGACAGCTGGCCCTGGACGTCGAGTGGACCGGCCCGCGGTGGCGGGATGGGCACCGTAGTCGTCTCCTCAGAGCGCCATCGAGGCAGGGTTTGAAAGCTGTCCCTTATTGTTCGAATCACGTGGTCCGGGGGAGTCGGAGGAGCGTTTCGGGGACTTTCGGGTCTCCCGGCTGGTGGTCGGCGACCCATGACACCCCTGTTCAGCGAGGTGTTCCAGAGTCTCGGGAGGGTTTGAAAGCCGTCCCATAAGGTCCACTCCATTCCCCCGGGAGAGAGGGAGACAACGGCACGGGCGACGCCAAAGGCGGGGACGGGGACGGGAACCCCCGGGGCCACGGCGAGGGCGGACGAGCGAGGGACCAGCCAGCCAGCGAACGGCACGCGGGCCAAAGGCGGGGACGGCGCGAGGGGCACGCCGAAGGAGGCCGCCGACACGCCCAACCGCAACCCCAGCCCGGCGACCTGACAACGTGCCGGGCGATTGACCTCAACGGAGCCATCCGCAAGGCTCCGTTGACCAGCACTCTCCAGAGGAGGAACCGTGGCCGATTACATCCAGATCGTCGAGTACGAGTCGGACGACATCGACGCAGTGATCGAAACTGCGAACAGTGTGCCAGTTCCTGACGATGTACCGAAGCCAACCTCAGTGATCGTGGTGCGCGACAGAGACCGTCCAGGGACGTACGCGACGATCCTTCGCTTCAACTCATACGAAGACGCGATGCGTCACTCCGAGAGTGATGCCACTCATGAGCGCGTCGCCAGGCTCGGTCAGCTCATGAAAGGCGACACGCGTTTCTACAACCTCGACGTTCTTGACGAGAGGAACGCATAGCACCTTGGCATGTAGGACTCACTAGTCATTGAGCGGGGTACCGGGGACCGGGAACACGGAAGTGCCCAGCCAGCGAGCGAGCGGGGAGCGGGGGGCCAAAGGCGGGGACGCGGCGGCGATAGCGTCGGGCCAATGGCCATCTTCCGCTGGTTCGTTCCTCGGAAAGTTCGCCGGGTCGCCCACCCGGTCCGAAGTACGAAGCGCCGATTGACTCCAAAGCCGGTTCGGTATGCCTTCTACGCCCGCCACCCCGTTGGGACGGCGACGTCAGCGGTTACTCGCCGGGTGGTGCGGGGCCGAAGAAGACGCAGGCGCTGATACCGGCCTCACGACTCGCGACCGTCGTCGGGATCTACTGAGGGGTGGCCAATACGACCTCCACGCAAGACTGGCTTAGTACAACGCGTGGGTATGAAGCGACGCCCTCCTCCAGAATGACTGCGTCCACCAGTGCCGATCCAGTGACCGTGCGATCGTCCATATAGAGCGGACCTCGTGAGACCGCTCCCCGGATGAACTCGCCACGAGCGGTCATGTTCATTTGGTACGCGCCGACAGAGTTCAGCAACATTCCTAATCCATAGCCCCGTTCGCCATAACGATCGGTGACCACCGGCGTGCCGACGACCACGTTGTCCGTGAAAGACAGAAAGCGCTGGTAGTCAGCTTCCCCGTCTTCATGCTGGAGGAACCAGCGGTGGCTGAGTAACTCAAGATCCGCTGGCAGCTTGGTGCCATCGAGATCGGCCATGCGATCCTTGGTCCCAAGGGAATCGAGATAGACGACGTACGACTCCTTCAAGACAGGATCCCCTCGACCATCGCTGTAGAGGTGACGAGCGTCAGACAGCCGCGCAACCTCGCGTTGGATGCGCTCGTCGTCCCAGGCAAGCCGACGAAGAGCGTTGCCACTGCGGCGTGAAAGCTGTCAACCCCACGAGTCAACTGAAGTGGGGCAGACCCATCCCCCGAACTCTCATAGCTTCCAAGAGATAGACCCCCTACTGCAGATCTAGGATCCCG
>PLWZ01000036.1 GCA_003151235.1 Acidimicrobiaceae bacterium
GTGCAATCACCGGTGGTCTCCGCCGTTTATCAAGCCGCACATTGCGAATCCGCGAGAGCATGGACTGATTCAGTATCAGCCGTGCTAAGTCATTTCCCGGAACCGCGGGCAGCAACTGTGCGCGGTTCGAGTCCTCTAGCGCCCGAGCGCTCTCCAACCTTTTGCGACGCGTTCTCGGGCGGAGCTGACAGACTGGCTACGTGCCGTAGGGGCGGGTGAGAACCTCCATGTTGTGCCCCGAGGGATCCTCGAAGTAGAAGCCCCGGCCGTGGCCGTTAACGACACTCTCTTGGCTGTGGCCAGGATCGGCCCAGTACCGCAGTCCCCGCTCCTGCACCCGAGCGAAGACGGAGTCGAACTCCTCCTCGCTAATGAGGAACGCATAGTGGCCGGGCTCGAAGGATGTCCGGTTGTCAAAGTCCAGGCTGACCCCGTTGGCCGTCTCGACGCACACGAAGTGACCGAAGGTTTTGGGGGGAGCGAGACTGAGGAGATCGGCTAAGAATTCGGCCGACGCCTTCTTGTCGCGACTCGGAATAATGGTGTGGTTGAGCTCGACCGCCATGTCGCTACCTCCATTGCCGGTTTCGTTCGGACCCACTCCAGTATCACGCATTGCGCGGCGGCCATCGGGAGGCAGCCGGCACGTACGGCTCTGGAGCGGTTGCCTCGCCACAAGGGAATCGGCTGCTGGTCCGAGGTGGCTGAGTGCGTATCAGCCGCGCCGCATCCTGCTACCGCCACCGGGAGCACGGTGATTCTGGCGAGATGAGCGGGTCCACGTAGCTGTAGGACACCTGATGTGCCCGGACCGCCCCACCGGGGCCGCCGCCGTTGGAGCGCCCTGCTGCTCTCGGAAGACAACGTCGGGGATAGTCTCGACGCTGGGCAGTAGGCCCGTCGGGGGTGGTGGCCTAGCGCCAAGGCCGGCAATGACTTATCTCGGTCGAGAGGACACCTGATGAAGTACGCCGAAGGGCCCACCTCGGAGGTGGATGTCATCGTCGCCGCTCCAATAGAGCGCGTGTGGGAGCTCGTGATCGACATCAATCTGCCGGCTCGGTTCTCGGCTGAGTTCCAGGGTGCCGAGTGGGTGGACAAGGGTCCGGCGCTCGGCGCCCGTTTCGTCGGCCGCAACTACCACCAAGCGCTCGGTCAGTGGAAGACGACGTCGTGGGTGAACCGGTACGACCCGCCGCGGGAGTTTGGCTGGGTCGTCTCCGATCCCGATAACCCCTCGGCCACCTGGTGGTTCGTGCTGGATGCCGAACCGGCTGGCGTCCGTCTCCGCCAGGGTGCCCGTATGGGGCCCGCACCCTCCGGGTTGAGCATCGCCATCCAGGCGATGCCCGACAAGGAGGAGCGGATCGTCGCCCGCCGCCTCGAGGAGTTCGAGAAGAACATGCGCGCCACCCTCGAAGGCATCAAACAGCTGGCCGAGGCCGGCCGTTGACCCTCAGGGTGGGGATCGGCGCAGCACCGCTCGGGCCCCGAGGTGTGGACTTTGTCCGGGAGGCTGAGAAGCTCGGGGTCGACTGTGTGTGGTCGGCAGAGTTCTGGGCCGGTGACGCGCTCACGCCCCTCGCGTATCTCGCCGGTCGGACCTCGACCATCAGGCTCGGAACCGCCATAGCCCAGCTCGGCGCCCGCACCCCGGCCATGCTGGCCATGTCGGCGCTATCGATGCAGGCCCTCTCCGGAGGCCGGTTCGTTCTCGGCATCGGCACCAGCGGTCCGCAGGTCATGGAGGGCTGGCACGGCGTCCGCTTCGACAAGCCGGTCCGCCGCACCCGCGAGACCATCGAGATCATCCGCAAGGTCAGCGCCGGCAAGCGCCTCCAGTACGACGGCCAGATCTACACGCTTCCGCTCCCGGGCGGCGAAGGTCGAGCCATCCGCACGATGATGCCGCCCATGCATGTCCCCATCTACATCGCCTCGCTCGGCCCCGCGAATCTCCGTCTCACCGGCGAGCTCGCCGACGGCTGGATCGGCAACTCGTTCTTCCCAGAGACCGCCGGCGTGTTCCTCGACCCAATCCGGCAAGGCGCCGCAGCAGCAGGACGAGAACTCTCCGACCTCGACCTCACCGTGGCCGTCGGCGTCGAGTTCACCGACGACGTCGAAGAAGCCGGCCGCCGCCATGCCGAAGGCTACGCCTTCACCTTCGGAGCTATGGGCTCGGCCACCAACAACTTCTACAACAACGCCTTCGCCCGCCAGGGCTACGGCGAAGATGTGCGCGAGGTACAACGCCTCTGGCTCGCAGGCGATCACGACGCGGCCCGCAAGCGAGTCCCAATAGGCATCGGCCTCGGCACCAACCTCATCGGGCCCGACGCCACGATCCGGGAACGCCTCCGCCTCTACCGGGACGCCGGCATCACCATGCTCCGCGCGGGACTCGCAGGTCCGAGCGACCTGGACAGGCAACTGGCGGACCTCGGCCACCTGGTCGACCTCGTCCGCGATGTCAACGGCGAGACATCGCGCTAACCCCCCTCAACAGGGAGTCACGCCAGGCCGACCCGTGGCGTCAGAGTCTGAACGCAGACATGGGGTCTGCGGGGGCTCGGCTAGAGCGAGTCGTGTTCGATTAGGGCGCGATCGTGGATTCAAGATGGCGGCGGAAGCTGCGCACCGTGATGTCGACCACGCGGTCATGTCCCCAGCGAAGGAAGGGATGCGCGAACCGGTTGGCGATACGCATCGGCGTCTGCATCATCTCGACAGACCACGTTGCTTCCACCGTGCAGCCGCCTAACCCGCTCCGCCCGATGCGCAGTGAAGCGCTACCTTCGAGGTCGCCGTGCACGACAGCGTCGATCGCCGGCGGCCGGCGACAGGCCACAAGTTCCACATCGACGTGCATCCGGTACGGGACCGGCGGTGTGACGATACCGTGCATGACTGCGCCTGACCGGAGCTTCCCGCCCTCAAGACTGAACTCCTGAAGCCACGGCCACCAGCCTTCGAACTGCTCCGCGTGTTCGATCGACAACCAGAGTTCGCCTGGCGTCACGTCGAAGTCGAACCCACCTCGGTAATCGATCACCGGCGGGGTCGGCGCGCCTTCACGTTACGAGCCCTGCTGGCTGATGATGTAACAGCCGCCCTTCCCAGGCTCCGCCGTCCTGAGCCAGAAATTCACGCGCTTACGGAGACAGCCTTTCGCCGATCTGGTTGCCGTCCTGCTTCCAGACGAAGGGACTGGGGTCCTCGGTCCAGTTCTCGATCCAGTCGTTGATCGATGCCGCGAGTTCGGTGGTCGATGGGTCCAATCCCCTGGCGGCGAGCTCGGTCAACCACCACTCGACGAGGTGCATCCACCAGCTCCAGGTGGGTGCGGGGTGAAGGTGGAACCGTGGACGGTCGTCCAGCAACCGAGCGAGCGCGTCGGTCATCTTGGTCGAAGAGTGGTCCACGACCACATGGAGCTCGGTGCCCCCGGGAACCGATAGGTCGATGAGCTGCAAGAACCGTCGGAACCGAAAGTCGCGGTCCCGTTCGGTGGTCTTGGCGATTGCCTGATCGGTGACGACCTGGCCCGAGGCAACCTCGAGGGCTCTGTGGAGGTCGGTCGGGCCGTGTTGGTGGTCGTCGCTGGCGCCCTCGGCCATCTCGGAGCGTCGCGGCAGAACGGGGGTGCTCGGACCCGAGGCGTCGACCGGTGCGTGCTCGTCCGCCGGTGAGTCCTTGTCCACACCGAGCACGAGGGCGCCCTCGGGAGGGTGCAGATACAGAGCGACCACGCCGTGGACCCTGCCCACGAACTCGGGATCGGCCGAGAGCTGGAAGATGTTGCCCTGGCGGGGGTGCACTCCGTACTTCTTCCAGAACCGCCGGACCGAGGTCGCGCTGATGTCGGTGGCGTCGGCCATGGCCTGACTGGTCCAATAGCGGCCACCGGGGGGCGACTCTTCCAGGGTCGCCCCGAGCACCCTCTCGACCTGGGTGTCAGTGATCGAGCCGGGTGCACCCGAACGGGGCTGGTCGAACAGGCCTTCGGGGCCCCGCTCGACATAACGTCGACACCACTTCGACACCATGGCTTCGCTGACCCCAAAGTGCCGGGCCACGTAACGATTCGTGTAGCCGTCGGCGCAGGCGGTCACGATGCGGCAGCGAAGGGCCAGGGCCTGGGTCTGCTGGGGAGGGTTCTTTGAACAATCAAAGAGCAGCTGACGCTCTTCGAGGGAGTTGAACACCGGTGCTGTTCGGGGACGACCAGGTTGTCCCATGGCTTTCCGATCGACGCAAGGAAGGAACCAGTGCGATGACCCTATAACAACGAGAATCTCTGGCTCCGGACCCCGGCAAACACTCCGATGGTCCTGTTCGACCTGCGAGATCGGCCGATATCAGAGGGAATCTCTAGCTCGCAGCCTCCCGGAAACGCCCTATGAGGCCATATGAGAGCGAACTTATGGCTAAAACCGGCCAAAAATCTGGGCAATGGCCCCTTGGCACCCGCCGGGGACGCCGTCTAGGGGTCTGACCTGCGGTTTTGCGGGTTGCAAGTTATGACACGATTTGTTTGAGGAACCCGTACAAAAAGGGAGAGCCCCACGACCCGGATCGCTAGCCGAGGTCGAAGAAGTCAGACCCACCCCCACCCCCCTCTCTGGTCGGGAAAGGTCAGGTCTCAGTTCCTGTCAAGAACTGGAACTGACCCGAGGTCGCCATTTGTCCTGGTCACGAGCCGTTTCCGCTGGGTCGGACCTGGCGGGACATGGCTCCTGACCAGGGTTTTTGCGGACCTGTGGAATGTCGACCTAGTCGACCAGCCGCCAGACGAGCGCCTTCCCGGCGGAGGCGACCTTCTCGATGAGGCCATCGTCGACCAAGCCCTCGAACAGCACTCGGCGGGTGGAGCCGTTCATGCGTAGATCGAGCTTGTCGACGATGTCGGCCTGCTTGGCCTGGTGCTCGGGGCAGTTCCCGAGGTACTCGAGAATGGCTTCTCGTCTGGCCAGGTACTCGGCCACGAGTCCGTTGGTCTTGGAGGCCCGGCCCACCACCGCCAGGGAGGTCTCGGGGCGTCCGCGCTCGTCGGTGCCGATCTCGAGCTCACCGAGCTGGGCGTAGATGGGTTCGAACTGACGGCTCCGACGCTGGCGCTCACAGGACAGCTTCACCAGCAACTCGCCCACCACGTCGGCCTTGATGATGGTGTCGACGGCCCCGTACATGGCCGACGCGCCGCGAAGCCGATCGCCGCTGTGGCCGGTGTGGTGGATCAGCACCACCGCGATGCCGAGCTCTTTGATCTTGGCCACCCGCAGCAAGGCGCGGTTGATGTCCGAGTTGTTGTTCTCGTCGGCCCAGCCGAGGGACTTGCCGAAGGTGTCGATGACGACGAGCGAATAGGGCCGGCACTTGAGGGCCTCGCACAAGGTGTCGATCCCCTCTTCGTCGGAGAGATCGGGCGGGTTGCGGACCACCTGGAAGCCGATCGCTGGCACGGTCGTGTCGTGGTGGATCTTCCAGGCCTTCATCCGTTCGACCAAGGTCTCAGAGCCCTCGGCGGCCAGGTAGAGCACCGGTCCACTCTTGGTCACGTCGGCCTCGAGCCACGAGCGGCCGGTCATGAGCGCGCCGCACAGGTCCAAGGCCAAGAAGGTCTTGAAGGTTCTGGCTTGCCGTAGAGGAAGGTGAGGCTTCCCTGTCGGATCACCCCATCGATGAGCCAGGGCGTCTTGGGCAGCTCCTGGAGCTCAGCGAAGGTGATGAAGCCGGCCTCGCGCTCGGCCGGACTGAGGTCATCGATGATCTCATCGATATCTTGGCCATGATGGTCAAGCTGGGTAATGGTCATGCCGCCTCCGTTCCGTGCACCTCACGAAGGAACTTCGGCACTGAGATCCGCCACTGGCCTCCAACCTTGAAAGCTCCAGGGAGCTGCCGCACCTCTGCGAGTCGGTAGGCAGTCGACAATCCGATATCGAGCTGCTCCGCCGCCCAGGCAATGTGCTGAATGTCGGCCGAGGGGATTACTAGGCGAGCGCGGCCGTGATCGGACGAGCCCGACCCTGCTGCGTCGACAAGTGCGGACGGCGTGCTAGAGCTGCGTCCCGGATGCGCCCCACGATGGTGATTAGGGGAAATGGGGTGAGGGTCTAACGGTGGCTCTCGGTGATCGGTGATGCGATGGTGCACCTGAAGACTTCGGTCCGACACGTTTCCTCCCTTGGCTCTTTGTCCCGTCTTCTTGGGTTGGCACCATCTCCGGAAGTCCGAGGATCGGCCGATGCGCTGGTCTCCCAAGACCTACTGGCTGCGCAGCTTCAACACGGTTCGTTGCTTGTAACCGGGCTCCTTATCCCGGCTATGTCAACTACTCGAAAGGATAGCGGTGCACCTTCGCCATTTGAGAGGTTGGGTACTTTGCCTGAAATCTAGGCTCAATTTTGTTATCATAAGCGTGGTCATTTTTGACCTGACTGGGTCGGGCAACCCCTCTCAGCGGATTCTGTGAGGAGCTATCGAGTGTATAAACCGTAATGAAGCTCTTATAATCCCTGGTCAGACGCTCGAATGTCCTCGCCCTACAGGACCGGGCAGTAATCGCTGTGCCCACCGCAGTGACATGGGCGAACTCGAGGAGCCTCCTCGATGCTTTTACTTCGTTTGTCATCTTCAGGAGGGAGCTAAAGGCTCCCGAAATGAGAGCGGGATCCGAGGTAATCTGGCGCTTCGGATCTCAGCGGGGTGT
>PLWZ01000026.1 GCA_003151235.1 Acidimicrobiaceae bacterium
GTCGCCTATCCGCGCGGCCTCTTAGTCCCTGTCTCGCTGGTCGGGCACGAAAAAGGTCCCATCGACAGGGGAATACGCGAACTATTTCGTACGTGGCGGAGGGAGTGGGATTCGAACCCACGGGAACCAAGGTCCCACGGCTTTTCAAGAGCCGCGCATTCGTCCGCTCTGCCATCCCTCCGAACTCGACCGCGGCTTGGGCGCGATCAAGAGCTACGGGCCATCCCCGCTGATCTGTGACCGTAGTGAGCGAACCCACTGGTCGGCGCGCACCCAGGACTGTTCGGCCTCGTGCCGCGTTCCTGGGCCGTGGTCTCCCGCGGCCGGATACGAACCGAGCAACTTCACTCGGGCCTGCGTCGCGTGAAGGTCTCGCAGGCAGTCGGCGACGACCTCGTCGGCGATGTGGCCCTCGAGGTCGATGACGAAGCAGTAGTCCCCGAGACCCCGCTTGGTTGGCCGAGACTCCAGCTTCGTCAGGTTGATGTCACGGGACGAGAACTGCCCGACGATCGAGTGAAGGCTGCCCGGATGATCGAGCCGCTGGAAGCAGACGATGCTCGTGTGGTCGTGGCCCGTCGGGCCAGGTATTCCCGAACTCGCCACCGATACGAAGCGAGTCTGGTTCTCCGGGTGGTCCTCGACCTCCTCGGCGAGAACGACGAGTCCATAGACGGCTGCCGCCGACGGGGGAGCGATGACCGCCGTGGTCCTGTCGGGTTTCTCACCGAGCATCCGCGCCGCCTCGGCGGTGGAGGGGGCGGCCAAGCTCACGGCAGCCGGCACCTTTGCCGCCAGAAATTTCCGACACTGGGCGAGAGCGTGGGGAAACGAGAGGACGTTTTTGATGTCCGATAGCTGGGTTCCCTCGTTCGCCATCAGGGCAAGATGAATGTCCAACACCACCTCCCGCTGGATCAGAAGGTCGAAGTCGAACACCAGCCCATCGAGGGTGATCGGCACGGTTCCCTCGATGCCGTTCTCGATCGGGACGAACCCGAGATCGACACGCCCAGTGCTCACCGCCTCGAGCACGTCGATGATCGTGGGCAGGGGTTGGCGATCGACAGCCGCGTAGTCCGGCTGCGTCAATAGTGCCTGCTCAGTGAACGTACCGGCGGGCCCGAAATACGCCACGGATGTCACAGAGGTCCCCACACCCGGGCAGGATAGTGAACGGCATGGATCAGCCCGCCCTTGAACGACTTTTGGCCGATGTCTCAGCCGGGACCTGCTCGGTAGAGGACGCGGTCCGCCAGCTTCGGCGACTGCCATTCGCCGACCTCGGATTCGCCCGGATCGACCACCACCGGCAGCTCCGCCAGGGCCTGCCGGAGGCCGTTTATGGCCCCGGCAAGACCCCTGCACAGTGCGGAGCGATCGTCGCCGAGCTTCTGGCCGGCTCACCGGGCCCGGTCCTGTTGACACGGGCCGACGCCGCCCAAGTCGAAGCCGCGGCGCGAGCGGCGACGGACGTCGGGGTCGAACAGCACACCATCACCTCCACCGGCGCGCTCGCGACGGCGACGTGGCGGCCATCGCCGGCGCGCACCGCCCGGATCTTGATCTTGACCGCCGGCACGGCGGACCTCTCGGTGGCCGACGAGTGCCGCGCCGTCCTCATCGCGCTCGGGTTCACACCAAGCCTGCTGGCCGACTGCGGCGTGGCCGGAGTACACCGGTTGCTCAACTCGATCGACGAGGTTGCCGAGGCCGATGCCATCGTCGTCGTCGCCGGCATGGAGGGAGCGCTGGCCAGCGTGGTTGGCGGAATAGCCGCCGCACCGGTCATCGCTGTCCCGACAAGTGTCGGATACGGCGCCGCGTTCGGCGGCATCACCGCCCTTCTGGGCATGCTCGCCTCGTGCGCTTCTGGGATCACCGTGGTCGGCATCGACAACGGGTTTGGAGCGGCGTGCGCCGTTGCTCGCATGTTGCCGTGACCGCCGGGTCGCCAGCTACTCACACGGTCGCCTGGTTCCATTGCTTCTCCGGGATCGCCGGGGACATGGCGCTCGGCAGCCTGATCGACGCGGGAGCCGACGTCGAGGAGGTTCGAGGGCTGCTGCATCGCGTGCCGTTCTCGGGGTGGGAACTCGAGACGGAACCCGTGCTCCGAGGCGGCATTGCGTGCACGCGTGCAGTCGTGTCGGCTCTCGACGACGTCGTCGTGCGAACCCACGCCAACATCATCGAGCTCGTGAAGGCGGCGGAGCTTCCCGAGCGCGTCGAGACGCGGGCGCTGGCCGTGTTTGCCGTTCTCGCCGAGGTCGAAGGGCACCTTCACCGTCGCCCGCCCGATCAGGTTCACTTCCACGAGGTCGGGGGCCACGACGCGATCGTCGACGTCGTCGGCACTGCGGCGGCACTCGAGGTCCTCGGCGTGGACTCGATCAAGGCATCGTCCGTCGCCACCGGCGTCGGCGTGGTGCGCAGTTCGCACGGCCTGCTGCCGAACCCGGCTCCGGCGGTCGTGCGACTCCTCCAGGGCGTGCCGACCTACGGCAGAGAGGTGTCGGTGGAGCTGACCACACCGACCGGCGCCGCGATCCTCGCTGCGCTGTCATCTTCGTTCGGCGCGATGCCGCCGATGAAGATCGCCAGCACCGGCTTCGGCGCAGGTAGTAAGGAACTCGACGATCTTCCGAACTGCACCCAAGTTGTCGTCGGGATGGCGGAGCCGCCTGTGCACGCGAGCGCGGGTGGGCAACCAGTTGTGGTTCTGGAAGCGAACATTGACGACGCCACCGGCGAGCAGCTCGCCCACGCGTTGCGATCGCTGCTCGACGCCGGCGCCCACGACGCGTGGGTGACGCCGGTCGTCATGAAGAAGGGCCGGCCCGGGCACACGGTCCACGCGTTGTCGGACCCGGCGCTGTCGGAGACGTTGCGCGACGTGCTTCGCACCACCACCGGCACGTTCGGTGTGCGTGCGCTCACCGGCGAACGCTGGCCGGCCGCTCGGATGATCGAGCCCGTCGATGTCTCCGGTCTGCCGATCCGCGTGAAGGTCGGCGGGGGTCGGGTGAAGGCCGAGTTCGACGACGTGGTGCGGGTCGCAGCGGAAACCGGACTTTCGACGTCTGAGGTTGCCTCGAGGGCCGAACAAGCTTGGCGCGAGCGGTCCGAGGGCGCCCGAGACGCTCCCGGCATCGACCCGTCGGACGCCGACGAGCCGGCCTAGCGAGGAGCTCCCGGGGCTAACCGGCCAACGAGGAAGGATGCGCTCGAACGGAACGCCTCCGGCGGCAGGTCTCCGTGGCGACCGGGATGGGCGTGCAACCGCTTGTCCGGGCTGCCGATGGCGTCGAAGAGCCCGAGCGCCCACTCCCGTGCGAAGAGCTCGTCGTCCCACTGGATCAAGAACAGCACCGGACATTCGACCCGCGGCGCGTCCTCGACGATTCGGTCCCGGGTCGGGCCGGTCAGTCCCATGAGCCCGAGCACGGCGGCATCGATGCGGGGCTCGGCCGCCACGAACGGCAGTCCGATGATCGTCCCCATGGAGACCCCCCACCACCCGACCCGACCGCCGCGCAGCTCGTCCAGGGCGACCAACCCGTCGAGGACGCCCGACCAGTCACCGACCATCTCGTCGGTCATCGACGGATCGGACGACCAGGCCTGGCAGAACTCGAGGAAGGCCAGCTGTGCGTTCTCCCCGCCGTCCAGCCGCCGGTCGCCGTGAACCGGGCCGTCGATGGCCGCCGCGGCCAGGCCCTGGCCGACCAGGCGCTTCGCCAGGTCGATGACGTAGTCGGCCCCCTTGTGGCCCGACGCGCCGTGCCCGAGGAGGACCAATGGGGTGGCGGGACCGGCGCCGACGGGGGTCCAGAGCACACCCGGCACGGTCCGCGAGCCGCGCACGAGCTCGAACCGCCGCTCCCGAATCCCGTCTCCGCTCCGGTCGTCTAACCAACGCACAGCCGGGAGCGTATCGGCCATCAGACCTGGTCAGGTGGTCGGCGGCCCCGGGTCCGGGGTCGGTGCGGGTTTGCGCTCAGGCCGCCAGTACCCGGCCAGGAGGAGGAGCGCTCCACCGCCGCCGGCGCCGAGTGCGATCCAGAGACCTGTCCACCCGACGAGGTGGGGTTCGAGACTCGTGGCGTGGTCGAGGCTCCAGTTGCCGGGACCGAGAATCGAGATCACCAACCCGAGCAACGTCAGGGTCATCACATACTCGTAGCCCTCGCCGGGCCGGAAGATGAAGAACCCCTTCCGGGCGTGGTTGGTGATCCACGCGACGAGCATCACGCCGACGACGCCGGCGCCCGCCACCGGTGTGAGCAGGCCCAGCAGAAGCAGCGCCCCCGCGCCGACCTCGGTGAGGCTGGCCGTCCAGGCGTGAAGCCATCCCGGGCGCATGCCAAGGCTCTCGAACCACCGTCCGGTCCCAGCGATCTTGCCGCCGCCGAACACGTGGTTGATCCCGTGGGCGAGGAAGACCACTCCGACGCCCACCCGCAGCACCAACAGCGCGAGATCAACGCTGTGACCCGTCATCCCACCCCTTCCTTGCCACCGGCATCCCTAGAAACGGCCACCGTATCGGGGCAGGCCTTGCCGTGTGCACGATGCCGGCCCGTACACTGGCCCGGATCGGCCACCGACCATGCCTGAGCTCCCCGAGATGCAGGCGCTCTCCGAGCGTCTCGATGCAGCCCTGTCGGACCGGGCACTGTCGCGGACGGACCTTTTGGGGTTCTCCAGTCTGAAGACCTTCGCGCCGACGCCCGAGGAGCTGATCGGACTGCCGCTCGACTCGGCCGGCCGGCGCGGAAAGTACCTGGTGGTCCGGTTCGCGGGTGGCCGGCGGATCCTCATCCACCTCTCCCAGGCCGGCCGGCTCGACATCGAGTCGCCTCCGAAGGCGACCAAGCCCCGGGGGTCGCTCGTCCGTTTGGTGTTCGGTGACACCGCGGTGTTGGTCCGGGAGCACGGCACGCAGCGCAAGGCCGGATGGTGGGTGCTCGAGGAGGGCGATGACGGCCCGATGGCGACGCTCGGGCCCGAACCCGAGGATCCCGCGTTCGCGGCGCTGATCCTCGGTGACGACAGCACGCGGCAGGTCCACACCCTGCTCCGCGACCAACACTTCGTCGCGGGCATCGGCCGGGGCTACGCCGACGACACGTTGAATCGAGCCCGGCTTTCACCCTTTGTATCGCTGCGGGCGCTGTCGAAGCCAGAGCGCGAACTTCTCGTCGACTCGGCACGCTCGGTCTTGGCGGAGGCGCTTGAGCGTGAGCGCGCCAGGACCGGTGGGTTGTCCGCCCCGCGACTCGGGGAGCGGTTCCTCGTGCACAACCGCACCGGTCAGCCGTGCCTCAACTGTGCGGAGCCGCTGCGGAGCGTGCGGTTCGAGTCCCACGAGGTTGTCTATTGCCCCCGCTGCCAGACCAAGGGAAAGGTGTTGGCCGATCGGCGGCTGTCCCGCATCCTGCGCTGAACGCCGATCGGCCGGCTGCGGTGCGGCTCTACGCTCGGAGGTTCAACCGGTAGACGTTGGTCTCGCGGTGCTCGAACCCGAGCCGCTGGTACAGGCGGTTGGCGTCCGTGCGATCGGGACGGGACGTGAGATCGACCGTGCGAGCCTCGGCCCGCCGGGCCTCGGTTATCGCCGCTTCGACAAGCGCCGAGCCGATGCCGGCGCCGCGGACCGATTCGTCAACCACCACGTCTTCGATCCACGCTCGCACCCCGGTCGGGGCACGGAACACCGCGAGGGTGAGCGCGCCGACGATGTCGTGGCCCGGGTCGCGAGCGACGAACAGCGTCGTCGCCGGCGATTCGATGATGCCTTCGAGCTCGTACGCGGTGAGTGGGTCGGCGGACGTCGAAAGCTGGGGCACCAGCCGGGCCATCGAGCCGAAGAGCTCTGGGTCCGCGGTCAACGCGATCTCGACGCTCACGCCGTCTCCGCTGGTCTCTGAACCCGGCGCGGCGCTCACCTCTCGGCCGTCTCCGTGCTCTGCTCCTCGGTCGTTTCCCGCCACATCGGCCTGCGGACCCGGTCATAGAGCACCTCGCGGACCTCACCACGGATGGCCGCGAACACGTGCTCGCCCCAACGTTCCACGCCCACCAGGGGGTTCGGCAGCTTGTCCGGCGAGAACCACCCGACGTCCTGACACTCGAGCGGGTGCGGGTTGAGGGTGCCGCCCGTCGCGCGGCAGTAGAAGACGAGCGAGTACAGCGGGATTCGGGTGAAGCCGAGCCGCAGCCCGTCGAGCACTGCGATGAGCCGTACCGGTTCGGACTCGATGCCGGTTTCCTCGAGCACTTCCTTCGCCGCGACCTCGGCGGCCGAGTAGCCGACATCGCACCACCCGGTCGGGTACAGCCACACACCCGAGTCGGCCCGCTTGATGAGCAGGAGCTCGCCGTTGTCGTTGCCGACCGCCGCGCCGACCGCGACCTTTGGCGTCACGTACCCGGGGATGCCGGGCATGACCTGCCCGAGCCACTCCTCGACCAGCCCGTCGGCATCCTCCACCCCGTCGAGCCCGAGGTCGGCGGCGGCGCGGATATCGCCCGCGACCCGGAGCACCTCTTCGAAGCGCTCCTTCTCATAGAGGCTCTCGGTGAACCCGAGACCGGTCCGGGCGATCGCGGCGAGGCTCTCGCTCCAGCGAAGGAGCACCTTGTCGGGGACACTCTCGGCCACGGCCGCGACGCTAGCCCGACCCGCAGAGCGGACAGGCGGCGAGATGAGGCCCCAGACACGGGCCCCTGGACCAGAATGTCTCTGTGGCCGTGAACGAGGACTGTCGGCACTACATCATGCAAACGACCCGGGGGAACGACAAGGTCGAGCGGTGCAAGATGGACGCCAACGAGCCGCTCCCGTTCGCGTGCCCGGACGGCTGCCTCTTCTACGAGCCTCGCCGGGTCTCTTCGGCGGGGTGGCAGGTGCCCAAGCGACCGGACGACCCGCCCCGTCGCTGAGCCCGCTCAGCTCTCGAGCACGTCGCCCAACAGGTCGACCCCGACCCCCTCGTCGCGCAGCCAGGCCACGGCGGACTCGATCGCTCCCGCCGGGCCGACCAGCTCACAGATGATCCAACCCTGGTACTCCTCGACGTTGGCCCGCCTGATGTTGGGTTCCACCTCGAAGGTCCGCGTGAGCCGGGCCAGCACCGGCACCCGGATCAGCGAGTCGGGGAAGGTCAGCTTCACCCGCACCTCGATCGTTGACGTGCTCATCGGCCGGCCTCCCCAAGCGTCTCGTTCATACTGCCCGAGCGGAACCCGGCCAGGTCGACGGTGACATAGACATATCCCGCCCCGCGCACGGCATCGACGACCTCGGTGCGTCGGGCCAGCACATCGCCCAGGGCATCCACCTCGACCTCGATCCGGGCCACGGACCCGTGGTGGCGCACCCGGAGCTGCGCGAAGCCCAACGCCCCGAGCGCAGCCTCGGCCTCGGCGATCGACCGCAGCGAGCCCAGGGTCACCGGGGTCCCATAGGGGATCCGGGACGAGAGGCACGCCGCGGCGGGCTTGTCCCACGTCCGGAGGCCGAGACGTCTCGACCAATCCCGCACCGCCGCCTTGTCGAATCCGGCGTTCACCAACGGGAAGCGGGCACCGAGATCGCTGGCGGCCCTCTGGCCCGGGCGATGGTCCGACAGGTCGTCGAGGTTGACGCCGAGGACGACGGTTGCCCCCTCGGCGGCGGCCATGGGTCCCAACGCGTCCATGAGGGCCGTCTTGCACCGTGCACACCGATCCGAGTCGTTGGCGACATAGTCCGGATCGTCCATCTCGTTGGTCGGGACCCCGATCCAACGCAGCCCCCACTCCTCGGCCAACGCGCGGCAGTCGGCCTCCTCGGCCGGAGCCAGCGACGGCGAGATCGCGGTCGCGGCCAGTGCGCGGTCGGCCCCGAGCGTGTCGTGGGCGACCTTGGCCAAGAACGCCGAGTCGGCGCCGCCGCTGAACGCGACGACCACACGTTCGAGCGAGGAGAGCTCCTCTTCGAGCGCGGCCAGCGATGCCGGGGCGCTCAATCGCCCGTCTCCGATCCCAACAAATCGTCGATGTCGGCGACCATGCCGCTGTAGAAGGGGCCGAACTCGGCATAGTGGGCCGAAGCCTCGTCGAAGCGCATCTCGTACACGCACGCCTTCAGGTCGTCGGGGTGGGGTGCGAACAGGGTCACGCCCCACTCCCAGTCGTCGAGCCCGGTCGAACCGGTGATGAGCTGGAGGACCCGGCCCCGAAACGTCCGGCCCAGCGCCCCGTGGGCGAGCATGAGCCGCTTGCGTTCCTCGAAGTCGAGCGCATACCAGTTGCGGTCGGAGTTACGCCGCTTCGACATCGGGTAGAAGCAGAACGCGGGCATCCCATCGGGCGGCAACTGTGGGAACAGGCGGGCCCGCCGCATCTCCTCGGGGGCGCCGGCCGCGTACTCGGACACCTCGGTGAGCGAGACGTAGGACGAGACGATGTCGAGGCCGGCCCGGCCGCACGCCCGCTGGAACTCCCACAGGGCCCAGAGATCGGGGCAGATGGCCACGAACCCAGCGTCGGCCTTGTGGCCCAGGATGGCCGCCGTGACCAGCTGGCCGCCCTCGCTCACCAGGTGCTTCTCTGCGTCCCGGACGGCTGCCGCGTCGACGGGGCCGCGGAGGCGGCAGAACAGGTGCAGCACGCCAAGACCCTCGGTGGGGACCACGGGCGCGTCGGTCGACCGGTTCATCGCGGTCAGTCTATGAACGAATGGCCGGGCGGCCCGGGGCGAGGGGTTGCTCGCTCCGGGCCGGGTGCGGGGCCGATTAGAAGTCGTCCATGCCCCCGCCGGGCATGGCGGGAGCCTTGTCCTCGGGCTTGTCGACGATGACCGCCTCGGTGGTGAGGAAGAGCGCCGCGATCGAGGCCGCGTTCTGGAGCGCCGACCGGGTGACCTTCGCGGCGTCGATGACGCCGGCCTTGAACAGGTCGCCGTACTCCATCGTGGCTGCGTTGAGCCCGTCGGCGGGGTTCTTCATCTCGCGCACCCGCTCGACCACGACGCCGCCTTCCAGGCCCGCGTTCACAGCGATCTGCTTCAGCGGCTCCTCGACGGCCCGGGCCACGATCCGGGCGCCGGTGGCCTCGTCGCCTTCGAGCTTCTCGGCGAGAGCAAGGACGTTCTTCTGCGCGCGCAGGAGGGCCACGCCACCGCCGGGCACCACGCCCTCCTCGATGGCCGCCTTGGTCGTGGACACGGCGTCCTCGATGCGGTGCTTCTTCTCCTTCAGCTCAACCTCGGTGGCCGCGCCGACCTTGATCACCGCGACGCCGCCGGACAGCTTGGCCAGCCGCTCCTGGAGCTTCTCCCGGTCGTAGTCCGAGTCGGTGTTCTCGATCTCGGCCTTGATCTGGTTGATGCGACCCTTGATGTCCGATTCGTCTCCTGAACCCTCGACGATGGTGGTCTCGTCCTTCGTCACGACGATCTTGCGAGCCTTGCCCAAGAGCTCCAGGCCGATGTTCTCGAGCTTCAGGCCCACCTCCTCGGTGACGACCTGGCCACCGGTCAGGATCGCCATGTCCTGGAGCATCGCCTTGCGGCGCTCGCCGAACCCGGGAGCCTTGATGCCGACGCTCTTGAAGGTCCCTCGGATCTTGTTGACGACAAGGGTGGCCAGGGCCTCCCCGTCGACGTCCTCGGCGATGATCACGAGCGGCTTGCCCGTCCCCATGACCTTTTCCAGCACCGGGAGCAGATCCCGGACCGCCGAGATCTTGGAGCCGACCAGGAGGACGTAGGCGTCCTCCAGGGAAGCTTCCATCCGCTCGGGGTCGGTCACGAAGTACGGCGAGATGTAGCCCTTGTCGAAGCGCATCCCCTCGACCAGATCCATGTCCATCCCGAAGGTCTGGGACTCCTCGACGGTGATGACACCGTCCTTGCCCACCTTGTCGATGGCCTCGGCGATCATCTCGCCGATCTCGGTGTCGGCGGCAGAGATGCTGGCCACCTGGGCGATCTGGCCCTTCGACTCGGTCTCCTTCGAGATGGCGTGGATGGCCGTGACGGCCTCTTCGACAGCGGCCTCGATGCCCTTCTTGAGCGACATCGGGTTGGCCCCGGCGGCAACGTTGCGGAGGCCCTCGTGGACCATCGCCCATGCGAGCACGGTCGCCGTCGTCGTCCCGTCACCGGCGACATCGTCGGTCTTCTTCGCCACTTCCTTGACCAGCTCGGCGCCGATCCGCTCGTAGGGGTCCTCGAGCTCGATCTCCTTGGCGATGGAGACACCGTCGTTGGTGATGGTCGGAGCGCCCCACTTCTTGTCGAGGACCACGTTGCGGCCCTTCGGGCCGAGGGTCACGCGAACGGCATCGGCCAGCTTGTTCATGCCGGTCTCGAGCGCACGCCGGGCTTCTTCGTCAAAGGCGATCATCTTGGGCATGGCGGGGGTGTCCTCCGTATGTCGACCGACCCTGACGGCCGGCGAGTTGCGGACCCAAGTTTAGCGGGTCGCTGGCACTCTCGTTTGTCGAGTGCTAACAGCAAACCACGCTTGGTCGAGGCGGCGCAACCGCCCCGAGGGGTCAGCCCCCGGCGACCGCAGGCACGATCGAGACCGTCTGACCGGCCGAGACGGGGGTCTCAAGGCCGTCCAGGAACCGGACGTCCTCGTCGGCCAGGAACACGTTGACGAAGCGCCGGAGGTTTCCGCCCTCGTCGAACAGGCGCTCGGCGAAGCCCGGATGGCCCGCGTCGAGGGCCTTCAGGGCCGCCCCGACCGTCGACCCCTCGACCTCCACCTCACCCTTGCCGGCCGTCAAGGTCCGGAGCTGTGTCGGGATGCGCACAGAGACGCTCATCGAGCCTCCTCGATCAAAAGGTCCTCGCCAAGGGCGGCGTCGAAGTCCCCGAGGCTCGGGTTGATCGTGACCGTGGGCCCGACGGTGTCGCTTAGGGCCTCGACTGTCTTCAACCCGTGGCCCGTCACCAGGGCCACCACGCACTCGTCGCGCCGGACGTCGCCCGACGCGGCCAGCTTGGCCAGCGTGGCGATCGTCACCCCGCCCGCCGTCTCGGCGAATATGCCCTCGGTCCGGGCCAGCAGCCCGATCCCGTCGAGCACCTCCGCGTCGGTCACCGCCGCGCACGACCCGCCCGAACGGCGGATGGCGTCGAGCGCGTACCAGCCGTCGGCCGGATTACCGATCGAGAGCGACTTCGCGATGGTGGACGGCTTGACCGGGGAGATCGCGTCGGCCCCGTTGGCGAACGCCGTGGCGACCGGCGAGCACCCCTCGGCCTGGGCGCCCGAGACGCGGACCGCCTGGTGCTCGAGCAGGCCCACCTTCACCAGTTCCGAGAACCCCTTGGCCACCTTGGTCAGCTGGCTCCCCGAAGCGATCGGGACGACCACGTGGTCCGGGGCCCGCCAGCCGAGCTGCTCGGCCACCTCGAAGGCCAGGGTCTTGGAGCCCTCGGCGTAGTAGGTGCGGACGTTCACGTTCACGAACGCCCACGAGGGGTGCTCGCTGGTCAGCTCGGCACAG
The DNA here is from genome assembly GCA_003151235.1 of Acidimicrobiaceae bacterium. Taxonomy (GTDB): domain Bacteria; phylum Actinomycetota; class Acidimicrobiia; order Acidimicrobiales; family RAAP-2; genus Palsa-461. The sequence continues at coordinate 11,512 of PLWZ01000026.1, forward strand.
AGACGGTTGACGTCGTCGTAGCTACCCCTCACCGCGATGACGGTGCCGCCGTAGACGGCCGTCATCGTCACCTTGGCCCTTTCCAGGTCTTCGGGGATGAGGACGATCGACGCCATCCCGGCACGGGCGGCGTGCGCCGCCACCGAGTTGGCCAAGTTGCCCGTCGATGCGCAGGCCGCCACCTTGAACCCGAGCTGGCGGGCCTTGGTGAGCGCCACCGAGACGACCCGGTCCTTGAACGACCCGGTCGGGTTGGCCGTGTCGTTCTTGATCCAGAGCTCACCCAACCCGAGCTCGGCGGCCAGGCGGTCGGCTCGGAGCAGCGGCGTGAAGCCGGCCCCGAGATCGACCGGCGCATCGTCGTCGACCGGCAGTAGATCCCGGTAGCGCCAGATCGTGCGGGGGCCCGCGGCGATGCTCTCCGGGCTGATCGTCGCTGCGATGCGCTCGTAGTCGTAGGCGACCTCGAGCGGGCCGAAACAGAAGTCGCAGACGTGCAGTGCCTCGGCGGGGTAGTGACGGCCACATTCCCGGCAGCGCAGCCCAATGACGTAATTCACGAGGTCCTCCTCATCGGTCGGGCATTGGCACCTGTTACTCCTCCGGGGCCGCTAGGCGGTCCTTCCGGATTCGTACTGGTTGCCGCGGCGTCGCAGGGCCCGTCCCTCAACCGCTCTGGATGATCCCACCATCGTGCTCGATCGGAGCACCCCGCGTCAACGCATCCCCATGCTCCGGTCAGCTCGGCGAAGCGGTAAACCCAGGGAGGTGATGCGGTGGGAAGATGTGGGTCGTGCCTAGCGTGCGTACTTACGGCGAGGAGCATTTCGGCCTCCAGGCGGTCCTCGAGGCCAAGGGCCTCCGCCGGGTCTCGGTCTGCCTTCCCGCCAGAGACGAGGAACGCACCGTCGCCCGGGTCATCGAGGCGTCGATCCTCCCCCACCTCAGCGACGGGGGATCGGGCCTCGTCGACGAGCTGGTGGTGGTCGACGACGGGTCGAGCGACGCCACGGCGTCCATCGCCCGCCAGGCCGGCGCCAGGGTCGTGACCCGCCGGCCCGGGGGCGACAAGGGCGCAGCCATGGCGGACGCCCTCGAGGCAGCAGAGGGGGACGTCGTCGTGTTCCTCGACGCCGATGTGGAGAACGCCAACCCCGATTTCGTGCCCCGGCTCGTCGGCCCCCTGCTCGTGGATGAGGCGGTGCTCGTGAAGGGCTTCTACGAGCGGCCCATCAACGGCCAGCCCTCGGGCGGCGGCCGGGTCACCGAGCTGCTCGCCCGACCCCTCATCGAGCTGCTTTTCCCGCAGCTGGCCGGCGTCCGCCAACCCCTGGCCGGAGAGACGGCCGCGCACCGGTGGGTCTTCGAAAAGGTCGGCTTCGCGCCTGGCTACGGCGTCGAGATCGGCCTGCTCATCGACGTCGCACGCGATTTCGGCCCCGAATCGATCGCACAGGTCGACCTGGGCGTGCGCGTGCACCGCAACCGCCCGCTGGCGGAGCTGCGGCCCCAAGCCGACGACGTGTTGCGCACCGCGCTCGGTCGAGCGGGCATCACCGACATCCCGCCAGTTTGACCTCCCTGCCCGGGGCACGGCACCAGTAGCGTCGGGTGTAATGACCGACATCGTGGTGGTCTCCAACCGGGGACCGGTGTCGTTCCGTTTCGAGGCCGGCCGACCGGTGGCCTCCAGCGCGAGCGGCGGGCTCGCCGGCACGCTGCGACCGCTCCTCGCCGGATCCGGTGCGACGTGGGTCGCGGCGACCCTCGGGGAAGCCGACCGGGTGGCGGCGAAGGAAGGCCTGATGGAGGCGGACGGCATCGTGGTCGTCCCGGTCGAAACCGAGTCCGCGGTATTCCAGATGGCCTACGAGGTCATCTCCAACGGAACGCTCTGGTTCTGTCACCACCACCTGTTCGACCTGGCCCGTCGGCCCCGGTTCGATTGGCACTGGCACGAGGCGTGGGCCGGCTTCCGCCGCTACAACCGCCAGTTCGCCAACGCCGTCATCGAGGAGGCGCCCGAGGGTTCCACGGTGCTCGTGCAGGACTACCACCTCTCACTCCTCGGTTCGATGCTGGCCGAGACCAGGCCCGACCTCTCGACGGTCCACTTCCTGCACACGCCGTTCGGCGAGCCCGACATGGTGGGGGTCCTCCCGGTGACGGCGGCGGGAGAGCTGTTGGCTGGCCTGGCCGGCTTCGGCGCGTGCGGCTTCCACACCGAGCGGTGGGCGTCCGCCTTCCGCCGTTGCTATGCCGAACCCGAGCTGGCCGAGGCGGCCGGCACGGACTCGGCCCCACCGACCTTTGTGGCCCCACTCGGACCTAGCCCGAAGGCGCTCGCAGCCTCGGCCGAGGACCCGGCCACACTGGCGGCCGGCAAGCGACTGGCCGAGGCGACGGCGGGTCGCCGACTCATCGTTCGGGTCGATCGCATCGAGCTGTCGAAGAACCTGCTTCGAGGTTTCTGGGCGTTCGAGGAGCTGCTCGAGACCCGGCCGCGCTGGCGGGGCGACGTGGTATTCGCCGCATTCGGCTACCCGTCGCGCGAGAGCCTGGCCGACTACATCGGCTACGCATCCGAGGTCGAGCACACCGTCGAGCGGATAAACGAGCGGTTCGGGACGCCCGAGTGGACGCCGATCCTCTACGACCCCGCCGACGACTACCCGAGCTCGCTGGCCGGCCTGCGCTCCTACGACGTGCTGTTGGTCAACCCGATCCGCGACGGCATGAACATGGTGGCCAAGGAGGGACCTCTGCTCAACGAGCGCGACGGAGTGCTGGTGCTGTCCCGGCAGGCCGGGGCGTGGAACGAGCTGTCCGAGGCTGCCATCGGGGTCAACCCCTACGACATCACCGCAACGGCCGACGCCCTCGAGGTGGCGCTCTTGATGGCACCAGAAGAGCGGGCCCGCCGGGCCGCCCGACTCACCGCGGTCATCGGCTCCCGGACGGCGTCGGACTGGCTGGACGATCAGCTCCGGGCGGCCGCTGCCCACCACGGTTAGCCGGGTATCGCAGCCACCAACGCCACAAGCAGTTCCAGCGCGCCGCCCGGCCCAATGACGATCACATCGGCGGCCTCCGCGACCGCAGCCGGGCTCTCGTCGTCGGTGACCGCCACCCGGACCACCGGCATGCCCGCCGCACCGAGCTCAGCCAACGCGTCGAACGCCGCGAGGTCACCGAGATCGTCCCCGAAGCAACAGGCGGCCGTGCTCCCCGACGCTAGGGAACGGACCACGGTTCCCTTGTCCGTCTCGATGCCCGGACGCAGCTCGATCGCCATCCGGCCCGGCTGGACGACCAGGCCGGTCCGTTCCCGCTGCTCGTCTGCGAACCGCGTCGCCCAGCCCTCCTCGGCGGGCGCGTCGCGAAAGTGCAGGGTGAATCCGAGCGGCTTCCGCTCCACCGAGACGCCGGCCGGAGCGCCGCGCTCGGCCACGTCGGCAAGGTCGGCCATGACCGGTCGCCAACGAGTCAGCGACCCGGGATCGACCGTCGGACCCGCCGGCTCGCCGACCTCTTCCAGACCGTAGAGGCCGATGAGTCGAACACCGGTCGGCCTGCCGAGGTGCTCACCCAAGAACGCCGCCGGTCGGCCCGACACCACGGCCACCACCCCGAGACGGACGCCCAGTTCGCTCAACAGACTCGGCACACCATCGAGGGGCCGGGCGAGCGCGGGGTCGGCAACGATCGGTGACAGGGTCCCGTCGAAATCGAGGAACAACGCGGAGGTTTGTGGACTCGCGCGGAGCGGCTCGAGCGCGCTCGGCACGGGCATGGTCAACCGGCCGTCGAGGACGTGTGGGCCTTGGTGGTGGTCGTCGTCTTGGGCACAGAGGTCGTCGCCGCGGGCGGGACGGTGCTGGGCGGCGTCTTCGCAGCCAGATCGGAGCCGATGACCAGCACGACGTCGGCTCCCGTCGTATTCGCGACCGGCGTCGCCGCGCTCACCGGAAGCACCGACGAATCCGGAATCCCTAGCGACGCCGCTATCGCGTCGGCATCCGGTCGCTTGTTGGCCGCGTAGTACACCGAGCTCGTCGCGCGTAGAGGGGCCTTGGCCGTCACCGGAGGCAGCAGGGTCCACCCGGCGCGCTGCAAGACCGTTGAGTACCCCGCCGCCACGCCACCCGTGGTCGAGCTGTTCGCGACGAGAACCGTCACCCCGGCATGCGACACCGTGGTCGAAGTTGAGGTCGCAGGATGGCGGGGCGTCGTTGTCGTCGTCGTGACACCGTTCAGAGGCAGATTGCCGGTCGGCAGGGCCACCACCGGTGAGTGGCTGGCCGACTGCAGGATCACAACCCCGAGCACGACGGCCGCGACGATGACCGCTATCGCACGGCCCAGAACGATGTGACGGCCCCCTGGCCCGCCTCCCGAACTTGACGGATCAGGACGGTCCACGGAGGCCAGACTGCCAACGGTCGCCCGTGGGCGCAAGGGGAACGGGTCGTGACCCGGTGGCCCACCCTTGCCGCGACCCGCCGTAGCCTTGGAATTCGCCGGTGTGGCGCAGCTGGAAGCGCAGGCGATTTGTAATCGTCAGGTCGTGGGTTCGAGTCCCACCACCGGCTCTGAAACGTCCAGTTCAAGAGCTATTTCGGGCTCCGGCGTAGGGGCCAGGGATCGGTTGACCGCCACGGCGGGCTAATCCTGAGACTCTGTACGGTTTGACCTCGATCGGTGAGGCTCAGGAACCAGTCCGCTGGACGAAGCGCAGTTCAGCACCAAAAGGCTTCGGCGATGCCGAGAAGCGTCTTTTCCGTAGGGTTCGCCGAGCCACACTCGATCCGGCTGATGTCTGCCTGGTCGAGGCCTGTTGCGGTCGCGAGTTCAGCGCGGGTCGGCGCGGCTGTCCCCGGGGGAGCTCCTCAGGACCCAGTGAGGGCGTCCGCGCGTCCGCGCGCGACCTCGAAGCAGGCGATCGTGCCGGCGGCGGCCACGTTGAGGGACGCCACACCACCGGGTTGCGGGATCGCCACCACCTCGTCGCAGCGGCGCCGGACCAGGGGCGCTAGGCCACGCTCCTCGCCCCCGACCACCAGCGCCACCGGGGCGTCCCCCAACCTGAGGTCGTAGAGGGAGCGGTCCCCGTCGGCGGCCAGGCCGATCGCGAACACGCCGGCCCGGGTCAGCTCCGACAGTGCGGCCGGAATCCCGCCGACCACGCAGAAGGACAGGTGCTCGACGGCGCCGGCGGCCACCTTCACCACCGACGGGGACAGGTGGGCGGCCCGATGCCTCGCCAGCACCACACCGGTGACACCCGCGCAGGCGGCGCTGCGCAGGAGCGCACCGAGATTCTGGGGATCGGTGACCCCGGCCACCACCAGCAGGAACGGGTTGCCGCGTCGAGGCGCGGCCAGCTGGCCGAGCTCGAACAACTCGACCGGGGCGGCCGTGGCGATCACCCCTTGGGGAGCGAAGGTCTTCGCATCGCTGTCGAGCCGGACCCGCGGGACCGTCTCGAGGGGGATGCCCCGGCGCGACGCGAGTCGCTCGATCTCGTCGAGCTGGGGGGAGGGTTCCTGGCCCTCGGCGACGCGCACCTTCCGGACCCGGCGCCTCCCGGCCGACAGGAGCTCGAGCACCGCCCGGCGCCCCTCCACCTGGTCACCGCCGAGCGGGTGCAGGGGCCGCCTGACGGCGGCCGCCCGGTCGACGCGGGGCCGGTCGGGCACCCGGCGCGGCCTGCCCCGTCCGGAGGGTGGGCTCACGATGCGCCACCGAGCGGGCGGAGCAACACCACGGCCAGGCAGGCGATGCCCTCGGCCCGGCCGATCGACCCCAGGCCCTCGGCCCTGGTGGCCTTAACCGACACCGGTGCGCCGAGCGCGTTCGTCAGCGCCTCGGCCATGGCCGCGACGAATGGGGTCAGCCGCGGGGCCTCGGCCACGACCGTCAGGTCGCCGTTGACCGGTTCCCAGCCGGCTGCACGGGCAAGCTCGACCGCCGTCTCGAGGAGGCGCAGGCTGTCGGCGCCGGCGAACGCGGGATCGGAGTCGGGGAAGTGGGTCCCGATGTCCCCGAGCGCCGCCGCTCCCAGCACCGCATCGGTCAGGGCGTGCGCGACGACATCGGCGTCGCTGTGGCCGGCCAGGCCCGGGGCGCCGGTGATCTCGACGCCACCGAGCACGAGCCGCCGCATCTGATCGCGCGCAAACGGGTGGACGTCGAATCCCTGACCGACCCGCACCTCAGCGGACCGCCAACAGCTCGGCGCGGGCCAGGTCAGCCGGTGTCGTCAGCTTCAGGTTGTCCGGGTCGCCGGGCACCACCGACACGGTGAGCCCGAGCGCCTCGACCAGGGCCGCGTCGTCGGTCGCGTCTGGTTCGCCCTCGTGGGCGCGGCGGAGCACATCGACCGAGAACGCCTGCGGCGTCTGCACAGCCACCAGCTCCGAGCGGTCCAGCGTCTCGACGACGGAGGGGTCGCCCCCACGCGCCCGCACGACCCGCTTCACGGTGTCGGTCACCGGCAGCGCGCAGATCGCCCCGACGACGCCGTCCGCTTCGAGCGCGGCCACGACCGCCTTGAACAATTGCGGGCCGGCCAGTGGTCGGGCCGCGTCGTGCACCACGACGATCTCGGCCTCCGGCCCGACGGCACGGAGCCCCGCGCGCACCGACGCTGCCCGCGTTGGGCCCCCCGGGACCGAGACGTCCGCCCCATGGTCATCGGCGACCCCTGTCGCGATCGCATCGGAGGGCACGACGAGGACCACCGAGTCACAGACGGCACGGCAGGCGGCGACCGCACGAGCCGCCACCGGCTGCCCGGCGAGCGAGAAGAACTGCTTGGCCTCACCGAAGCGAGTGGCGGAACCGCCGGCCACGACGATCCCCCAGATCCGGCCCATCGGCGTCGGCTAGGGAAGCGCTTCGTTGAGGCGCAGCTCCGCGGTCTCCTCATCGACCGCGAGGGCGAACGTGAGCTCGGAGACAAGGATCTGGCGGGCCCGGCTGAGCATGCGCTTCTCCCCGGCCGAGAGCCCCTTGTCCTTGTCCCGGATGGACAGGTTCCGCACCACCTCGGCAACCTGGTAGATGTCGCCGGAGCGGAGTTTTTCGGAGTGGTTCTTGTAGCGGCGGGACCAGTTGGTCGGCATCCGGGCCTCCTTCTTCCGAAGGACGGCGAACACCTCCTCGACCTCCTCGTCGTTGATCACCTCGCGCAGGCCGACACCCTCGGTGTTGTCGGCCGGGACCATGAGGGTGAGGTCCCCGTAGGCGAGGCGCAGGACGAGGTATTCGCGCTTCTCGCCGAACGCCTCCTTGGTCTCGCGGCGCTCGACTACGGCCGCGCCGTGGTGGGGGTAAACGACCTTGTCCCCGACCTTGAACTTCGACTTCGCCACCGAACTCCTTCGATCATGCCGATACGGCCGGGAGCCCGCGACAAGAAAACTCCGGCATCTCGATCTCGCGGAAGCCGCCCCGACACCGTCGGTCGGGCGTAGCAGGCCCAACTATTCTACATGTTCGCCCTGGCAGCGGTTCCGTGGGTCAGGAGGCGGCGCACTCCAAGATGTGGACCCCGCACGCCGAGCCGAGGCCGATGACGTGGGCGAGCCCGACCTTGGCCCCCTCGATCTGGCGGTCGCCCGCCTCGCCGCGGAGCGGGCGGTCACCGGGCGGGTCGGCCCGTCCACCCAGGTGCCGGGCTCCTATCGGCTGCTAGACCGGACGGGTCCGGTGGCCGGCGGCCGGCCGGTTGCGACGCCGAGCGGGAGGTGGACGATCACGAACGAGCCCAACACAGGAGGGACCGCTGTCGTGACCGGCGCGTCGAGCGGGATCGGCGAAGCCGCGGCACGACACCTGACCGCAGCCGGCTTCGACGTCGTGCTGGGCGCCCGCCGAGTCGACCGGATCGACGCCATCGCTGCCGAGCTCCCCCGAGCCCGGGCCATCGCACTCGACGTCACCGATCAGGCATCCGTCGACGCCTTCTGCACGGAGGTCGGCGACTGCCGGGTGTTGGTCAACAACGCCGGGGGCGCCCTCGGGCTCGAGCCGATCGCGCAGGCCGATGAAGAGAACTGGCGCCAGATGTGGGAGACCAACGTGATGGGCACGCTGCGGATGACCCGCGCGCTCCTCGACCGCTTGATCGCATCGGGCGACGGTCTCGTGATCAACATCGGCTCCGTCGCCTCGTTCGAACGGTATCCGGGTGGGGCCGGATACAACGCCGCCAAGTCGGCCGAGCGCGCCATCACCGACGTGCTGCGCATGGAGCTCCTCGGCAAGCCGGTCCGGGTGAGCGAGATCGACCCGGGGATGGTCGAGACCGCGTTCTCCCTGGTGCGCTTCGGCGGCGACGAGGACCGGGCGGCGGCCGTCTACGCGGGCGTCGATGCGCTCCGCGCCGACGACATCGCTGAGTGCATCACCTTCGTCGCGACGAGGCCGAGCCATGTCGATATCGACGAGATGATCGTGCGCCCGCGCGACCAGGCCCGGGCCCATATGGTCCATCGAAGGAAGCCCGAATCGGACTCCTAAATGGGACTCGACCGGGCTACCCGGGCCGAGGAATTACTCGGTCGAGCTGCCGCTTCCGGCGAGTTCCATCGGCGGCGACTGGAAGCCCTCGGCGGCCTTGAAGCTGAGCTTCGGCTCCTCGCCGTCGGCGAGCGTGTCGTCCACATCCACGACGATCGTCTCGCCGACCCGGAACTCCTTCCAGAGGATCCGCTCCGACAACGGGTCCTCGACCAGCTGCTGGATGGCCCGACGCAGCGGCCTCGCACCGAGCTGCGGGTCGTAGCCGCGCTCGGCCAGGAGCGCCCGAGCCGCCGGGGTGAGATCGACGGCCAACCCCTGGCTGGCCAGCTGGTCGGCGGTGCGCGAGAGCATGAGGTCGACGATCGAGATGACCTCTTCGCGGCTGAGCTCGTGGAAGACGATGACCTCGTCGATCCGGTTCAAGAATTCCGGGCGGAAGTGGGCCTTCAGGGCGTCGTTGACCTTCGCCTTCATCCGCTCGTAGGTGACGGCCTCCGAGGTCTTGGCGAAACCGAGCGACGACTTGCGCAGGTCGGCGGTCCCAAGGTTGGAGGTCATGATCAGCACGGTGTTCTTGAAGTCGACCGTCCGGCCCTGGGCGTCGGTCAGGCGGCCGTCCTCCAGGATCTGGAGCAGCGTGTTGAAGACGTCCGGGTGGGCCTTCTCGATCTCGTCGAACAGCACGACCGAGAACGGGCGGCGGCGGACGGCCTCGGTGAGCTGGCCCCCCTCCTCGTAGCCCACGTACCCGGGCGGCGAGCCGACCAGGCGCGAGACGGTGTGCTTCTCCATGTACTCGCTCATGTCGAGCTGGATGAGGGCGTCCTCGTCGTCGAAGAGGAACTCGGCCAGCGTCTTGGCCAGCTCCGTCTTCCCGACGCCGGTAGGGCCGAGGAAGATGAACGAGCCGCTCGGCCGCTTGGGGTCCTTCAGACCGGCCCGGGTCCGCCGGATCGCACGGGAGAGCGCCGCAAGCGCCTCCTCCTGACCGATGACCCGCTTGTGCAGCTCCTCTTCCATGCGGAGGAGCTTCGCCGTCTCCTCCTCGGTGAGGCGGTACACCGGGATGCCTGTCCAGTTGGCCAGGACCTCGGCGATGACCTCCTCGTCGACCACGTCGAAGAGGTCGACGCCATCGCGCCGCCACTCCGCCTCCATGGCCTCCTTGCGGTCGAGCCGCTCCTTCTCCTGGTCCGACAGCTTCTTGGCCTGCTCGAACGCGCCGCGTTCGATCGCTGTCTCCTTGTCGGTGCGGATCCGGGTGATCTCCTCGTCGAGGGTCTTGTAGTTGGGCGGCGTCGACATGCGGCGGATGCGCAGCCGGCTGCCCGCCTCGTCGATGAGGTCGATCGCCTTGTCGGGCAGGTAGCGGTCGGCGAGGTAACGGTCGGCGAGGTTGGCCGCCGCGACGAGCGCCTGGTCGGTGATCGTGACCGCGTGGTGCGACTCGTAGCGGTCGCGCAGGCCCTTCAAGATGTCGATGGTCAGCGAAACCGACGGCTGCTCGACCCTGACCGGCTGGAACCGCCGCTCGAGCGCGGCATCCTTCTCGAGGTGCTTGCGGTACTCGTCGAGCGTGGTCGCGCCGACGGTCTGCAACTCGCCGCGGGCGAGCATCGGTTTCAGGATGGACGCGGCGTCGATGGCACCCTCGGCGGCACCCGCACCGACGAGCGTGTGGATCTCGTCGATGAACAAGATGATGTCGCCGCGCGTGCGGATCTCCTTCAAGACCTTCTTCAGCCGCTCCTCGAAGTCACCGCGGTACCGGCTGCCGGCAACGAGCGCACCGAGGTCGAGCGTGTAGAGCTGCTTTCCGGTGAGCGTCTCTGGGACGTCGTTGGCGACGATGCGCTGCGCGAGGCCCTCGACGATCGCCGTCTTGCCCACGCCGGGCTCGCCGATAAGCACCGGGTTGTTCTTGGTGCGGCGGGAGAGGACCTGCATCACGCGCTCGATCTCGCGCTCGCGCCCGATCACCGGGTCGAGCTTGGAGTCGCGGGCGAGCTGGGTCAGGTTGCGGCCGAACTGGTCGAGGACCGGCGAGCCGGTCGGGGCGTCGGACGAGGCGGGGCCGGTGCCGGCACCGACGGCCTCCTTGCCCTGGTAGCCCGACATCAGCTGGATGACCTGCTGGCGGACCCTGCTGAGGTCGGCGCCGAGGCTGACGAGGACCTGGGCGGCGACGCCCTCGCCCTCGCGGACCAGGCCGAGCAGCATGTGCTCGGTGCCGATGTAGCTGTGGCCGAGCTGGAGCGCCTCACGGAGGGAGAGCTCGAGGACCTTCTTCGCCCGGGGGGTGAAGGGCGGCGACCCGGACGGGGCCGAGCCGGCCATGCCGATCGTCTCTTCCACCTTCTCGCGCACCGCCTCAAGGGTGATGCCGAGGGACTCGAGGGCCTTGGCTGCGACACCTTCGCCCTCGTGGATCAGGCCCAGGAGGATGTGCTCGGTGCCTATGAAGCTGTGGTTGAGCATGCGCGCTTCTTCCTGCGCAAGCACAAGCACCCTACGTGCCCGGTCTGTGAAGCGTTCGAACACGGACCGCCTCCGTCTCGGCTCAGATCCTGGGACATCTCAGACAGTCCGAGCGCCCTTGTCGAGTAATCGAAGTCTACAGGTGCGGTCCCCGCGAACCCGACGCACCCTTTCGTGCGCAGGTGATCCTGTGCGTGGCCCCGGGTGTCACCGGTGCTGGAGCGTCGCCTAACGTGCTCGGGGTGAACCCGGTCCAGATCATGGGTCTGCCCGGCCTTGACCAGGAGTTGCTCCGCGTCGAACCCATGCTGGTGTCGGCGGTTTCGGCCGGTGACCCGTTCTTGGACCAGGTCGCGACCCATCTGATCGAGGCCGGCGGCAAACGACTCCGGCCGATGTTGGCCCTGGCCGCGGCCACCCGCGGCGAGCGTGCGGCCAGCCACGAGGACCTGCTCGGTTCGGTATCGGTCGAGCTCGTGCACCTGGCGTCGCTGTACCACGACGACGTGATCGACGAGGCGACGATCCGTCGCGGCACCGACAGCGTCAACAGTCGCTTCGGCAACCTGATGGCGATAGTCGGTGGCGACTACCTGCTGGCCCGCTCGGCCGAGATCGCCGCGGGCCTCGGGACCGAGATCGCCCGCCTGCTCGCAACCACGCTCGGCCGGCTGTGCCAGGGCCAGGTGTCCGAGGTGAAGACGGTGTTCTCCACCGGACGGACCACCGAGCAATACCTCGAGGCGATCTCGGGAAAGACCGCCGCGCTCATGGCGACGTCGTGCCGCATCGGCGCGCTGACCGGCATGGCCACCCGCGACGAGGTGGAGGCGCTGACCGAGTTCGGTCGCAACTTCGGCATGGTCTTCCAGCTGCGCGACGACATCCTCGACGTCGTCGCGACCAACGGCGAGCTCGGCAAGCCGGCCGGCCAAGACCTCGCCGAGGGCGTCTACACGCTCCCGGTCCTGCACGCACTGGCCGACCCCGAGATCGGGCCCGAGCTCGCGACCCTGCTCGGCCAGCCGCTCGCACTCCCGGAGCGAGACAAGGCGCGGGCCATGGTCGCAAGCTCCCGCGGCATCGCGGCCACGCTTGCGCTCGGCCGCGAGTTCGCCGCCACGGCCAACGCCGCCCTGGCAAGTATCGGCTCCGAACAGCTCGGGACCGCCCTCGGCGCGCTGACCGCGTCGCTCCTCGAAGACCTGCCCGGTTGAGCTCGGGGGGTCAGCCCCCCGGCGGCTCCCCCCCGGGGCGCTCCGGCCGAAGGGTTGGGAACGCGATCACCTCGCGGATGTTCGCCGAGTCGGTGAGCAGCATGGCGAGCCGGTCGATGCCGAGACCGAGGCCCGCCGTCGGGGGCAGGCCGTACTCGAGGGCGCGCAGGTACTCCTCGTCGACGACCTCGGTGACCTCGGCCCCGAACTCGTCGTCACCGGCGGCGTGGCGGGCCGCCTGCTCGTTGAACCGCGCCCGCTGTTCGTCCGGGTCGATCAGCTCGCTGAACGCGTTGCCGAGCTCTCGGCCCGCGACCACCGGCTCGAACCGCTCGACGAGATCGGGGCCGTCGCGGTGGCGGCGGGCCAGCGGCGACACCTCTTGGGGGAAGTCGCAGACGAACACCGGCCCCCACAGCTCGGTCTCGGTCGACTTCTCGTAGTACTCCGCGAGCAGCTTGCCCGGACCCCAGGCCGGGTCGACGGTGGCGCCGGTCGATGCGAGCAGCTGGGCGAGCTCGTCGCGCGGGGTGCGCACGTTGACGTTGTTGCCGGTCGCCTCGCCGATGAGCTCGACCATGGTCGCCCGCCGCCACGGCGGGGTGAGGTCGAGCGGCCGGCCCTGGTATTCGAGGACGGTCGTCCCGACGACATCGAGGGCGATGCCTGCGACCAGGTCCTCGGTGAGGACCATGAGATCGGTGTAGTCGGCGTAGGCCCAATAGAGCTCGAGGGTCGTGAACTCGGGGTTATGGCGCGGCGAGATGCCCTCGTTGCGGAACAGCCGGCCGATCTCGAACACCTTCTCGAACCCGCCGACGACCAATCGCTTGAGGTAGAGCTCCGGCGCGATGCGCAGATACATGTCCGTGTCGAACGCGTTGTGGTGGGTGATGAACGGGCGCGCTTCGGCCCCGCCCGGGACCGGGTGCAGAATCGGCGTCTCCACCTCGACGAACCCCTGTGCCCACAGCCGTTCGCGGGTCCGGCGGACGATGTCGCCCCGTGCGACCAGCTTGCGCCGGGTCGATTCGTTGGCCCACAGATCGACCTCGCGCTGGCGATAGCGGGTCTCGACGTCGGTGATGCCGCGCCGCTTGTCCCCGAAGGACCGCCGCGCCTCGGCGAGCAGACGCCACTCCTTCACCTTGACCGACAACTCGCCGCGCTTGGTCCGGACGACCTCGCCACTGGCGCCGATCCAGTCGCCGAGGTTGAGCCTCACGAACTCGGCGAAGCGGACCGTCGTGCTCTCGTCGGCGAACAGCTGTATCGACCCGCTGGAGTCGCGCAGCTGGCCGAACGCGACCTTGCCGCCCTTTCGCAGCAGCATGACCCGGCCGGCCACCGACACGGTGTCCCCGGACTCCTCCCCGTCGATGAGGTGCCCCCACCCCGCCGCCACCTCGGCGGCCGGGTGGGTGACCTCGTAGCGATAGGGGACGTCGCTCAACGTCCCACCGCCCCCCCGTTGCCGACGTTGCGCTCGTAGACGATCCGGAGGCCCTCCAGCGTGAGCCACGGCTCCACGTGGTCGACCACCTCGGTGTGCGGCGAGATGAGCTCGGCCAGGCCGCCGGTCGCCACGATCGTGGTCTGCGCCCCGAGCTCGTCCTTGAACCGGCGGCACAGGCCGTCCACCTGTGCCGCGAACCCGTACAGCGCGCCGGACTGGATCGACTCGGCGGTGGAACGCCCGATCACCCCGCGCGGCTCGACAAGCTCGACCCGCTTCAGGGCCGCGGCGTGCTGGAACAACGCCTCCATGCTGATCCCGACGCCCGGAGTGATCGCCCCTCCCAGGTACTCGCCGGCCGCCGAGATGGCGTCGAAGGTGGTCGCGGTGCCCATGTCGACGACCACCGTCGGCCCGCCGTAGAGGTGGAACGCGCCGATGGCGTTGGCCACGCGGTCCGCCCCGACCTCCTTCGGGTCGTCGTAGAGGATGGGCATGCCGCTGCGCACCCCGGGTCCGACGACGATGCACGGGATCTTGGCGAACCACCGGATGGCCATCTGCCTCAGCCCGGCGGTCATGGCAGGCACCGACGAGCTGATGGCGATCCCGCTCACCGCGCTCGAGATATCGAGGCCCTCGAGGTCGAGGAGTTGGGTGAGCAGCATCGCGTGCTCGTCGGGCGTGCGATCGGGGGCCGACGAGAGCCGCCAGTGGTAGCGCAACCCCCGCAAGGGGTGGTTCTCGAGGCCGATGCCGACGCCGCCCGCATCCGCCGAGGTGTCGTCCTCGCCGTCAGTTGCGTAGAGGCCGATGACCGACTCGGTGTTGCCCACATCGATGGCGAGCAGCATCAGTCCTCACCGATCCGGCGGGACGTGACGAGGTCGAGGCCGAGGTCGAGGACCGGGGCCGAATGGGTCAGCGCGCCCACAGAGATGAGGTCAACGCCGGCCGCGGCGTATTCGGGAGCGCTCTCGAGGGTGACCCCTCCCGACACCTCGATCAGGGTCGAACCGTCGGGACGCAGACCGCCGACAAGTTCGACGCACGCCGAGACCTCCTCGATGCTCATGTTGTCGAGGAGGACGGACGACGCGCCGGCGCGGCAGGCCTCTTCGACCTGGCCGATCCGGTCGCACTCGATCTCGACGGCCCGACCAGGCCACATCGCCCGCGCCTTGGCCACCGCCTCGGCGATGCCGAGCCCGGCCAGGTGGTTGTCCTTGATCAGCACCGCGTCGAACAGCCCGAACCGGTGGTTGTGACCCCCGCCGGCGCGGACCGCCGCCTTCTCCAACGAACGCAGGCCGGGCGTGGTCTTGCGCGTGTCGAGCACCCGGGTGGCCGGGTTGGCCGCCCGCACGGCATCCACGTAGCGTCGGGTCAGGGTCGCGACGCCCGAGAGCCGGCCCAAGAAGTTGAGCGCGGTGCGCTCCGCCGTCAGTATCGACCGCAGCGTGCCGGTGACCTCGGCGATCGGCTCGCCCGCTTCCACCGCGCAACCGTCGGGCCGGTGCCACAGAACCTTCAGGCCGTCGTCGACCTGGTCGAAGACCGCCTTCGCGCACAGCTCCCCGGCGACCACGCCGGGGCGGCGCGGCACAACGGCGAGGTGGCCCGAGACGGCGGCCGGAACGAGCGCCGCGCTCAGGTCCCCGAGACCCCCGAGGTCCTCGGCCAGCGCGATGCGCACCGCCCGTCGAACGGCGTCGACCGGCGGATGGGGATCGGGTAGGGGTGAGACGTTCACGGTGGCGACGGTCTAGCCGCGTCCTGCCGGACGCGCGTGTACCAACCGGCACCGCCATCCGGGCTCGGTCTCGGGGAAGTCGGCCCGGGTGTGTGCGCCGCGGCTCTCCTGTCGTTGCTGGGCCGACAGGAGCAATGCCG
Source organism: Acidimicrobiaceae bacterium (assembly GCA_003151235.1). Classification (GTDB taxonomy): domain Bacteria; phylum Actinomycetota; class Acidimicrobiia; order Acidimicrobiales; family RAAP-2; genus Palsa-461. Next base: position 27,085 of record PLWZ01000026.1, read on the forward strand.
ACCCGACCGTGAGCAGATTGCGGATCTCGTCGCCGGCCACGGTCTCGCGCTCGGCCGATCGGCGCCACGACTCGGCGACCTCGGCGAGCGCCCCTGAGGCGCCCTCGAGCGAGCCGGCTGTCCGGACGACGCCGGCCCCGGCCGTCATGGCCAGCTGCATGCGGTCCCGCGACTTGGCCAGGTCGGCGCCACCGGAGGCCCCCGATGCCACGGTGAGGTCGAGCGACGGGCCCGGAGCGATGCGGCGGCCCGGGATCTCGTCGGACCCGTCGCCAAGCACCGTCCGCATCGCACCGGTCACCGAGGGTCCCGTGACACCCGCCAGCACGGCCTCGGCCATGCGGGCCCCGAAGACCATCCCCTCGAGGAGCGAGTTGGATGCCAATCGGTTCGCACCGTGCACGCCGGTGCACGCGGTCTCCCCGGCCGCCCACAGGCCGGGCAACGCGGTCGCCCCGAGCAGATCGGTGACGATGCCCCCGGACAGGTGATGGGCCGCCGGAGCGATGGGCAGCCAGTCGACGGCGGGGTCGAGCCCGACCTCTGTCAGGGACGCCGCGATCGTCGGGAAACGGACCTCGAAGTGGTCGAGGCCCGTCGCGTCCAACCACATGTGGTCCGTCCCATCCTCGACCATCTGGCCGGCCATGGCCCGACTCACGACGTCTCGGGAGGCCAGCTCGTCAACGAACCGCTCGCCTCGGGCGTCGCGCAACAGGGCGCCGTGGCCGCGCAGCGCCTCGGACAACAGCGGCCGGGGCATCGCGGGGTGATGCAACGCCGTCGGGTGGAACTGCACGAACTCGACGTCGGCGACCGGAACCCCGGCCCGAAGGGCCATTGCAACGCCGTCACCGGTCGCCTCCGGCGGGTTGGTCGTGACCGCGAACAGCTGGCCGACCCCGCCCGTCGCGAGCACGACGTGTGCTGCGCGGATCTCGATGGGATCCCCAACCGGCGGCCGGGCCACCACGCCGCAGCACCGACCACCCTCGATCACGAGATCCAGGGCGAACCATCGTTCGAGCACCGCTCCGGCCGAGCTCCTGGTGGCCTCGACCAGGGCTCGTTCCACCTCGGCACCCGTAGCGGCGCCACCCGCGTGCACGACCCGCGGTCGCGAGTGGCCGCCCTCCCGGGCGAGGGCCAGGTCACCGGACGCCTCCCGGTCGAACGCCGCGCCCATGGCAACGAGCTCGTTGACCCGTGCCGGGCCCTCGCTCACGAGCACCCGCACCGCGTCGACGTCGCACAGCCCGGCGCCGGCGGCCAGGGTGTCGGCCAGGTGGAGATCGGTGGAGTCCTCATCCCCGCCGAGCACCGCCGCGACCCCGCCCTGGGCCCATCGAGTGGCCGACTGGGAGAGCTCGCCCTTGGTCAGCACGCCCACGTTGAGCGCGCCGGGGGGGTCGGAGAGCCGGACCGCGGCCGACAGGCCGGCGACGCCGCTGCCGATGACGAGGACGTCGAAGGGTCCCGGGTCCGACTCCTCGGACCGGCTCACGGCGTTGCGAAGGTCGGCGTGCCGGTTGCCGCGCACGCGTCGCCCTTGCCGAGGTTGGCGTCGGTCACCGTCGCCCGGTGGATCTTCGACTTCCTCATGCGCCGGCGCATGGGCCCTACCGACCCGAGGCCGCGCCGACGAGACCGGAGGCGAGCTGGCGGGGGGTGCCCCGCAGGGCAACCTCGACCCGAGCGTTGTCGATCAAGCGGACCGGCCCGACGTCGGCTGCGATGATCAGCCGAAGGGGCCGGTGGCCGTCGAGCAGCGCCGGGACGCTGAGGTCGTCCGCGTCGACGACCGCGCCGTAGTCGAGCGAGACGGTGGGCTCGCCGGCCACGACCGACGCGATGAGCGCCTCCACGGCGGCCGGGCGACGCTCACCCGACGCGACGGCCACGCGCGCGGTCTCGAGGGCCCGCCAGAGCACGGTGGCGGCCCTGCGCTCGTCGGCCGACAACCGCGCGTTCCGGCTCGACAGGGCGAGGCCGTCGAGGTCCCGCACGGTCGGGCAGCCGACCACCTCGATCGGGAAGCCCAGGTCGGCGGCCATCCGCCGGACGACGGCCAGCTGCTGGAAGTCCTTCTCCCCGAAGTAGGCGCGGCTGCGCCCGGCGATCGAGAACAGCTTGGCCACGACGGTGGCCACGCCCTCGAAGTGCCCGGGCCTCGACGCGCCCTCCCAGTGAGCCGCCTCCGCCCGGACCGACACCCGCGTGGACGGGGGCTCCGGCCAGTCCGGGTACATCTCGGTGACGCTCGGCGCGAACACCACCCCGACGCCGAGCGACGCGCACCGCTCGAGGTCGTCGGCCAGGGTACGCGGGTAGTGGTCGAGGTCGCAGGGATCCCCGAACTGCAGGGGGTTGACGAAGATCGTGACCGCGACCACGTCACACTCTGCGGCCGCCCGGATCATCAGCGACTCGTGGCCCGCGTGCAGCGCGCCCATCGTCGGGACGAGGCCGACGGTGGCCCCGTCGGCCCGGAACCCCTCCAGGGCCTGGCGGAACGACCCGACCGAATGGACGACGTCCACGTCAGCTCACGCCGGCCCGGACCCGGACGGGGTCACCCAGCGCCTCGACGATCTCGGGCTCGACCTGTTCGACGCGCTGGGTCGTCGCCCGTTCGTGGGCCAGCCGGTTGGCCAGGGCGACCCCGGCGTTGTAGGCGGGTCGCTCGTCGACCGACAGCGCCCGGCGGTGCCGCTCGAGCGTCGCCCAGTCCCCGCGCGCGGCCGGTCCCGTCAGTGCGGCGGCCGGACCGAGGCGCGCGACGTCGTCGATGGCGGCACGGGACAGGTCCAAAAACGCGTCGACGTCGAGGCCGACCGACGCCGCCACCCGCTCGACCTGGCCGAGTAGCGCGACCACATGGTTGGCGGCCACGCACGCGGCGGCGTGATAGGCGGCACGGTCGGCGTCGGCCACGGCGAATGGCCGCCCGCCGAGCGCTCGGGCGATCTCCCCTGCGATCGGGTCGCCGGCCACAGCAAAGCTGATCCCGCCCGTGAGGCGCTGTTCCCCGATGGCCGGGTTCGGCAACGGCACCAGCGGGTGCAGCGACGCCCGGCGGGCATGGCGGCCAAGCACGTCGAGACCGAGCGAGGCGGCCAGGTGGATGACGACGCAGCCATCGTCCGGGCGCACCCCGGCGGCCACCGACGCGACGGCGTCGTCGGGGGTGGAGATGATGAGCACGTCGACACCGCGGGCCGCTTCGGCCTGGTCGTCATGGCGACCGAGGATGCCGACGACCTCAAAACCGGTGCCCGACAGGGCCGCGGCAAGGGAACGGCCTGCCCGACCGGGGCCAATGAAACGAACGGACCTCACCAGACCTCCTTCGGCGATCCAACCCCGTAGGTGTCGGTCGCTTCAGCGATCAGATTTCGTGACCGAAGTCGTGAACCCGCCCAGTGTACCCACACGCACCACGGAACCGACAGCCGTTTGCAGGGCTGCGGCAGGCACGGCATCGGGCGCCAGGTCGGCCAGCGGCACCAGGACGAACCGGCGCTCGAGCATCCGGGGGTGGGGCACGGTGAGATCGGGCTCGTCGACCCGTTCGTCGCCGACCAGCAGCACGTCGGCGTCGAGGGTCCGGGGGCCGAAGCGGACCGTCCTGACCCGCCCGGCGTCCTCCTCGAGTTCTCGGCAACGCTCGAGCAGCGCGCGCGCCGTGTCGGGGGTGGTCAACTCCACGACCACGTTGAGGTAGGCACCCTGGCCGTCCGGGCCGCCGAGCGGCTCGGTCTCGTACACGGGGGAGACGGCGTTCACGTCGCCGCGTTCGGCAAGGACCGTCACCGCCCGCTCGAGCGCGGCCAGACGGTCGCCCAGATTCGACCCGAGACCGAGGAAGGCCCGGCGGGTCGGGCGTGCGCTCACGGTGCCGAGGGGCCCGCCCCGGGTCGACCTCGTTCGAGCCGGACGCCGACCGATCCGACGTCCTCGCCGATCGGTGGCCGCAGTTTGCGCACGGTGACGGCAACCCGCTCCACCCGGGCGTCGACCTCGCTCACGGACAGGGCCACCGCCTCGGCCAATGCCTCCAGAAGGGTGAACGATGTGTCGCGGACGAGCGCCGCCACCCGCTCGACCACCGTGCCGTAATCGACGGTGTCGGTCAGCTGATCGCTCGCCCCGGCCGCCCCCGTGTCCACCCAGACGTCGAGGTCGAGCTCGAACGGCTGGGCCCGCTCCCGCTCCTCGGGCAGCGCACCGTGGGTCGCCACGACCCGCAGGGCCCGGACCTCGATGCGGTCGACGCTCACCCCGCCCGGCGGGGTGCCGGGCCGTTGACCACGACGACCAACTCTCGCCCGGCCGGGCCCATCTGGCGCCCGATCATGTGCTCGACCATGGCCACGGCCTGGGGATTCGTCGGCAAACGGCCGGACCACACCAAGAAGCCGGCGACGACGCCCATGACCCGGTCCCCGAGCTCCTCTTGGTGCATCAGCACCCGCTGGCCCTCGGCAAGCGAGTTGCGCAGGTCGGTGTAGCAGTCCTCGAGCACCGAGCGAGGGTCGGTGGCCGTCGGGAGCGGATAGTGAGCCCAAACCAGCTCGCCCTCGTCGTACGCGTGGAGGTTGTGCGGGGAGGGCAGGAGCGAGATGACCCGGTCGAAGCCCTGGACGCGGAGCCAGATGATCTCCTCCTGTCGTCGCACCCGGCGGTGGTTCGGCGCGAACCCGCCCGGACGCTCGCTGACGGCGAAGCTGTCCTTCATCACCCAGGTAAAATTGCGGGGGCAGATGCCGGCCGCCCACTTGCCCTTCACCATGTCTGCACGCTCACACGCATCACCGTGACACACCCTCCAGCTCGACCTCGCGCCGAGCGACCGGTCCGACAAGCCAGGCGGCCCGGACGCTTGCCAACACGTCGTGGACCCGCACCATGTGAACGCCCTCCGCCATGGCCCAGGTGCTCGACGCCAGCGACCCCTCGGCCCGCTCTTCTGGGGGGAGTGGCTCTCCCCCCGTCGACCCGATCTTCCCGAGGAACCACTTGTTCGACGTCCCGACCAGGACCCGGGCGCCGACCGCCTCGGCCTCACCCACCAGCTCACCCACCTTGGCAAGGAGGGCCAGGTTGTGGGCGACGGTCTTGCCGAACCCGATCCCGGGGTCGAGCCAGATCTCGCCGACTCCAGCCGAGCGGGCCCGCTCGGCCAGGTCGAGCACGTGGCGGTGGACCTCGGTGACGACATCGTCGTAGCGGGGGTCGGCCTGCATGTCGGCCGGGGTGCCCTGCCGGTGCATGGCCACCCAGCCGACGCCACACTCGGCGGCGACCGGCCACAGCGTGCCCGAGACGTCGTTGATCAGGAGGGCACCGGCGGCGACCGCCGCGCGGGCGACCCCGGGCTTCACGGTGTCGACGGACACCGGGCCGATCGGCGCCAGGGCTTCGATGACCGGGATCACCCGCCGAAGCTCCTCGTCCTCGTCGACCGGTGCCGCCCCCGGGCGGCTTGACTCGCCGCCCACGTCCACCATGTCGGCGCCGTCGGCCACCATGGCTCGGCCCTGCGCGATCGCATCGGCACTCGACTGGTAGCGCCCGCCGTCAAAGAAGGAGTCCGGGGTGACGTTGAGCACACCCATCACCATCGGGCGACCCTCGTCATCTCGATCGGACACAGATCGCAGCGTAGGCGACGCGTTCGGCGCCGACGGTGTGAGTTGGCGGGGAATTTTCGGCTTTTAGCGGCCGTGTACGAACTGCATCGCCTCGGCACGGGTGGCCTGGTCGCTGCGGAACAGCCCCCGCACCGCCGAGGTGACGGTCTGGGTGCCGGGCTTTTTCACCCCCCGCATCGACATGCAGAGGTGCTCCGCCTCGACGACGACCAGCACGCCGCGGGGGTCGAGCGCCGCCTCGAGGGCGTCGGCGATCTCGGTGGTCATCCGCTCCTGGACCTGCAGCCGCCGGGCGTAGCCCTCGACCAGCCGGGCCAGCTTGGAGATGCCGGTGATGCGCCCGTCCGAGTTGGGGATGTAGGCGACGTGGGCCCGCCCGATGAACGGGACCAGGTGGTGCTCGCAGAGCGACGCGAACGGGATGTCGCGCACCATGACCATCTCGTCGTGGTCGGCCGCGAAGGTGACGGTGACGTGGCGGCCGGGGTCGTCCTCCAATCCTGAGAACAGCTCCGAGTACATGGCGGCGACGCGGGCCGGCGTGCCGACCAGGCCGTCGCGCGACGGGTCCTCACCGATGGCGTCGAGGATCTCGGCGACCGCCTTCTCCACCCGCGCGAGATCAACCGCCATGGCCCCGCCTCAGCCGGGCCCGGACTGGGGCCGGTAGACGTGGACCGAGCGCAGGTTCCGGTAGCGCTCGTCGACGTCCAGGCCGTAGCCGACGACGAACTCCGAGGGGATATTGAAGCCCACGTAGCGTAGGTCGAGGGGCACCCGCTGCTCACCGTCCTTCACCAGGAGGGCGCACACCTCGACGCTGGCTGGGTGCCGGGCCTGGAGGTAGCGGCGCAGATAGTTGAGCGTGAGGCCGCTGTCGATGATGTCCTCGACCACCAGCACGTGCCGTCCGGCCACGTCGGCGTCGAGGTCCTTCACGATCCGGACGACCCCCGACGTGCGGGTCGCGCTCCCGTACGACGAGACGGCCATGAAGTCGACGTCGACCGGGAGGTCGATGGCCCGGGCGAGGTCGCTCATGAAGATCATGGCCCCCTTCAACACCCCGACGAGAAGTGGCGGGTCTTCGGCGTAGTCCGCCGTGATGGCGGCGCCGAGCTCGGCCACCCGCTCGGAAAGAGCCTCGGCGGTGACCACGGGCTCGCCCACCTCGGCCAGCCCCCAGCTCGGCACCGACGAAGCGGCACGCTCCGTCTTCACCGGCCGAACCCTATCGGACTCCCCCTCGACGGCCAGGCGTGAAGCAGAGCGCCGAACCCGTCGTCCACCACCGATTTCGGCGGCAACGGCGGCGCCCGCAGCGACGTCGAGGACCCGCGCGACCGCCGCTGCTGTGGGCGGGTGGCGGTCGGTCCGGCCTTCGGTCGGGGTCAGCCAGCTGCGAACGGCGCGGCGCGCCAGCACGAGCGGCGCGTCGCGCAGCGCCCGCGCATCGGTCGGATCTGGCACCGCCTCCTGCACGAGCGCCCCCAGGAACGAGGCTTCGTCCCGCAAGAGATCGGACTGGCGCGCCAGCACCGGGACCGGGTCGCGACGAGCGATCGCCGCGCACAGCGGGAGCAGCTCGTGGCGGACCCGGTTGCGGAGGTGCCGCGGATCCTCGTTGGACGGATCGCGCACCGGCTCGATCCCCATCGACGCGCACACGAGCTCGGTCTCGCTCCTCCGGAGCCCGAGCAGGGGGTGTCGCATGCCGGGCACCATCCCCGACAGTCCATCCAACCCTGCCCCGCGGAGCAGATTGCAGAGCACCGTCTCGGCCTGATCGTCCATCGTGTGCCCGGTCGCGGCCCCCTCGGGCAGAACCGAGAACCGGGCCGCCCGGGCGCGCGCTTCGAGGTTGGGCCCGTCGGCGACCGACACCCGCTCGCTCCGGAACGCCGCCCCGAAACGATCCGCCGTCGCCTCGACGAACTCGGCCTCGAGGTCTGACCCCGATCGCAGGCCGTGGTCGACATGGATGGCCGTGACGTTGCAGCCTGCGGCCACCGCGAGCACCAGGAGTGCCATGGAGTCGGGCCCACCCGAGACCGCGCACGCGAGCGGCCCCCCGGGTTCGGGAAACGTGCAGCGGCCGGCGATCGCCACGATGTCCGTGGGCCAGTCCGTCATCGGCTCGAGGTCCCCGGTGTTCACCCCGCCAGGGCGGAAGGGGTGACCCTGGTGACCCAGGTGGACGGGTCCCTGATCTCGACAAGCGACGGGAGCCACTCGGGCCCCTGCCAGACGCGGTCGAAGAGGCGGCGACCGCCGACGTCTTCCACCGATCGCACAAACTTCTCGCCCTCCGCGTACTGGCGCATCTTGGCCTCGAGTCCGAGGATCTGCTGCAGCACCTTGGCCGGCCCGCGGGCCTGTTGCCTGCGGTCGCTGAGCACCTTGCTGAAGTGCTCGGCCCCGGGCAGCGCATCGGCGCCCGCCCTGTCCATCGTGACGTCGCCATGGCCCTCGAGGAGACTCATGAGCGCCTGGATCTTTTGGAGCGCCGCGAGCTGCTCCTCGGTCGCGACCAGGCCGATCATTCCGGACTCGCCCATCGGGTTGCGCCCGGCCCGGATCTCCTGCGCAGCCCGCCGCAGTGCGTCGACCATCTTGCGGGGATCCGAGCCGAGGGGTTCGAGCCCCTCTTCGACCAGGGAGACGAAGTATCCGCGGAGCCAGGGCACGGCCATGAACTGGGCCCGATGCGTCACCTCGTGGAGGGCCAGCCACAGTCGGAACTGGTCCGGGTCGAACCCGTACTTGGTTTCGATGGCGGCCACGTTGGGTCCGACGAAATACACGACGTCCTGGTTCTCCTCGTCGACGCCGTCGGTGAGCAACAAGTCGTATTGGCCGAGCACCCGCGTGGACATCCAGGCGAGCACCAGCGCCAGCTGGGTCCCGTTGACCGAGCGCGACGCGCCGGCCAGGTGACGGGACAACCCCGAGGCCACGCCGGGGAGGGGGGACGCAGGTTTCCGCGCAGCCAGCTTGGCCAGGGTCGGCCCCAAGAGACGCTGGAACGAGGCGATGTTGGCGGCGACCCACCCGGGACGGTCGATCACGCGGCCCCGGGCCGGGCTGCCGACCGACAGTCCGGTCGCCTCGGCCACCAGTCCCTCCGCCCGCGCGGTCAGTTCGTCGAAGTCCCGCTGCATCGCCGCGGGCCGGTAGCTGGGCGGGGTCGCTGTTCGCCCGGACACCCAGCGAGCCACCCGCTCGGCCACGACCCAATCGATGATCGGCGGCTGCCCCGCGCCGTCTGCGCCCTCGTCGGTCATCGCCGAGACGGTCCCGACCGACCGCCGCTCACTCGGGGTGCTCTCGCTCCGGGTCGATGTCGACCTGCTTGCGGCGCTCCGCCTCGATCTGCTGAGCCACCCGCTGCATCAACGTGTCGGGAACGTGGTCCTTGCACTTGTCCGCGATGACCTGACGGAGCTCGGTCTCGAAACCTGCTGCGCTCGCGCAGGGAGCGCAGTAGTCGAGGTGCTCGGAGATCTCGCTGCGGCGCTGCTCGGTCAGCTCGCCGTCCAGGTAGTGGTAGAGCTGGTGGATCGCGGACCCACAGTCGACATCGGCACCGACATCGTCGGTCCCCGGCCCGCTGCTCACCTGACCACCACTCATTCGGACGACCTCCCGGGTGCGGTGCCGACCAGTCCACGTGACTCCGCAAAGTCGTGCAACGCCTTCTGGAGAGCCCTTCTTCCCCGGTGGATCCGGCTCATTACCGTTCCGATGGGGACGTCGGTGATCTCGGCAATCTCCTTGTAGGAGAAGCCTTCGACGTCGGCGAGCAGAACGGCCATGCGGAACGAGTCGGGAAGGGACTCGATGGCCGCCTTCACCTCGTCGTCGGTGAAGCTGGCCAGCGCCTCCTCCTCGGCGCTACGGCTGAGCGTTCCGTCGCTGGGCGCAAGCCGGTGGTACAGGTAGAGCTCCTCGACGTCCTCGACATCGGCGATCTCGGGCCTGCGCTTGGCCGCCCGGTACGAGTTGATGTAGGTGTTGGTGAGGATCCGGTACAGCCAGGCCCGCAGGTTGGTGCCCTCGGTGAAGCCGCCGAAGCCCCGATAGGCACGCAGGTAGGTCTCCTGCACCAGGTCCTCGGCGTCGGAGGGGTTGCGCGTCATCCGGAGCGCGGCGCTGTAGAGCGCCGGCATGTGCTCCATGGCGAGGTCGGAGAACCGAGCTTGGTCGGCCATGGTCGAACCCTAGTCACGGGATCCCGGACCACGGCACCGGCCGGCTCGAGCGCAACCGTGGCTAACGTGGCTCGCCGGATGTCAACCTCTGACTCGCAGGTCCGCACGAACGCCCAGAATCCGACCCGCCTGGCCAAACGCGGCGGTATCGAGATCCTGACCTGGACCGCGTTCGACGGGACACCCCTCGACGCCGTGGTCACGACACGGGCCGGCGGCGTGTCCGCCGGCCCTTACGAATCGCTCAATCTCGCCCTGCACGTCGGAGACGAGGAGGCGGCGGTCGTTGAGAACCGCCGGCGCGCGCTGTCGGTGCTCGATTCGGACCTCGGCGCGCTCGTCTGCGCGAATCAGATACACGGGACACGCGTGGCCGTCGTGGGTTCCGCCGAACGCGGAAGAGGGTCGCTCACCACCGGCGACGCGATTGCCGACACCGACGCGTTGGTGACAAACGAGCCGGGCATTGTCCTTGGCGTCCTCGTCGCCGACTGCGCCCCGATCGTCCTGTTCGACGCAGAGGCGGGCGTGCTCGGGTGCGCCCATGCCGGTTGGCGCGGCGCCCTCGGCGGGGTGATCGAGGCCACGGTCGGAGCGATGCGCACACTCGGAGCCGAGCCGAGCCGGATGATGGCCGGGGTCGGGCCCGCGATTTTCGAGGCGCGCTACGAGGTTGGTGCCGACGTCGTGGCCGCGGCAAGGGACCACCTCGGTGACGCGGACCGGTTCGTGCGCCCGGCGCGGCCCGACCACTGGTGGTTCGACCTTCGAGGGGCTGCGCATTCGATCCTGATCCGAGCCGGTCTGGTCGGCGAACGCATCTCCGTCGCACCGATCGACACCGGGGCAAAGGGCCCGTTCTTCAGTGCGCGTGCCGAGGGTCGCTGCGGACGCTTCGCGCTGCTCGCGCGCATGCGCCCGTGACCGCGACCACCAAGGCCGGCTCGTTCCGCTACGCCGGCCACCAGCTCGACGCCGAGCTCGGGACGCTCACCTGCCACTACGAACTGGGGAAGCGCTCGTTCATCGAGCGCTTCGACCTCGGCCGGTACGACTGGGCGTCGCCTTCGGCGGCCGAGGCGGCCCGCCTCGTCTACCTCCTTGCTGGCGTCTCGTACTACAAGACCGGCGCACCCCAGCTCATCGAGATCGACGTGGAGGTTCGGCCGGGCGAGCTCGCGCTGGTCCGCGACTTCTACGTGAACGGCCTCGGTGAGTTCGCGTACCGGAACCGCATCGACCTGTCGCATCTTGAGTTCGACGCCACGGTGCGCGACATTCCGCCGGCACCGTACGAGCCGGTGGGCGGCCGCCCCCTGGTCCCGTTCGGGGGCGGGATCGACTCGATCGTGAGCGTCGAACTCGTGCGGCGAGCGCACCCGGACCCATCGTTGTTCGTGGTCAGCCCGCCGACCGCACCGTTCGCAGCCATCGAACAGGCGGCGGCAGTCACCGGTTTACCGGTCGTGCGCGTGGTCCGACACCTCGACCCCCAACTGTTCGAGCCGCCGAAGGACACCGGGTTCCTGCAGGGCCACGTGCCGGTGACCGGCGTGATCACCGCCGTGGCCGTGTTAGCGGCCACCGGCCATGGGTATGACGCTGTCGTCATGTCGAACGAATGGTCGGCGTCGTCGGGCAACCTCTTCGTCGACGGTGAGGTCGTCAACCATCAGTACTCGAAGAGCCGGGAGTTCGAGGCGGCGTTCGCGGGCGTCGTGGCCGGGGCTCTCGGTGACCGCCTGCGGGTGTTCTCGCTGCTGCGCCCGTACACCGAGGTGTGGGTGGCCGATCGGTTCGCCAAGCTCGGCGACTACCACCGGGTCTTTCACAGCTGCAACCGTGCCTTCACGGTCGACCCCTCACGGCGGCTCGAGACGTGGTGCGGCGAGTGCGACAAGTGCTGCTTCATCGATCTCGTGCTGGCGCCGTTCGTCCCCCGCGTCGAACTCGAGTCGATCTTCGACGGTCGAGAGCCGCTGTCGCGCGCCGACCTCTACGAACGGTTCGCCGTCCTCGTCGGGTTGTCACCGGATCCGAAGCCGTTCGAGTGCGTGGGCGAGGTCGGCGAGTGTCGCGCCGCGGCGGCGCTGGCGGCCGAGCGCGGTGACCGACAAGACGACGAGCTGCTGCAACGGCTCGCAGGGAAGCTGCCCCCCGTCACGCCGCGGGAGGTTGCCGCCCTGCTGGCACCCCATGACCCCCACGACATCCCCGATGACTTCGCGACCGAGGATCTGCTGGTCTGACCTCGCCGGGGCCTCCGTCGGTGTGTGGGGCCTCGGTGTGGAGGGCGGAGCCAATCTCCGCAAGCTGCTGTCGATCGGGGCGGTGCCGGTGATCGCGGACGACCGGCCGCAGAACGCCGACGCGGGGGGCCTTCGGGTCCTTTCGACGGCCGGCGGCGGGTGGGAGGCGCTCTCGCACTGCGAGGTCGTGGTGAAGACCCCCGGGATCAGCCGCTACCGGCCCGACGTGGTCGCCCTCGGGGACCAGGGCATCCCGGTCGTCGGCGGGCTCGGCCTCTGGCTCGAAGAGGCGGATCGGAGCCGGGTCGTCTGCATCACCGGGACCAAGGGCAAGAGCACCACCACGACCATCGTGGGCCACCTGCTTCGCGGCCTCGGCCGCTCCTGCCTCGTCGCCGGCAACATCGGTCGGCTCCCCTACGACCCCGACAACGTCGATGAGGCGGAGTTCACCGCCGTCGAGGTGTCGAGCTTCCAGGCCACCGACCTCGGCTGCTCGCCCCCGGTGGTGGCCGTCACCTCACTGCATCCGGACCACTTGGACTGGCACGGCAGCGTCGAGCGCTACTACGCCGACAAGCTCTCGGCCTGTACCCAGCCGGGGGCCGAGCTCACCATCGCCGACTCCGGGAGCACCGAACTCCACGCTGAGGTTGGCCAGCTCGGGCCGCGCGTCGAGTGGGTCGCCGACCAGCCCGCTCCGTGGACCGAAGCCCTGGGCCTGCTCGGTTCGCACAATCGCGTCAACGCCTTGATCGCGCGGGCATGCATGATCGCCCTCGGTGTCGACCAAGCCGCCGACGACGACGCGCTCGGACGCGCCGCAAGCGGATTCACCGGACTGGACAGCCGGCTCCAGAAAATCGGTGAGGTGGATGGGGTCGTTTTTGTCGATGACAGTCTGTCCACGAACGCGCTGGCCGCGATCGCGGCGATCGATGCCTTTGCGGGTCGGCCGGTGGCGCTGATCGTCGGCGGGGCAGACAGGGGCATCGACTACACGCCGTTGGCCACTCGCCTGGCCGCGCGGCGCGAGCCGACGTTCGTGGTCACCCTTCCCGTGAACGGCTCCCGCATCCACGCCGCAATCACAGAGGCGGTCGCGCCGACCGGACCACCGGTGGAGGTCCACGACACCGGCGACCTCGAGACAGCCGTGGAGCGCGCGCTCGCGTGGTGTGAATCGGGGTCAGTTCTGCTCTTGTCGCCCGCCGCGGCCAGCTTCGGGCAGTTCCGCAACTACAAGGAGCGCTCCGCTGCGTTCCGCCATCTCATGGAGACCCGCCAGGGCTCGATCTGAGGGTTCAGCCGCCGAGCAGCACGCTGGGGTTGAGCACGCCGTCGGGGTCGAGCGCCGCCTTCAGGACGCCGAACGCTGCGACCTCGTCCTCGGTGCGGTTGAGGTGGAGCCATCGGCGCTTGGCCGTGCCGATCCCGTGCTCGGCGCTCACCGACCCGCCCATGGCGGCCGCCAGCTTGAACACCGCGTCGTCCACCGCGTCGTCGTCGGGCGCGATGCCGGTCACGTTCACGTGCACGTTGCCGTCGGCAGCATGCCCGAACAGCCACACCTCTGCACCGCTCGACACCGACTCGACGACACCCGGCACGCGCCCGACGAAGTCAGCCAGGACCGCCGGCGGGAGCGAGACGTCCAATTTGTGCGGCGTGCCGTGGTGGTTGATCGCGTCGGTGTGGCCCTCGCGGTACCGCCACAGCTCCGCTGCCCGCAGCGGGTCGGCAGCGACCGCGACGGCCGCGACGCCGGGCAGCGAATCGACCGCCAGCGACAAGTCGGCCGTCGGATCGCGGTCGTCGCTCGCCTCGACCAGGAGGTACGCACCGTGCGGGCCACCGAACGGAGCGGCCTGACCGGTGTGCGCACGGACCAGGTCCATCCCCGGCTGGAGGAACAACTCGGCGGCCGACAGGGTCCGGAGCTGGCGGCGCAGCGTTGACGCCGCCTCGATCGCGCCCGCCACCTCCCCGAATGCGAGCAGCGCCACCACCCGTTCGGGGGCCCGGGGGACGAGCCTGAGTCGGGCGGCCGTGACCAGCCCGAGGGTGCCCTCGCTGCCGCACAAGATCCCGGGCAAGAAGTACCCGGTGTTGTCCTTGATCAACCCGCCCATGTGGGACACCACGTGCCCGGTGCCGAGCACCGCGGTCAGGCCGAGCAGTTGGGCCCGGGTGTCGCCGTAGCGGAGCACCCGCATCCCGCCGGCGTTCGTCGCCACCGATCCGCCGAGCGTGGCGCTTCCACGGCTCGCGAAGTCGACGCCATAGGCCCAGCCGGCCGCCTCCGCCGCGGCCTGGAGGTCGGAAAGCACGACGCCCGCGCCGACCGACACCTGCCCGGACACCGTGTCGAGCTCGAGCGAAGTGAGACGACGGAGGCTGCAGACCACCTCGCCCGCCAACGGAACCGTGCCCCCCGAAAGGCCGGTGTTGCCGCCCTGGAGCGCGAGGGCCACACCGTGACGCCGGCACAGGCCAACCAACGCCTGCGCCTCCTCGGTACTGCCCGGTCGGATGACGGCCGGCGACGTGCCGGTGAATCGTCCTGTCCAATCGGCCGTGTACCCGGCCACGACATCGGCGTCCCTGAGCACGTGGTTCGCACCGACGACATCCACGGCCTCGGCAAAGAACGTCGGATCGATCGTGGTCACCTCCCGATGGTCGCGCGTCACGGGGGCCTCCACGAGATGACCCCGGTTTGGAGCCGATCCGCTGTGGCAACATCGATCGGGATGACTCAGCCAGCTTTGGGCCGGCCGATCGGATCGGTTCCCCGATCGACCTGGGTGATCGGAGTGGCGGTCGTCGCCTGGGCGTTCATCGGCTTCTATCTCGCCCACTGGGGAGGTGGCTGGGCGCTCGATCTACGCGTCTACCGGGCCGCTGGCCACTCCCTGTATCACCAAGGTGCGCCCTATTCCTCTTTGTTCACCGCCAGCCGCCTGCCGTTTACCTATCCCCCGTTCGCGCTGCTGGTCCTGAGCCCGCTGTCACTCGGGCCGTTGGCGGTCATAAAGGGGTTGTGGTGGTTGTGCAACGGGCTCGCACTGATCGGACTCCTGTACCTCGTGATCGTGACCGCCCTCGGAGTGTCGCGGCGGCCGGCCCTCCTCCTAGTCACAGCTGGCGCAGCGGTCGGGACGCTCGCTCTCGAGCCGTTACGGAGCAACCTCGACTACGGCCAGATCAATCTCTTGCTGATGGCCCTCGTGGTTGTCGATGTCGCGCGGGTGAAGGGCCGCGCACGCGGACTGCTCATCGGCGTCGCCGCCGCGATCAAACTGACGCCCCTCGTCTACCTGGCCTACTTCGTCGTCGACCGGGATCGACGGTCGGCAGTGCGTGGCGGAGCATGCTTTGTCGCCGCCACGGCCTTGGCGTGGTTGATCGTCCCGTCGGACTCGACCCGCTACTGGTTCCATGAGGCGTTCAGCCCCGCCCGCACCGGTCCGGTCGGCCTCGTGAGCAACCAGTCATGGAACGGCGTCGTGCATCGGGCGCCGTTCCACGCCGGCGGGTTTGGTGTCGTCCTGTGGGTGGCCGCGTCGGCGGTCACGCTGGTGGTCGGCGTGTTGGCGGCGCGGTGGCTGGTCGGGCTCGGCCGTAGTATCGACGCACTCCTCGCGCTTGCCCTGACCGAGCTGCTCATCAGCCCGATCTCGTGGTCCCACCACTGGTCGTGGGTGGTGATCGTTCCAGTCGTGGTGGTGGAGCGGTGGGGCAAGGACCGCTCGCTCACCTCCGCGCTCGTCGCTGTCCTGGTGATCGCGATCGCCGAACCGTACTGGTGGTCGGTGCACGGCTGGCTCGGCGATCTGCTAGGGAACTCGCTCACGCTCGCCGGCGCGACGCTCCTTGTGGTGTTGGCAGTGGGGGCCCGGCGCGAGGTTCGCTCGATGGTCGGTCCCGATACCTTGGCCGCTCGATGACCGCCCTCACCCCCGACTACGACGCCGACCCGGAGCGGTTGCACCATTTGCACATTGGCCTGTTTGGGAGCTGTCGATGCCCCACGGTTGACGTGCGTCCATCTCTACTAAGAGGTCATCGGAAAAGCGGCTCGTGTAAGACCTAGATTGATGAAGTGTTGCATTGGCGGCACCTCTATCTCTTGATCGGTGCCTTGCTCGCCGTGGGTTGCACTACTGCGAGAACGTCAACATCAACTGAATCGACGAGTGCTTCGACGACATCCAACGTGGTCAGGCCAATGGAACCGATCACCGTTGGCGGTGTTCGGTTGATACCTATCTCCTCCGCACAACACAGTCAGTGTCAACGGGCCGCCAACGAGATTCACGGCCCCGTTCCTTGTCCGGGCTTGATCCCTGATCCGATCCCCGGTCCCGAATCTGGCGGCACCCCGACGATTGGCACGGTCACCGGGTACTTCATCTGGAACCAATACAGTTTCCAGGTCCCCTCTCACTACGTCGGCGTTCCTGGAAATACATCGTCTACAGGAGGTCCACTCGGCCACTTTGTCATCTATGCCGGGAAGAATCTCAATCTCGATGGCTTACCGAATAGACCCGTCCGAGTGGTTCCGTCCTACTGCAAGGCAATCAATCAAAGTCGAAGTTTGGTTGTGCACGGCTCGACAGCGAAACTGTACGAGTGCTCGGAAGTCCGGAAGGGGTCATCGGTTGAGATTGATCTTGGGCACGACCTTTTGATATGGAGGCAATCGGGCGTCACCTGCGAGGTGAGCTTTCACGGACATAGCCGGGTAAATCAGGATCTGGATTTGGTCGTTGCCAGAGCCACCAGCATGATTTTTCCGATCGCGTCCCGCCGAGAGGTGTAAGTCGA
>PLWZ01000010.1 GCA_003151235.1 Acidimicrobiaceae bacterium
TGACTCCGCCGGTCACGCCCCCGGTCACGCCCCCGGTCACGCCCCCGGTGACTCCCCCGGTGACTCCCCCGGCGGCGCCCGTGACCTCGCCGACTGGCACCACCCCGGGTGGTACGGGCGCAAGCCCGCTCGCCGGTAGTGGTTCTTCGGTGACCGGTACCGGAACCTCGGGCGCGGCCAGTGCCACACCCAGCGTGGTCCTCCCCGTCGGAGCTCCCTCCACCGGCCTCGGTGGAGCGGCTCGCTCGGGTGACAACGAACTGATGGTCGTCCTCGGCGCAGCATTGCTCTTCGCCGCAGTCGTGGCGACCGGGTTGGCCATGCGTCGGCGTCGGGACCTCATCGCCTCGAGCGACACCGGCATCGACGAGCAGTAGATGACCTCGACTACCCCTGCCGGCGCCCGGACGCGCCGGCAGGGGTGGTTGGTGGTGGCGGCCACCTTCCTGCTCATAGCGGTGGCGTGCCTCGAGGTGGGCCTCCGCGGCCATCTGCACCCCCTGGCCGGGCCCGTCGGCCCCCAACTCCCCCCGCCCGCCGCGGTCGGGGGCGCCTCCGTTCCCGCCGTTCCCCAGGTAGCTCGTTCACAACCGACCGCGATCGGCATCCCGGCGATCGGGCTCCTGGTCTCGCTGTCCCAGCTCGGGCTCAACCCCGACGGAACCGTGCAGGTCCCGACCGACGTGCAGCAACCCGGGTGGTTCCACTTGGGCCCGTCTCCCGGACAGGCCGGCTCTGCGGTCATCCTCGGTCATGTCGACTCGTACCTCGGCCCCGGCGTGTTCTTCAAGCTGCCGCAGCTGATCGCCGGTGACAAGATCGACGTCAGCCTGGCCGACGGGGTGACCGCGCATTTCGTAGTCGACACCGTGGTCATATACCCGAAAGACCAGTTCCCTACCTCATTGGTCTACGCGCCACATGGTTACAGCGCGCTCCAACTGGTGACGTGTGGAGGGACATTCGACCCCGAGACGGGTCACTACCTGTCCAATATCGTGGTGTACACCTCGCTCGTCTCGTCCACGCAGGCACCTCGCACCGCTGCAGAGGCGGGTGACTGGTTCGGCGAGGACTAGCTGTAATTCCCTCGCGACGCCCACCCTGGCGCCAGACCGGACGCCCGTCAGATGTCGGGGTTGCTGCTAGCGGGTGACGGTGCGCACGCCCGAGTCGTCCGACCCGTTGCCGGAGGGTTCGAGCTCGATGTGCACCGGCACCGGGATCGGCTCGAGCTCTTCGTGCTCGTCGTCGGGCTGGGGCGCCGTCGGAACGGTCGTGTACTCGCCGGTCGCGCTGCGCGACATCAAGACCGCCCGCTTGCGCTTGCCGATGTCGGCGCCGCCACCCTGCATCTCGATGCAGATCCGCCAGACGAAGATGCCGACCAGCGGCGGCACGACCAGGACGAGGATGCGGAACGTCCAGAGCACCTCGTTCAAGGGGACCTGGAAGAAGTTGGCCAGCACGTCGGTCGCGCTCGCGCCGAGCAAGACGAACATCAGGGCGATCATGGCCGCACCGGCGGCGGTGCGCTTCGGCCGGTCCCGGGGCCGGTCCAAGAGATGGTGGATCTCGTTGTCACCGGTGAACCGGCGTTCGATGGCCGGCCACGCGTAACAGAGGGTGAAGATGAGCCCCGGGAACACGACCGCCGGCAGGAGCACCACGAACGGGATGGTGTGGCCGAAGCCGGTGAACTCCCAGCTCGGCATGATGCGCAGGGCCCCGTCGAGCCAGCCCATGTACCAGTCGGGTTGGACGGCGTAGGAGATCTTGTCCGGCTGGTACTGGCCGAACTGCCAGATCGGGTTGATCTGCGCGAGCCCGCCCAAGAGCGTTATCGCGGCCGTGACCATGAACAGGTAGCCCGTCGTCTTGGCCATGAAGGTCGGGTACATCGGCGACCCGACGACGTTTTCCTCGGTCCTGCCGCCGCCCGGGAACTGGGTGTGCTTCTGGCGCACCAGCAGGAACAGGTGCGCGCCGATCAGCCCGGCGATGATCGCCGGGAGTATCAGCACGTGGATGATGTACAGCCGGTCGATGATGATCGTGCCGGGGTAGTTGCCACCGAACAGGAAGAAGGCGATGTAGGTGCCGACGAACGGGATCGAGAGCACGATCGAGAACAGGATGCGGAGCCCGGTGCCCGAGATGAGGTCATCGGGCAGCGAGTAGCCGATGAACCCGTTGGTCATCGAGAGGATGAGCAGCGTCAGCCCGATGGTCCAGTTGAGCTCGCGGGGCTTGCGGAAGGCGCCGGTGAAGAAGATCCGGGCCATGTGGATCACGATCGCGCCCAAGAAGACGTCGGCGGCCCAGTGGTGCATCTGGCGCATCAAGAGGCCCGCTCGGACCGAGAAGCTGAGGTCGACCGTCGATGCGTAGGCCGCTGTGACGCGCTGGCCCCGGAGCGGCACGTACGCGCCGTGGTAGATGAGCTGGGTCTGCGACGGCTCGTAGTAGAGGGTGAGGAAGATGCCGGTCGCGATCAGAACGACGAAGGAGTAGAGGGCGATCTCGCCCAACATGAACGACCAGTGGTCCGGGAAGATCTTGTCGAGGAAGGTCCGGCCGCCCTTGGCCACGCCGAGGCGGTCGTCGAGCTCCCCGATGATCTGGCCGACCCGGCCATACGGGCCGCGGGCCTGGGTCGCCTCTCGCTTGGTGCGCGGGATGGGGACGGGGCTCATCGCTCGAAGTATCCCGGTCCGACCGGCTGGTCGAACCCGGACTGGGACCGGAGGAACCCGGACTCGTCGATGTAGAGGGGCAGTTGGGGAAGCGGGCGGGGCGCCGGGCCGAACTGGGGCACCGCTCCGTTGTCGATGTTGAACATCGACTGGTGGCACGGGCAGACGAGGAGGCGCAGCTCCTTCTCGTAGAGACCGACCGGGCAGCCGGCGTGGGTGCAGAGCTTGGAGTAGGCCACGTACCCGTCGGGCGCCCAGGTGGCCCGCCCCGGCTCGGTGACGAGCGGGCCGGTCTGCGCCCTGATGAGGACGGTCTGGTCGATCGCCAGGGTGGCGTCGTTGTTCTCGTACCCGGCCGGGAAGACGGTCACGAGCCCCCCGGGGTCTATTTCGTCGCGATGGATGGCCCGGCCGTTGGCGTCGACAAGGAGCGAGCCCTTCCGCCAGTTGGTCTTGGTCATTGCCTTGCCCGGCAACGGCCCAAGGGACCGGAGCAAGGGGAACCCGAGCCCGGCGATGCCGAAGATGCCGAGACCCGCGCCGAGGAGCCCGAGCAGCATCGACCGGCGCCGCACGACCACCCCGGTCCGCTCGGTCAGCGCGGCGGCGATCGCGTCGCGCTCGGCCAGCGAGGAGTGGAGGGCATGGCGGGCCTCGGTGAACGGCCCCTGGGGCATGAGGTACTTGCCCCACGCGGACAGCCCGAAGCCGATGAAGAACAGTCCGACGCCAAGGGAGAGGCCGAGCGTCCACGGCTTCCAGTTCTGCCAGTAGGCCGCGCCGAACACCCCCATCCCAACCATGCCGATGAAGAAGTAGACGGCGATGGCCCGCTCGGCGCGCTCAGGATCGACCGCGGCGACCTGGAGGTGCGGGTCGTCGAAGTTGGCCACTTCGATCGGCGTGGGCTCGTGGTCGGTGCCGTCGGTCATGACCGCTCCCCGATCCAGTAGCCGACGAGCGCGAGGAGGCCGACGCCGAAGAGCAGGGCGACGAAGCCCTCGGCCACCGGCCCGACGCCACCCAGAGCGAAACCGCCCGGGTTGGCCGGGTGCTGGATCGTCTCGGAGACATAGGCGACAACGTCGCGGACCTGCGCGTTGGTGAGGTTGCCGCTGAAGCGCGGCATGTTGCCAGGCCCCGTCCGAATCGCCTCGGCGATCTGGGTGACGGTGGCCGCGCGCAGCGATGGTGCGAAGGTGCCGAATGCGAGCTCGTCACCGGCGCCGGTGATGGTGTGGCAAGCCGCGCAGTTGAGCGAGTAGAGGTCGGCGCCGTCGGCGAGGTTGGCGCCCTTCAGGTTGACGTTCGGGATGCCGGGCTTCGCCGGGTCGAGCGAGTTGACGAAGGCGGCGACCTCGAGGGCCTGCTGGTTGTTCAGGCGGGCCGGCTTGCGGGGCGCCTGGATCGCGTTGGGGTTCTCGGCCGGCATGCGCCCGGTGGTCACCCAGAAGGCGACGGTCCCGGCGCCGACGCCGACCAGGTTCGGGGCTCGGTACGTCCCCTGCGCGCTGCTCCCGTGGCAGCTCGAGCAGAAGGTCGCAAAGAGGGCCTGACCGGCCGGTACATAGCTCGTCGGCGGGTACTGGTAGAGGATCGCCGAGTCGCCGTAGGAGGACGGCGCGCCGCCGCCCGCCGCACCGGTCGCGGAACCGCCGAATGCGATGATGCCGCCGAGAGCGACCCCGACGACGACCGCTCCCGGCAGGAGAAGGCGACTCGAGAAGGCCCGGCGAAGGCGCGACATCACTTGAGAAGGAACAGACAACTGAACAGGCCGATCCAGACGATGTCGACGAAGTGCCAGTAGTAGCTCACGCCCTGGAAGACCGACAGCTCTCCGGGGTCACCGGATTTCCCCTTCATGCGCAGCAGCAAGAACACCATCGCGACGAGTCCCAAGAAGACGTGCAGACCGTGCAGCCCCGACATGATGAAGAACAGCGACCCGTACGAGTTGGTGCTCGGTCGCGTGGTCATGAACAACCACTCGGTCGCCTGGTTCACCAAGAACGCGAAGCCCAAGATCATCGTGAGGACGACCCAGATCTTGGCGGCCCGCCGATTGCGACGCTCCTCGTCGAAGACGGCCTTTTGCATCGTGAAGCTGGACGACACGAGCACCGCGGTGAAGATGCCGGCACGGATGGTGTCGAGATGGGTGCCCGTCGGGGGCCAGACGGTGTGCTCGGAACGGATGGTGAAGAAGGCGGCGAACAGGCCGCTGAAGAACATGAGCTCGGAGCCGAGCCAGATCATCACCCCGATGGCGAGCATCGGGGGACGGTCGTGGGTGATGCGGGGACTCTTGGCGGGCTTGCCCACCGAGATCGCCTGGCTCACGGGCTATTTCCTACTCGACCGCAGGCACGAAACGCCAACATGCTGGTGAGGGCGTTCCGGCCCGCGCAGGGTCGCCCACCAAGAATCTCTCGTCCCGGCTGCCACCGGGCCCCGGGATCAGTCAGCGGACAGATCAACCGGGAGCGGAAGAGCGTGGAGAACCGCCAACCGCTGGGTCGGACGGGTCAGCGCGACGTAGAGGGTTCGCAGGCCACGGTGGTCGATCGGAGGCGGCCCCTCCCCCCCGGAGGCCGCATCTTCGGCCATCCCGGCCGGCTCGACGACGACGACGCCGTCGAACTCGAGCCCGTTGGCCTCGTTGGCCGGGAGGACCACCAGCGGGGCCGCCAGGCCCTCCCCGGACGCGTCGCGCGGGTCGGTCGGGTGCAGGCCGTGTTCGTCCAATGCGCGGTGCAACTCGGGGAGCAACACGGCGGGCGCAAGGACCGCGACGCGCCCCGGGGCGACGGCGGCGACCTGGTCCGCCGCCACCTCGGCCACCCGCGAGGCGAGGGAACCGCGAGAGACCTGCTCGATCAGGGGGTCGAAGCCGGACCGACGCACCGGCAGGGGCGGGCGCAACTCGGGGACGGCCGCCTTGAGGGCGCGGGCGGCCACCTCCACGACCTCGGCCGGGGTCCGATAGCTGACCGTCAGCTCGACGAGCCGGGGCGGGTGCTTCGGCGACAGGTGGGCCACCACCTCGTCCCAGCGCGTCGGCGTCCAGGCGCCGGTGGCCTGTGCGATGTCGCCGACGACGGTCATTGATCCCGAAATGGAGCGCCGGGCGAGCATGCGCAACTGCATCGGCGAGAGATCCTGAGCCTCGTCGACCACGATGTGGCCGAAGGAGCGAACCTCGTCCTCGGTCGTGCTCCGGACGACGACCGCCGGTTCGGGTGACGGGTCGAGTCCCGGGGGCCAAAACGAGCCGTCCTGGGGCCGTTCGGCCCGGGCCCTCTGCTCGGCCCGGGCCCGCGTCGGACGCGGGAGCGACGGCCCGAGCGCCGCCCGGGCCTCGTCGATCAGCCCCGCGTCGCCGGCGGTCCACTGGACCTCGTCGAGGGTCTGGCTGCGGGGCCGGACGAGCATCGCCTGTTCTGCCTGGCTCAAGATCCCCTCCGCGGAGGCCGCCAACAGCGCCGGCGCCCCCAAGAGGTCGTGCACCAGTTCGTGGGGGGCGAGCCGGGGCCAGATGCGATCGAGGGCCTCGCGGACTGCAGGGACCCGACGCAACTGGTTGGCCAGGTCGTTCCGGTTCAACTCTTCGTCGTCGCCCGTCGGCTCCCCGGCCTCGCTCGCCCACGCTGCGAGGACGCTCCGGCTGGTCGGGCCGTACCGCTCCTCGGCCGCCTCTTGGAACTGGGTGTAGCGATCGACGAGGAGCGACGTGACCTGGCGCTCGACGAAACGCCGCTTCGCGTTGTGGTTCCCCGGCCGCCGACGGGCCCGAGCGACGATGCGAGCCGAGTCCTCGACCTCGAGCCGAAGCACGGTCGCCCCGAACGGGACGTCGACCGGGCTGCGCAGGCGCCGCTCCCGGGTTCGGACGGCCTGAGCCACCAGCTTCGCCATCCGGGCATCGCCCTTCAGGCGGGCGACCTCTGGGACGTCGTTGGCCCGGACCCGGATCTCGGGCACCAGTCCCGACACCGTCGAGAGGGTGACGCCGGTCTCCCCGAGGGACGGCAGGACCTGCTCGATGTAGCGCAAAAAGAGCGGGTTGGGACCGACCACCAGCACCCCCTGACGCTCCAGCGGGAACCGGTGCGTGTACAGGAGGTAGGCGGCCCGGTGCAGCGCGACGGCCGTCTTCCCGGTTCCCGGGCCGCCCTGGACGAGCAGGAGCCCGGCCAGGGGCGACCGGATGATCTCGTCCTGTTCGCGCTGGATCGTGCCCACAATGTCGGCCATCCGGCCGGTGCGCACGGAGCCGAGTGCAGCCAGGAGGGCGCCCGGACCGCCGAGGGTGAGGGAACCCTCGACCAGCTCACCGCGAGGCCGATCGCCGTCGGCATCGGACGAGTACGACGTCCGCTCCGGCATGGCGACGCCGAAGTACTCGTCCTCGTACCCGACGACGGTCCTCGCTCGAACGGCCAGGTGACGGCGGCGGGCTAGGCCCTGGGAGTCGAGCCCGGTGGCCCGATAGAAGGGGGCGGCGACGGGGGCGCGCCAGTCCACCACCAGCGGCTCGCGGTCGGGCCCGGACACGGCCAGGCGGCCGATGTGGAAGGCCTCGCCGACCTCGTACTCTGCGTCGGGGGCCTGGTCGATGCGGCCGAAGCAGAGCCCCTGGTCCCCGATGTCGAGCTGGGCGAGTCGGGCCAGGCTGGTGCGGACGACGATGTCACGCTCGGTTCGGGACTGCGGGGTGCCCCCTTTGCCCAGGTCGAGCACCGATTCGAGCATGCGCTGGGACTCGTCGCGCATGGAGTCGAGGCCCGAGTGGGCGCGATCGAGGAATCGCTGCTCTTCCTCGAGCTCGGGATCCATGGCCACGCTGTCCCTTCCTGCCCCTGCCGCTCCAACGGCTGCATCAGTGCCGCATCCTCGGGAGCGGGAGCCGACGGGGCACCCACTCCGCAGAGAGAACCGATCGATTCTAGGGGCTGACGGCGACACCGTTCGACGTTGGTCCACCGCCGCGTGGCCTGCGATGATCGCGAAACAAGCGTGCGCCCCGGGTCGGCGCGGCAGGGCCGACGCGGTCCGGAGGAAAGGATTCCCGTGCTCATCTCCACCATGAACGACGTGCCCGGCTACCGGGTGAGCAGAGTGATCGGCGAGTGCTTCGGGCTCACGGTCCGGTCACGGAACGCGTTCTCCCAGCTCGGCGCCGGCTTCAAGTCCATCGTGGGCGGGGAGCTGGTCGGCATGACCAAGAACCTCCAAAAGAGCCGACAGGAGGTCATTGATCGGATGGTCCAAGAGGCGACCGAGCGAGGCGCCAACGCCGTGATCGCGATGCGGTTCGACACCTCTGAGATGGGTGGCAACTGGACCGAGATCTGCGCATACGGCACCGCCGTCGTCATCGAGCCCGCTTGAGCCGGGGGCCGACGCCCGATCCGACCCGGCGTCGGGAGCCCTGGTGAGCGACAGCCCGACCGCGCCGTTCCTCGCCGCGTGCCGACGGCAGCCGGTCGACCACACGCCGGTGTGGTTCATGCGCCAGGCCGGGCGCGCGCTGCCCGAGTATTGGGCCACAAGGGCCCCGGGCAGCATCCTCGACACGATCATCCAGCCGGACCTGGCCGCCGAGATCACCCTGCAGCCCATCCGCCGCTACGGGGTCGACGCCGCCATCTTGTTCTCCGACATCGTCGTCCCGATCTGGGCAACCGGCTTCGGCGTCGACATCGTCCCCGGGCGGGGACCGGTGGTGGAAGAGCCGGTGCGCTCGGCGGCAGACCTCGACCGACTGCGATCGCTCGACCCCGAGGGTGACACGGGATTCGTACTCGAGACCGTTCGGATCCTGAAGAGGGAACTTCCCGCCAGCGTGCCGCTCATCGGGTTTGCCGGAGCCCCGTTCACGGTGTCCAGCTATCTGGTCGAGGGCGGACCGTCGCGCGACTTCTTGAAGGTGAAGACCCTGATGCACACCGATCCCGCCACGTGGGAACGCCTGGTCGAGCATCTGGCTCAGCTGGCCATCGACTCGGTGACGTCGCAGATCGCGGCGGGGGTCGACGCCGTGCAGCTCTTCGACAGCTGGGCGGGCGCCCTGTCCCCGGCCGACTATGAGCGGTTCGCGCTCCCCGCCACCAAGCGAGTCCTCGACGCCGTCTCAGCGCTCGGCGTCCCGTCGATCTTGTTCGGGGTCGGGACCGGCGAGTTGCTCGGCCTCATGAGCTCGGCGGGACCCGACGTGGTCGGGGTGGACTGGCGGGTCCCGCTCGACGTCGCGAGGGCGCGGGTTGGAGGGAACCGGGCGGTCCAGGGGAATCTCGACCCTGCGGCATGTTTTGCCCCGTTCGATGTCGTGGCCGAGCAGACCCGGGCCGTCCTCGAGTGCGCCGGGACCGAGCCGGGGCACATCTTCAACCTGGGGCACGGGGTCCTGCCCGAGACCGACCCGGGCATCCTCGGGGCCGTCGTCGAACTGGTGCACGCAGAGGGCCGGGCCGGAGTCGGAGCGTGAGCGCCCCGGTCGGGGTGTTGGTGATGGCCCATGGCACGCCGGGCTCGCTCGAGGAGGTCGAGCCCTTCTACACGCGGATCCGCCGCGGCAGTTCCCCGTCCCCCGAGCAGCTCGACGACCTGGTTCGCCGCTACCGCGAGATCGGCGGTGTCTCGCCCCTCACCGAACGCACCCGCGCGCAGGTCGACGGGCTGGCGGCCTGCCTCGAGGCCGGGGATCCCGGTCGTTTCACCGTCACCTACGGCGCCAAACACACCGAACCGTCGGTCGAGCGCGCGGCTGGCGAGCTATCGACGAGCGGTGTGTCCGCGATCGTCGGCCTCGTCCTGACACCGCACCGCTCGTCACGCGGGTCCGGCGAATATCTCGATCGAGCACGCGACGCAGTGGAGGCGGCCCACCCCGGTCTCCCGTTCACCCGGGTCGACCAGTGGTTCGACGCCCCGGGATTTCCCGAGCTGCTGGCCCGCCGGGTCGACGCCGCGCTCGGCGCGGCCGGGCCGGATCCGGCCGTCCTGTTCACCGCGCACTCGCTGCCCGCATCGGTCCGCGCCGGCGGCGACCCGTATCCCGACCAGGTCGAACGGTCGGGTGAACTGGTGGCAAAGGCGGCCGACCTCGACGGGGCCTCGGTGCCCTGGCGAGTGGCCTGGCAGAGCGCCGGACGGACGGATCAGGAGTGGTTGGGTCCCGATCTCCTGGCCACCCTCGACGAGCTGGCCAAGGAGGGATGCCGGTCGGTGGTCGTGTGCCCCGTCGGGTTCGTCTCCGATCATCTGGAGATCCTCTACGACCTCGACATCGAGGCCCGCGCTCGAGCAGAGTCCGCCGGGATCGGCTTCGCCCGGACCGAGTCGCTCAACGACGACCCCGAGTTCCTCGCCATCCTGGCCGGCGTGGTCCGGACGGCCGCCCGGGACCTCTGATGGCGCTCGCCTCACCCGCGCCGCGTCCGGCCGATCGCCGCTCGGTGGTCGTGGTCGGCGGCGGCATCGCCGGACTCGCGGCGGCCTGGGAGCTCACCGGCGGTGAGGTCCCGGACATCGACGCACCCGCGGTCACCGTCCTCGAGTCGTCGTCGCGGCTCGGCGGCCCGCTGCACTCGGAGCTCTTCGGGGGTCGCATGGTCGACGTCGGTCCGGACGCCTTCCTCGGGCGGCGGCCCGAGGCCGCCGGGCTGTGCCGTGAGCTGGGGCTGGGCGACGAGCTCGTGCCGATCGGCGCATCGGGCGCCTCCGTCTACGCGCGGGGCCGGCTCCGGCCGCTACCGGCGGGCCTGATGCTCGGCGTGCCGACGCGCTGGTGGCCCGTGGCTCGTTCCGGTGTCCTCGGAAGGGCCGGCTCGATGCGCTTGCTCCGCGACGCCATCGCACCCCGCCCCGACCGCCGGGGCCCGCTCGGCGACCGGGCCCTCGGCCCGCTCGTGTCACGCCGGCTCGGTCGCCGCGTCGTCGACACTCTCGTCGATCCGCTGATCGGCGGGATCCACGCCGGATCGGTCGCCGACATGAGCACCGCGGCAGTCCTCCCACTGCTGCTGGCGGCGGCGTCCCAACGTGGCGGGCTGATGCGCGCGCTGCGCCGGGTCAGCCCCGCGTCGGCACCGACCAACGAGGACGCGCCACCGACGTTCTGGGCACTCGCCCACGGCATGCGCTCCCTCGTCGAGTGCCTCGAGGCGCAGCTGCGCTCGCGTGGTGTCGAGATCCGGACGGCGACCCCGGTGGAGCGCCTCACCCGCACCGGGTCGGCCGCCGGATGGACCGCGGAGACCCCGGGTGGCCCCGTGAATGCGGACGGGCTCGTCCTGGCGGTCCAGGCGGGCGTGGTGGCCGACCTCCTCGCTCCCCATGACGCCGACGCGGCCACGCTCGAGCGGACGATCGACTATGCGTCCGTGTCGGTGGTCACCCTCTCGGTCCCGGCCGACGGCGTCTCGCTGCCGCCCGGCACCGGCTTCCTCGTACCCCGGCATACCCCCTCCCCGCTCGCCGCGGCCCACGGCGACGACCTGTTGCTCACCGCGTGCACGTTCCTCGACGCCAAGTGGCCACGCCTCGCCCGACCGGGTCAGACCCTTCTTCGAGTGTCGGCGGGCCGGGCGGGCGACCCGCGGGCGGACGAGATGGACGACGCGCAGCTCACCAACCGGGTCGTCGCCGAGCTGGCCGCCATCCTGCAGATGACCGGGACCCCGAGCGAATCGATGGTCACCCGCTGGCCAGCCGGGTTCCCTCAGTATCGGGTGGGACACCTCCTGCGCGTGAGCGGCATCGAGGCCGCCGTGAAGCGGCTGCCCGGGGTGGCGGTGGCCGGAGCCGCGTACCGAGGTGTCGGTGTCCCGGCGTGCGTGGCCAGCGGGCGGGAGGCGGCCCGGTCAATGCTCGCCTCGCTCCGCACCAGGACCGACGAACCGAGCGGGCCCGGACCGACCTCATGAAGGTGCGCCGGGGTGGGGTCGTGCTCCCCTCCTTGGCCGCCGGGGTCCTGTTGGCGCTGTCGCTGCCACCGTTCGGCGCGTGGCCGGTCGCGTTCGTCGGCGCCGCGCTCCTCTATTGGCGGCTCCGCGGCCTGCGGCTCCGGGCCCGGCTGCTGGCGGGGTGGGTGGCCGGGATCGGGTGCTTCTCGATCGGCCTGTACTGGGCGCACGGCTTCAACTGGTACGGCGCAGTGGTCCTGATCTTGTTGGAGTCGCTCAGCGTCGCGGCCGCCGCAACGGCGACCCCACCGGGCCGTGGCCGGGCGCCGGCCTTCATCGGGGCATCCACCCTGGCCGAGGCGCTCCGCTTCGGGTGGCCGTTCGGCGGATTGCCGATCGGGGGCGTGTTCCTCGGCCAGTCGAACGGCCCGCTGCTCGGTGCCGCCCGGCTCGGAGGCCCGCTGCTCCTGACCGCGATCGTGTGGGCGGGGGGTGCGGCACTCGGCGAGATCGGAATATGGGCGCTGGCATGGCGTCGGCGTCATGTGTTCAGCGTCCCGTGGCTGGGCGTCGCGGCCTTGGTGCTCGTCGTCCTCGTCGGGATTGCCGCCGACCTCGCCCCCGACGGTGGCGGCGCGGTCCGCACGCTCCGGGTCGCAGCGGTCCAGGGAGGGGGGGTGCGCGGCTTCGGTCAGTTCGAGACCAACCAAGCGGGTGTCTTCGGTGCCGAGCTCGCCGCGAGCATCCCGCTCCAGGGGACCCGGCCACGGCCCGGACTCGTCGTCTGGCCCGAGGACGTCGTCGCGTTGACCGCGCCGCTCCGCGAGAGCGTGGATGCCGCGCACCTCTCCGCCCTCTCGAAGTACCTCGACGCGACGGTATTGGCCGGCGTGACGGTGACCCAACCGCACGCCACGTTCCGCAACGAGATCGTGGCCTGGAGCCCCGCCGGGCACATCGTCTCGGTGTTCGAGAAGGTCCATCGGGTCCCCTTCGGGGAGTACGTCCCGTTCCGGGGCTTCTTCTCCCACCTGGCCCCCCTCGCCGCGGTGCCACGCGACGCCATACCGGGCCGTGGCACCGGCCTGATGCGGACCCCGGCCGGACCGCTCGGGGTCCTCGTCTCCTACGAGGTCTTCTTCGCCGACCGGGGCCGCTCGTCGGTGCGCGCGGGGGCCCAGCTGCTTGTGGTCCCGACCAACACGTCGTCGTACTCGAGCGACCAGATGCCCAGCCAGGAGGTCGCCGCCGACCGGGTCCAGGCCGTCGAGGAGGGGCGTGATCTCGTGCAGGCCGCACCCACCGGATACTCCTCGTTCGTCACCAACCGCGGCGCCGTGCTGCAGCGCTCCCGACTCTCCGCGCGTCAGGTGCTCACAGGGACCGTCTCGCTCAGGACCGGCGCCACCCTCTACGAGCGCTTTGGCGATCTCCCGACTCTCGTGCTGGCGGCGCTTGCACTGGCAGCAGGTCTCGCGGTTGGGCTCGCAGCCCAACGCGCGATCGCTCCAATCTGATCGGCACGGGGGTCATCCCGACGCCGTCACCACGACGCCGTCACCACGACGCCGTCACCACGACGCCGTCACCACGACAGCCTCGATTATGGAGCGGGTTCGAACTCGATCGCCACGATCGTCGCCAGATCGCCGACGACGTCGCCCGGGATCTCGACCGTCAGTGTGCCGCGGGGATCGGGCATGAGCCCCTCGATCACCCCAGTTTGCGTACGGAATTCGAGCGGCCTCCCCGACGCCACTTCGCGCACCGATCGGACTCGGTGTACCGGCACGTTGCGCACGTCGGCCCCGTCGTAGGGGCGCATGAGGAGATGGAGGTAGATCGAGTCGCCGCGCCGCGTGCTCGGCCCGTAAAACTGGGGCGCATCGAGCCCCGCCTCGGTGGCCCGTATCGCTTCGCCATTGCGATCCATCCAGTTCGCGACCGCCTCGAGTCGGGCCACCTGCGCCTCCGGTAGGGACCCGTCGCCGCGGGGACTGACGTTCAACAGCAGGTTGCCGCCCTTGCCGGCCACCTCGCACAGCGTGTGGACCAATTGCCGCGCCGACTTGTAGTCGGTGTCATCGGGGCACCAACCCCAGCTGTGATTCATGGTGAGGCACGTCTCCCAGCGGCCGGCGGGCGCCGAGTCCGGAACGAACTGTTCGGGTGTGGCGAAGTCCCCCACCCCCGGGAGGCGATCGTTGATCAAGATGTCGGGCTGCAGCCGCCGGATGGTCGCCTCGAGGACGTCGGCCCCCCAGTCCGGGCGCTCCCAGCCGCCGTCGAACCACAGCATGTCGATCCGGCCGTATCCGGTGAGCAGTTCGGTGATCTGCGCACGCATGTACTCCAGGTAGCGCTCCCAACGCTCCGGATTTGGCCGGGGCGGTGACGCGCCGACCACATAGGGCTTGTCCGCCTCGGTGAAGGGCGGATAGTCCGCGTGGTGCCAGTCCGAGAGCGAAAAATAGAGCCCGACTCGAAGGCCCTCCTGGCGCATCGCGTCGACGAAGCCGCCCACGATGTCCTGTCCGCCCGGCGAGTGTTCGACCGAGAAGTCCGAACAACGGGTCGGCCACATCGCGTAGCCGGAGTGGTGCTTGGTGGTGAGCACCGCGTACCCCATCCCGGCCCGACGGGCGAGGCGCGCGACCGCCTCGGGGTCCCACGACACCGGGTCGAACGTTGCCGCGGAGGAGTGGTACTGCTCCACGCTGACCGATTGGCACATAGGCAACGCGAACACCCCACCGACCAGCGGCCACGACACCTCAAGGCCCTGTTGGCTGGCGTGGTCCCAATGGACGAACATCCCGAAACGGGCCTCGTCGAACCATGAACCCGCGTCCCGCCGCCCGTCTTCCACGGGTGGAGCGTACCGAGACGGCGCCCCAAGCAACCCCATGTACCTGGGATCGGACAGCCCGGCGGTCGGAGCCGCCCTAGTCGTAGTAGCCGGAGTGGATGTAGACGCACGGCACGCCCTCGTCTTCGAACATGGCCCGGTTGGACGGGTCGTCCTCGAAGGCCAGCCGGAGATCGAAGCCGTACTCGCGGAGCGCCTCGACGGTGCGGCGCTTGAAGACAGTCACCCGGGCGTAGTCGCCCCGGTCCCGCATGACAAGCAGGTCGAAGCGGACCGAGAACCGGCGCAGCCAGGCGTCGGTCTGACGCCGCACCCGAAGCGGCCGGCCGGTGAGCAGCACCACCTGGAGGTCCCGGTCGAGCAGCTCGAGCAGCCGGGCCAGCTCGGTGACCAACGGATCCTCGCCGCAGGCCTCGAAGAAGGCCTCCCAGTCCCGGTCCTCGCCCATCAGGAACCGCTGGCGGCCGGCGGCGTCGGAGAGGACGCCGTCGATGTCGAAGACGACCGTGGCGCCGGGTTCACACGGCTCGTCGCGCCACGACCAGTTGGAGGGGATGGCCCCCGGACCGCTCATGAGATCAGGGTAGGAACAGCAGGGTGGCCCTGTGCGCGAAGTCGACCAGCGGCGCCGGGATGATCCCGAAGACGACCGTCACGGCCACGCATATCCCGATGGCCACGGCCGCGCCGACCGGGACTGGGATGCGGGTCACCTCCTCCGTCTCGGTCGTGGTCTCGACCTCGTCGCTCGCGGGCTCGGCCGAAGCGTCGTCCTCCATCAACAGGGCCGCGTTGAGGCGGGTCCTGGTCTCGCCGGCGGCGTCGGTTCCCGACCACATGGTCCTGCCCCCGCCCGCAGCCCCGACCAAGGCCGGTGTCACCGTCGGCGCGGCGTCCGGCACCCCGTCGGAGGGCTCGTCGCTCGTCGCGTACATGAGGACCGTGACCCGCAGGTAGAAGAAGGCGGCCACGGCGGCCGAGACCATGGCCACGACGGCCAAGGGAACCGAATGCCCGTCGACCGACGCGATCACAACCTGGAACTTGGTCAAGAAGCCCGTCGTGAACGGCACCCCGGCCTGGGCCAGGAGCAGCACCGCGAATGCCAGCGCCAGCAGCGGCTGCCGTTTGGCCAGGCCGCGGTAGGAGGAGATGTCGTGGTCGGCATCCCCCATCCGGCCCATCACGGTGACGACGGCGAAGCTACCGATCACCATGAACATGTACGCGAACAGGTAGTAAAGCGCCGAGCTCACCCCGCGCGCGGTGGCCGCCTGGAGCCCCAGCAGCACGAAGCCGGCGTGGTTGATCGACGAGTACGCGAGCATCCGCTTGATGTCGCGCTGGACCACCGCCAGACCGGCGCCGACGACCAGGGTCACGATGGCCAGCGCGTAGATGATCGGCCGCCAGTCCGATGCCAACACCCCGAACGACGACACGAACACCCGCAGGAACGCCGCGAATCCCCCGGCCTTGGCCACCGCGGCCATGAAGCCGGTCACCGGCGACGGCGCGCCCTGGTAGACGTCGGGGGTCCACATGTGGAACGGAACCGCGGCGATCTTGAACGCGAAGCCGACCAGGAGCAGCGACATGCCGGCCAGCAACACCCCGTCGTGGACCAGCACGTTGTGGGAGAGGAAGGACGCGATCTGGGTCAGGTTGGTCGTCCCGGTGGCGCCGTAGGTGAGGGCGATGCCGTAGACGAACACCGCCGAGGAAAAGCCGCCGAGAACGAAGTACTTGAGCGCGGCCTCGCCGGACTCGGTCCGCTTGTGGTTGAACGCGGTGAGCACGTACAGGGCGATGGAGAGGATCTCGAGGCCCAGGAAGACGATCACCAGGTCGTTGGCCTCGGCCATCAGGATCGCTCCGGCGGCCGACACCATGGCCAGGACGTGCAGCTCGGCGCCGTCGATGCCCTCGCGGGCCAGATACCCCTCGGCCACCAGCGCGCTGAGCGCCATGGCCGCCGTCACGAGCACGGTGATCAGCACGGCCAGCCCGTCGACGACCACCGCGTGGTCGATCGTCGTGTACGGGCCCCGCGACTGGACGTCGGCCCACTGCCACCAGGCCAGCCCGAACGCAGTCAGCGAGATGATCAGGGTCGTGGCGGTGGCGACGCGCAGGCGGAGGGGCCGCTTGACCAGGGACGACATGCCGAGGAGCACCACCGCACCGCCGAGCATGACGATCACCGGGAGGATGCCCAGGTACCGGATGCTCGGCACGTGGATGACATTTGACGTGACGGCGTGATGGGCGTGCTTGGCCGCCTCGGAGAGGTGGCGGCTCATGGCGCGCTCGCGTTGGTCGCACGGGCGGGCGGCGTGGCGTGGGTGGCGACGGCCGGCTGGCGGACGTTCGTGACCTGCTCGACCCGGTCGACCAGCCGGTTGACCGAGGGGGTGATCCGGTCGATGACCGGCTTCGGGTACACGCCCAACAAGACGATGAGGACGAGCAGCGGGGCGATCACGATCCGCTCGTTCCAACCGAGGTCACGGGTCTGGGCGACCGACGGGCTCGGCTTGCCGTGGAAGGCCTGCTGGTAGGCCCACAGAAGGTAGAGCGCGGCACCGACCACGCCGATCGTGGCCGCGACCGCCCACCACCGGTGGACGAGGAACGTCCCGGCGAGGACCAGGAATTCGCTGACGAAGCCGTTCAGCCCGGGCAGTCCGATCGACGCCATCATCACGACGGTGAAGGCCGCCGCCATGATCGGTGCCGGGGTCTGGAGACCGCCCAGCTCCGCGACCTGCCAGCTACCGCGACGTTCGTAGATCCACCCGATCAGGAGGAAGAACCCGGCGGTGACGAGCCCGTGGTTGACCATGAGCAGGACCCCGCCGACCAGACCCTCGGTCGTCAGGGCGAATGTCCCGAGCGCGATGAAGCCGATCTGGGCGAGCGACGAGTACGCGACCAGGCGCTTCAGATCGTTCTGCGCGCACGCGACCAGGGCGCCGTAGAGGATCCCGATGACGGCCAGGGTCAGCAACAGCGGGCCCAGGGTCCGCGACGCCTGCGGGAACAGGTTGAGGTCGAACCGGATGATCCCGTAGGTGCCGAGCTTGGCCAGCACCGCCGAGAGGATCATCGAGCCGCCCGCGGGCGCCTCCGTGTACGCGTCGGGCGACCAGGTGTGGAACGGAAACAGCGGCGCCTTCACCGCGAACGCCGCCGTGAAGGCGAGGAACAGCAGGATCCCGGTGCTCGACGCGAGTCGAGTGTGTTCCAGGGCCGGCAGGGAGAACGTGAGGACACCGGTCTGGTGCTGGTGCACGAACGCCAGCACCACGATCCCGACCAGCAGGAACGCCGAGCCCAAGAACGTGTAGACGAAGAACTTCACCGCCGCATAGGCCCGCCGCGCGAAGCCCCAGTTGGCGATGATGAAGTATGCCGGCACGAGCGTCAGCTCGAAGAACAAGAAGAACAGGATCAGGTCGAGCGAGATGAAGCTGCCGATGCAGGCCGCCTCCAGCAGCAGCATCCAGGCGATGAAGGGCCGCGCGTCGGTCCTCGAGCGGGCGCCGGCCAGCGCGATCGGGAAGAGGACCGCCGCCAGCAGGACCAGGAAGATGGAGATCCCGTCGACCCCGACGAACCACGACACGCCAATCGACGCCGCCCACACGTGCTTCGAGACGAACTGGTAGCCGCCGTCGCCGGTGTGCATGAGCACCGTGGTCGCGATGGCGAAGCCGAGCGTGGCCAGCGCCACCGCGATGCCGACCGCCTCGGTGACCTGGCGCCGCACGTTGACCATGAGCGCGACGGCCAGCGCGCCGCCGGCCGGCAGCAGGACCAGGACGGTCAGGAACGGGAAGTGGGGCAGCTGGTTCACGACCACCAGACCCGGGAGATGACGAAGGCGATCACGGCGGCCAGCCCGAGCGCGATGCCGAGCGCGTAGTTCCGGACGTAACCGGTCTGGAAGCGCCGGACCCCTGACGCGCCCTTGCGCACCGCCGCCGCGGCGCCGTTCACCGCGCCGTCGATGATCCGGCCATCGACGACGGTGGCCGCGAACCGGGCCATGGCCTGGCCCGGCCTGCCGATGACGGCGTCGTAGAAGTCGTCCCAGTACCAGACCCGCTGCAGGAAGGCCGGCTCGAGCGTCGGCTTGTCGACGCTGCGCCGCCACAGCGCGAAGGCGATCGAGACCCCGATGACCGCCACCACCGCGTCGATCACCGCCAGCACGACCTGGAGTCCGGCCCCCTCATGGGCGAGGTACAGCGTGTGGGCGAACACGGGCGAGAGCCACGACGCGAAGCCGTCGCGGTGCACCCACGGGAGGTCGAGGATCCCGCCGGCGAAGGCCAGGACGGCCAGGACGACCAGCGGCGCCCGCATGACCCACGGGCTCTCGTGGGGGTCCGACGGGCGGTGACCGTCGACAGCGGCGGCCCACCGGTCGTCGCCACGGAAGGCCAGCACGAACAGCCGGGTCATGTAATAGGCGGTGAGGATCGCAGTCACCAGCCCCAGGGCCCACAGCGCCGGGCTCTTCTGGTACACGTTGGCCAGCACGTCGCTCTTGGCCCAGAAGCCCGAGAACGGCGGGATGCCGGCGATGGCCAGCCACCCGACGAGGAACGTGCCGTATGTCCACGGCAGCAGTCGGGCCAGCCCGCCCATCCGTTTCAGGTCCTGCTCGTCGTGGAGGCCATGGATGACCGAGCCGGCGCCCAGGAACAAGAGGCCCTTGTAGAAGGCGTGGGCGACCATCAAGAAGATCGCGGCGATGTAGGCGCCGGTGCCGACGGCCAGCACCATGTAGCCGATCTGGGACACCGTCGAGAAGACCAGGACCTTCTTGATGTCCTGCTGGGACGTGGCGATCGTCGCGGCCACGAACGCGGTCGCGCCACCGATGATCGCGATCACCCACATCGCGTCGGGCGATAGGGCCAGGATCGAGTTGACCCGGCACAGGAGGTAGACGCCGGCGGTCACCATCGTGGCGGCGTGGATGAGGGCCGAAACCGGCGTCGGGCCCTCCATGGCGTCGGGCAGCCAGTTGAACAGCGGGATCTGGGCGGACTTGCCGGCCGCCGCGAGCAGCAGGAGCAGCGCCACCGCGGTGGCCCCGGCCGATCCGAGCGCCCCGCGGTGGGCGAAGATCGTCGTGAGGTCGAGGCTGCCGACCTTGGAGAAGATCAAGAAGAGCGCGATGAGGAAGCCGACGTCGCCCACCCGGTTGTAGATGAAGGCCTTCTTCCCCGCCGAGGCCGCCGAATCGCGTTCGTGCCAGAACGACACCAGCCAATACGAGCAGACGCCGACGCCCTCCCAGCCGACGAACATCACCAGCAGGTTGTTCGCGAGCACGAGCAGCACCATCGAGAACACGAACAGGTTGAGGTAGATGAAGAACTTCGAGAACTCGGGGTCACCCTTCATGTACCCGATGGAGTACAGGTGGATGAGGGCGCTGACGCCGGTGACGAACATGCACATGGTCATGGACAGCGGGTCGAGCAGGATGCCGACCTTGACCTGGAGCCCGCCGACCGTGATCCAGCTGAAGTAGTTCGCGCTGAAATGCCGCGCCGAGGCCGGCTCGGACAGCAGCCCGGCCAGCGCAATGCACGCGACGACGAAGGACCCCACGACGGCGACGGTTCCGACCCAGCCGGCCCAGGGGTCGCCGAGCCGACGCCCCGCCGCGACGAGGACCGCGAAGCCCGCGAGGGGCAGCAAAGCCATGAGGTACGCGGCGTGGACCAACGATCAGCCCTTCAAGACGTGCAGATCGTCGGCCGAGGCGTTGGCCCGGCGTCGGAAGATGGCCACCACGATCCCGAGCCCGACCACGACCTCGGCCGCCGCGACGACGAGGACGAAGAACACGACGACCTGGCCGCCGATGTCACCGAGCATGCGGGAGAAGGTCACGAACGAGAGGTTGGCCGCGTTCAGCATCAGCTCGATGCACATGAACATCACCAGAACGTTGCGGCGGATCAGGAGGCCCAGCGCGCCGATCGTGAAGAGCGCCGCGGCGAGGATCAGGTACCACTGGCCGGGAATGCTCACCGCGACACCTCCTCGTGGGTCGGCGACCCATCTCCGGCGCCCGACTCCGCGACCGGATCCGCCGGGTCACCGTCGGGCTCGTCGGCCACCGGCTCGTCCCCCGTCAGACCGGCCGCCTCATCCATCCGCGGCCGGCGGGCCAACACGACCGCGCCGACGACCGCGATCACGAGCAGCGCCGCGGTGGCCTCGAATGCGAACAGGTAGGTGGTGAAGACGGACTTGCCGAGGACGTAGACGTTCGGGTGGTGGCCGGCGGTGGTGGATCCGGCGACCGCCCGGGCGCCAGTGGCCCAGTGGGCGCTGACCCCGAGGGCCACCACCCCACCGAGTGCGATCGCCACCAGGAGCAGCGCCATCGGCCGCTGGCCCCGCAGGGGCTCGTCGGCCACGTTCTCCCGGCGGTCGACCCCGAGGAACATGATCACGAACAAGAAGAGGACGACGATCGCGCCGGCGTAGACGATGATCTGCACGACCGCGAGAAAGTCGGCCTGCTCCTCGATGAAGAGCACGGCCACGCCGAAGAGCGTCGCGACCAGGGACAACGCCGCGTGGACGGCGTTGCGCGACACGATGACCCCGATGGCGCCCGACAGGATCACCGCCGCCGAGACGGCGAACGTCAGGGAGTCCGGGATCGTCGGGTGGACGGCACCGAGCATCAGCGGGCCGCCTTCTGCTCTGCCCGGCGCAGTCGGGTCGCAGCGAGCTTCTTGCGCTTCTTGGTCGCAGACTCCCGGGCCCGCCAGACCCGGCCCCGCATGCCCCGGTGGGCGAACGGCACGTCGTCCGGGATGAGGTGGGCCTCCATGACCTCGCGGAGCGGCTTCATCCCGGTCGCCTCGTCGTCGCGGCGGCCACTCTGGCCACCCTCGGGGGTGCGGACGCCGTAGCCGAGCTCGCCCGACCACTGGACCTCGCCCTCGTAGGCCGCTGCGCCCGAGGGGGCCGTCGCCCGCATCCATCCCGACGTGAACAGGTCGTCGCCCTCGCGCCAGTCCTCCCAGGGCAGCTTCTTCGGCCGCCCGTCGTCGCCGACCAGCAGCTCATCGCGCGTGTAGATGGCGTCTGAGCGGTTGGTGAAGGAGAACTCGAACAGCTTCGTCTCGGTGATGGCCTCGGTCGGGCACGCCTCCACGCACAGGTCGCAGTGGATGCAGCGCAGGTAGTTGATCTCGTAGACGTACCCGTAGCGCTCGCCCGGCGATACCGGGTGGTCGGGCGGGTTGTCGAGCCCGCGCACGTAGATGCAGTCGGCCGGGCACACGCCGGCGCAGAGCTCGCAGCCGATGCACTTCTCCATGCCGTCCTCGTAGCGGTTGAGGACGTGTCGGCCGTGCTGGCGCGGCTGCTTGGGCATCTTCTCGTCGGGGTACTGGCGCGTCACCCGGGGTCGCGTCAGGTGTTGGAGGGTCAGCTTGAACCCGCCCAGGAAGCCGAGGGCCATCAGAACATCACCTCATGCGATGCGCGGGAGGCGCCCACGCCGAAGGCTCGGGCGAGGCCGAAGCCGAGGACGACCTCGGCCGCCGCGACCAGGAGGCCCCACCAGCCCCAGATGATCACGGCCGCCACGATGAGAAGCCAGCCGAGCGAGAGCGGGATGAGCACCTTCCAACCGAGATCCATCAGCTGGTCGTAACGCAGCCGGGGCAGGGCGGCCCGGAACCACACGTAGGCGAACAGGAACACCAGGGTCTTGGCGGCGAACCAGACGATCGGCATCCAGATGTCCGACGTCGGGATGAACCGGGGGATCGGCCCGTCGGGGCCACCGAAGAAGAGCGTCACGACGACGCCCGACATGGTGATGGTGTTCATGAACTCGGCCAGGTAGAAGATCCCGAACCGGATCGAGGAGTACTCGGTGTTGAACCCGCCGACGAGCTCGCTGTCCGCCTCCACCAGGTCGAACGGCGGACGGTTGAGCTCGGCGGTGATCGCGATGAGGAAGAGGACGAAGGGTACGAAGCCGAGGCGGATCACGTTCCAGTCCCAGAACCCGTGGGCCTGGCTGAACACGATGGTCCGGGTGGACAAAGAGCGCGACGTGAGGACCACCGCAACGACGGTCAGCCCGAGCGCGGCCTCATAGGAGATCATCTGGGCCGACGCCCGCACCGAGCCGAGCAGCGGGTACTTGGAGCCGGACGACCAGCCCGCCAGCATGACCCCGTAGACCGAGATCGACGACATGGCGAGCACTAGCAGGATCCCGAATGGCGGGTCGGCGACCTGGAGCTCGAAGTGGTGGCCGGCGATCGTGAGGTCCCCCCCGATCGGCACCACCGTGAAGATGAGCAGCGCCGGGAGGAGGGCCAGGTACGGCGCCAGCTTGAAGACGAACCGGTCGGCGCGGTCGGGGATGAGGTCTTCCTTGAAGAAGAGCTTCACCCCGTCGGCCAGCGTCTGGAGCAGCCCGTACGGGCCGGCGCGGTTGGGCCCGATCCGGCTCTGCATGTCGCTGATGACCTTGCGCTCGAACCAGATCATCAACATGACCGAAACCATGAGGGCGGCGAACGCGGCCAGGACCTTTATGACGACGATCAACAGCTCGACCCAGTGGGCGCCGTGGGCGAACAGCGGGTCGGTGAGGAACAGCACGGCCGGGTTCACAGCGACTCCAGCCGGACTTCGTTGACCACCGCCGACGCGTCGATCAGCGAGGCCACCGCGTTGTCGGCCGGCTGGTCCGGGTCCGACACGTTGAACTCGATCACGAGCACGCCCTTCGGGACACCCGAATCACCCTCGGCGAGGAGCGTCAGCTCGCCCCGGGGTGAACTCACCCGGACCCGGTCGCCGGGCCCGATGCCGAGGCGGGCCAGGTCGGACGGATTGGCCAGCGCGCTCAGCGGCGGGGTCAGCGCGGCGAGCGACGGCGATGCGACGACACCCGCCCCGTGGTCGTAGAGGCGGCGGGTCGAGACCAGCCGGAGCGAGTAGTGATCCGGCGGCGGGATCGAAACGGCGGCAGGGGCGGAGCGGCGCAGCAGTGGCGGGGCGCCTTCGGCGTCGTCGTCGGGGTGCAGGGCCGCCAACAGCTCTCGGGACAGCCCCTCGGTGAGCCCGACCCTCGGCGGTGCCCCCTGGCGTTCGACCGATTCCACCCCCGGTGTGGCCATCGGGTCGATCGGCTCGACCGTGTGCATCGATGCCGCGCCGAGCGGGACCACGAGCCCGTCGTGGCCCGAGACCTGGTCCAAGAACGCCGGCGCGAAACCCCGATAGGCCGGGGCGACGCGCTCGATCTCTTCGGCGATGTCGCTGACCGTCCCGATCGCGAGGTCGTAGCCGAGCTCGTCGGACAGGACCGACGCGATGGTCCAGTCGGGCCAGGCCAGGCCGGGCGGGACGAGCTTCTGGCCGAGCCTCGTGACGCGTCCCTCGATGTTGGTGGTCGTGCCGGGGCGTTCGTGGGAGACGGCAACCGGCAGGACCACATCGGCGTGGTCGAGAGCCGGACCGGGGTGACCGGCCACGGCGATCACCACCTCGGCCGCCTCGAGTGCTCGGGTGGCGAGTGAGCGGTCCGGGAAGTCTTCGAGGGGATCGGCACCGAGGAGCACCAGCGCCCTGGTCGCACCCTGTCCCCCCTCGACGACGGACCGCAGTGCCTCGGTGGTGTCACGGCCCCGGGACTCGGGGGCCGAGCCCCAGTGGTCGCTGAACCAGGCGTGGCCGTGCTCGAGCGACGACCGCCCCGGGAGCACCCCGGGCGCCATCCCCATGTCGAGCGCCCCGTGCACGTTGCCGCGCCGGAGCAGCGGCAAGAAGCGCGCCCCGGGCCAGGCGGTGGCGAGGGTGGCCACGGCGGCCGCGGTGACTGCGCCGTCCTCGGCGAGCGATGGGCGGCCGTACAGCAGGACCACGCCGGTGCCTTCCGGGCCGCCGTGCGCAGCCCCGGCGATCAGCGCCCGGGCCCGCTCCAGGTCCTCCCGGGCGAACGAACCCCCGGCGGGGTGGGTGGGGACCGACGGGTTCGGGCCGACCAGGGCGCGTGCGAACGCAGGGGAGTCACCCGGCCGAAGGGTGAGCGAGACCTCCGCGTAGCGGGTCAGCGACGTCGAGCGCAGGGACAGCTCGATCAGGGAGATCTTCTTGTCCAGCGCAGCCCGGCGCAGCCGGAGGAACAGGACCGGCAGCTCCTCACGGACGTCCCCCGAGAGGAGCACGACCACGGGAGCCGAGCACGCCTCGTCGATCGTGGCCCGGGGCAACGACAAGACGAGCTCCGCCGGAAGGCCGTCGCCCAGCTGCGCGTCGACCGAGTCGGTCCCGATGACGCCCTTGGCCAACTTGGTCCACGCGTACGCGCCCTCGTTGGTGAGGCGGCCGCCGCCGATGAACGCGATCGACTCGGGGCCGTGCGCCTCCCGCACCGCGTCGAGACGGCTCGCCGCCTCGGACAGCGCCTCGTTCCAGCTGACCCGGACGTGACGATCACCGTCGCGCACCATGGGCTCGGTGATCCTTCCGACCTGGCTGGCCGTCTCGGCCACCTCGCCGGCGAACTGGCCCCGGGGCCGTCCCGAGCCGAGGGTGACCGGCTGGCCGTTGCCCAGCGCCGGGCCGGCGCTCACCTCGTCACCGTTGACGGCCTCGAACGAGAAACGGCCCTTGTCGCACAGCCAGCCGTGGTTGACCGGCTCCGAGTCGAGCCCGAGCAGCCGGGTCAGGCGGTTGGCCGACGACTGCACCGCCACCCGGCACCCGAGCGCGCAGGTGGTACAGGTGGACTCGACCTGGTCGAGGTCCCACGGGCGGGCGGTGAACCGGTACGGCGTCGCGGTCAGCGCACCGACCGGGCAGATCTGGACGGTGTTTCCGCTGAAGTACGAGGAGAACGGCTCGGTCGGGAAGGTGGCCACCTCGACGAGCTCGCCGCGCCCGGCGAAGTCGATCTGGGCCTCGCCCGCGATCTCCTCGGCGAACCGTGTGCACCGGGCGCACTGGATGCAGCGCTCCCGGTCGAGCAGCACGAGGTCCGAGATCGCGATCGGCTTCTCGAAGTGCCGCTTCTCCTCGACGAACCGGCTCTCCCCGGGCCCGTAGGCGAGGGTCTGGTCCTGGAGGGGACACTCCCCTCCCTTGTCACAGACCGGGCAGTCGAGGGGGTGGTTGACGAGCAGGAACTCGAGCACCCCGTCCTGGGCCTTCTTCACCTTGTTGGAGTTGGTGACGACCTCGGATCCGGCCTCGGCCGGGATGAAGCACGCCGGCTGCAGCGTCGCACCGCGGGGCCCGCTCACCTCGACCAGGCACATGCGGCACATGCCGACCGGCTCCATGCGCGGGTGGTAACAAAAGCGCGGGATGTACACCCCGGCGCGCTCGGCCGCGCTGATCAACAGCTCACCCGGGCGCGCCGTCGCGGGCCGGCCGTCCAGGGTGAAGGTCACCGTCTCGTCCGTGTCCGGGTGCGTCGTGGGCAGCGAGGCCTGGTCAGTCATAGGGGCACTCGCCGTCCTTGATGTGCACAAGGAACTCGTCGCGGAACATCGAGATCGCGGCGGCGATCGACGGCGGGATGGAGGGGCCGAGCACGCAGATTGTCGTCTGCTGGGGCGGCCAAGTGACGCCGGGGCTGATGTTGTCGCAGACGTCCATCAAGAGGTCCAGGTCCTGCTCGCGCCCGCCGCCGTGCTCGATCCGGTACATGATCCGCTCCAACCAGCCCGAGCCCTCCCGGCACGGTGTGCACTGGCCGCACGACTCGCGGAAGAAGAACTTGGTGATGCGCCAGGACGCCCGGACCGCGCAGGTCGTCTCGTCCATGACCACCACCGAGCCCGAACCGAGCATCGAACCCGCGGCCCCGACCTCGTCCTGGCCGAGCGGCATGTCCAACTGCTTCGGACCGAACCAGGGTGCCGAGACCCCACCGGGAACGAACGCCTTGAGCTCCCGGTCCTCGCGGACGCCGCCACCGAGCGAGGGCGCGTAGATGAGGTCCCGGAACGTGGTCTTCACCATCTCGACCTCGTAGGGACCCGGGTTGCGCACGTGCCCGGCCAGCGCGAACAGCCGGGTCCCGGTTGATCGGCCCTCACCGAGCGCGGCGAACGCGGCGCCACCGTTGGTCACGATCCACGGGATGTTGGCCATGGTCTCGACGTTGTTGACCACCGTCGGCTGCCCGTAGAGGCCGATCACCGCCGGGAAGAACGGCGGCTTGATCCGCGGGAAGCCGCGCTTGCCCTCGAGCGACTCCAAGAGGGCGGTCTCCTCGCCGCAGATGTACGCGCCGGCACCGGGGTGGATGACGATGTCGAGCGAGAAACCGGAGCCGAAAATGTCCTCCCCGACGGCCCCGTGTCGGTAGGCGTCGTTGAGGGCCTCTTCCATGCGCTCGAGCCCGAGCGCGAACTCGCCCCGGATGTAGATGAAGGCCTGGGTGACCTGGAGCGCGTAGGCCGAGATGATCACCCCCTCCAGGATCTGGTGGGGGTCGCGCTCGATCAGGAGGTGGTCCTTGAAGGTGGCCGGCTCGCTCTCGTCGCCGTTCACGACGAGGTAGGTGACCGGGTCCTTCTTCAACATCGACCACTTGCGGCCGGCCGGAAACCCGGCCCCGCCCCGGCCGAGCAGGCTCGCTGCGTCGACCTCGGCGGCCACCGAAGCCGGCGTCATGCTCAGCGCCTTGCGCAGCCCGTCGTAGCCGCCCGTGGCGAGATAGCGCTCGAGGGTGTACGAGTCCGCGTGGTCGAGCCGCGCGGTCACGATGCGGGGGGCGTCGGTGACCGCCATCAGCCGGCCCGCTCCGCCGAGCTTGCCGCCCGGGCTCGCTCGCGTTCGATGCGCTGCGGCTCGACGCGAAGGCCGCCGTTCCTGCGGATCCGCACCAGGGTCCCGTGCGGCGGGATCTCCTCGGCCCGGCCGCCCCCCTTCAGCTCGTCGATCAGCTCGTCGAACTTCTCTGTGGTGGTCGTGCGCACGAAGCGGTGGTTCACCTGGACGCACGGCGGGTGGTCGCAGTCGGCCAGGCACTCTGCCTCCTCGAGCGTGAAGAGGCCATCGGCGGTCGTCGCACCGACCCGCACACCGAGGCGCGCCTCGGCGTGGGAGAGGAGCTCGGTCGCGCCGTCGAGGATGCAGGCGATGTTGGTGCAGACCGACACCAGGTACCTGCCGATCGGCTCGGTGTGCAGCATGTCGTAGAAGGTGGCCGTCCCCCTGACCTCCGCCGCGGTGACCCCGACCAGTTCCGCGATCTCGGCCATCGCCTCGGGGCGTAGCCAGCCGTCCTGCTCC
Source organism: Acidimicrobiaceae bacterium (assembly GCA_003151235.1). GTDB lineage: Bacteria > Actinomycetota > Acidimicrobiia > Acidimicrobiales > RAAP-2 > Palsa-461. Next base: position 27,792 of record PLWZ01000010.1, read on the forward strand.
TGGGCCAGGTGGCACAGCGGAAGCAGCGCCGAGCGCGGCTCGGGATAGAGGGCGATCAGCTGTCGGGCCCGGGTGGCGTTGGTCGTGTTGAAGTGGCTCACCGGTCCACCTCGCCCATCACCGGGTCGACCGACGAGATGACGGCGACCGCGTCGGCGATCATCCCGCCCCGCAACAACACCGGCAGGGTCTGGAGGTTGACGAAGCTCGGGCCCCGGATGTGCATCCGGTACGGCTTGGCGGTGCCGTCCGAGACGAGGTAGCAGCCGAGTTCGCCACGCGGCGATTCAACGGCGACGTAGACCTCGCCCTCGGGGACGCGGAAACCCTCGGTGAAGATCTTGAAGTGATGGATGAGCGCTTCCATCGACTCGTCGATGCGCCGGCGCGGGGGTGGGGTGACCTTGCGGTCCTGGACCCGGTAGTCGCCGAGCGGCATCTTCTCCAGGATCTGTCGGATGATCCGGATCGACTCGCGGATCTCGTTGAGCCGGATCGAGTACCGGTCGAAATTGTCGCCGTAGGTGCCGACGATGACGTCGAACTCGACCTGGTCGTAAGCCAGATAGGGCATGGCCCGGCGCAGGTCCCACGGCACCCCGGTCGAGCGAAGGATCGGCCCGGTCGCGGACAGGGCGACCGCCGTCTCGGCGGTGATGTTGCCGACCGCCTCGGTCCGCTCCCGGAAGATGGGCTGGCCGGTCAGCAGCTCGTCGTACTCGTAGGTCCGTTCGAACACCGTGTTGCAGATGATCTCGACGTCGTCCTCCCACCCGTCGGGGAGATCGGCCGCGACCCCGCCGGGCCGGATGTAGTTGTGGTTCATCCGCACCCCGGTCGTCTTCTCGAAGAACTCGAGGACCAGCTCGCGCTCTCGAAACCCGTAGATCATCATCGACGTGGACCCGAGGTCCATGCCGTTGGTGGCCATCCACATGAGGTGCGACGAGACCCGGTTGAGCTCGCACATGAGCATCCGGATCCAGACCGCCCGGGCCGGGAGCTCGACCCCGAGCAACGCCTCGGTGGCGAGCGAGAACACCAGCTCGTTGTGGAGCGGCGACAGGTAGTCCATGCGGGTGACGTTGGTCGACCCCTGGACGTAGGTCAGCTCCTCGGCCGTCTTCTCCATGCCGGTGTGCAGGTAGCCGACCACCGGCTTGGTGCGCAGCACCGTCTCGCCCTCGAGCTCCAGCATCAGCCGCAGCACCCCGTGGGTCGAGGGGTGCTGGGGCCCCATGTTGATGATCATCGTCTCGTCGTCGCGCTCGATGTCGATCTGGCCCGAGTCGAGCGCGCCCTCCGGAAGGCGCAGGACCGAGCCGACCGAGTGCTCGAGCGTCGCTGATCCGGCCGAGCGCGGGATCAACTCCTGGCGGCCCTCCGAGGTCTCGGCGGGCGACCACGGCCGGGCCGGGACCCGCGAGACGAAGCGGTCGTCGCTCATCGCGGGCCCGGGGCTTCCTTGAACTGCACCGGCACCCGGCCCACCCCGTAGTCCTTGCGGAGCGGGTGGCCCTCCCAGTCCTCGGGCATGAGGATCCGGGTCAGGTCGGGGTGGTCGGTGAAGACGATGCCGTGCATGTCGTAGGCCTCGCGCTCCATGGCCTCGGTGCCCGGGTACAGGTCGAAGAGCGTGGCGACCGACGGATCGGACTCGGGGACCTGGACCCGCACCCGGATCCGGCGCTTCATCGAGAGCGACAGGAGGTTCACGACCACCTCGAACCGCTCCGGCGCGATGTCGTCTGGGACCCACCGGCCCGGGTGGCTGAGGTAGTCGACCGCGCACAGGTCCGCGCACATCTCGAAGCCGCTCGCCCGCAGATCGCTCACGGTGGCGTGGTAGTCGTCGCGGGACGCGAAGACGACCCGGTCACCTTCGGGTCTCGGGGCGGTCAGGGCCCCCGAGTCGTCACCGGCGGCCAGGGTCATCGCGGTGTGGCGACACGGACCGCGTCGGGGTTCTCGAGCAGCCAGCCCTGGGCCGGCTCCCGCTCGAGACCGCTACCGGCGGCCGCAGGACGCCTGGTGATGTGGCCGGTGCGGATCTGCTCGTGCAAGGTCAAGATCGCGTGCAGGAGCGTCTCGGGTGAGGGGGGACAACCCGGCGCGTAGACGTCGACGGGGACGATCTGGTCGACCCCCTGGACGATCGCGTAGTTGTTGAACATGCCCCCGGTCGACGCGCACACGCCCATCGATATGACCCACTTGGGCTCCATCATCTGGTCGTAGACCTGGCGGAGCACCGGGGCCATCTTCTGGGATACCCGTCCGGCGACGATCATGAGGTCGGCCTGGCGCGGCGAGGCCCGGAAGACCTCCATGCCGAGGCGGCTGATGTCGTAGTCGGCCGCGCCGACCGACATCATTTCGATGGCGCAGCAGGCCAGCCCGAACGTGGCCGGCCACACGCTGTTGCGTCGGGCCCATTTGACCAGGTCCTCGAGGCGACCGGTCAGGAAATTGTGTTGGAGGTCTTCGAGACCCATGTCCGCTCTAGGCGGCTCTGCCCGGTGACGACGGTGCTGCCGTGACCCGGGCGATGGTCGATTCGGAGGTGCGCGTGGGCATGCCCACACGGAGTTGCTTGGCCGGCCCCCAGCTGAGTGCTCCGTTGCTCACGAGATAGAGAAAGGAGACCAGCACGACCACCGCGAAGACCAGGACCTCGACGAGGCCGAAGGTGTGAAGCTGCTTGAAGATGACGGCGAACGGGTACAGGAACACGATCTCGATGTCGAAGATGATGAAGATCATCGCGACCAGGTAGAAGCGCACCGGGAAGCGGGTCGGGGGCTCGCGGTCCGGGACGATGCCGCATTCGTATGGCGCGAGCTTCGCCGCGGAGGGCTTTTTCCGGGGAGCCAACAGCGACGACGCGACGAACGACGCCGCCCCGAAGACCACGCCGAGAACGAGGAGAGCGAAGATCGGGAGGTACTGTTCCACGCTGCATCCGGTCTACCACGACCCCCCTGGCCAGGGCACATCGAGCCAGCACGGCGCCGGAGCCGGGCGGCCTACGATCGCGTGATGGCCAAGCGGGGTGACAACGTCCACGACGTGCTCGTCATCGGCGGCGGCCCCTCGGGCTCCTCGTGCGCGTACTGGCTCGCCGAGGCCGGCTGGGACGTGGCGGTGGTCGAGAAGAAGGAACTGCCCCGCGAGAAGACGTGCGGCGACGGGCTGACCCCGCGTGCGGTCCGCCAACTGGCCGACATGGGCCTGGAGGATTCCATGACCGGGGCCCACCGATATGGGGGGCTCCGATCGATCGCTTTCGGCCGCACCATCGAGTTGCGCTGGCCCGAGGTGCCGGGCTTCCCGACGTACGGCTACACGATCACCCGCCACGATCTCGACGCCCTGGTTGCCGAGCGGGCGTCCAAGGCCGGGGCGACCGTCCTCCAGGGCACCGAGGCCCTCGAGCCGCTCGAGCCCGCCGAGCCCGAGAGCGGCGCGCTGGCCGGTTGCGGCGGCGCGATGGTGTCCTCGAAGGCCGCCGCGTCGCCCGCCGAGCTGCGGGCCCGCTACGTCGTCGTGGCCGACGGGGCCAACTCGCGCTTCGGGCGGGCCCTCGGCACGTCGCGGGACCGGAACTACCCCCAGGGGATGGCGTTGCGCGGCTACTACCGCTCGGAGCGCCACGACGAGGAGTGGATCGAGTCGCACCTCGACATCCGCGACGCCGACGGCGACGTCGTCCCCGGCTACGGGTGGATCTTTCCCCTCGGCGACGGCCGGGTGAACGTCGGCGTCGGCCTCTTGTCGACCGACCAGCGCTGGAAGGGACTCAACACGTCCAGGCTGATGGACGCGTTCGTCGCGCAGGCCCCGAAGTCGTGGGGCATCTCGCCGGAGACGAGCTGCGCGCCGGCGACGGGGGGACGACTCCCGATGGGGCTGGGGGTCGGGCCCCGGACGGGCATCAACACGCTCGCGATCGGCGACGCCGGCGGACTCATCAACCCGTTCAACGGCGAGGGGATCGCCTACGGGTACGAGACGGGCCGGATGGCGGCGGCGTTCCTCGGCCAGGCACTCGCGGGCGGCGGCGCCGAGTCGATCGCGGACTACGAGCGGCATCTCGACGAGATCTACGGCGACTACTACCGGGTCGGGCGCGCGTTCGTCCGCCTGATCAGCGACCCGCGCCGGATGCGGCTGTGCGTCTCGAGCGGCATGCACTCGCGCGCGTTCATGGCCCAGCTGATGCGGATCATGGCCAACCTCATGCGGCCCCAAGGTTCGGGGCCGGCCGAGGTCGGCTACCGGGCCATGGTGGGGATGGCCGGAGTGCTGCAACGCCTGGAGAAGGTCGGCATCTCGGTCTGAGCGATCGTTCGCTCAGGACCAGTGCGTGGCGACCTCGCTCGCCGCGTCACCGGCGGCCGCGACCGCATCGTCGAGGTGACCATCGTCGTGGGCCAGGCCCGGGAACAGCACCTCGTAGGGCCCCGGCGGAAACGCAACACCCCTCGCAACCAGCGCGTGGAACAGCCGCGCGTACACGGGGGATGACGCGGCAGCCCGTGCGGCGCCGAGGTCGGTGGGGACCAGGGGCCGCTCGCCGGGCGGGCTTACGAGCAGCCCGACCAGGGGGCCGACGGCGGTCGCCCGAGCTCCGAGACCGCCCTCGGTGATGGCCGCCTCCAGGTGAGCGGCAAAGTGCCCGGCCCGTTCGGTCAGGTCGGTCAGGTCGGCCGCGGTGACGTGCTCCATCACCGCGTGGCCGGCCGCGGTCGCGAGCGGGTTCCCCGACAGCGTGCCGGCCTGGTACACCGGGCCGGTGGGGGCCAGGGAGGCGGTGAGCTCGGCCCGACCCCCGAACGCGCCGACGGGGAGGCCGCCGCCGATCACCTTGCCGAAGCACCACAGGTCGGGGGTGACGCCGGTCATTGCGGTGGCACCGCCCGCACCGAGCCGGAAGCCGGTGATCACCTCATCGAAGATGAGCAGCGCGCCGACGGCGTCACAGGCCGAACGCAGGCCCCGCAAGAAGCCCTCGGCCGGCGGGACCAGGTTCATGTTCGCCGCCACCGGCTCGACGATCACGCAGGCCACCGAGTCGTCGAGGTCCGGGACCACGTTGTAGGGGACGACGAGGGTGTCGGCGACCGAAGCCTTGGTCACGCCGGCCGAACCGGGCAGCCCGAGCTGGGCCACGCCGCTGCCGCTCCCGGTCAAGAGCGCGTCGCCGTGCCCGTGGTAGCAGCCGTCGAATTTCACGACCCGATCCCGGCCCGTGATCCCCCGGGCCAGCCGAAGCGCGCTCATGGCGGCCTCGGTGCCCGACGACACCAGTCGGACCCGCTCGCACCCCGGCACGCGCGAGCAGATGTCCCCGGCGAGCAGCACCTCGCCGGGGGTGGGCATGCCGAACGTCGTGCCGTGCGCGGACGCCGCCGAGATCGCGTCGCGCACCACCGGGTGGGCATGGCCGAGGAGGATGGCCCCGTAGGACTGGACGAAGTCGAGGAATCGGGTGCCCTCCACGTCCCAGACATACGGTCCCTCTCCCCGTACGACCGTGAACGGAGTCCCGCCCACCGAGGCGAACGAGCGCACCGGCGAGTCGACACCGCCGGGGATCACCGCCTGCGCCCGGGCGAACCAGTCCTCGTTGGTGGCGGCGCCGTCGCCGGCCCGCGCGAGGGGCGGCGCCGACGGGTCCTCAGCCACCGAGCGCTTCGGCCAGCTCGGCTGCGAAGTACGTGAGGATGAAGTCGGCCCCGGCCCGCTTGATCGACAGCAGCTGTTCGGCGGCAACTGCGGGGCCGTCGATCCAGCCGCGTTCGTCGGCGGCCTTGACCATCGAGTATTCCCCGCTGACCTGGTATGCGCAGACGGGGATGTCCACCCTCCTGCGCACCTCGGCCACGACGTCGAGGTTGGACAGGGCCGGCTTCACCATCACCATGTCCGCTCCCTCGGCAACATCGAGGTCGACCTCGACGAGTGCCTCGCGCCGGTTGGCCGGGTCCTGCTGGTACGAGCGGCGATCACCGCCCCCGGCGATGGTGACCTCGACCGCGTCACGGAACGGTGCGAAGAGCGCCGACGCGTACTTGGCCGCGTAGGCGAGCACCGCGACGTCGGGAAAACCGCCGCCGTCGAGCGCGTCGCGGATGGCCGCCACCTGACCGTCCATCATCCCGCTCGGCGCCACCACGTGCGCCCCCGCGCACGCCTGGGCCAGCGCCACCTCACGGTACAGCTCCAATGTCGCGTCGTTGTCGACCGTGCCGTCGGCCCGCAGCACGCCGCAGTGGCCATGATCGGTGTACTCGTCGAGGCACAGGTCGGCGATCAGCACCAACTCGTCACCGAGCGAGCCGCGCAGTTCGCGCAACGCCACCTGGGCGATGCCGTCGGGATCGCTCGCCCCTGAGCCGGTGGCGTCCTTGGTGTCGGGAACACCGAACAGGACGAGCGCCGGGACGCCGAGTGAGGCCAGTCGCTTGCCCTCGACGAGGAGCGACGCCACGGTGTGCTGGGACTGCCCCGGCATCGAGGCGATCCGGGCCGCCTCGTCGATCCCCTCGCGGACGAACAGGGGTGCGACGAGGTCGTCGACGCTGAGCCGGGTCTCGGCGACCAGCCGGCGCATGGCCGGGGTCCGGCGAAGCCGGCGCATCCGCCGTTCCGGGAATGCCATCGCCCCAGCCTACGGCCCGTGCGGGGTCCCGGAGAGCTCCGACATTCAACCCAGGTGTGCGGCGATCGCCACGACGAGCCCCTCCACCGACGCCCGGGCGGGCTCGACCGCGACCGAAAGACCGGCCGCGCGTGCGGCGACCGACGTTGTCTGGCCGATGCACGCCACCACGGGCGGGACCGGCAGGGGACGGCCGTCCGTGTCGCGGAGCCGCAGGTAGGCCGAGACCGCGGAGGCCGAGGCGAACGTGACCACGTCGGCCTCTCCGACCATCGCGGCCACCTCGGCCCGGGGCGGCGGGGCGTCCACGGTCCGGTAGGCGATGGCCTCGTCGACCGTCCAACCCTTGGCGGCCAGGCCGACGCCGAGCGCATCGCCTGCGCCGGCCGCCTTCACGAACAGCACCCTGCCGGCACCGGCGGCGGGTGGCAGCTCCTCGACCAACCCTTCGGCGGTCGAACGGGCCGGGATCAAATCCGCGATCAGATGGTGGGCCTCAAGCGCGCTCGCCGTGGCCAGACCGACCGCGGCCACCCGGGCCGAGGCCAGGCTCCGGACGTCGCGGACCAACGGGACGAACCGCTCGACAGCGTTGGCGGATGTGAAGGCCAGCCACTCGTAACGGGCCACGCCGTCGGCGGCCTGCTGCAGCGCGTCGGACTCCTCGGGCACGTCCGCGATGGCGATGACCGGCAGCTCGATCACACGCGCGCCGGCCGAGTTCAGCACGCGACTCAGCGCGGCCGCCTGGGCGGGCGCTCGGGTCACGACGACGGACCGGCCGTGCAGAGGCCGCGGATCCAACGAGCTCAGCCCGAGAGCGGCGACCTGTCCCACCACGATCACCGCGGGCGAGCCCAGACGGACGGCCTCGAGCTCGGCCAGGGTGGTGCGGACCACCCTTTGGCGGGCCGTCGTCCCCCACTCGATCACGGCCACCGGCTCGGCCGCCGGGCGCCCACCCGCTTGGAGGCGCCGCGCGATCTCGGAACGGGTGGCCATGCCCATCAGGATCACGAGCGTGCCGTTGGCCCTGGCCAGCGACTCCCAGTCGACGCCGCCGGGGCCGGCCTCGTCGCCGACCTGGCCGGTGACCACGGTGACCGAGGTAGACAACCCGCGCTGGGTGACCGGGATGCCGGCGACCGCCGGCGCCGCGATCGCAGAGGTGACGCCCGGGATCACCTCCCAGGGCACCCCGGCCTGCGACAGTGCCTCGGCCTCCTCGCCACCGCGCCCGAACAGAAAGGGGTCGCCGCCCTTCAACCGGACGACGGTCGCCCCGGCGCGGCCGTGGGTGATGAGCAGTGCGTTGATGTCGTCCTGGCGGGCCGCCCCGACCCGGGCGTCACCATCGGTTCCCCCGGGCGTTCCGGCCGGTCGTTTTCCCGCATCCACGAACAGCGCGTCGCTCGGGGCGAGCGCGAGCAACGAATGGTCGATCAGCCGGTCATAGACGACGACGTCGGCCCCCGCGAGGACCTCGGCGCCCCGCCGGGTGATCAGCCCCGGGTCCCCTGGGCCGGCCCCGACCAAGAACACGGTCATCGGGTTCCGCCTTCTGCCTCCGCGGGTGCCCAGCCGAGGAGGCCGTCGCCGCCGCACTCGTGCAGCAGCTTGTGCGCGACCGCCGTGCCGAGCTCCACCGCATCGGATCCCCAGCCCTCCGAGCGGAGCACCACGCGACCGTCCGCACTCGCGACCAGGGCCCGCAGGTGGAGGTCGTCCCCGTCGGGCTCTGCCCACCCGCCGACCGGGAGCGAACACGACGCGCCCAAGGCGGCGAGCAGTGCGCGCTCGGCGACGACGGCCCGATGGGTCTCGTCGTGGTCGATCAGATCAAGCAGCGCCAGCACCGCGTCGTCGTTGGCGCGGCACTCGAGTGCGATGGCCCCCTGGCCCACTTGGGGCAGCATCATGGTCGGGCTGAGGATCTCGGCAGCCTGCGACGTCACGCTCAATCGGTCCAACGCCGCGACGGCGATCACCACGGCGTCGGCCGTCTTGCCGTCCGCCTTGGCCATGCGAGTGTCGATGTTGCCTCTGGCTTGCACGAAACAGAGGTCCGGCCGCAGGTTGGCCAGCTGGGCCCGGCGCCGCGCCGCGCCCGTCGCCACGCGAGCTCCCGGCCTCAGTGAGGCGAGCGTCGAACCCACCAGCGCGTCACGGACATCGCCACGCGCCGGGATCGCGGCCAGCGTGAGGCCCGGTGGCGTCGAGGGGGACAGATCCTTCGCCGAGTGCACCGCTATGTCGGCACGTCGGTCGAGGACGGCCTGTTGGATCTCCTTCACGAACACGCCCTGCCCGCCGATGCGTTCGAGCGGCTCGGTGGCCAAGCGGTCACCCTCGGTTCGGACGACGACCGGCTCGATGTCGAGACCCGGTCGAGCCTGCGCGAGCAGGTGCGAGACCATGTCGGTCTGGCGCCGTGCCAGCGGTGAGCCCCGCGTGGCCAGGCGCAGTGGGCGTCCGTCCGGCCAGAGGGACGCCGGCCCTCCTGGGTTGGCCCGAGCGTCCATCGGACTAGAGATCGAAGAGCGCGCGCAACGCCTCGACGAGGCGTTGGCCCCGGGGAGTCCCGGCGGTCTCCTTCAAAAGCATCGTCGGCTGGTGAAGCAGCTTGGCCAGGGCGGCCAGGCTGGCCTCGTCGATCTTCGCCCAGTCCTCCGGGCTCAGTCCGCGCTGGAGCGAGCGCTGCCGCTCGAGCTCTAAGACACGGAGCGACTCGAGGCGGGCCCGCAGCGCGGCGATGACCGGAGCCGCACCCCGGCCACGCTCGGCGGCCCGGTACCGGTCGAGCTCTTCGGCCACGATGGCCAGCACGTCGTCGACCTCGGCGTGGCGCTCCTCGGTGACCCGCGACACCGCTTCGCGCAGTTCGTCCATCCCGAGCACCGTCACCCCGGCGAGCGAAGCCGCCGCGGCCTCGACATTGCGGGGCACGCCGAGGTCCAGCACAAGCAGTGGTCGCTCGGCGCGCGAGACAGCGCCGAGCTCGGCCACGCCGATCAACGGGCCCTTGACGTCGAGTGCACTAAACACGATGTCGGTCTCTACCAATGTCGCCGGGAGCTCCTCGAGTCCGACCGTCGACACCGCCTCGGGCGAGGACACCGATTCGGCCAGGACCCGGGCGCGAGCCACCGTCCGGTTGGCCACGACGACCCGGCGTGGCCGCTGATCGCCCGAGAGCGACGTCAGCGCGCCGAGGATGCCGCTGCCGATGGCGCCCGCCCCGACCACCGTGACCGCTCGTCCGGCCAAGCCGCCGTCCATGCGGTCCGCAGCCATTCGGACGGCCGCGTGCGCGAACGATGTGGCTCCACGCGCGATCGCGGTCTCTGCCCGAGCCCGTCGACCCACCCGGACGGCCTCTCGAAAGAGCCCGGCCAACACCGGGCCCGAGGCGTGCTCCCCGTCCGATCGCTCCCAGGCCCGGCGCACCTGGCCGAGAACCTCTGACTCCCCGAGCACGGCCGACTCGAGGCCGGCGGCCACCGAGAACAGATGGGTGGCGACGTCGTCGTCGAATCGCACCGCGCACAGTGACTCGAGATCCTCGACGGCCATCTCGGCGCGCTTCGCGAAGAATTCCTGCAGTTCGAAAACGGCGTCGTGGAACCGGTCCACGACCGCGTAGACCTCGGTGCGCAGGCACGTGGACAGGACGACCAGTTCGGAGAGGTTCTCCCGCTGGCGGAGGTCGGTGAGCACCATGGCCAGTTCGGAGTCGACCACCGCCACCCGTTCGAGCACGTCGAGGGGCACCCGACGGTGCTCTAGGCCTACGACGACGACGGACACGGCGTGGCACGCCTCCTGTGATCGGGCCGACGGCTTCGCCCGGGCCGACGTGGGGCGGGTGGCAGGAGCGCGGCCCGCCCGGCCGGAGATGGTTCACCGGCCGAGTTCAAGCATGCCGGTCCCCCGGGCGCGACGCCAGTCCCGACCAAGTTCAGCTTCCCCTGGTGGTGGGCCGGCGGGCGTCGGTCTCACCCCGGCGGCGGAGCTGGAAGAAGCTCAACACCTGCAGTTCTGTGGCCAGGTCGACGTGGCGGAGCAAGACGTGCGGGGGCACGCTCAGCACCTGGGGGGCGAAGTTCAAGATTGCGCTGACCCCTATGTCGACCAGCGCGTCGGTTACCTCCTGGGCCGCCGCCGCAGGAGTCGAGACCACGCCGATCGCCGAGCCGCCGAGGCCTGTGAGCTCCGCGAGCGTGTCGATGTGGCGCACCGTGAGGCCGCGCAGCTGGCGGCCGACGACCCCGGGGTCGACGTCAAAGAGGGCAAGCACCCGAAAGCCCCTCGTGCTGAACCCCTCCGAGTTGACGAGCGCGGTGCCGAGGTTGCCGATCCCCATCACGACCACCGGCCAGTCATCGTCGGCACCGAGCGCCCGGTCGATCTGGGTCAGAAGGAAGGCGACGTCGTAGCCCGTGCCGCGGGTGCCGAAGGAACCCAGAAGAGAGAGGTCCTTTCGGACCTTCGAAGCGTTCACCCGGGCCAACTCGGCCAGCAACTCGGAATGGACGCTCTGGCGGTCCTCGGCCAAAAGGTCCGAAAGGATCCGGCGGTAGACGGGGAGCCGGACAACCGTGGCCTCGGGGATCCGCTTTCCCGGCCCCGCGGGACGCTCACCAGGCACGCGGCGATCGTATCGGCACCCACCTGAGGGCCAACCCCGATGGTTCAGGCGGGCAGTTCGGCCAGGCCGACGAGCTGGCCCGTGCCGACACCGAGCTGCTCGGCCGCCGAGCCCTCACGAACGACCAGCGCCAGCCGTCCATTTGCGTCGACGATCATGCCAAGCTCGCCGGGCCGCAGATCGGCGAACGCGTCCACCCGCCGGACCATGCGGTCGGTCATTCCCCTCGGTGCGTTCTGATCGTCGTCGGCCCACGCCAACGCGAACGCGTCCGGGTCCTCGTCGGTCGGCGCGGCGCTGAGTTGCAAGTTGCCGAACCGGTCGACCCATCCGACCTGGCACCACCGCACCGCTCGCCCATCGGCGAGCGTGGCGTGCTTCGGCAGGGGCAACAGCAGGCGGACCAGGCTCGACGGAACCAAGGTGGTACCGATGTCGTCGAGCGTTGCGCCGTTGCACAACGATGCGACTGCGGGAGCGAACACGTCGCGCCCATCGAAGGTCGCCGCGTCCTGCATCGGGTCGGGTGCTGGGAGCTCGACCGCTTCGATCTCGGTATCGATCAGCTCGGCAGCCGGCAGGAGCAGGCCGTTGTCGGGTCCGACGAAGAACCGCTGACGCTCTCCCGCGACTCGCAGCGCGACGCCGCGACGAGTGGAGCCGACGCCCGGGTCGACCACCCCGAGGACGACACCGTCACCGAGGTGCGGGATGGAGCGAGCCAGGGCCCGCGCCCCCGCGGCGACATCGAAGGGCGGCACCTCGTGCGTCAGATCGATGACCGTCGCAGCGGGGGCCAGCCGGCGCAGTACCGCCCGTACGACGCCCGCGAACTCGTCGCGCGTGCCGTAATCGGAGAGAAAGAAGACAGTGTCGGGGCGGGGGGGCACCCGGCGACGCCTCGGTCAGCCCGCCCTTATCAGGCGACCGCTCAGGTACTCGTCGACATCGTGGGCGCGGAGGCGAACCGACCGGCCGACCCTCACCGCGGGCAAGTCCCCGGCGGAGATCAACCGGTGGACGGTCATGTTCGACACTCTGAGCGACCCCGCCACCTCGCTCACCGTCAAGTATTGGGTTGCCGCATCATGCGTGGATTCGTCCATCGCTCCCCCTCCCCCGAAGGATGCGACACTACGCCCAACGGCCCGTCGGCGTCTCTAGTGACCCAACTGCCGCGATCGCTCCGTAGCCGCGGCCACCGCCTCGAGAAAGGCCGACCGGACGGCCTTGGCCTCGAGGGTCCGCAGGCCGGCCGCGGTCGTGCCGGCCGGAGAAGTGATGTCGGCACGGAGCGCCTCGGGCGGCTCTCCGGACTCGGCCAAGAGCTTCGAGGAACCGAGCAACGTGCCGACCACCAGCTCGCGGCTTACTTCCCGAGACAGCCCGCCCAGGATCCCCGCCTCGATGAGCGCCTCGGCCACCAAGAAGACGTAGGCGGGACCCGAGCCCGAGAGCCCGGTCACGACGTGCAGCATGTGCTCGGGCAACCGCACGACCGTGCCCACCGCCGAGAGGATCTCCTCGGCCCAGGCCAGATCGGCGGCATGGGCCCGGATGCCACCCGAGATCGCAGAGACCCCGGCGCCGACCAGGACGGGAGTGTTGGGCATGGCCCGGACCACCACCGTCTCGGGAGGGAGCGCCGCTTCCAGGCGCTCGGTCGACATGCCGGCGACGATCGATAGAACGCGGGGTGCCCTGGTCGGCGCGATGGAGGCGCACGCCAACTCCGCGATGTCCGGCTTGACGGCCAGCACGGCGCCGCCGTCCTCGGACACCGATCCGGGTTCGGGCCGCTCCCAGACGAGCAACCCCGGATGTGCCGACAACAAACCTTCCCGGCGCTCGGGCGCTGGTTCGAGGACAGCGATCTCGGCGGGGTTCGCCCATCCGGCCGCCAGCAGCCCCGAGACGAGCGCTCCACCCATGCGGCCACCACCGACAACCAGGAGTTTTACTGCCATGGTCAAAGGCTAACGGCCGCCGGTCCGGTTCATCGGCCCCTCGGGCGACGCCGATACAGCTTCGGATACCCGAGCGTCATCGCGGTAGGGAAGTGCTCGTCGACGTAGTGGATCGACGAACCGGCGATCCGGTCGAGCTCCTCGTCGTTGACCTCGGCGGCGGCAACCCGGCCGACCAGGTAGATCGCGTCCTCGGGTCCGAGGCAGAACGACATCCCATAGAGGTCGGCGTTGCGACGGAGGAGGTATTGGTAGACGGCCTCACCGTTCTCCTCGGGTGCGGGCATGAACTGGGCCTCGTGATGCAATGTGCGCTGGCCGAGCGTGAGCCAGACCGTGATGAAGTCCTTCTCCTCCCCTTTGAACCGCAAGTACCAGCGGTGCGAGGCGGTGCGGTCGGTGACCTCCTGGCGCTCCGACGCGACGAGCGACTCCCCTCGCTCGAGCTCGCGGGCGGTCCATTCGTCGATCGCAGCAACGGCCGCCGCGCGCTCTTCTTCTTCGGGTATCTCTGCGACCGGCACTGCGACGGTGGTTCAGGCCCGGGGGTCGGACTCGCGCCGATTCAGCACTGCACGAGGAGCCCGGCCGCCAGCTCGTCGTGAAGCGCCCGGAGTCGTTCGGCGGCCTCGCGCCAGCTGTACTCGAGAGCTCCCATGGCCGCGTTGACAGAGAGGTCACGGGAGAGTGACGGGTCGTCGAGGATATCTCCGACACGCGCCGCGAAGTCTGCCGGATCTCGTCCGTCGACCAAGAACCCCGTGCGGCCGTGTTCGACCAGTGTGGTCAGCCCGCCGACCGCGGATGCTACGACCGGCGTCCCGCACGCGGCGGCCTCCAGCGCGACGAGTCCGAAGGACTCCGAACGACTGGGGACAAGGCAAACGTCGGCGGCCCGGTAGTAGGTGGAGATGACCTCGTGGGGTTGGGGCGGGACGAGTCGAACCCGGTCGGAGACGCCGAGTTGCCCGGCCAGCTCCAGCAGTCCGTTATACGCCTCCTCGCCGCGGGGACCGCTCGGACCGCCCACGACCACCAATGTGGCTCGAGAGCCCGGCCGAACTTCGTCGAGTTCAGCGAGGACCCGCACCGCGACGTCGGCCCCCTTGAGCGGTTGGATCCGGCCGACAAACAGGAGGAGCGGGCCGTCTCCAGGCAGGGCGAGGGCCCGTCGCGCCTGGGCCCGGTCGCCGGGGGCAAAGAACGCGTGGTCGACCCCGAGCGGGACCAGGCGGACTCGCGCGGGGTCGGCACCATAGAGCCCGATGATCTGCTCCGCTTCGACCGTGCACGACGCGAGAACCGCATCGGAGCAGGCGATGATCGCCGCCTCCGCCTCTGCACGCCGGTGGGGCATGCCCGCCTCAACCTCTTCGGGGCCGGCCTCGGCCTTCACCCGGTCGAGGGTGTGGAACGTGCTCATGAGCGGAAGATCGAGCTCATGCTTGATCGTGTGGCCGGCCAAACCGGACAACCAGTAGTTCGCGTGGACGGCCTCGAACGGACCGCCCTCCTCGTCGCCCAATCGGAGCCCGCTCGGCGAGGTCATCTTGACGAGAACCCGATCGGTGAACTCGGGAACCACATCGGGCAGTAACTCCTTGGCCATCGGGGCCAGGGGGCCGGCGGGGACGTGGTGCACCCTCAGGCCGGGCTCCACCTCGATGACCGCCGGGAGCTCGGGGGACCAGGCCCTCGTGAAGACGTCGCAATCGGCGCCCGAGCGGGCCACTGCGGACGCCAGCTCACGCACGTAGACGTTCATTCCACCGCTATCACCGGTCCCGGGCTGGGCCATCGGCGAGGTGTGCAACGAGAGGATGGCGAGCCGACGCATGGCGTCTTGAGCCTACCGGTGGGACGTCATCCCAGGTCCAAGGCTCGTGGTCAATCGGCTTTGCCCGGCTCCTCGCCAGCGTCCGGCTCGTGTTCCCTTCGGAAGGACAGGTAGATCTGGATCAGCGCCTGCTTCTGGTCCTCCGAAATGTGGTGATCAGAGAGGATCTGCCGGGCCAGGTCGTCTTGGCCGTCCTCTCGAGGCTCGAGGATCCCGGCCTGGACGTAGAGGGTCTCGGCCGATATCTGCAACGCCCGGGCGATCTGCTGGAGGATCTCGGCGGAGGGTCGCCGCAACCCGCGCTCGATCTGGCTCAGGTAGGGGTTGGAGATGCCGGCGAGCTCAGAGAGCCGGCGAACCGACAGTCGGGCCGAGCCTCGCTGCTCTCGGATGAACTCTCCGAGGTCGTGCCAACGCCTGGGGGTCTCTGCGGGCACGCAGTCCAGCGTACTGCCGAGATTTTCGGGGATTACAGGCTTCCCCCACCAAGGATGCCCGACCAAGACGGGTGGTGGTGAAGTCGAGGCTGTTCTGGGAGGTGTGCATCTGCGCGCGCACGAGGGAGGCGTGCTCCAGCTCTTGGAGTCCCTCGGCAATGATGCGCGAGAACTGCCGCCAGAGCACCTCACTCGGGCTGGGAATGCCGAAGTATTGCGGTTGATAGTTGACGAACTTGTCGGCAATGCCGGTTACCTCGATCCCCGAATCGGCATTCGGCCCACCGACCGTGACGGAGCTGTCGTCCGCGCCCGGCCTACCGGGCCCGAACCCTTTAGTCATGACCTCCGACGCGAGTTGGACCAGCGATAGCGCGCTCACCCGATCGAACTCCGCTTGTAGAGCCGCGTCCGCCTGCGGCGGCTGACCCGGTTCATCCTTCTTGCCGAACATCGGTGACATCGAACCCCTCGGTGGTTGGGGTCGCGTTGGCATCGACGGCTGGGCCGGGAAACGCCCGGCGGATCATATGGGACGTCGGATCGGAGCCCTGAGCCGGTACCGTCCACTTTCTCGACCTAGCGAACGCGACCGGCTCGTTCTGCAGGTGCATACCGGTACAGCACCCGGCCGGTCACAGACTCCAACGGGACCCGGCCGAATGAGCGACTGTCGGCGCTCGCGTCCGGGTTGTCTCCGCTCACCTCGGCCTCCGACCGGTCGAGATCGGTGATCCTCTTGACGAGAACCCGCCCACCGCCCTCCTCCCGCGGGTCGCGCACCGTGACGAGGTCTCCCGTCCGGAGTCGACGGCGGTAGCAGGAACGGAGCACGACGAGGCGGTCCCCCGGCTCCAAGGTCGGCAGCATGCTGTCGCCCTCCACGACCACACGGAAGAACGCCGCGGCCAGGCCAAGTGCCCCGAGGACGGCCAGTCGGATCGTGGGTCGGCTGAGACGGCGGGTCCGAGCCCTAACGGATCCCGGCTGGGTATTCACGATCGGTTGATGGGTAGTGTGGAGCCAACGACCACGGACACCCACTGTGGACCGTGGACCCCCGTTGAACAAGCCGACACCGGCGAAGGGAGCCTCACCTCATGTCCATCCTCGACCGCATCTTGAACTCGCTCGACCGGGTCGCCCCGCCGACAACGGTGTTCGCACACTGTGACCTACCGTGCGGCGTGTACGACCCGGCACAGGCCCGCATCGAAGCTCAGTCGGTGAAGGCCTGCCAGGAGAAGCACAACGGATCCGACGACCACGACTTCCAGACTCGGGCCATCACCATCAAAGAGGAGCGGGCCGACATGGTGAAGCACCACCTATGGGTGCTTTGGACCGACTACTTCAAGCCCGAGCACCTGGAGAAGCACCCAGACCTTCACGAAATGTTCTGGAAGGCGACCAAGACGGCGGGCGACGCCAAGAAGACCAACGACGAGTCGGTCGGTCAGCGCCTGATCGATGAGATCGACAAGATCGCCGAGGTCTTCTGGGCAACCAAGAAGTAGCCCGGCCGGGGCGGCCCGCTTAGGCGGTGTGCTGGCCGCAGGTCTCGGTGGTCGGTGCCGAGGCGAGGCGCTCGTCGGGGATGCCCCCGCCGCAGGTCGCGCAGACCCCATAGGAGCCGTCGGCAAGCCGGCCGAGGGCCGCATCGACCTGGTCGAGCGCCGTCTCGGCATCACCGAGCACCTGCTCGTAGTCCGTCTCCATGTGGTGCAGGGTAGTTCGCGGTCCGTGCCACCACGACGGACCGGACCGGTCCGTCCAAGCATCACTTCGGTGTGACGTAGATGGCCCGGGCCCGGTATCGGAGCGGCTTCTCGGTCAACTCCTCGAGGTAGTGAGCGACCCACCCGGCCACACGGGCGATCTTGAACACCACACCTCCGAATTCGGGGTCGACCCCGGCCGCGAACGTCAACGCGGCCACGGCCAGGTCGACGTTCGGAAGCGGGAACCCGCGTTCTGCCCCAAGGACTACGACGGACTCGACAACCTCCCACCGGGCTGGCTGAGCGAGCCGCTCGACCAGTGGGAGCAGGGCATAGAACCTCGGATCGCCGTCCTCGTAGAGGAAGTGCCCGAAGCCGGGCGCCAGCCCCTGCCAGCGAAGCGCGTCGTCCATAGCGGCTGAGGCTCCGCGCCGTTCCGCTTCGACCAGCAGCGCGTGGGCCTGCCGGCTGGCGCCGCCGTGCAGGGGCCCGTTGAGGGTGCCGAGCCCCGCGAGCACGGCGTCGTAGACATCCGCCCGAGTCGAGGCCGCAATTCTGACTGCGACGGTTGAGCTCGCGAGCTCATGATCGGCGAGAAGCACCAACACCGCCTCAATCGCCGCCGTCATCGCTGGACTCGGTGTAGGCACGATCCGGCGCGCCAAGCGGTCGGCAATTGGAAGCTCCGACTCAGCCGCGGGGCCACTCGATCCGTCAAGGGAGGCGACCATGGTGGAGACGATGGTTCGGGCAGCCCGAGAGACCGCTACTTGTCGCAGGTCGGAGCGAAGGGGGTCGACCGATCCGCTCATCACGACCGCCCACCGCAACCGATCGTCGACCGTCATCACCGGTGGTGACCCGACCGGGGCCGGCTCCCAAGGTCCGGGCTCGGCCTGCCAGAGCAGTTCGGCAACACGCTCGAACGGTTCCGTCCCGACCAGGGCCGTCGCCGGCACGCCCCGATAGAGCGGTCCCTCGGGGCGAATCTCGGTGACCGAGGTGGCGACCGTGGCCAGACGACCTTCGGTCCGCTGGCCGCTCCGACTGCGCCGAGCCAGAGACTCCACCTCGCTCATTTCAAAGAGGCTTGCCCGCCCGTCCGGGGACCGGTGGGAGACGAGGAGGCCTCGGCTGACGTACGCGTAGATCGTCGTGAGCTTCACGCCGAGGCGACGCGCCGCCTCCTCGCTGGTCAGCATTCCAGCCATGTGCCAATCCTATATACATTGACTTGATCAACGTTTACAGCATCCAGCTGGGAGGCGAGAATGAGAGGAACGACCTGGGACTGACCCGGCGCCACTGGAGGTTGTGGGATCGATGTTGGTACGAGACCTGATGTCGGCTCCCGCGGTTACCTGCGGGACCGACGCGACGCTGTCCAAGGCCGCAGAGACGATGCGCGGCGCCGAGATCGGTTCCTTGGTCGTCACCCACGAAGGCAAGGTCGCCGGCATCCTCACCGAACGTGACCTGCTCCGGGCCGCGGCCGCCGGTGTCGACCCCGTCACCGATGCGGTCGGGCTGTGGATGACCGCCAACCCCGACGCCCTCGGGCCGGAAGAGGACGCCGCGGCCGCATGGGCAAGCCTCACTCACCACCATTACCGGCACCTCCCGGTGGTCGACGGGGAGGACCTCATCGGCGTCGTGTCGATCCGGGACCTGTTCGGTGCGGCCAGCCTGCGGCCGGCCGGCGAGCATGCAGCGGACGCTCCTCGCGGTCTCGAGGGCGTCGTAGTCGCGACCACGACGGTCGGAGACGTCCGCGGTCGCGAGGGCTTTTACCACTACCGCCAGTACTCGGCCGTCGACCTCGCGGCGGCCCGAAGCTTCGAAGACGTCTGGTACCTGCTCTTCAACGCCGAGCTCCCCGACCGGACCCAGGCCGAGGCGTTCGGAGCCGAAGTGCGCTCAATGCGCGCACTTCCCCCGGGCTTGGCCGACCTTCTACCGGCGATCGCCCGAGCTGGAAGTCCACTCGACGTCCTGAGAACGAGCGTCTCGTTGTTCGGGTCAGAACTCGGTTGGAAACCCGTGTCAGACGGCGACCTCGAGACCGTCCGGTCGGAGGCATTGGCCCTGTGCGCTGCGGTTCCGACGATTCTCGCCACCGCCTACCGCATCCGCAACGGGCTCGAACCTGTCGCCCCGCGAGACGATCTCTCGTTCGCCTCCAACTATCTCTGGATGATGACCGGCACGGAACCCGACCCCGCGTACGCGAGAGCGATTGACCAGTACCTCATCATCGCGACCGACCACGGGTTCAATGCCTCGACATTTACCGCCCGAGTGATCACTTCGACACAGGCCGACCTGGCTGCCGCAATCTGCGGTGCCATAGGCGCGCTGTCGGGCCCGTTGCACGGGGGTGCCCCGAGCCGGGCCCTGGACATGCTCGACGCGATCGGGACCCCGGAGAACGCCGAACCCTGGCTTCGACGTGCGGTCGAGAACAACGAACGGCTGATGGGCTTCGGGCATCGCGTCTACAAGACCGAGGACCCGCGTTCGAAGTTTCTGCGCCAGGTCGCTCAGGACCTCGGAGGATCGCTCGTCGGCTATGCGATGGAGGTCGAGAAGACCGCTGTTCGGGTGCTGGCCGAGCTGAAGCCCGGTCGCGAGCTCTACACGAACGTGGAGTTCTATGCCGGCGTCGTCATGAACAGCTGCGGCGTGCCAAGGGAGATGTTCACACCCACCTTCGCGGCGGCGCGGACCATCGGGTGGAGCGTGAATGTGTTGGAACAGATGGCCGACAACCGGTTGATCCGTCCGACCGCTCGCTACATCGGGCCCCCGCCGCCCCAGCCGGTCCCGCCGGCCTGATCACTAGCCCGGCGTCGGGCAGGAGAGACTGAACTCGCTCAGGACGGCCGTCGGGATGACGGCGTTGTCGGATGCCCCAGGTGGGCATCCCACTTCGGCCGAGCCAAAGCCGACGACTGCCCAGGTGCCTAACTTCTCGTACGCGAAGCCGTAGCCGCCTTGGATCTCGTGTCCGGGCGTCGACCCGATGCGGAAAAGCACATACGTCGGATCGACCGATGATGTTTGCAAGCTGGTGATCTTCCAGGACCCTGCCGGGGGTCCATTTGCAGCCTCATAGATCTTGATCGCTGATCGCGCCGCTGCCGGTCCGTTGGAGCGGGACGGCCCAGTCGATCCACACGCGGCAAGCAACAGTGCGAGGAAGACCAGGGATCCCGACAACCAAAGTGTCGTCTTCGATCGGTTCAGATCGACGATCCGCCCTGACGAATGGCCCATTGCGTTGGCCCTCTCTAAGCGCCCTGGCAGTGTCTGCGTCTCCAGCACGACGAACGACACAAACACCCGTCGACACCCGATGAGACCGCGTTGCGTTACCTTGCACGTGGGCCGCTAGCTCATCGGGTAGAGCAGGGGACTTTTAATCGGGTCCGGCTCATGATGGCCGGTCCGGCTCCATCCGGTTAGGGCTGGTCAGGGGGAGAGCGCGGCACCCATGAGCATGACTTCGGGTTGTCCCGTCCGGGCCGGTTATGGGGAGTCTGTGACCAGCGTTGTGACCACAGTCAATGCCGTCGACACTTGCCTCGTTGCCGCCTGGGTCTGGCTGGGCCCGGTGGCGCCGTAACGGCTCTGGGCTTCTGCAGCGCGCCCGCCTTGGGTTTCCAGGTCACCACCATGTCCTCGCCCGGTGGGTTCTCAATCATGACGATTTCTCTGCCCAGCATTGGGACTTCCTCCCGCTTCACCAAATCGGCGAACCGCTCTGGTGGCTCTAGGTCGTCGATGCTCCGAGGTACCCGCAACGTGTAAAGAGTGCCAATCAACGCCGCGTAGCCATAGGACTGCTCGGAGGGGCCTGAGGCCAGGTCGATCCCCGCGGAGACAATCCCGATGACCGCTCCATCCTCACGGAGAACCGGCCCCCCGCTCATGCCGCCGGCCAAGTGGGTATCGACCTGAAAGCAGGGGTGGGGGAGTAGGGCCCGGTCACGTCCTCGGTTGTGAATTTCCGCAATTTTTCCTTGGGAGACGCGAGCTTCGAGCCTCGACGATGTCGAGGTCCAGGCGTCATCGTCGATCGTCCAATCTCCCGGCGTCATGTTGGAGAAGCCAAACGCGGCACAAGACTGCCCTTCGACGGGTCGATCTGTGCAGAGCGGAAACAGCCGTGGCTCCCAAAATGGCGGCGGCTCGTATGTCGACATGTCGGCGAGCAAGAGAGCGGCATCGGAATGGGCCTGGGAGACGCTGATTCTGGGCACCCGGACTCCGATGCGGTTCAGACTCCCATGCGCATTGAGGTCTTTTGGCAGCAGGACGAAGACTTCCTCCTGAGGCGGCCAGAACACAACCGAGCCATCCGTGGGTGCCTCCGGCAAATCGTCATCATTGTCAACAACCACATGGCGAGCGGTTGCCATGAGACCCCACGGCGTCAAGAAGAACGCGGACCCGCACCACAACACCTGATCGCCCCGGCGTCGCACCAAGGGGACGACCGAGCAGACGAACCATGGCGGCACCTGGTCCAAGGCGCGGGTCATCTCGATCGAACTAATGACGCTCCAGCCCGGAACTCCCCACTCGGGAGTCGGTCTCACGTAGGTTCCGGCCGTGGCTCTTCGACCCCTTCCAGGTGCCCATCGCACGACCACACCGGGATGCGCTTGCCGGTGGCGAGGCGGGTGAATCCGGTCACTATCACGGGCTCCTCGCAGAACGTCGGGCGCCCCGAGCCCTCCCCGTCGTGAACCATTCGCCAGCACCGAACGGGCTCGGAGAAGACGGCGTCGGCGTAGTGGTCCACCGGAGGGAACCTACCGCCCCGTAATCTCATCACTAGTTGCACTGAAAATAGGGGGGACCAAAATGCGGCGTCTATTCGCCCTTGCAGCACTCGTCATGTTCATCTTCGCCCTCATTGCCGCGGCCCGATCTGCTGGGACTTTCCTCAGTACCACCTGGCCGGTATGGATAGCCGCGGGGTTCGTCGCGTTCGCTGCCGATCAGGTGCTCGGTAGCCAACTAACGAAGACGTGATCTCCCACCACTGAGCCCAACGCCCGCAGGAGGCCCCTAGCCCGGTGTTGGTGTTGCGGTAGGGAGCCCGGCGCACCTACCGCTTGCCGAGGGACGTGGGACCTTTCTTGGCCGCCTCGAGGTTGCCGAGGTCGCGGGCGCCTCGGTAGAGCTGGGATCGGAGGGACTTACGGCGTGGCACGGAAGGAACGCTAATCCCGACGCTCCGCTGCCTGTCCCCCAACGCCAAAGCTGCGGACTGTCTCGACTACGCGATGGCCGATCCCGACCTCGCGGGCATCTGGGGCGGCACGAGCGACCGGGAACGGGACCGGATGCGTCGAGCGACGGCCTAGTCTGCCTTTCTCATGTCGGACACACCGGGACAAACTGAGGATGGACCGCAAGTTGAGCTGACGTTGTACGCCGACGTTACGACGGTGCAACTCGTGCACGAAGCGGACCTCTGGATGGTGGCGTACACACACGGTGGAGCGCCGGGGGCCATTGATCACATCGACACCGGCACCCTCGCCTGTGAAGTCGGAAGCGGAGCAAACGACGGAGACGTTGTGGCTTACATCGAAAACCGGTTAAGAGCGGCTGGTTATTCCGTGACGCCCAGCGAGACTCCCGACAGCGTCGCCACTTGGGAAGTCACCCCAGCGAGCGGAGAGGCGGCTTCGGCGTAGTGGTCCAACGGGTTAGACGCTCTGTTCCACCGGGCGAACTCGGTCCCAGCCCCACGTCGGGCAGTGAGAGCACACAGGCAGGCCCAGGAACCCGTCGGACCCGATGGGTAGATCTTGCAGCAGATACTCCCAGCCGCACGACCGACAGGTCCACAACTGGGGCATCAGCTCCCCTTCGCGCAGCACGCCCACTCTGCGACCGATTTCTTCGAACGCAGCCAGTGTCTCGTGCTCCGACTCCCCATAGAGCGCATAGTGGATGATGAATCCGAACTCGGTCACGCCTTCCAACGGTACCGCCGGGGTCTTGAACGCTGCTCCCGCACTGAGCCCGAACGCCCGCAGGAGGCCCCCTAGCCCGCTGTTCGTCTTGCGGTAGGCCGCTCGACGCACGTAGCGCTTGCCCAGGGGCGCCGGGCCCTTCTCGGCCGCCTCGAGGTTCCCAAGGTCGCGGGCGCCTCGGTAGAACTGCGAGCGGAGGGACTTACGACGTGGCATCAGCCGTCATCTAAAGCCTTCTCGGCGGGGGGCATCGCTCCGAAGTCGGCCGCCACTAATGCCGCTTGCCACTCTTTCCACGCCCGCCGCGCGACTGCCATCGCCTCCGCTTCGGCCGTGTGGTTCCTTTCCGTAGGGTCGGCGTCGGCTCGCTCTCGGACGCGCCCAAGGTGCTCTCGGGCGTCACCCCAGGCGATATTGGCCCGAGTCGCCATGGTCACGGTCTCGGGGGTCATTGGCATTTCCAGATCAGTGCTCCAAAATCTCGCGCCCGGTCGCCCGGGCCCACTTCTCGACCGCCTCACCGTGCCATACGCGGCCGCTGGCCAGCTCGACTCCGGGCTCGGGAAATGGGACTAATGGCCTTCGGCCCTAGACGCCGGCCCCGCGCGGGGTGCAAGCTGGCCCTACGCCTGGTCGGCTTAGTCGGCAGGGCAGATGGGCCCGTAAATGGCCGACCGAGGGGGTTTTGTGGTTCCCCCCCTTTCCACCTCGGTCAGAGCGAACGCTGGGAGGGCATCGGCCCTCCCAGCTTCGCGTTTTCACCCCCCTTGGCGGCATGTCGCCCCGACGGTTACGATTCTCAGCCGTGTCGGGTGGGACGTATGCGGAGCCGGGTAGTCGGACCTTCCAGGCCGAACGCAATCGCGGACAATTCGTCGCCAAATGCCGGTACTGCGAACACGAGATCCTCCTGCACTCCAACGCCAGCGGGGCGGTTTGGCGGCATCTCGACACTGGTGAAACCAGATGCTCGCTGACCGCTACTCCCACTGAAGCGGCCGCGTAGCGTTCCGCTCCCTCTGTCGCGTCGGTCCGTCACCGTGGATCGTGGGTGCGGTTCCTCATGACCCCGGGCGACATTCCCGACGTCGACCCGTTCCAGCGGCCGGCATGGCAGCGACGTGGAAGTGAACCACCTTCGCCGAGGTATTCTGGGGCTTGCAGGCGCACGGGGAGAAAGAAGTCGATGACCATTGAGACGAGTGGGGGCGAGGGATTCTCTTCGGACCCGCTGCCTGGCCTCAGTGAGGATCGCGCCCGTATCGAACGCATCTTGGATCGTCTTGACATCACTGAGGATCTCGTCGAACGGGCGGACCTCGCGAGTGAGCTGGTCAGAGCGGCCTCTCGACACGAAGACGTTATCGAACGCGCTGTCCTCCCGGGCTTGAAGGATCGTCTCGACGAAAGCATCCTGGAGCGGCTTGCCACACAGCGAGACGAGGTTCGCGAAGCGATGGAGTACATCCGTGGTCGCACCCAACACCTCGCTGCTCGCAATGCCCACGCCGGGGATGCGCAGGGTCTAGAGGACGCAATCTTCGATGTCACCGAGAGGTTGCGGGCCTTATTGAGCGATGAAGACGCCAAAGTTATTGCCCTCGTTCATGACCTCGATCCTGAAGCAAGACAGGAGCTGGAAACGGCCGTCGAAAAGACGTCTAAAAACGCCGCAGAGCAACCGAAACCAGCTCGCACCTCTCTCGGCAGGATGGCAAGCAACATTGCAACCAAGCTTGATCGTGTCTTCGAGGACGTGGCAACGCCTGAGCACCCGGGAGCGGAGACCACCGACGGTGACGGCTAGAGCGGGTCTTCGGCGCCCCTTTGCCTCCCGTGACGCCAAGGTCGCACGGGGCCGCTTACCGATGGTCCACCCGAGCGATGGCCTCGCCAAGATGGACGAACACCTTCGGCTCGATGGTCCCCTCCTGGAATTCGCGCCAGTCCAGATATACGTCCTGGACCTTGTACGCCTGTTCCCCATTCAGGACGACGTGGTCTCCAACGCGCGGGATGACCTCGGACTCAAACTCAACGTCACTGTCCCCAGACCTTCTAAAGGTAAGCATGGCCATAGGCGAACGACGTTACAGGCGGCGGCCGGTCCCTGGCATCGCCCCCGCTACCGCCGTAGGCCGCTGAGCCCGAAGGCCCGTAGGAAGCCCCCTAGCCCGCTGTTTCGACTACCTCCTCTTAGCAGTGCTCATTCAACAGCACAGCCTTCGTGAGGGCACCCCACTCGTAGACGATCTCATACGGTAGGTGCGTGAGCTGAACAGGGGCGGGAATCATTACGATTTGCCCCGTGAAGCACTGCTTCATGAGCAAGCGTGCCCGTGTGATCTGGGTGCGCCCAGCCACGACCATGAGAGAGTGCCAACCATGGCGGTGGGCGTAGTTGGCCGCGAACCTGACCTCACCGATTGTTTGGCCTGGGTGCGCGACGAAGCACACGACCGAGACTCGGGGCACCCGAGGGCAAGCTGTATCGGCGCGGTTGCCCCCCTGAGAGAAGAGCAGTACCGGGGCGTAACCCTTCTTGGCGAGGAAGACCGCTTTGCTCTCCCGGGCCCCTTCGTTGCTACCAGCCAGGCTCAGGATTGCATCGACGCGCCGCGGCTGGTCCGTTGCGGGCCACACGAATAGGACCGAGCTCGCCACGAGAAAGATAACGGCGACGAGCACCAGACCCGCGATCAGCGGATGTCGGCGAATGAGGCGCCGGCTGGCCGGACGATTCGCTCGATCTTTGGTCAAGAGATTCCATTCCAGAGCGGCGCGTTCGGGATCGGACAATAAGCCGCTCCGGACGTATGGACCATCCGCCAGCACCGGCCGGGCTCGGAGAACACCGCGTCGGCGTAGTGGTCAAGCATTAGAACCCCGGTCCGTCGGACCCGTTCCCGCCGCCGCCGGACGGACCGCGGCCAAATGGGCCGCCGCGCCCTCGGTCGCCACCCCGCCTCGAGCGCATCCGCATCCGCATCGCCATCGACCCAACCATGACAACCACGAGGACGGTCCCGGTGCCCCCGAAGCCCACGATGGCGATCATCGAAGCCAACGGTAGTGCTTGCCCCAAAATTGGCGGCGCCGCCTCAAGGCTCCAGAATCTCGCGGCCCGGTCGCCTTGGCCCACGACTCGGCGCTCGGATTTGACGGGAGCCCTAACCTGGCCCAGTGGGCAGCACGAATGAAGACCACTGGAAGACCCACGAGCCCGACAGCCAGTTGGCCGAGCGCTTCCTAAACAAGTTGGTTCAGGAAGCCACAGTTGGACCAGAGCTAGAGGGCGTGGCTCAGGCAGCCGCGGCTTTCGGCCTTGTTGGTTCGTGCGACGCGATCCTCCGAACGAAGATTATGGCCAGGCTGGCAGTTCTCGATAGCGAGCCCCACACCGTCAAGACGATCGCAGAGACAGCACAGCTTGGCCGAGCGTGGTACTTGCTTGATCGCCGGTACCCGTAGCAGCCGCTAGACCGACCCGGCCCTCCTGAGGCCCCGACTCCGTAGCCCCACCTTCGTTCTCCCAGTCCGCATCCTTAATGGCGGTGTCCGGGTGCCCCTTTCGCCGTTCGCCCTTCCGTCGTTCGATGCCGTCAGGGGCGCCAGAGTTCTGCTTGCGACGATCCTCACTGCCTCGACGATCACCACCCGGGGCGCTGCTTCTTGGCTCGCTATCCGTCATGCTGCCAAGTATGCCCGCCGTGCCTCGGTCCTCGTCCGCTCGGCGTGTAGCGGGTGGCGCGACTACAGGAAGGCTCGCACCGGCTTCGGCGTCAGCCGGCGCCTCGTGCTCCGAACCGGGTGCATGACCCGGCGCACGGGACGCGGGATGAACCAGCGGAAAATGGCCATCGGGGCTCCGTTCTCAGGTCATCGCGATCAACCGACCGCGCACATCGATGGGCCCTCCCTATTGGGGGGTGAAGCTGGTCGAACAAGCCGCTTCTCCGTTGTTGACGGTGACATCGACCTGCACCGTGTAGTCGATTGTAGGGCGACCAATATCGAACGTAATTGACGCCGATCCACTGCCATCAGTCGTCCCCGAATCCGTCGTCGTCGTTGTCCGGTAGTGCTTGGTCACCAACACTGAAGCATCGGGCACGTTCGACGTCACGTTCACGGTGTCGTCACCACTGTCGCCCGGTGTGGAGTTCGACATCGTGGCCGTGCAGGTACTGCCAGGCTGGGCTGTGGTGCCCTGTGTCCAGGTTCCGCAACCCTGCACTAAGAACCTCATTGCGTTTGATGCCAACGTTACGGTTTGCGGGCCGTCGCCGAAATTGTTCGAGATGATGCTGTTGCCCGAGTCAAGAAAGTCGCTGTCCTGTTGCCAGTAGCAGTCCGGGCCACCCGGTGCCTCATAGGTCCCTGGGGCGATCGCGATACCAATGGCGTAGCCACCGTCACCGAAGGTGGTGGCTTCCGGCCCGCTACTCGGAACGACGGTCCACAACCCGCAACCCTCGCTCTGGAACCCTCCGTCGGTCGGCAAGATGGTCACGACGTCCGGGCCGTTCAGGAAGTTATTGGCAATGATGCCGCTCTCCGAGCCCGAGAGGTCGGCCGTTCGCTGCCAGTAGCAGTCCTGCCCCCCGGTACTCTCGTAGGTGCCCGGCGTCACGACGCCGCCAACGTTCTGGCTGTCGACCGATCCCACTGGGAACGTCCCGTCGCCGAAAACATTGCACCCGGTGAGAATGACAACGGTGGCGACAATGATGCCGACAGTGAGCAGGCGTCTTGACATTTCGCGCTCCAACCTCTTGAGCCGAGACGGAGGCCCTAAGGTCGAAGGTCGTCCACGCTGGGGAAACGGTAACACCGCCACCACCGAGCAGCCTGGAGCAGACGCCGTCGGCGTAGTGGTCTAACCGTTCCACAACTCAGGTAGTCGGATTCCCGACCACGAGTTCTGGTGGCGTTGTAGTCGTGAGTCCTCTCGATCCCAACCTCCAGTTCCACGGCAAGGCCCGACGCCACCAGGTCCCGCGTTTCTCGTAGTCAAGGTCATGGCGGGCTTCGAGTAGGAACTCCTTGAGACGATCGCCGACTATTTCAAGTAGGGGCTGCATCTCGAGCTTGATGGGTTCAACGTCGGCGGCCTTGATCGGAACGCGCGTCGCGGCCAGCTCAGCGACCGCGTTGGCCACCACTCTGGCCGACTCTTTTGTTGCGGCATCGCCAACCAAGTTCATGTCAGCGAAGGATAGGAGCAAGTCGCGAAAGGCATCCTCTAGGCGCCTTAATCGTCGAGCATGCGCGGGGAGGGTCCAGAAACCACCTTTGATTCCGGGCACCATGGATCGGACCAACTGGCTCGCGAGTACTGCATCTACCGCGGCACGTTGAAAGGCTGCGTACGCCGCCGATCGGACTTTGCGCGTAGCTCGATGGCGCCCACGAAGTTTGACGTTCGTCTCGACGTTGATTCCGACTGTAAGGGCTTGCCCGGCGTTGGTTACACCGGAAGCTCCTGCACCGAACATCAGGTCCGCGATAAGGCCCATCGACGGCTACCGCTGTCGCTTCCCACTGAGCCCGAACGCCCGCAGGATGCCCCCGAGCCCGGCGTTCGTCTTGCGGTAGGCAGCTCGGCGCACGTAGCGCTTTCCGAGCACCGTGGGGCCTTGCTCGGCCGCCTCGAGGTTGCCGAGGTCGCGAGCGCCTCGGTAGAGCAGGGATCGGAGGGACTTACGACGGGGCATCGGGCGCCTTTGACGCAAACCGTTGCACAAAGGCAGCGATCTTTGCCTGCTCGTCCTCCGACGGGGTAGTGATGATCTCTCTAATGGATTGCCCCGAGAGTCTGTCCTTTTCGCACAGCGCACCCGCAACCGCCTCAACCGCCGGCCAGAAGCGCGGGTGTCTCAACAGATTGCGGGTACGGCGTGCCAACCAGTCGAAATAGGCTCCGGCCTCGTCGTGGCCGCGGACCGGTTGGCGATGGGCGCGGGCTATACCGACCACGGACTCGTCTTCGCCCAGCCCGACGGGGGGGCAGTGAACCCTGAGTCGGTGGCCAAGAGATTCGACCGGCTGGTCGTCAAGTGCACCCTGCCACGCATCAGGTTCCACGACCTTCGGCACACCCACGTCGCTCACCTGATCGCGGCAGGAGAACAACCACTCCTGATTGCCCGCCGGGTCGGTCATGCCTCCAGCTCGTTCACCATGGACCGCTACGGCCACCTGTTCGAGGCGGCCGACTCCCAGGCCGCCAGTGCGGTCGCCGCTATGGTCGACAGTGCCGTTGTGACCAAACTGTGACCAGCGATGGCATTCGCGGCGAAAACGGGGTGTCTGTCCCCCGCCCCGATCTGCGAAATAGTCGCGGTAATCAGGGACGACGCTTTAAGACGGGCCGCTAGCTCATCGGGTAGAGCAGGGGACTTTTAATCCCAAGGTGCCGGGTTCGAGCCCCGGGCGGCCCACCATCTTTTGCCAGTTGAGAGCCACTATTTGCTTAGAAAGTCGCCCGGCCCAACGGCTACAATTCCCCGACATAACTACAATGTGACTACTTTTCCGGCTACAGTCTGCCCATGAACGGCACCAAGACCGAGATACGGCCAGGTGTATGGCGCTTGAGGGTCTATGCCGGCCGCCGGTCGGGCACCAACACGCCAATCCAAGTCACCAAGACGATCAAGGTGCCGGACAAGAATCCGAAACTTGGTGCTGGGTCACGGCTTGCTGACACTGAGCTCGCCAAGATGGTTGCCAAGGTCGCTCAAGGCAACACGGCTACCGGAGCCGAGACGGTTGGTGACCTACTCACTCAGTGGTTGGAACACTGTGAGAACCTTGGCCGGTCACCGACCACGCTCAACAAGTACCGCTGGATCGCCGACACGGTGGTCCGACCGGCATTAGGAAAGATCAAGCTGTCAAAGCTGGCAGCTCGGGACCTAGACAAGCTGTACGCCAAGCTGACTGAAAAGGGCAACAAACCGCCGACGGTGCGTCGAGTCCACGCTCTGATCGGTGCAGCACTCCACCAGGCCGAGCGGTGGGGATATGTGGATCGAAATGTCGCCCGTCAGGCAAGCCCTCCGCCAGTACATGCCGCGCGAGTAGAGGCGCCGACACCGGAGGAGGTGCAAGCCATCCTGGTAGCCGCGGAAGCAGTCGAGCCGGCTCTGGCTGTCCTTTTGCTCCTAGCGGCGCTGACTGGGGCCCGGCGTGGTGAGCTGTGTGCCCTGAGATGGCCGGACATTGACTTTGATTCCGACACCCTCACCATTGCCAGATCCGTCTACGAAGTAGCTGGCGGCGGATGGGCTGAAAAGGGAACGAAAACTCATCAAGCCCGAACAATCGGGCTGGATGACCTCGGGCTAGAGGTCTTGCGTCGACATCGATCGGCAGTCGATGCACTGGCCGCCTGCCTTGGCCTTGAAGTGCTTCCCGACGGATTCGTGTTCAGCCGCTCACCGACCGGCACCGAACCGATCCGGCCTGACGTGGTCACAAAGTTCACGACACGGATTGCCAAGACAGCCGGAGTGAATACGCACCTGCACGCTCTTCGCCATTTCTCGGCAACCCAAGGCATTGCCGCCGGTTATGACCCGGTGACGGTTAGTAGCCGGCTTGGTCATGCCGATCCATCCATCACGCTCCGGGTCTACAGCCATGCTCTAAAACAGCGGGACAAGGAACTGGCGGCGGCGGTTGGAAGGACCTTGGCGCTGCCATCCGGGAATAAGATCCGAACCGTCTGATTGGTCGGTTAGGCGATCCCGTTCGCAGATCGACCAACCGGTTCGGACATCACGATTGGTGAGGATCGGCGATTGGCGCGGCTGTTACATCAACAGCCGCCACCCTGCCAGTAATCGGCGCTCGGAGCTGATTCGATATCAGGCGCGCAAGGCGATCCGTCGCAGCGGTGTGGCGCCCGTATTTCAAGGTGCTGAGTACTTCTGCGAACCCCAGGCGAGTTCCCGACTGGACGTCAAACGCGGTGGAACGGTTCGATGTTCGAGTCCCTCAGCGCCCACGTCGGTGACGGGGGAGAGAGGGAGGCAAGGGCACAGGCGACGCCAAAGACGGGGACAAGGGCGGACGCCTAGGACGGGGCGCAAGCGAAGGGGCGACGCCGGGGGCGGGGACGCCGGGGGGCCAGCCAGCCAGCGGGCCGGCGAGGGGCCGGAGGCGCCGAGATTGGGAGCCGTGACGCTGGGTCGGGGTTGGTGGCGGGGCCGGGAGCCGTCGACGAGGAGTCTGGACGCCCGGCTGGTGGCGCTGGCCTCACTCGCCGGGCGAAGCCGTCGCCATGACGTGATCGGTCGATGGCGGAACTCGAAGGCACGGCGCGGGCAATCATTAAGGGTATGGGCGTTATCGGACCGGATGCGAGGTCCGACGCGGTCTGCATCATGACGTCCTGGAGCGACCCCCGTCAGTTCACCCCAATCTTTGAGCGCCATGCGGTGGCCGTGCACCGCTATCTGGATAGGCACGTTGAATCCTCGGCGGTGGACGACCTTCTTTCTGAGGTCTTTGTAGCCGCATTCCGTGCTCGTCATAACTACGACACGACGTATGCCAATGCCCGTCCGTGGCTCTTTGGCATCGCAACCAATGTCGTCCGCCACCACCGAAGGTCCGAGGGAAGACGTCTCACGATGCTTGACAGCGTCCGACAAGACATGCCGCCCGATATCGACGAAAGCGACGACGTTGTTTCCCGTCTGGTTCTTCACGACGCGATAAGACTGGCCATAGCGAGGCTTGATGAGAAGTATCGGGATGTGTTGCTGCTCTTTGCGGGACCCGAACTCAGCTACGAGGAGATCTCTAGAGCACTCGGGATCCCGGTTGGTACGGTCCGGTCCCGGTTATTTCGGGGTCGTGCTCGACTTCTGGAACTGCTGGGCGTAGAGGGGCAAATAAAGGACAAAGACACACCACTCGAACTTCGCTCGATTCAGAAGGGACCTCCGAGATGATCGATGACCTGGAACTGCTGCGCAGGTACATGAACAGCGCACCACCTCCACCGCAGGCTGATCTCGATTCGGCTCGGCGACATCTTGATGCTGAAATCGATCGTGAGATTTCGCTCGTACCGACCACAACGGCTGGCCACACTCGTCTTGTTCGTCCGACCGATCTCAGCCAGAGAGCTTGGCGGATCCGGGTGGCTTTCACGGCCGCCGTCGCGATCCTGGTTTGCGCTGCAGTCGTTTTACCGCTCGTCAGAACGGGATCCCCGCCAGGTCGAGGTCCCACCCCTTCGAGCTGGAAGCTCGCTGGGTATATCGATCACCCCACCTTTCAGGCCCAACCATCGAGTGGATCTGAGCCGGGGGCACTCACTTGTCCGACAACCACTACGTGCTATGCCACCGGTCTCACCAGCCCCACGCCCAATTATTCGGCGGGCTTTGGGCCTCCTTCTGTCCTTGAGGTCACACAGGATGGCGGGTCAACCTGGCAGCAGTTGCTTGCGCCAAGCGGCTCGATCGACTTAGGCACGCCCACGTGCCCCGACAGCAACACATGCATGGTGGTCGAGCAGGACTATTCCCTTTCCCAGATCACGATGTCCATGCTTACGACCCATGACGGTGGCCAGACGTGGACGTCGCTTCCCTTTCCAGGAAAGGGCTTGGGTGAATTACAGGTGTCGTGTCCGACCGCTTCAGATTGCGTCGCCCTGGAAGCCGGGCCCGGCCCCGGTGGTCCGGGAATTCAGTACGTGTCGTATCGGACGTCTGATGGGGGGGCCGATTGGTTGGCCTCCGCGGTTCCGGGCACTTTCCGGTCCTATTCGCTGCAATGTTTTCCAAGCGGGCTCTGCATAGCCACCGGACAGGTGCCAGGCGAGTACCGAATAACTAACGTCGACGAGGCTACCGTGGCTGGCGCTATGTACAGCACTGATTACGGCGCGAGTTGGACGCTGGGCACCGTACCTCCGGGGGGAGTGATCATTACTGCGCTTTCGTGTTCAGACGCGGTGCACTGCATGTCCATCGAGAAGCCCGACCCCTCGTCAGGGCAGGGCAACAACATGGTGTTGGAGACAAGCGACGGGAGCCGAACGTGGACGCCGTCACCAACCAGCGTTCCGGCCACGTTGAGCCTGGAAGCTATTTCATGTCCGACAGCCTCAGACTGCTGGGCTTCAGGGGTAGCGGCAGGCACAAAGGGAGCCATCTTGTCCACCTCTGACGGGGGTCAGACCTGGACGATCGATCCACTACCGACCATTCAGGGTTCGACGCTGGTTAGCGTCGATGTTGTGACGTGCCCGACCGTCGGTGCCTGCTTCGCCCTGGCCAGCGAGCCACGGTCGTCCTCGCAGTCGGGCCAGCAGGTGGTGCTATCGAATGCCGACAGCTCCACGACTTCAGGCTGACGCCGGTTCTCATAGGACCGATGACTCGGCCTGTACCGGGGGCATTAATCGGCGCTCGCCGGGTTAGGTCGGAGTTTGACTCGACGGAGCGGAGCATAATTCGAGGCGTCTGCACACCTCCCGCCACGCGGCATCCGTTAGCTGGCCGGGTGAACTGGACCTCATGGCCCAGCTCGCCGGCTTCGAGCCTGAGTCGCGGCACGCCGACTGGCTAGGTACGGAGTTCACGGCAGAGTCAAGATCCCATGTCTCGGTCTATCGCCTCCCGACCGATTGATGGCTGGACCGTCCACATTCCGCTTGGTTCGCGACGGTCCCGCTCAGGTCGCAGGGGTTCGAACGCAAACAGGTCCCTACGGCTTAGGCACCTTTATCGCAGTCCCCGTTCGCCGTGGAGCAACGCCATTCCACCACCGCCACTCGTAGCCGCGCGCCTGCGCAAAATGACGGGCGGCTGCGCGTGGAGGGCCAACCACAGAATCCGCCTCATGAAGGTGTAGCTCCAATCTGGCCGAGTTCCAGGCCTGGGCTTGCGTCTCCCCAATACGCTCCAGCTCGGTCCCGATCCCCATCCGCCTAAACGTGGGCCAAACGAATAGCTCAACGATCTCGGTTACTTGTGGATCTGATCGGACACGATGTCGCAAGAACGTCCATCCCAATCGCAAACCGAATCCGTTTGTGATGTACAGACACTCGACTGGCTCTTCCGTGGTCGGCGACATCGTCTGATAGTGGTTCAGCTTCCATACGTCATTCCGGCTCCTTTTGATGAGGATGGTGTCGACCGGATTCTCAACCATGAGCCGTTGACGCAGCTGGCGATTACTCAGGGTTCCCGGAGCCACATTCTGGAACTTCCATGGAGCGTGTCCCCAACGAGCGTTACGGATGACGAAGGCCTCATAGAAATATTTCCTGAGGTAATCGAGAGAGACCGTGCCAAACCCCCGAGTGCCCCAATTGCGTCCCCAGTTGTTTATGAATCGGAGGTTCTCACCGGAGTCGCTGTATCCAGTTTGGAATACGCAGTGAAGTCCAATTGAAATGTCACCGATCTTGGGATGGGCAAGCACTCCCCGCTCAGCGTTATACGCAGACTGGAACGTTTCAAAAACGAGCAGGTAGCCATCCGTCATGTGCCGAGGTAAACCGATTTCCGTGAGCTGGGCGGTGAAGAGAATCTGACGGACCAATTCGTCTACGTCGCCAATCGATTCGTAGTAGAGCTGCTTGGTGATGCGACGATGCGTGAAGTAGCCGGATCTCTGACTCATGATGAGTTGGGTACCGTTCTGCGTTGGTTGTCCGTCAATCGCCTTCCCGAGGAAGAAACCCGCTCGACTATCACGAAACGTTGACATTTGGGCTTGCAACTGCGCTCGCCTGCCGCCCATGTTCGCGAGACAGTCCGCGCGGCACTCATCATCCGGCGTGTGGTGATGAAGGTCGTAGCCCATTCGAGCGCGCCACATGAGCCAGCGTGGCCAGCATTCTTGGCAGAGGCTAGGCAGGAAGAGGAATCGAATGCAGGCTCCGATGCGTAGTTGAAGTAGAGCCATCCTCTGTCCACGCGGTTTGAGAAGACTTTCCAGAGATTGCTCGCCCCGCAACCGTCGCATTTGATGGCGGCTCCGAAAGGTCGGGGACGGTAGTTGAAGGTCTCTCGATCAATAACCGCTTGGTTGACTACTGGCGATGGCATCGTTTGGGGAGGAGATATAGCTGGGCATGGTAACCGTGGACGTCCATTTGAGCCTCCAAGCGATCTGCCAGAAGCAGCCGAGGGTCCCGGGAGTCAATCGGATTGTTCGCCACCCGTGTCGGGCGACGACCGCTCCAACAGCAGCGTCAGACCCTCTCGCAGTTCTCGAATGCGTTGGTCCGCCTTCTGAAGCTCGGCGAAAAGCTTCATCGCCTCTTCCCGACTAAGGCTGGCCGCTTGCGGAGGAAGCATCGCCACGCTGCGGCGCAGGTTCTCGATCTCTGAGCTGTCCGGGGTCTCTAACGGCAAAGATCGATTACCGGATGACGACGCCAACCCCAACGATGACCAGGACTACTCCGAATCCGCACCACAACAGCCAACCCCGCCGTCTTTACGTGCTTCCCGACCGATGGGGCCGAGGTGCAGGCTCTTCCTTGCATAACGCCGGCCTGGCAGCGCTGGAGGATGACGATTATCCCGAAGCAGAACTGTTGGGTGCTGGAGGAGGACGCTCGGGCCCGGCACTTCTACGAACGCCAGGGGTGGATCCTGGTGCCAGACACGATCCTCGAACGGCAGAGCTGAAGATCTTCGAAGTCCGCTATCGCCTTGTTATTGGCGGCTGATCGCTTAGCAGCCACAGACGGGCGGCTGTTTGCCTGTCAGCCGCCTGGGCGGCGGGCCGGAATGGGCGACCGCAATGCTGCATCTGAAGTGAGATGCTTGATGCGATGACCTGCGCCCACCCCGTCCACCGGATTCGCTTGCGAGAGGCGCCCCGATGGGTGCGAACATGGATGAAGGTGCATCGCATGGCCGGGATGATGCTCGGCCTTCACTTCCTACCCGATCCGATGAAGTGGCTGGAACATCATGGCTACGTGGACGAGTGGCCCTGGTAATCGGCTGGGTCAGAACCCGATGACTCGGGCTGGCCGGCTTTTGTGCTCAGCTTCAGCCGGGTGGCTGATTCCTACTCAGCCGCACGCTCACTTCTTCGCAAAGCACTGAGTTTCTAGATACGCCACTGCCTCTTTGAGTGCGTTAGGACCCCTCGATATCGGCACGTGTCGTGGGAGGCATGACCTTCCCTTTGGGACATGAGGGTGAGCTGTAACGGTGAACCGAGCTGAGATTCCTGACTCGCTGCTGGTGCACGTCACTCCCGCCTTAATCGGCGTCGAAAATGGAATGCATGTCTCCGGGTCGTATATGCCGAAACGGAACACCGTCGGCACCCGAGGCGCCTCCGACAGGCCGAGCCCAATCCCGAGTCCGGTACCGAGCGTGAGCACACCGAGAAGCATGTAGGGAGTCAGACGTTCCCTGAGGCGCACACCGCAAGCGTAGGACGGCGACTAGTAGGGCTCGGCGAAACGATCGGCGAAACTCACGGCAGTTTGGGCGGGACTTCGAACTCGTCGAGGTTGAGAACAACGGGGGTGGCTCGTTCGAAGACCTGTACCTCAATAGTGGCTGACTGAGCGTCGATCCTGGTGATGGTTCCGACCCTTCCCGCCAATGGTCCCCCCGTGATTCGGACCTGATCGCCAATCTCAATTAGTTCCACAGGGATTCATTCTGTACCCCGCGAGGGGGAACTGAGGCGGTGGCTGATAGATAGACAGCCGCCGAAAGCAGCGGGCCGAGCCGAACTGGGCGTTACCGGCACAGCCCACTCGACATATCCGACAGTTGCGGACGGTGCATCAGACATGATGGCGCTGGTGAGCGAAAAGCCCGAAAGAGAGCGACCGCCGACTGACGATGCGGTGGCCGCTCGCCTCGGCCTCCTCGTGGAATCTGTCGAGCGACAACTGGGCGAAGCGGTGAACATCCGCCAGGAGTCGATTCCCAACGCCTCGGTCGAGACCGTTCGTCTCGATCCTCAACGACCCGATGCGTGCTTCGTGTCCTGGGCCGAGCTGGGGGTGTCGGAGCTGATCTTGCAGGTGGGTCAAGGTGGCCGGTGGGAGTTGGGCCGGGACCTAGAAAGTGTTGTGCTGATCGAACGAATAGTCCGTGCGGTTATCGACGGTCAAGTCACCGAGGTCCGTGCGCCTGGGCGCTCAAAGGTCACTGTGAACCTGGACGATGGGACCCAAAAGTCATCGGTTGGCCACAACGCCCCCTTGGGACTCATTCCGATCCCCTTGTGGCGTCGTAGAGGACGGAGTGTCAGCTACTCGCCCTATCGACAGCGAGAACAGGGCATGCCGGTGACCCGTGGCTGACAAGTAGGGACGATCCGAGAGGTGCCATGCGGCTGATATCGAGTCAGCCGCCAGGTGGCTGACAGGACATCATCCGCCCGTGTGAAGAGCCTTCCCGATTCGGTGCGCCCCGGCGTATCTTGATGACATGGACCGATCACACCTGAGGTACCTCTTGGTGCTGTCGATCTTGGGGCTCCTCGGATCAGGACTCGGAATCGGTATCGGACTGTCGCAAGCGGCCACCCACCTCAGCGCTCACCGGTCCGTCCCGCCGCCTCTGACTCCGACCACCACGCATCCGCCGTCGTCGTCCACCACTCCTTTCGTTCCCCTTCTGACTACCCCCATCCCGGTGGTCTCCACTGGCGTCCCCATCACTCTCAGTGGCGATGGGCTGGGAGCCGCCGTCTTCGGGCAGCCTGCAACGGTCGTCATGAACGAGCTGGAACCTCTGCTCGGCCCTCCGACCGGACGCAGCAACGACGCAGGCGACTGCACGGTCGATGCCATGGTGCGGTGGCCAACAATCGATGCCTACTTCCTCCAGGGCCGTTTCGTCGGGTACAACACGGGGCCGCTCCAGGGTGGGCCGGGAGACCGGGCGATTCCGGATGCCACGACCACCAACGGCCTCCGTGTTGGCGACACACTGGCTCAGGCGGAGCAGCTGTATCCAGGGAGCTTTTCCACCTCGTACGCACAGGACGGCAGCTGGTACGTCATGACGCCGACCGGTCAGCTAGCGGGGCTCTTGATTGCTTACGGAGGAGTCACTGCCCCGAACTCTCAGATTGCTGACATCTCAGCCGGATCAGTGGGTTGTCCTGCGGTATCTCCCTGACGGGTTACCCCTGCGCTGTGGCTGATGGCTGGCGGCGTCAGGGGGTCGTTGCAACGACCTCTCTCATCTTCTCCCATGGTGTCATCCAGCTGAGCGTCTCGCGAGGTCGCCCGTTGAGCTGACGAGCGACGCGATTGAGCTCTGCCTGGGAATGAACCGAGAGATCGGTTCCCTTCGGGAAGTATTGGCGCAGCAAGCCGTTGGTGTTCTCATTCGAGCCGCGCTGCCAAGGACTGCTCGGATCGCAAAAGTAGACCTGCATGCCGGTTGCAATCGTGAACTCGCGATGCAGGGCCATCTCGTTGCCTTGATCCCAGGTCACCGACCGCCGCAGCTCGGTGGGCAACGTCTTGATCCGGGTGGTCATCGCCCGACGGACCTCGTCGGCAGTCCGGTTCCCGAGCTTGAGCAGCATGACGAACCGGGTGTGGCGCTCGACCAGCGTGCCGATGGAGCTGGCTTTGGATCCGACAATGAGGTCGCCCTCCCAGTGGCCCGGGACGGCTCGGTCTTCGACTTCTGGCGGTCGCTCCGAGATCAGCACCATCTCTGGGATCCGGCTCCTGCGCCGAACCGCGCTGCGGGCCTTGGGCTTGCGTATCGCTCGGCCGCTGCGAAGGGCCTGGTGGAGCTCGGCTCTAAGGGCGCCTCGGCCCTGCACATAGAGGGACTGGTAGATCGTCTCATGCGACACGCGCCGCTCGGGTTCCATGGGGTGCGTCCTAGCCAACCACTGGGAGATCTGGCGCGGCGAGAAGCGCTCCTCCAAGAGTCGCTCGACCTCGCGCCGCAACCTCGGGCATGCCATGAGCTTGGCCGGTTTCGGGCGCTCGGCCCGTTGCCAGGCTCCCCGGTCGGCCCGCAGGGCCCGGTAGCTCCTCCGACCGCCGTTGTGGGCGACCTCGCGCGAGATCGTCGAGGGCGCCCGCCCGAGTCTTGTCGCGATCTCCCTCAAAGAGACGCCCTCGGCGAGTCCCCTCGAGATCTCCTCGCGCTCGTCAAGCGACAGCACCCGTTTTGAGCGCTGCCGGGCCTTCGGACGCACACCGCCGGTCTTGGCTTCAATTGCTCGAACTGTGTCAACACTCATGCCGAGGGATCTTGCGACGGCGGGGCAATCGAGGCCAGCGCCGAGTAACTCCCACACCCGGTTCCTTTTGGGCTCGTCCAAGGGGCTCCTCCTTCATCAGGAGAGAGCCGTTGCGATCACCCCTTGAATTCGCCCGCACTCAGCCACGTCCGCCATCGACAAGAGGCTGACCACCGAAGAGAACATCGGAAGCCACGTGCCTGTGCCGTACCGGTATGGCTAGGCCATCTCAGTGGCGAGCGCATCCTTTTGCCGGAGCTCTCTTGACGGCCTTCTTTACGGTCCGCTTCACCGCCTTCTTTGCCGGTTGGGCGCTCTTGGCCGTCTTCGTCGAGCTGCCCTTGGCGGCTCCTGCCTTCGTGGTGCCGGTCCTGGCATTGGCCGGGCTAATGCGACGCTTCGAGCCGGATCTGGCCCTCCCGACGACGCTGAGGGAGCCCATTTTGGGTGCGAACGTTGACTCCTCGCCGGTCGACCACTTCACCTGCAAGAGGGACCCGATCACGCCGGTCACGACTCCGTCTCGAGGAGCCTGGCCCACCTTCGTCGACGCCACTTGCACCCGGTCACCGATGTTTGCCATTTGCACGTCCCTAGTAGCGGGTATTCGGAGCCCCATGCTGTCACCATTGGAGTCGGAACGGGCCCGTCAACCGGCAGCGGAGACCGGTCGTGTAGCCAGGATGGTCGGGAT
Source organism: Acidimicrobiaceae bacterium (assembly GCA_003151235.1). Taxonomy (GTDB): domain Bacteria; phylum Actinomycetota; class Acidimicrobiia; order Acidimicrobiales; family RAAP-2; genus Palsa-461. The sequence continues at coordinate 67,989 of PLWZ01000010.1, forward strand.
TCACTTCCTGGCCGGTTCCAGGCAGTGGTGGGAACGCAATGATTACGTCGGTGGGTCAGTTCTCCACGATCTCGCGCTCGGTTACCCCGTGGCCAGAACCTGCAAGCTGCATCCGGATCACATCGCACCTCCATGTCACGTCTCGGTGCGTGGTAGCCGCGTTCCGGAGTGCGCGAATGAGATCGGTGTCTCCCGAAGGTGTGGCATTCACATACCGATCCTGCAGACCGGCCAGGGCCTTGGCGGCCCGTTCAGCTGCACCTAACGCACGTAGGAGGTCAGAAGAGCCGCTCGCTGGCCAGCCGTGCGCCTTCTGAGAGTGATCGGAGCTTGGCCCAGCAGATGTCGGGATCGATCGCCCCGAAACCCGACCAGGTGCCAAATCCACAGTCGGTCGCAGCCAGCACGCGGTCACGGCCGACGATGTCGGCGAAGCGGCAGATCCTCTCGGCGACCAACATCGGGTGCTCGATGAAGTTGGTCGTCGTATCGAGGACGCCGGGAGCCAAGATCTTGTCATCGGGGATCTTCGCCTCTGCCCATAGAGCCCATTCGTGGGCGTGGCGGGGATTGGAGGCCTCGAACACCAACGTCGAACATCGGGCTCCGAGAATCGCATCCATGATCTTGTCGACGCCTATGTCGAGGTGATGTGGCCCTTCGTAGTTACCCCAGCAGATGTGGAGTCGGACCCGGTCGGTAGGAACCTCGCGCAACGCATGGTTCAAGACCTCCACGTGCTTTCGGGCCCGGACAATGAACTCCTCGTCGCTGCGATCGCGGTACATGATGTGTCGGCCCATCGCCAGATCGGGCGCGTCTATCTGGAGCGACAGACCGGCATTGACGATGGCCTCGTACTCGATCTTCATCGCTTCGGCGATCGCCGTTAGGTAGTCGTCGGGATCCGAGTAGTACTCGTTGGGCTGGAAAAGGGCGATGATTCCCGGGGACGGTGCGTTCATGAACGCCCCCACCGGATGCTCTTGGCCGATGGCCGTTGCGAACCTCCGCAGGTCCCGCTCGAGCGGCTCTCGATGTTCGTACGAGATCGGTCCGCGACAGATTGGCCGTAGATAGCGAGCCGTGGCCCCCGACTGGGCCAGGCGGTCCCGGAACGCCGGGTACGCGTCGAGGTCGGCGGGCGTCGCCCGAGGAATATCCCCGGTCTCGAAGCCGCTCAGGCGGTGGCGGATGTAGGTGGCGTACCCGATCTTGCTCATCTCGCCGTCGCTGACGAGATCGACACCCGCCTCCACCTGGTGGCGGACCCGGTCGGTGACCGCAGCCTGGACGACGCGATCGTAGGTATCTCTGTCGACCTCCTCGCCTCGGTCCTCGGCCAGGACGAGGTCCACGACGTCTTGAGGCCTCGGCAGGCTGCCGACGTGGGTGGTGAGGATCCGCCCCGCTTCAACAGGCACCGGGGCTCCGGGTGCAACTGGTGGCGGACTCGGTCGAACTGGTGGTCGTCGCTGCCACAGGTCTTGCCTCCAAGCGTGGTGCCGGGGACCGATCTCGAGATGGTCGCTCTCCCGGCTGGCTCAGCCTAGATAGGTGGCGTCGCGACCGCTCGAGCCGGGTGTGGATCACCCGGGCCGCCGAACACCGAACCGGTGGGAGCCAGCGCGACCCGGTCCGAGCCGGCCATGGCGGGGGTCGCGGCGGGGTCATAAGGTGCCTCAGACCACCACTCGACGACCCAGGGGGTCCCATGATCGTTCGCTGGGGGATCTCCGCCTTCTCCCGCCTCATCGAGGACCTCTCGATTGAGCGGCCCCTTCTCGTCACGACCCGCCGCTGGGCCGACATCGACATCCCCGTCGTCCACCGCTTCGACGGTGTGCTGCCCCACGCCGAGATCGACGGCGTCCACGCCGCCTCCGACGCCGCCACTTCGGCCGACGGCCTGGTCGCACTCGGTGGCGGGAGCGCCATCGACACCGCCAAGGCGGTGTCGATGGCCACCGGCCTGAGGATCGTCTCGATCCCGACCACCTACTCGGGTGCCGAGTGGACCGGATCCTTCGGGATGCGCAACCCCACGACCAAGATCAAGGAGGGCGGCACCGGCGCCAAGATGACGGCGATCCTCTACGAGACCGAACTCACGCTGGACCTTCCCGGCTCAGAGACGGCCGGGACCGCACTCAACGCTCTCGCCCATTGCGCCGAGGCGCTCTACGTCACAGACGTGACCGATGAGACCGCCACCGACGCGCTGACCGGTGCCGGGATTATCTCGTCCTTCCTTCCAATCGTGCTCGAGAGCCCCCGGTCCGCGTCAGATCGGAGGGCGTTGCTCGTCGGAGCCATGCACGCTGGCAGCGCGCTCCGGGCCGGGATGGGCATCGGCCATGCGATGGCCCAGGCCCTGGGCGGGCACTTCGGTCTCGCGCACGGCACGATGAACGCCATTTGCCTCCCGCACGCACTGCGCTTCAACCTGCCCGTGGCGTCCGGCCCCATCGGCTCCCTGGCCGCCGCCATGGGGACAGACGACGCCATCGAACGGGTGAGCGAGCTCGCGAGCCTGGCCGGGTCGACCCGACTTCGAGACTACGGAGTCCGAAGGGAAGAGCTACCGGCCGTGGCCTCGGCCGCCGCCGAGCGCCCGGCCGCGAAAGCGAACCCCCGGCCCGCGCCACCCGAGGCCGTCTTGGAGCTCCTCGAAGCGGCCTGGTGACCGCCTGGCAAGCTCGCCCTCTGGGGGCGCGCCGCGATGCGAGCGATCCACCTTCATCACGGCGCCCCGGGCGACCCGCCGGGCGCTCGCCGTTCAGCCGGGTCAGCTGTAGGACAGCGGCTCCAGGTAGGACATGAGGAACTCGCGCTGACCCTCGAACTGCGGCGGGACCTGGAATCCCTTGCCGAGCTGCTCGTAGGGCTCGTCAATGGTGAAGCCCTGCGGCTTGGACACCGTTGCCTCGAACAGCGCGCCACCGGGGGTCCGCACGTAGATCGACTCGAAGTAGCCGCGATCCTTGCGCTCGGAGACGTCGGTGAAGCCGATCCCCTCGAGGTGGGCCTTCACCTTGGTCTGGACGTCGTAGTCAGCGACCTGGAAAGCGGTGTGATGCACGATGCCCTCGCCATACATCCAGCCGGCCTGGTCGAGCTCGGGTTCGGCGACGAAGTCGACGATCCGTCCCGTGCCGCCTGAACCCACCTCAAAGCGGGCGTGCTTGCCCTCTTCCTGGGTGAGCCGCCCGCTCCAGCCCTCGGCCATGAAGTCGGCCGAAAGAGCGAGGTCGCGCACCGAGACGGTGATCCCGTGGGTGCCGTGGATGCCGAACTCGGGCGGTACGGGGCCGCTCGAATACGGCGTGCGATCGTCGTCGGCGACGCCGGCCAATTCGTACTCGATGCCGCAAGGGTGCGTGAAGGCGAGACGCTTCTCACCCAGCACCTCGCGCTCTTCGAACTCAAAGTCGTGCGCGCGCAGCCGGTCGCGCCAGTAACCCATGGCCGTTTCGGGGATCGAGAGCATGAGCACCCGGGTCTGGTTCGTGCCCCGGCGTCCCATCCGCCCCGACTGACGCATCGGGAAGCTGGTGACGAGCGTTGACTCATCCCCGTGGTCGTTCCCGTAGTACAGGTGATAGATCGGCACGTCACCGTCGTAGAGGGCCGTCTTCTTGACGCTCTTTAGACCGAGGACCTTGGTGTGAAAGTCGTAGTCCTCCTGCGCGCCTCCGACACACAACGTGATGTGGTGATGACGTTCGATCGCCGTACTGGTGTCAGTCATGCTTCCTCCTCGGCCTTCGAAAGGCCATTCCGAACCCGGAATCGATACTGCTCGCCTGAAGGGCCCGACCCGGCGGTTCGGGTCGGGCCCTTCAGCGAGCCGGCGAGTTACGCCGAGAGTGCCTTGTCGTCCGCCGACAGCGGGCTGTACAGCAGGCCCAGGTTCACACCGAACACCAGGTGCCAGACGTAGACGGCGAAAACCACCTTCCAGCCGAAGCCTGAGCCGAAGATCCCTGCGCCGACGTGGGGGTAGTACACGTAGGGCACGAGGAAGCCAGCCGAGAGCGTCGCCAGCACGAAGGCGAACAAGAGTGCCCGACCCATGTTGGCCGCGGGGGTCCTGGCCCGACCGAGCATCGGGAAGATGAATGTTGCCACGATGATCGTGAAGACGATGCCATCTATCCCGTGGATGAACTCTCCGGCGGTGAATTGCACGGCCTCCGACGATTTCGCCAGGACGACGGCGCCGTTGGCGATCGGCCAGTTCAGCTGCGGAAGCCCGATCCCACCGAGCCAGAAGCCGAAGATCGTCGCGATCCATGTCGCCATGAACCCCGCCAGCGCCGCCCCACCGATCGGGTGCTTGGTGACCCAGACCCGCCAATGAGTTGCCGGTGCAATGGTGATGCGTGAACGGCTCGGTGTCGAGGCGTCCCGATCCCCTTCGATAACTGCTGTCATGCCCCTCCTTGCGATGCGGTTGCATCGGTAAACCACAACAGGTGTGGTCTCCGCACAAGTGTGCGCTGTCCGATCCGTCAAGTCAATCGACTTGCCCGCCCCCCGGTCGTGCCGGGGCCAGGCCCGTGTCGACCGATGCCCTCCCATGGCCGGGGGTTCGACGCCGATCTCGCTGGTCAGGCACGTCGGTCGAGGGCCCACCAGCCCAATCGGGCCTCCTGTTGAGCCTCCCGTTGAACGGCACCGCGGCCCTCGTCAGCGCCAGTACCAGGGCGGGAGATCGGCGTCGACGTTTACCCAGACCGACTTGGGCTCGGTGTACTCGTGCATGGCCTCGAAGCCCATCTCACGTCCGTAGCCGGAGCGTCCCACCCCGCCGAACGGAGAAGCCGGGCTGACCCGCTTGTAGGAGTTGACCCACACCATGCCCGTCCGGAGCCGCCGGGCCATGCGGTGAGCGCGCGACAGGTCGCGCGTCCACAACCCGCCGCCGAGGCCGTAGTCGGTGCCATTGGCCGTCTCGACCACCTCATCCTCGTCATGGAACGTGCTGATGGTGACGAAGGGTCCGAAGACCTCCTCCCGGCAGACGCGGCTCGCGGGATCGGCCCAGACCACGGTGGGCGCGATGTAGTAGCCGAGATCGAGATCCGCCCGCCCCGGCGGCGAACCGCCACCCGTGAGGATCTGCGCATCGTCGTCAAGCGCCACCTTCACATAGGCGAGCACCCGGTCGCGGTGGAGGGCCGAGGTGAGCGGCCCCATCTCGGTGTTCGGATCGAGGGGATCGCCGATGCGGATGCTTTCGGCCAGCGTCACGAAGCGCTCGGTGAACTCGGCCGCGATCCTCTCGTGAAGGAGGAGCCGCGAACCGGCAATACAGGCCTGGCCCTGATTGTGGAAGATGGCGAACGCCGACCCGTTGACCGCCGCCGTCAGGTCGGCATCGTCGAAGACGATGTTGGCCCCCTTGCCTCCGAGCTCGAGCTGCAGGCGCTTCAGGTTGCCGGCCGAGGCTTCGACCACCTTGCGTCCGGTGGCCGTCGACCCGGTGAAGGACACCTTGGCGATGTCTGGGTGTTCGGCGATCGCGGCGCCGGCCGTCTCGCCGAGGCCCGGGACGATGTTGACCACGCCGGGCGGTATGCCCACCGCGCCCATGAGCTCAGCCAGGCGAAGGCTCGATAGCGGGGTGAGCTCGGAGGGTTTCATGACCACCGTGTTGCCGGCGGCGAGCGCCGGTCCGAGCTTCCACCCGCAGAACATGAGCGGGAAGTTCCACGGAACGATCTGTCCGACCACCCCGACCGGGCCGCGCAACAGGTAGTTCAAGAACCCCCGTTCGGCCGGGATGACCGAGCCCTCCACCTTGTCGGCCATGCCGGCGAAATACCGGAAGGTGGCGGCCGTTCTCGGGACGTCAAGGGCCTCCGAGTCCCGCACCGGATGCCCGGTGTCCGTCGACTCGAGGCGGGCCAGCTCGTCGGCCGCGGCGTCGATGGCGTCGGCCAGCTTGCCGAGGTAGCGGCCACGCTCGGCGGCGGGGGTGTTCGCCCAGCCGTCGGCCGCGGCGCAGGCGGCGTCGACCGCCCGATCGACGTCGGCGCGGCCGGCCAGAGCGATCTGCGCCAGCTCGCTGCCATCGTGGGGGTTGAGGACCGGCAGCGTCTCGCCGCCGAGCGCGTCGACGAACTCGCCCCCGATGAAGAGCTTGGTCTGCACGCCGCTTAGAAGGTGACGGGCACGGTCGGGATCTTGCCTTGAGCGATCATCTCGGGAATGTCGCCGGAGGCGTTCTCCCACACCAAGAGCATGGACCGCTTCGGCGAGTAGCCCTGGTGGCGGATGTCGGCGGGCATGGCGGCGACGTCACCGGCTCGCATCACCACCTTGGCCCGCTTGGCCCCGGTTTCGCGGTCCTCCACGTCCCAGGTGATCTCGTCGGACAGCTGGATGAACCACTCGACCCGGTCGTTCCCGTGCATGATCGGCAGGATGTACTCCTCGGTTGTCGGGCAGTACAGGCTTTCCTTGCAGACCGCGACCACCGACGGGTTCCAGGTGACCTGGGACCGGCTGAGGTAGGCGAAGAGGTTGAACCCGCAGACCTCGTTCTCGTAGCCGGGAGCGGGGTGCAGTTCGGGCTCGTCCTGAGCCACGTCGGCGAACTGCCGGTTGATCGGGTGCCCGTTGTCGTCGGTGCGTAGCGCCTCGTCGCCCGGAACGGCGACCATGCGCTCGGCCGTGACACGCCGCCGGGTTACAGCTTCGTCGTTGTTGCCGTGCTTGGATCCGAAGGCCGTGCCGGTCTCGGCCGGGCTGGCGAAGGGGTCGAACCCCTCGTTGGTCCAGTCCGAGAGCATCGACTTGAACAGCGGCCGGATCTGCTCGGTCACAAACGTCTCTTGGTGGTCGAGCTCGGCCTTGCGGTAAGCCTCATTGAACCGGCCGGCGAACAGGTCCACCTTGCCGTAGTGGTTCATCGTCCCGAGCACGTTGTCGAAGTTCACGATCCCGTAGAAGAAGTCCCAGGCGACATCACGCTGGAGGGCCCTCAAGAACGCATCCACCGACATCACGTGCTGGCCGGTGGGCCAGTGGATGTAGGCGAAGTACTCGTCGCGACTGAACGTGAACTCGCCGATCGAAAAGCTCTGGTAGCCGAACCTCTCGTCGGTCTCGCGGGTAGCGATCTTGGTTGCCATGGCGGACTCCTTCGTTGCTCGGGCGTGCGGATGGCTCAGATCATCGTCTGGCAGATGGTGGCCCATCTTTCGACGGTGTCTCGTCCCTGGATGGTCTGGAGCAAGATGACCGACGGCTTCTCGGCGGCAAACCGATAGGCCCGATGGGCGGGGAGCAGGACCATATGTCCTCGCCCCGCCACGGCGTGGCCCATGGGGGTGCCCTTGGGATCGCCATCCAATCCGATGGACCCCTCGGTGCCCGAGGCGACCGCATTCGGATCGGCCAGATCGAGCAGCTCGACGGTCACCTCACCGTCCATGACGAGGGCCGTCTCGTCGTGGTCGGCGACCCGCCATTGCGAGGTTCCCTCGGCCCGGATCGCCTCGATCGCGTACTGGAGGTTCTTCGCCACCGCGACCTTTTCGTAGGGCTTCGAGCTGGCCGCCACCTCGAAGAGATTGGAGAACGCATAGCGCCTGGGATCGTCGTCGATCGGCTCAACCCTCCCCCGGTCATGGGAGTCGAGCGAGCCGAATTTGGTCCGGTACTCCACGCCGTTGCCTCCAAGTGTTCGCAATGCGAATATGTGTACGGAACTCGAATTCATGATCGTCCCGCCCGGGAGGGGTGTCAAGAGCGTCGGACGCCTTGGCGCCTCGCCTGAACAAAGAGAGGTCCCTCGACGATGCCAGCCACCAAGTCTGCGAGCCCGAAGGACCCGGCCGAGGACGTCCTTCGCGGGACCGTCGAACGGATTACCGACGAGGTGGTGCGGAGCCTCGACGACGCGCCGGACCCGCGCCTGCGCCAGGTCCTGTCCTCGCTCGTGTCCCATCTCCACGCGCTGGCCACCGAGGTCGCCCTGACCCAGGCCGAGTGGGAGGCCGGCATCGCGTTCTTGACGGCGACGGGCCAAAAGAGCGACGACAAGCGCCAGGAGTTCATCCTGCTCTCCGACGTGCTCGGGCTGTCCATGGTCGTCGATGCGGTCTGCGAGAACCTGCCGCCCGGTGCGACGGAATCGACCGTGCTCGGTCCCTTCTACGTGGCTGATTCGCCGGAGCGCCAATACGGGGAGAGCATCGCCGAGCAACCCTCCGGGGAACCGACCTGGGTGTCGGGGGTCGTCCGGGATCTCGACGGCCGGCCCATCGCTGGCGCGGAGCTCGATGTGTGGCAGAACGCCGCCGACCGCCTCTACGCGGTGCAGAACCCCGATGTCCCTCAGAACAATCTGCGCGGCCGCTTCCGCGCCAGGGACGACGGAAGCTACGGCTTCGTCGCCGTGCGGCCGACCGACTACACGATCCCGACCGACGGGCCGGTCGGGGACCTCCTTCGGGCGACCGCCCGTCATCCCTGGCGCCCGGCCCACCTCCATCTCATCGTCCGCGCCCCGGGGTACCGGACCGTGACCACCCACGTGTTCGACTCCGAGAGCGAGCACCTGGCGTCCGATGCGGTGTTCGCGGTGAAGCCCTCGCTAGTGCGCACCTTCGTGCAGCGGGACGAAGACGACCCGGCGCGCCCGGCCGGCATCGTGGGTCCATGGACGTCGGTCGACAACGACCTCGTCCTCACTCCCCTCGACTGAGGACACCCGCAGCGGCGGTTCTCCGGCGTGAGGTGCGCGGCGGGCGGACGACGAGCGAGCCTGAACAGTTCGGGCACTGGTCGTCCATCTCGGCCGAGCAGCCGGGACAGAACGTGCACTCGTAGCTGCAGATCATGGCCGCACCGTCGGCGCTGAGCTCCAGGTCGCATCAGCCACTGCCCCGGAATGGCCGGTCCGTCCTGATCTTCACGGTCCAGGTCCGTCGCCCGACTCTGCCTTGCGTATTTCACCCCAGCCACCACTAATGCGTCTCCGGCGAGAACGTTGGCTGATTCGACATCAGCCGCAAGGCGATCTACTGGGATCTGAGCTATGAGCAGGTGCGGGAAACCTGACCTGCGCCGGGCGTCGGCGCCGATCTAGTGCATAATCTCGACTAATATGATCAGATAACTCAATGTCGAGTGGCGCGAGCCACCCCGAGGTGTAGGGAGCTTCTCGCTTTTTCGAACGCCCGCTCGGCCCGGCATCGATGCCACACGAGGAGCAACTATGGCCGCGACGGCAGAAGCGTCCACAGCGAAAGGCTCGGCATCGAGCGACCCGGACCAGATCGATCGTGGTTTCGCCGAGACGCTGGTTGGCCACCGCCGGTTTCAACCCACCGCGCTGCCCTCCAAACACGACGTGGAGGCCTTGGTCGAAGAGGGTCCTGGCGCTTCTCTTCCCGAAGCACGCGGAGGATGTGGGTGCAACCGTGGACCAGATCCGCGCGCGGCTGACTCACCTGCGCGCTGAGCTTGGCCATGTCCTCTGCGCGGTCGTCCCTCACGAGCGCTCCCAGGAGTTGGTCGGACACTTCGTGGAACTATTACCCGGGATCTACGAACACCTGCGCGCCGACGCCGAAGCCATCGCGGCCGGCGACCCGGCGGCCGAGAGCATCGACGAGGTGGTGGTCGCTTACCCCGGTTTCCTCGCCATCACTG
>PLWZ01000071.1 GCA_003151235.1 Acidimicrobiaceae bacterium
GGGCTTGACAAACAAAGAGGTCTCGTTCCGCGTGCGGTCGCGGACCTTCGCGGCGTTCACGAATTCGTGGCGTTCACGAAGTAGCGTGAAATGGATTCTTCTGCACGGTCAAGGGCCGCCCTGATCGCGAAGTTGAGGAAGTGATCGGGCCGGTCCGGGGGTTCACCAGTGCTCCAGCAACGGGGAGCGGGTGCCGATTAAGCCGAGGCGAGAAGGTGGCGACGTGAACGTGGCAGTGAGCAGGGGACTCTCGAGCACGGCGGGCCTGATAGCGGTTGCGCTTAGCCTGCTACTCGTCCTGATCCTGACCCTCGTCGGCCTCGGGACGTTCTCCGGCGGCTCGGGATCCGGTTCTACTGGAATTCTCTCCAACTCGAAGGCCGAGCAGCAGATCCAACTCTGCGCCGAAGGCCGCGACTCCTCGTACGGCGACCCCCCGTCCCAGGCCCAGCAGGCCGCTTGCGTCAATGAGATCGCTGACCAGGCGGGTGGTGGTGGAGCCGGCCCTCCGATCGTGCCGACCACGACCACTCCTGGCTACTCGGTGCCCAGCCTCCCCGCGGGCTGATCGCCCGGGCGGACAGCAGGGGCCGCCTACCTGCGACTTCACCTTCTCCTTTCGCCCTGGTCTGTCTGTACCGCGATCGTTGTCTGTTGGATGAGCGCTGTCCCGATGTGCCGTTTAACGAACAGCAATCCGGCGCTGGCAAACGAGCGCCATCACCGTCGATCTGCGTGGCCTCAGCCCGCGTGAGCCACGAGGGACGGAAGGAACGCAGCAACTTGCCTCTCAGCGGCTGAGGTTAGGCCGGGCGAACCGTGCCCTCCTTACCTTTAGCGGCCTTGCTTCGGAAGAATGAACCGTTGAACGGCGTTAGCAAAGCCCTCGTCCTGATTGGTGGTGGTGACTGTGCGGGCGGCTCGTTGGACGTCGGTGGATGCGTTCCCCATAGCGATGCTCAGCCCCGAATGGGCAAACATCAACACGTCATTAGGCATGTCCCCGATGGTGGCGATCTGTGAGATTGGTATCCCGAAGCGAGCAGAAAGGAACTTCACGACAGTGCCTTTGTTGGCCTCAGGATGGGTGACGTCCAGATAGTAGGGCTGTGACTGGGCCGCCGTGACCTGATCCCCGAACTTTTCCCGAGCCGCCTGCGTGGCGCGCCCAATAGCACCGACGTCATCACTCACCCCAACGATCTTGACCACGCCGTCGCCGAGACCAGCAAAGGTCTCTATGAGGGTGGGTTGGAACTGGACGGTGGTTGCCTCATGTTCGACGTGGGGTCCGGTGAGGTCGCGCACATACCAATCAGCGCCTTGGTAGATCCAGGTAGTGAGGCCGAACGACTCCATGAGTGCCACGGTTGGGCCAACCAATGGCTCCGGCACCACCTTCTGTTCGATGACCGTCATGTCCGGTTCCACAATGAGCCCCCCATTGAAAGCGGCGATGGGAGTGGAGAGCTTGAGCGGCTCAATCAACATCGACATGCCTCGCGGCGGGCGACCACTTGTGACAGCGAACAGCACGTCGGCGGCATGAAGTTCTTGCACAGCAGCAACACATCGTTCGGTGAGGATCTTCTCCTGGGTCACCAGGGTGCCATCGACATCGGCAACAAGAAGCCGGGTCTTGAACTGCAGCATGTCGCTCCTCTCCTGTGGTACGAACGGTGGCCTTCCGAAACGGCGTCTGGCAGGCACCACCCAACTCGGCGCCGTTCGCAATCTTGACCTTAGAGCGAACGAACAAACCGATCGATCGGATGCACCCTTGCACCAAGGTCGGCAGGCGACTCCACGAAATACTCGACCGTAAAGCGACCTCGTGGCGGAACGATTGAACAAACGCTCCCCTCGATTGATCTTGTGCAGCGACTTCTGGGCGCTGACCTCTCCGTGCATGACTTTCGATCGGTCGAAGAGAGGCTGGCTCCTTTTGGGGATAGTGAGCCCTCATCCTGAGTCGAGGAGTGCTCGCTGGCGGCTGATCACGTAACAGCCCAGTGGCACAAAGGCGGCCTTTCCCGTCACCTCGGTCTGCGACGGGAGGGCTGCGGTCCTCTTTTGTCGCGTCTGACTTCCTTGGCTCCGCTATGTTCCCGAACAGGCTGAAATAACTTCGGTACTGGGGTGGGCGCCGTCGAACCCCGATCGGGTGGTCGTGGACGATCGCGCCCCTCGCCGGCTGACACCCGCCGGCATAGGGTCCGCTCGTGTCTGACCTCCCCGGCCTCTTGCCCGATCTGGCTCGCCGCACCCGTGCCGCCATCGACTGGTGGCGCCGGCGCACCCGAGTCGAGCGGGTGGTCATCTTGGCCGGGCTGGTGGTTCTCGCCGCCACGAGGCTCTGGAACTCAGACCGCTGGCCGCTGTCATCCACCGTTGACATCGACTGCCCCCGCTGGGGGATCCGAAGAGAGAAGCCTCGTAGGGCATGTCATGATCTGGCATCGGGCCGACCTGGCCCCTGGTCTGGGAGGCCAAAGATGAGTGAGACCAATACGCCCATCGGTGAGGACCTCGATCTCGTGGAGATGGAGACCGCGGGTGTCGACGAAGCCGGCAACGTCTCGGTTGATGACCTAGTCGTAGTGGTGGGCAGCGGTGGCAACGTCGTCGCCACCGATGAGACCATCGCTGTGTTGACCGTTGATGGCGACGTTGTCATCGGCGAGACCATCTCGGTTGTAGGTGACGACGGCGAGCTGCACGTCATCGAGGAGGATGTCACGGTCTTGGAGGAGCCGGCGAAGCGGACTCCGGCCAAGAAGGCCGTTCGACGCTGACAGCCCCGTCAACACCGCTTAGGCGGCGATCTGGGTGCGTCCTTGCCCCCAATGGTGCTGGTGGTCAGCATTCCAGCCGAGGGGACCGGAGTTCTCGTCGTGGACACTACGTCTAACGCCGCCGTGCGGAATCGACGCCATCTATCAGTCCGTGGCTATCTGCCGGCGGAGTCAGGGGGTCGTTGCAACGACCTCCCTCATTTTCTCCAATGGTGTCATCCACGGATTGCATTTCAGGTCTGGTCCATGAACCAGAATCGTGGTCTCCATGAGGGCCCGACGCGGCCCTCATGTCCGCTGGCGCTTCCTTGCTCACGGTGTCGGCGGGTCGGCCTTGTCGCTCTCCGCGTTGCCGATCAGGTGGCAAAAGAACCGGGCTCAACCGTCCGAGGCACCCACCTGGCTCATGGGTTGGCATTGGGCATCGCCTGTCGATAGGTGGCGCCATTGGGAGGCTCCCGGGCCGTCGTGGTCGAGGATGCTCTCACGTCCGCAGTACCGACACTCGGCGATGAACTGACGACAGTGGCGATTCGTTGGGTACGGATCGGTACCCGGATCGGCCTCAAAAAAAGTAATCGAAGGATGACTTTGGTCGCGCTCGCCGCCTTCTCACGCGCCACCCGCCACAAGGAGAATCAGATGTCGGCGCTCCGCACGAGCCGAAAGCTGCCCCGGCTCAAAGGAAGTCTTCGAAGGCAACGCCTGCCATGCGGCGCCCGGTAACCGTATTTGGTGTGATCATCACCCAGATTCTGTGGATGCCCTTCTTCCAAGGTAATGGCACGTCGCCATCGATCTGTCGCAGCAGCTCGGGAACGTGTTCCATTTCGACCTCTTCGCTGGTGCCACGAACAAGGACACTCCATCCCGAGCGGCTGGCATAGTCGATGTGATCGACTTCGAAGGCGACACCGCCGTTCTGCAAGCCACGCACTTTGGATCCGTCCGCGGAGCGAAACACGATGTTCTGTCCAGCTACTGCATAGTTGACCGGAACTGCCGCTGGTCCGAGTTCGTCCGAATAGACCAACCGGCCGATGGTTTCCTTCCCGAGCAGCGCGAAGCACTCGTCCCGGGAAAGGTCTTCAAGCACTCGCCTAGGCACTCCGGAAGCATATGCCTCGGTACTGGGCTGTTCTGGGCCTAATGAGCTCAGTTTGTTGCCAGGACTTCGTTAGAGGCATTCGGGATGTGCCGCTGGCTACCTTTCCCGTGCTCGTGAGAAGTGACGCTATCCTCCGACGCGGGCCAGCCCACCTACAGAAAAACTTCCATCGCTACCTCTGAGAGCATCGGCGCGCATATGGAGGGTCGTCGTTCCATCACCTTGCAGCTGGTCGAGCACGGTCAAGCGGCCGGCCAAGGTGAGGACCAACGCCTCGATGGGCCCGGTGACATCAAGACCCTCGCCGGCCGACCAATCCGCGTCGGTCGCGATGGCTCGGATGAGCCTGGCCCAGAGACCCTACGATCGACCCACACCTCCTATTGGCAGGGGAGAGCGAAACCATGAGCCAGAACGATGACTGGTCACCCGACGAACCATTGGGCACCGAAGCGTTCGAGCAGGGCGATGAAGCGCTTGATGAGGACTCCAGGATCGATCCGGGTTTGATCGAAGCCGTGGAGGGGGACCCCTCGCTCGATCGGACGCTTCGGATGGACGAACGCGAACTCGAGGAGACGGGTGCCGAGCTGGACGACCCTGAAGTTCTGGTTACCCTCGAAGGAGGTATGGACGACCCCGATGGCCTGGGCGAGCCGTCAAGTCGGGCTCGTTCTCGACGTGAAGACAACGAGGGCTGGGATCTCGACGCACCTGTGACAATTGGCGACGAGGCTGATACTGATTCGACCGAATGACGATTCCCGGGCTGAGGATGCTCGTTCCAGTCTGCGAGCTGGGATCACGGTCCGCTCCGAATCGTCGAGTCGATTGCCTGCTGAGCTCCGGCATTACTCTGAAAGACCGAGGAGAGTGAAATGGCAGAAAGAGCAGACTTCGACGCGCACCATCGAGCCACGCTGGCGAAGATCTTCAACCATCCGGTTGGTCACAACATCCAGTGGCACGACGTCTTATCACTCCTGCAGAGCGTGGCTGCTGTCACTGAAGAGGCCGATGGCCGGTATACGGTGACGTTGGGATCTGAGACCGAGACGTTTGATGCCCCGAGACATCACGACATTAACGAGCAGCAGGTAGTCGACCTGCGGCGGATGCTCAGGGGGGCCGGGATTACTCCGGAGTTGACATAGCCAGGCGCCGGAGCGGAGTCTCTGGCGACGATCGGCGCGGGGGACCGCAACACCTGCTTACCAACCCACGCCGACTCCGACCAAGAGCTGTCCTTTTTCCCGAAGCTCTGCGCTTGTCGCTGATCCTGATCGTTGGCACCGGGTCAGGAACGTGTGGCTGGCGCGCGAACTCTACGAAGAATGGGCCGGATATCCATGGGTGTTCCTTCAGGCTGACCGCGCGCTCAACGGGTGCTTCGGGGAGAAGCTCTCAGCCTTATGGGACTGGAGCGTGCCTCGGTACACGTCGGTGCTGGGCCAAGCAAACGGAACGACCATGCCGAGAACGCGCCGATGCGGCCCGCTTGTGCGGGCCGCATCGGCCGTACGTGACCGAGGAGGCAGACCGTCTAAGCGGCCTTGCTGGCCAACGTTACGATCCCGATCGCGTTCTCCGGGGTGGAAGGGCGGGCGTTATGACGCTGGCGGTAGCCAGCGACCAGCCCGTCGAGCCCGATCCAGCTCGAGGTTTTCCAAGTCGCCAGGATGACGATCGCGAACAACGCGTAGAACGCACACACGCTGGCCGTTCCCGACATCACATAGGTGAAGAGGAGAGCCAGGCTGCCAAGCGCCGCCAGCCGGGTGAAGAGCCCGAGGCAGAGGGCGATGCCGATGGTGAACTCAGCGACCGCGACCAGGATGCCGATCCAGCCCGAGTTCGGGACGACGAACCCGTGCAGGAACGAACCCCACCAGCTGTAGGCGGGGGTGCCGTGGGCGGCAAAGCCGGCCACACCGGCGCCGTTGTTGTGAAGAAATGCCGAGTTTTCCGCACCCCAAAGCTTTGCTACGCCTGCTTGGATCCACATGGCTCCAAGCCAGACCCGCACGGCAGTCCAGCCGACGGCCATGATCTTCGATTCACCAAGCCACCGCAGGGGTCGAGGGTTGGTCAGTTCGGACGGGTTACCGAGAAGTGCGACAGGGTTCTTCATTGGACCTTCCTCTTTCTGGTCCGGGCTCCCGCCGCGGACCTCACTGTCATCCTGGGCGCAGGGGGAGAAGCGGCCGTAGGGGCGAATGTCCCATGGAGAGGGGTCAAAGGTCCTTTTCTGGCCACCCGAGCCGGGCTCGAGGCGGGCGTCGTGATCGCCGCCGGGGCTGGCGATGCAAAGGCATGCCGGTTTCGGAGCCAAGGTGGCGTCAGAAGGGTGTTCGGTCTCGATCGCTGTGGATAGGTGACGCGACCCTCGGCACCTCAACCAGCGTTATGACGGGCAGGTCCAGATCGAAGCCGGGTGCGCTCGTTCGGATGACGGCTGGCTATGAGAGCAAACCTCGTACGTGTCGGGCGATCTCGAGATCCTCACGGGCCGCGACCACGAGTACCACCGGGGTCGCTCCACTGGAGGACACCAGAGCGTCCCCATCGACCGTATTGTTGAGGACGTCATCAAGACTCACCCCGAGGAAGCTGAGATCAGCGCATGCGTCGGCGCGTAGCCGAGGCGAGGCTTCGCCGGCCCCGCCGGTGAACACCAACCCATCGATCCCGCCCATGGCGGCACACATGGCAGCCACCGAGGTCTGGATCCGGTACACGTAGACCTCGTAAGCGAGCTGCGCGTTCTCGTTCCCGGCATCGGCGGCGGCAATCACGTCACGGAGGTCCCCGGACACGCCGGACAACCCACGCAATCCCGAGTCGAGTTCGAGAGCCACTTCCACCTCGTCGGCGGACAAGCCGCCCCGTCGCTGCACCCAAAGAAGGACCCCGGGATCGACGCTTCCCGAGCGGGTCGCCATCACCAGACCCTCCATGGGTGTGAACCCCATGGTTGTGTCCACCGACCGGCCGAAAGCCACTGCCGCCAGGGAGGCACCGGCACCGAGGTGGGCGGTCACCAAGCGAATCTCCCCGGGCGGCCGCCCAAGGAGTTCAGCGGCTCTTCGGCTGGCCCACGCGTGACTGAGACCGTGGAAGCCGTATCGGCGGATGCCCCACTGATCCCGCCATGCTTGGGGGACAGCGTAGGTAGAGGCCTTCGCCGGCAGATCGGCGTGAAAGCTTGTGTCGAAGCAGGCAACCTGGGGAAGGTTCGGTCGAAGCGATCGCAGAGCATGGATCGCCCTGAGGGACGGTGGGTTGTGCAAGGGGGCCAGATCTGCCAACGCCTCGAGCGCTTGGTCGGCATGATCGTCGAGGAGGATGGGTTGCCTGAACATCGAACCACCGTGGACGACCCGGTGCCCGGCCGCCTCGAACTTCGGGTGCTTATCAATGAAGGTGCTGAGCGCATCGCCCACGTGCGAAGGGTCTGGGCCAACGAGATCCTCGGCTGCGACCACCCGGTTTGCGTCGTCCAACAAGCAGAGCTTGAGGCTGCTCGAACCGGCGTTGACGACGAAGATGTTCACCTACCTACGATGCCAGATCGTGCCGTCAGATCGGCAGACCGACGGACACCCACCAAAATTGTCAAAAGGCAAGGCTGATGACCGATAGCCACAGTCCCGGCATTCCCGCGCCGTCGGACAACGACGTGCTGAGCAGGCTCGACGAATACTTCCGGGCCGCCAACTATTTGACCGCGGGCCAGATCTATCTCATGGACAATGCCCTGCTGGGCCGTCCACTCGTCGCCGAGGACATCAAGCCGCGCCTGCTTGGCCACTGGGGTACGAGCCCCGGGCTCAACTTCTGCTACGCCCACCTGAGCCGGATCATCAAGGCCCGGGGACTCGAAGCGCTCTTCGTCTGCGGTCCGGGTCACGGGGGCCCGGCCGTCGTCGCCAACACCTGGTTGGAAGGGACCTACAGCGAGCGATACCCCCATATCGCCCGAAATGGCGAGGGAATGGCCCGGCTGTTTCGCCAGTTCTCCTTTCCCGGGGGGATTGCCAGTCATTGCAGCCCCGAGACTCCCGGGTCGATCCACGAGGGCGGCGAGCTTGGCTACTCGTTGAGCCATGCGTTCGGGGCGGCGTTCGACAACCCCGAACTCCTGGTGGCGTGCGTCGTGGGTGACGGCGAAGCCGAGACCGGACCGGCGGCAACCGGATGGCACTCGAACAAGTTCCTCGATCCCCGTCGCGATGGAGCGGTGCTGCCCATCCTCCACCTCAACGGGTACAAGATCGCCGCGCCGACGGTGCTGGACCGGATCCCCGAGTCCGAGCTGCTGGCGCTGTTCACCGGCTATGGATACCGCCCGGTGCTGGTCTCGGGGGGCTTCGACGGGGAAAGCCCGATGTCGGTGCACCCCCGAATGGCCATGGCACTCGACGACGCCGTGGCAGACATCCTGGAAATCCAGACGGCCGCCCGCTCGCACGGAACCCGGGCACGGGCGAGGTGGCCGATGCTGATCCTGCGGACCCCGAAGGGCTGGACCGGTCCCAAGGTCGTCGACGGGTTGCCGGTCGAGGGGACCTTCCGTGCCCATCAGCTCCCGCTGGCCCAGGTCCGCACCAACCCCGAGCACCTGGCCCAGCTCGAAGCCTGGCTCCGCAGCTACCGGCCCGAGGAGCTCTTCGATGGCGACGGGCGTCCGATCGAGACCATCGGTCAGTTCCCCCCGGTGGGTGCTCAGCGCTTGAGCGCCAACCCGCATACAAACGGGGGGCTCCTGCTGACTGATCTCGAGTTGCCCGACTTCGCTGACTACGCAGTCGCCGTCCCGAGGCCCGGAAGCGGGATGCACGAGGCGACCCAGGTGCTCGGGGAGTTCCTGCGGGACACGATGAGGGCAAACCCGTCTACCTTCCGTCTCTTCGGACCCGACGAGACCGCATCGAACAGGTTGCAGGACGTCTTCGAGGTCACCAACCGGACCTGGGATGCCGAGATCCGCTCCGGCGACGACCACCTGGCGCCCGACGGCCGGGTCATGGAGGTGCTTTCCGAACACCAGTGCCAAGGATGGCTGGAGGGGTACCTCCTCACCGGCCGCCACGGCCTCTTCAACTGCTACGAAGCGTTCATCCACATCGTGGATTCGATGTTCAACCAGCATGCGAAGTGGTTGAAGGTGAGCGCCGCGGTTCCATGGCGTCGGCCCATCGCCTCGCTGAACTACCTCTTGTCGAGCCATGTATGGCGACAGGATCACAACGGCTTCTCTCACCAGGACCCCGGCTTTATCGATCACGTGGTGAACAAGAAGGCTGAGGTCGTTCGCGTGTACTTTCCACCCGACACGAACTGCTTGCTATCGGTCGCCGACCACTGCCTGCGCAGCCGGAACTACGTCAACGTCGTCGTTGCCGGCAAGCAGCCCCAGCATGACTGGCTCAGCATGGAGGAGGCGCTCGACCACTGCACCCGAGGGTTGGGGATCTGGGCGTTCGCGTCAAACGACTCGGGATCGGTGCCCGACGTGGTGATGGCCTGCTGTGGCGACATTCCCACGCTCGAGACCCTGGCGGCGGTCGAGGTCCTACGACAGCACCTGCCGGAGCTGAAGGTGCGCGTGGTGAACGTTGTCGACCTGATGCGGCTCCAGCCGGATACCGAGCACCCGCACGGCCTGTCCGATCGCGAGTTCGACACGATCTTCACGTCGGATCGTCCGGTGATCTTCGCATACCACGGCTACCCGCTACTCATTCATCGCTTGACCTACCGGAGGAGGAACCATGCCAACATCCACGTTCGTGGGTACAAGGAGGAAGGAACCACGACGACGCCGTTCGACATGGTGATGCTNNACCACGCCGTTCGACATGGTGATGCTCAACGACCTCGATCGCTTTCACCTGGTCATCGATGTGCTCGACCGGGTGCCGGGGCTCGAGCCCGGAGCGGCGCCGCTCCGCCAGCAGATGGTCGATGCCCGGCTTGACGCTCGCCGTTACGGTCGCGAGCACGGGGAGGACCCGCCCGAGATCGAGCAGTGGCGATGGGGCGGGAAAGCGGCCCACCCGGACTGAGAACGGGTCGGTCGGCCCAGCGCACCCGAGGCTCGATTGGCCGACAGCTCGTCACCCGCTCGACACCCGACCCTGCTCGGGCGGCCAACCTGGCCGGAATCGGCCCGGCGACAGTGACATTTGGCCCTACGACCCGAACCTCGGATCGGCCATGATGGGCTCATGGCCTCACGCGACCATGGAACATCTGAGAGCGCCCACGCCGAGGGTGGGCGATCCCAGCCAGCCGACCCCGGTCAGGACCTCGAGGAGATCGGGGAAGACGAGTGCTTTGCCCTCCTCGAACGTCAGAATCTGGGCCGTCTGGCCGTCGTCCGCGAGGGGCGCCCCGAGATCTTTCCCGTCAACTACGCCATGGACGGACGAACGATCACCATTCGGACGGGAGGCGGAGTGAAGCTGACGTATGCCTCCCTGGCTCACGTCGCGTTCGAGGTCGAGGACATCGACCCGCTCACCCGGGAAGGGTGGGTCGTCGAGGTGCGGGGCTTCGCCGAGGAAATCACCGATGCCGGCGACCGGTGGTCCGAACATGCGCGACATGCTGGCGTTACCCCGTGGGTCAAGGGACAACACGACCACTACCTCGCGATCTCGCACGCACAGGTCTCGGGTCGCAGGATCGGCCCTCCCGTCACCCCTTAGCGGTTCCCCGTCTCTCCGTTGGGCACGATCACGATTGGGATGGTGGTGTGCTCGGCCAGCTCGTGGCTGGTCGACCCGAGCGGGAGTCCGACATGGTTCCCTTGCCCGCGCGAGCCGACCACAACCAGGTCGGCGGAGATCGGAGGTTCGCCAGCTCGTAGGAGTACTGAGCATGGGTCACCGTTGTCCACGTGCCACCTGGCCCGGCCCGGATCGAATCCGGTCTCGCTCGTGAGCACCCAGACCGTCTCTTCGAGGTCGAGGACCGCCTGTGGTTCGTCGATGTGCTCGAGCAGGCCGGTCGCATGAACGAACACCAGGTCGGCGCCGAGCTGATTGGCTAGCTCGAGGGCGCAGCGCGCCGCAGCCTGCGCGTCGGGCGATCCGTCGAATCCCACCGCGATGGTCTGAATCGGGGTCATCAGAGAAGGCCGCCCGGTGGCAGGACCAGGTCGGCCCGGCCCAGCGCGTCCGCTCGCTCGGCCTTGGCCTGAGAGACCATCTCGGCTCCGATGCCACCCGAAGTCGTGTCCTCTGCCTCGTAGGATGTGCCGAGCAACGCGCCCAGGGTGGCGGTTACCGATGCCTGCAACGCAACCAAGTCGTAGCCACCCTCGAGGAACATGACGAGCCGTCCGGGTCGAGGCGCGAAGCCGGCCACCGCTCGGGCCAGGTCGGCGAAGTCGCCGCTCGACAACGCGAGATCGGCCATTGGATCGGCGCGATGGGCATCGAAACCGGCAGACACCAACACCCAGGTCGGAGCAAAGCTGTCGATCACCGGGAAGGCCACCTCGTCGATGGCTCGTCGGACGATGTCACCAGTGGCCCCGGGGGGGAGTGGCACATTGACGGTGTGCCCTCGGGAATGTGGGCCACCGATCTCGCGTGCCTTTCCGCTTCCAGGGAAGAGCGGCCACTGATGCGTCGACACATAGAGGACGTTGGGGTCGTCCCAGAAGATCTCCTGGGTGCCGTTGCCGTGGTGGACGTCCCAGTCGACGATGAGGACGCGCTCGCCCTCCGAGACCAGCGCAGCGGCTGCTACGGCAATGTTGTTCAGGAGGCAGAATCCCATCGCACGGTCGCGGAGCGCATGGTGACCTGGTGGACGGGCCGCGACGAACGCCACGCCGTCGTTGTGCTGTCGCAATGCGTCAATCGCCGCGAGCCCCGCTCCAGCCGCCGATCGAGCGGCGAGCCAGGAATCCTCTGTGGCGTAGGTGTCGGGGTCGATGTCTCCGCCACCGGCTTCGCAGAAGGCGGTCAGCTCGTCGAGGTAGCTGGCGCTGTGAACCCGAGTGAGCTGCTGACGTTCGGCGGGACTCCCATGCACGGTCTGGAGATCGGTGCCGAGGTGCAGGTCGTCGATGCCGGCCATCACCGCGCGAATCCGAGTGGGACCCTCGGGGTGGCCGGCCCGATGATGCTCGGACCCACCGACTGGACCGCTCACGATCAGCATACCGGCTTTTTCGGTTCGCCGGTCCCGTTCGGACCTCGGGCTATGCGTTCCGGACGGCAGGAGCTGGGATCGATCAAGAACCGAACCTCAACGATCCCGTCCTCGGTGTTGGTGTGGACATCAAATCGTGACCCGAGAAAGACGTGCAACATCTCTCGATTCTCGGTCAGCGTGGATGCCACGAACGTGGTGATTCCACGGACCCATGCGGCCTCTGCGAGTAGCTCCAACAGTAACGTGGCGATGCCATGATGCTGGAAGTGGTCGGCCACGACAAAAGCCACTTCGGCCTCCGGAGTACCCGGAAGCCGGTCATATCTGGCGATTGCGACCATGCGGGCGTCGACCTCGACGATGAGTGCCAGCCGGTCGACGTAGTCAACGCACGTGAACCGCGTGACCTCGGCCTCCGAGAGTTTCGGATGGACCGAGAAGAATCGTCGGTATACCGAACGCGAGGTAAGACTCGAGTGAAAGGTCACCAATCGGGAGGCATCATCAGGTCGAATCGGCCGAACATGCACGGTTGTTCCCAACATCGTTGTGACGTCGCACTCCAACTCAGCGGGATAGCAAGGGGACGCTGGACCCGCTGACGAGATCCCCAAACCCGGATCTGCCTGCTCGAATTCCGTCACTCTCACTCTCCGCTCTGTGAAGTATGTGTTGTTGGGTCAGCCAAGCCGCTGCGAAGGCCATCACAGACGTCGAATGCGGCGACCGGTCACGTCATCGGGGACGATGCGAACGTAGACGTCTCGGTCTCCACCCGCCCATGGCGCCACCCCCGCTTCCATGGCCACCTGGCGCTCGGCTGGATCGGAGATCACGTGGGCTTGGCCACTGAACAGGACGCTCCAGCCCTCGCATAGCGCCTCGTCGATGTGATCCACCTCGAAGGAGATGGGTCCGTCGTCGAGGGACTGCAGGAGCGCCGCCGACGGCGCAGTGCGGAAGACAACGTCGCCGTCGAGCACACGAAAGTTGACCGGGATGGCGATGGGACCTCGAGGCTCGTGGAACGCCACCCTTCCCACCCCTCCCGGGCTGACCAGAGCCTCACAGCCCTCGCGGTCGAGTGGGTCGAGTGCTGGCCGCGATGAGGGGGTGGTCCGTCCCGGCGGAGCCAAGACGCCGCCGCCCGAGAGGACCTCTACGGTCGTCTCCAGAGCGGCTGCCAACCGCCAGAGCGCAGAACGAGAGAGCTGAGGGGAGGGGCTCTGTTCGAGCGACTCCAGATAGGAGGGGACCATGCCGGCGCGCGTCGCCACTGTTTCTGAGGTCAATCCGAGCTCTGCCCGCCGCTCGGCGACCCGGCGACCCAGGTCTCCAACGTTGCTCACCGGCCCTCCTCTCCGTGCTCATCTCCAGGGTGACCGACGGGTGTCGGTGACGCCAGGGCCATTTGACCCATTACGTCCGCGGGTGGGATCCGCACCGGGTCCGGTCCACGCCGGTCGACCGGATCGAAGCGACAGCGTCCGGAGACAACCGGCTTGGGCCTTCGAAGCAGGCTGCCCTGAGGCGCCAACCGGTATCCCTGTTTGAGCCCTTCGCCCCTAGCGGGGCGGCCTCCTCGGGCGCGACATTGAGACCACCATGTCCATCTACGCGGTATTGCTCGACACGGTGCTCCATGAGCGCCAGCAACAGGGACCGGTGCTGGCGCCGGGAGAGCGACTGGCTGCACTGCTTCGGTGCAGAAGTCAACTCGAGGCGAGCACATACGCAAGCCGGGGGTCTGACGGAGTCGCAACCGCGGTGGCCGATCAGCTGGCGTACGACGTCGCCCTCATCGAGTTCGCTCGAGGCCTTGGGATAGACCCAGACCCGCGCCGCTTCGACCCGCCACAGCTCGAGAGGCACCGGCTCGAAGAAGCACTCGTCTTGCGGGGGATTGCGTTGTACGGCCCCGGCGAGCTGGACTCGTCCAGTTCCTGACGTGCTGAGGCGCTTATTCAGGTTCCCGTTGCGTCGCGGCGATCTGCTTGTGCCGACCGCTCCTCGAGACGGGCCGCATAGGTCGCTGCCTGGGTGCGCCGTTCCATTCCGAGCTTGGCCAGGAGGTTGGATACGTAGTTCTTCACCGTCTTCTCGGCCAGGTAGAGCTCGGCCGCAATTTGGCGGTTGGTCTGCCCCTCTGCGATGAGATCGAGGATTCGTCGCTCTTGGGGAGTGAGGCTGGCCAGTCGGGGGTCTACTTCATCACGACTGCGAAGCTGCTCCAACACCCGCTTGGTGACCGCAGGATCGAGCAGCGATTGGCCGGCACCGGCGCGCCGGATGCTGTCCACGAGATCTGTGCCCCGAACCTGTTTCAAGACATAGCCGGCCGCACCGGCCATGATCGCAGCAGTGAGCGCTTCGTCGTCGGCATAAGACGTCAGCATCACGCAGGCGATTTTCGGAAAGCCCGATCGAATTTCTCGACACACCTCGATGCCGCTGCCGTCCGGGAGCCGGACATCGAGGATGGCCACGTCGGGGAGAGTGGGGGGAATACGGGCCAGCGCGTCTGCGGCGGTGGCTGCTTCACCGACGACGACCAGATCGTCCTCAGCTTCGAGCAATGCTCGGAGGCCGGAGCGGACCACTTCGTGGTCGTCGAGGAGGAAGACGCGTAGGACCATGCACCATCCTCCCAAGTGACAGGGGCCCCCGGCAATCATGGTGAACAGACGGTGTCCATTCTCCTGGTGGATAGGCCCTTTTGGGTCGGCGTGCATTGAGGGAATCCACCGCGCCAGATACGCTCCTCAGCAGTGCCGTACCGGTCCATCGAAGATCCGGCCAAGCTCCGTCGGGTGCTTGAAGCCACACTCCTGCTCGAGGCAGATCTGGAGCTTCCGGCGCTGCTGCGCCACCTCATCGAGGAGGCCTGCTCGATGACGGGCGCTCGGTACGGTGCGCTCGGCGTCCTCAACGGCGACCGCACGGCGCTGGCCGAATTCCTGACGGTGGGGCTCGAGGAAGACGAGGAGAAGCGAATCGGCGCCCGCCCGACCGGTCGAGGAGTCCTGGGCCTGCTCATTGTGGACCCCAGGCCGCTGCGACTACCCGATATCGGCTCCCACCCGGACAGCTACGGGTTCCCGCCCAACCACCCTCCGATGACCTCGTTTCTGGGTGTGCCGATCAAGGTGCGCGGCGATGTCTACGGGAACCTCTACCTGACCGAAAAGATCGGCTGGTCCGAGTTCACCAAGGACGATGAGGCGTTGGTCTCGGCCCTTGCCATCGCCGCCGGCATCGCCATCGAGAACGCCCGCCTCCACCAGCGCGTTGGCGAGGTCGCCGTCTACGAGGATCGGGACCGACTGGCCCGAGACCTCCACGACACGGTCATCCAACGGCTGTTCGCGGTGGGCCTTTCGCTCCAAAGCATGGCCGGAGCCGCATCAGGGACCGCCATGGCCGAGCGGCTGGCCATGGCGATCACTGACATCGATGACACGATCCGCCAGGTCAGAGCCAGCATCTTCGAGCTCGGCTCTCACACCCCCGGTGTCCGAGCTAGTGCTCTGGCACTTGTTCGTGAGCTCGCTCCGGTAGTCGGCTTCAACATCCCGGTCTCCTTCGTGGGTCCGCTCGACTCGGTGGTCCCCGAGCAGGTGGCGGAGCATCTGTTGGCTACTCTCCGAGAGGCGATCACCAACATTGCCCGCCATGCCCGTGCATCCGAAGCCACGGTGGCCCTCAGCGTGGCCGGCGGTCTGTGCCGTCTTCAGGTCACCGACAATGGTCGCGGTTTTGACCACGAGCAGGCATCCGACGGCGGTCTCGGCCTCGTCAACATGCGGCGCCGAGCGGAGAAGCTCCACGGGAAATTGACGGTCGAAAGCATTGAGACGGGTGGGACGAGGATCGAATGGGAGGTCCCAACCGATCACTGGTGAGTGACTTGCTGGCATGCCGTGTGATTCGGTTCCGCGTTTAGTTGCACGTTTGTAAGTGAGCGAAACCACCACCCGCCTATCAGGCGATCGGGTCATCCAGCTGAGCCGTTGCACTTCCGAGCGACGCAGAAGTCTCCGCGGACGACACGCCGCGGTCAGGGGCGACGGTCACCCGGTTCGCGCTTGGGGCTCGGGACGACCGGCCGGCGCGTAGACCTCCGATCCGTCAACCGTTTCCTTGGTTTGCCTCAGCCGAACGAGTTGGTCCAAAACCTCCCGGTGACCGTTCGAGACGTCGACCGCCCGCTTCTCAGCGTCTCTGAGCTGTCGTGACGCCTCACCGCCGGTGCCCGCCTGTGTCTGCTCGGCAAAGGGTCGGCTGGACAGCCAGTCGGGTTCGTTTCCCCCATTGAAGGCAGGTTGATTGCGATCTGCGGATGCCCAACTCGTCAACACCGCTCGGGCGCTGAGGTCGGGGACCCGTCGCAATGACCGAGCCCACTGCACCTCCGCGTGGCGATCCCATGGCCCTGGCAGCGATCGGCCGCGACAAGGTCGAAGCCCGCGACCGGTCGGTTGGCTTCAAAAGGCAGCATCGCTGCGCGGCCCCTCGACGCGGGTGACCAAGCGAGCCAGTCAACGCTCGTCGAGCAGTCGCGGTCGAGGGGCGAGCTACCGGGTCAGCACGACCTTGAGCGCGCCGGTGTCAGACGCCCGGGCAAAGACATCGTAGGCCTCCAGCATTTGGCTCATCGGGAAGTGATGGCTGACGAACTGCTTGGCATCCACCTGATGGGACCCGACCAGTCGAAGGAGGGTTGGCGTCGAGTAGGTGTCGACGAGTCCGGTCGTGACTGTGACATCTCGAGTCCAGAGCGATTCGAGATGGAGCGTGGCCGGGTGACCATGGACACCGATGTTCGCTACGTGGCCCCCCGGACGCACCAGCTCTGTGCAGAGTTCGAAACTCTCGGGGACACCAACTGCTTCGATGCTCACATCGGCACCCAGCCCATCCGTCAGCGCCCGTACGACTGCGACGGCATCCTCCCTGCCGTTGTTCACGGTGACGTCGGCTCCGAACTGCTTCGCTGCCTCCAAGCGCGCATCAGCCAGGTCGATCGCCACGATGTGGCTTGGCGAGAAGAACTTGGCGCTGAGCATCGCCGCCAGTCCGATCGGCCCCGCGCCCACGATGGCGACGGTGTCACCGGGCTGGATCTTCCCGTTCAGTACCCCGACCTCATAGGCGGTCGGCATGATGTCGGCCAGCATCAGGACCTCTTCGTCGCTGGCTCCATCGGGCACCCGGTAGGTGGAGGTATCGGCAAAGGGCACCCGAACCAGCTCCGCTTGCGTGCCGTCGATGAGGTGCCCGAGGATCCACCCACCTCCGCCGAGGCATTGGCCATAGCGGCCATCGCGACAGAAGCGGCATCGACCGCACGCCGAGATACACGAAACCAGGACTCGGTCGCCCACCGCCACGGACTTGACCCCTGAACCGATCTTGGTGACGGTGCCGACCGCCTCGTGGCCGAGGATCCGCCCGGACCCGGTCTCGGGCACGTCGCCCTTCAAGATGTGCAGGTCCGTTCCGCAGATCGTCGTGGCATCGACCCGGACAATGGCATCGCTGTCGTCCTGGATGACCGGATCGGGCACGTCTTTCCAACTCTTCGATCCTGGCCCCTCGTATACGAGCGCCTTCATCATCGTCCTCCTTGTCTCAGCAACATGTCCCCTTCCACTTTGGAGCAGTGGCGCTCGTGTCACTAGGGCCGAAGGTCATGAGGCATTCGGGTCCAACCTCGAGGTCACCTGTCTCCGGGGGCGGTCGCTTCAGGTTCCTTCCCTGGCCGGCAGGGCGGAGCTGCTGATGAAACGGGCTCCGAGCACCGGGTTCGAGGATCTTCTGACCGCCGACGTCACGCCGGGCCTGACCCGTGTGCCGGAGGAGGTTCCGCTCTTGTTGGGTGCCCCTCAGGCAAGTCGGGGCGTTCGATTGGCACCAGGGCGCTGGGGTCCGTGGTCGTGACATTCGACCCTAGGAGTCCGCCCGACGAGCAGCTTCAACGGCGGTGAGGGTCGCAAGAAGCCATGAGAGGAGTGCATCATGCACACCCCGAGCACCTACCGACCGGCGACGCAAAGGGTGCACCGCTCGCCCAACCAGTCCTTGAGCCCCTACTTTGTTGAAGAGGTCGCGATGACGAGATCCGATGTTCTGCGTGCGCGTGACATCGAGGCTGGCGCCGGTCGAAAGAGGAAGTGAACCGTTTTGGCGAGACATCCGGGAGATCCTGTTGGGCGCGAAGCGGGGTTGAGCCCGACGACGATCTCGCTTGACGAGACCGACGCATGGGTCTTTGACCTAGATGGTGTGCTCACCGACACGGCCAGCCTGCACGAGCTCTCCTGGACCGAGGTGTTCCAAGAGCTGTTCGCGACCACTGCTGCTCGAGGCGATGTGCCGGTCCCTGCGACGTTCAGCGGCGACGACTACCGGCGATTGGTCGACGGCGAGGACCGGATGGATGGGGTTCGCAATGTGCTGGCCGACCGCAAGATTGCCCTGCCCGAAGGTGCTCCCGACGAGCCAGCGGGATATCAGAGCGTTTGGGCGCTGGCCAAAGAGAAGGACGCTCGGTACCTGGTTTTGCTCACAAAAATCGGTCCACGCCCCTTCGCTTCCTCGGTCGAGCTGATCCGGCGCCTCCGCACCTCGGGAGTCGATGTGGCCGTCGTGTCGGCCAGCCGACATTGCGCTCAGGTGCTCGACGCCGCCGGTCTGAGTGACCTGGTGGGCGTTCGTGTCGACGGAGTGACGGCCGAGTTGATGGGGCTGTCCGGAAAGCCCGATCCGGCCATGTTCTTGGAGGCCGTCCGGCGCCTCGGGGTCGAGCCCGCCAGGGCGGCAGTCGTGGAGGACGCCATCGCCGGGGTCCAGGCGGCCAAGCGCGGAGGCTTCCGGGTGGTGGTTGGCGTCGCTCGCGCCACCGAGGCCGAAGATCTTCGCCAGGCCGGGCCGGATCTCGTCGTCGGAGATCTAGGGGAGCTCTCCCTCACCGGGAGAGGTCCTCGGGACAGCCCATGGCGACTCACCTATGACGACCCTGACCCTGGCGAAGAGGGGTTGGTCGAGTCACTGTGCACGCTGGCCAACGGTTACTTGGGTTCTCGGGGGGCGAGAGCGTGGGCCCGCGACGACGGAGCCTCCTACCCGGGCACCTACCTTGCCGGCCTCTACAACCGCCTACAGAGCCAAGTCGCCGGGCAGCTCGTGGAGGTGGAGAGCCTCGTCAACGTGCCCAACTGGCTCCCCGTGTCCCTCCGGGCCGATGACGGGAGCTGGCTCGGTGAGGAGGGCTCCGTGGTGTCTTCGCATCGGATCCGCCTCGATCTGCGCTGCGGTTTGCTGGTACGTCACTGCGAGGTCACCGACCGCGTTGGACGACGGACCGCGGTGGTGGAACGACGATTGGTCTCGATGGCCGATCCGCATTTGCTCGCTCTGGAATTGAGTTGTGTCCCGCTCAACTGGTCGGGTCGACTCGCATTGCGTATCGGGCTGGACGGCCGCGTGGTGGACGACGAGACCGTCGAGGACCGCCTGTTGGCCAACCGCCATCTCGAGCTGGTCGACCAGGGTCGGGACGACGGAGGGGGATTCTGGCTGCGCGCTCGGACCGTTCAGTCACAGGTCACGGTGGCCATGGCGGCCCGCTGTCGGATCTCTGGCACGGCTCAGGATCCGGACTGGATGCACGGAGGGGTGCCCGGATCGCCGGAGGCTCAGGTGACCGTTACCGTGGAGCAAGGGTCCCGGACCACCATCGAGAAGGTGGTGTCGGTGTTCACCTCGAGAGACCGAGCCATCTCCGAGCCAGCGCTGGCAGCACGTCGGGCCGCGGCCGACGCTCCCGGGTTCGATGACCTGCTTGTCGCCCAGCGGGCGGCCTGGGAGCCGCTCTGGCACCGGGGGGCGGTGACCGTTCGCGACGAGAGTGGCTCGAGCACCGTGCTCGACCTGCATCTGTTCCATCTGATGCAGGTCGCCTCTCCTCACATCGTCGAGCTCGACGCGGGGCTCGGGGCCCGGGGACTGCATGGCGAGGGCTACCGGGGGCACGTGTTCTGGGACGCGTCCTTCGCCTACCCGGTGCTGAACCTCCGCTTTCCGGCCGTGTCGAGAGCCCTGGTGGCCTACCGCACCCGTCGTTTGCCCGAGGCTCGGCGAGCTGCTGCTGAAGCTGGCCATCAGGGGGCGATGTTCCCGTGGCAGAGCGGCAGCGACGGACGAGACGAAACATCGGCCTTGCTCTTCAATCCTCGCTCGGGTCGTTGGATTCCCGACCGGTCTCGGTTTGAGCGGCACGTGGGCTTGGCGGTGGCCTATGACGCCTGGCAGCACTGGCAGGTCACCGGGGACCTGGAGTTCGTGGCCGGACCGGGCGCCGAACTGGTCTTCGAGGTCGCTCGTTTCTTCGCCAGCATGGCCTCTTGGGGCGACGGACTGGGCCGCTTCAGCATCGCCGGTGTGGTCGGGCCCGATGAGTTTCATGACGGGTATCCATGGTCGGATGACCCGGGCGTCGTCGACAACGCGTACACCAACGTCATGGCGGCATGGCTCCTATGGCGTGCTGGTGAACTGTTCGAGCTCTTGGCGGCCCAGCATCGGTCGGAGACAGCCGAGCGCCTGAGGGTGGACGGCGCGGAGGTGGCTCGATGGGACTCAATCTCCCGCGGGTTGAATGTGCCGTTCCACGATGGGGTCATCTCTCAGTTCGCTGGCTACGAACAGCTCGAACCTTTCGATCTGGACACGTATCGAGACCGGTACGGCAACATCGGTCGCCTCGACCTCATCCTCGATGCCGAAGGTGACACCGTGCGGCGTTACCAGGTAGGTAAGCAAGCCGACGTACTGATGCTGCTCTACCTGCTGTCGGCGGAGGAGCTGCGCACCCTGTTCGGCCGCATGGGCTACGCGCTCGAGCCCGAGACGATCCGAAGGACAGTTGACTATTACGCCCGACGGGTGACCCATGGCTCGACGCTGTCCAGCGTCGTGCACTCGTGGGTGCTTTCCCGAGCGGATCGTCGCGGCTCGTGGCGGTATTTACAAGAGGCCTTCACCTCGGACGTGGCCGACACCCAAGGCGGCACCACCAGAGAGGGTGTGCATCTGGGCGCGATGGCCGGCACCGTGGACATCCTCGAGCGCTGCTACACCGGCATGGAGGTTCGCGATGAGACCTTGTGGTTTGATCCGCTCTTGCCCGACGAACTGGCTGGTCTGCGTTTCAATGTTCTGTTTCGGGGCTGCGAGATCGCCGTCGACGTCGAGGGTCGTCGGCTCCGACTCGAAGCGGCTGACGGGCGCGCCAACTCTGTCACCGTGATGGTGTCGGGGACACCCGTCGTGTTGCACCCGGGCCGAGTGACCGAAATCGACCTGGAGAAGACGAAATGAGTCAAGAGCGATCTGGTTGAACGCCGGCAATCCCTGAAAGACCAAGGTCATCCGGCCGCAACCTGACTCAGCGACATCACATATGAACAGGGGCGCCTGCTGGTCCGCCTAGCGGACCGGTGACCTTCGCTTTGCTGCGGACACTGGTCCATCTGATGCCGGATCTGTCTGGGTTATTCCGTTGCCGGGAGCGGGCTGTCGTGGTGGCCGAAGAGGGCCTCGGCCATAACGGGCCGGCTCAGGTTCTCGAGGTCGGCGGCCAGGTTGATCAACAGATCGTCGACCGTGATCATGCCTACGAACCGCCCCTCCTGCACCACCGCTAGTCGCCGATTGCCATGGGTGCGGAACAGCGCGAACGCATCGTGAAGATCGGCTTGAGCATCGATGGTGACAACCGGAGTGCTCATCAGGCTGTCGATCCGGGCGTCGTAGGGAACGTTGCGCGCCATTCCTCGGCGTACCAGGTCACGATCGGTGATCAGTCCGACCAGATGCTCACCATCGACGACTGCCAACGCCCCCACGCCCGACCGCTCCATGATCGTGGCCGCTTCTCGGATTGTCTGTTCGGGGCGAACTCCTACTCCAGACCGACGGATCCCGTTGATGACCTGCATGATCGCTCCTCTCGGGTAGTGACACGTGAGTTGAGGGGGTGCAAACTCTCAGCCGAGCGTTGGCTCGAAGTGCTGAACGCTGGCGTCGGGGCCAGGAAAGAACAAGCTTTCGTGGCCACTGTCTCCCCAACGGACGAGGTAGGGCGGCCCACCGTCCGGGCCTCGTACTTCGAGGACTTCGCAGTCGCGATCCGGCTCACCGATTCGGTGTCCGTGGATCACGATCCGATCTCCGATGCTCGCGTGCATGGGGTCCTCCTTTCCCGGCTCCCATACTCAGTCCGATCGAATACGCCGGGTTAGGGCCAAAGGTCCCAAGAAGGCCTTTGATTCCTGACGGCATGGTGGAGCAACCTTCACATTCGGGGAATGCTTCGAAGGGGTGGCATCGACAGGATTGGTGAGTCAGACCTCCGCGGGGATGATCATATTGGCGGCGCGCTGGCCCGGGCACAGATCAGCACTACCGACGTGGTCGCGCCGGCGGTCGTGGGGGTCGGTTCCGGTGAACGGTGGCGTCACGTGCGTCCGGCCGTCGTGAGGGAGATCGGGCTGGCGCGACTAGTGACGCTGCCGGTCAGCGGAGCGCTGGCGAATCTGCTGCTCCCGTTCTGGAGGTGGTGGCGGATCGAATCTGGCACGCCGTGGTCAAGGCAAGCTGAGCTGCGCTGACCCATCGTCTACAGCCGATGCAATCGCCCCCACCGAGGATCAGGAGTCTGTCCAACCGTCGAGGTGGGAGAACCGCCGGCCGCTTAGCCGGGCGATCTCGATTCTCACCAGGTTCGCCCTTCCGTCGTCGGTTGGCCACGACGGCATTGACACGAGGCTCATCCTTCTGAGCTCATCGGGGTTGCTCACCCGCGAGGCGACGCCCTGGGCCATCACGCTCCAGCCACTGGAGTTCGCCGGTACGTAGGCATCTGCCTGGAAGGCGACGACCGCGTTTCTGGTCGCAGTGTCGAGCTGGGTGCCAGCAACGGTTCGCAAGAGGATGGACTGGTCATCCAGCGCGTAGAACACCGGGAGAATGACGGGCAGCGCACCGACACTTACACCCACTCGACCAAGTGAAGCCTGCCCGAGGAGCGCTAGGCACTCCGAGTAGGTCAGAACTTCTGACGCGGCAAGATCTTCCATAGATGGGTCGATCATGATCATGTCATCTGTGGGCCGTCAGGGCCGAAGGTCCCAATCTTCAGGCGGACCGCGCAGGGCGACGATCCCGTGCTTCTCCTACGCGGAGGTCGACTTCATGGTCAACGGACGCGGGCGGCTCGTACCGTCGGGAGTTGGGTCTCGGCACCCCAGGGCTGGTGGTGGGAACGTCCGACCCTCGGGACTTTGGTCCCTACCCGGCGTTCAGTTCGTCACTCACAGTTGAGTGAGTGCGAGGCGTCTGCGGCCGCTGCCCGCCGCACCGGCTGGGGACGGCAGTAGCTTGCGGGACGACCAGACCCTTGAAGGAGACAGACGTGATGAGTACGCAGCGCCAGTCGAAAAACCGAATCGTCGTAGGAGTGGACGGCTCTAACTCTTCTTCGGCTGCTCTCGAGTGGGCGGGGCGCCAGGCGGAGGTGACCGGATCCGTACTCGAGCTCGTGACGGCGTGGGAGTGGCCGACCACCTATGGAGCGCCGTTCACCTTCACTCCCGAATGGAATCCGGCCGCGGACGCCGAGCTGGTCATCCAATCTGCCGTGAAGGAGGTGCGCGAGGCGCATCGGGACATCGAGATCCGCACGACCGTCCAGGAGGGACATCCGGCACCGGTCCTGGTCAAGGCGTCTCAGGGCGCTGACCTGCTCGTCGTGGGCTGCCGCGGTCATGGCGAGTTCGTGGGCATGTTGCTCGGCTCGGTGAGCGAGCACTGCGTGACCCACGCCAAATGCCCCGTGCTGGTCCTCCGGGGTGGGCGATAGCCTGCCTCCTTCAGTCTCACGCCACGGTGAGATGACCACGGTGAGATACGCAAGAAACATCGCGTCAACCGACAAAGGAGCTGTACCTGTGGGCGCGATCGCGATTCGAACCGAGGGCCTGTCCAAGCGTTACCGCACCTCCGAGGCGTTGCGAGACCTGAACCTTGAGGTGGCCGAAGGCGAGGCGGTCGGCTATCTCGGACCCAATGGCGCCGGCAAGACGACCACCATCCGTCTGCTGCTGGGCCTGATTCGTCCGACAAAGGGGCGAGCCGAGATCTTCGGGCTCGACTGCCAGCATCAAGCGGTCGAGGCCCATCGGCGGCTCGCCTACGTGGCCGGTGAGGCGAATCTCTGGCCTTCGCTGACCGGCGCCGAGACACTGCATCTGCTGGGCCGGGTGCAGGGCCGAGTTGACCAGACCTATCGCGACGAGCTGATCACACGGTTCGACTTCGATCCCTCCAAGAAGGTTCGGGCGTATTCCAAGGGCAACCGCCAGAAGTTGATCCTGATTGCTGCGCTCATGACCCGCCCCGACCTTCTTGTTCTCGACGAGCCGACCAGCGGGCTCGATCCCCTGATGGAACAGGCGTTCCGTCACTCCATGCACGAGGCGAGGGAGCGAGGTCAGACCGTCTTTCTGTCCTCTCACATCCTGAGCGAGGTGGAGGCCCTGTGTGACCGGGTGGGCATCCTTCGCGAAGGGGTCCTGGTCGACATGGGAACGCTGTCAGAGATGCGCCATCTCTCCGCCCTCATTGTGGAAGCGACCTTTGACGGGTCCGTCCCCGACCTCTCGCATGTGCCCGGTGTGGAGTCGGTGCAGACCGAGGGCCGGGTGGTCCGCTGTCAAGTGCGCGGGACGGTCGAGCCTCTCTTGAAGGTGCTGGCGGCTTCGGGGGTCCACGAGCTGTTGAGTCGCGAGCCGTCGCTCGAGGAGCTGTTCCTGGCCCATTACGGGGCCGGTCCCGAGCCCGAGGACGAGCCGCCACGTGCAAGCTGACGTGGTGAGCGGCCCGCCGATGCCGGCGGGCCGCTGGCCCGGCTCGGTGATCGCTCGATTGACCGCGCGGAAGGCAGCCCGTTCGGGGGTGCTGTGGGGCTATGTCTTCGGGGTCTTCGTGGCGTCCACGGCGTTGGGGTATGCGGCGACATACAAGACCCAGACCGAGCGTGACCACTTGGCGACCACGTTCGGGACGAACGCGGCGATAGACGCGCTTATCGGCCCGGCCCGTCAGATTCAGACGGTGGCCGGCTTCACGGCGTGGCGGAGCTTGGGCGTCCTAAGCATCGTTGGGGCCGTCTGGGGGCTTTTGGCGGCGACCAGGCTGCTACGCGGGGAAGAGGATGCCGGTCGGTGGGAGGCACTGCTGGCAGGCCAGACCACCCCGAGACGCGGCGCCGCTCAAGCGCTCATCGGACTAGGAGTAGGAGCTGCCACGCTGTGGATGCTCACCGCCGTTGTCACCATCGCCGTGGGGCGCTCATCGAAGGTCGATATCGATGTGGGCGCGGCCATGTTCTTCGCGCTGGTACTGGTGGCGAGCGCCGTGATGTTCCTTGCCGTTGGGGCATTGGCCAGCCAGCTTGCGGCCACCCGCCGCCAGGCGGCCGCCTACGGCGGTGCGGCACTCGGGCTGAGTTATGCCCTGCGATTGGTGTCCGACTCCAGCACCCGATTCGGCTGGCTGCGGTGGGTGTCGCCTCTGGGTTGGGTCGAGCAGCTGCGTCCGGTTACGGCCTCAAGGCCGCTCGTCCTTCTGCCGATCGCCGGATTCACGGCGGTCTTGGTCGTCTCTGCCATCTCGTTGGCCGGCCGACGCGACTTGGGCGCGAGTGTGCTGCCGGATCGCAACACCGCCGAGGCACGCACGCGGTTGCTGTCGGGGCCCCTCGGCTTGGCCATCCGCCTGGCCCGACCCACCGTCGCCGGGTGGGCGGTGGCGATCGGGGTGTTTGCGCTCCTTCTTGGCTTCATCGCCAAGGCTGCCGGCGAAGCGATCTCCAGTTCTTCAAGTGCCGAGCATGCGATCTCGCACCTCGGTGCCGCCGGGAGCGGGCCCGGGGCCTTCCTCGGGGTGACCTTCTTGATGGTCGCGCTGCTGGTGGCGCTCATGGCTGCCGCACAAGTTGCCGCGGCACGGACCGAGGAGGCCGGGGGAGAACTGGACAACCTCCTAGTCCGGCCGGTCCGCCGTTGGTCATGGCTCGTCGGGAGGCTGGTCGTGGCGACCGTGGCCTGTGTCATCAGCGGCCTGATCGCGGGCGTTTGCTCCTGGGTTGGCGAAGCTAGCCAGCACTCTGGCGTTCGCTTCACGACCTTGCTTGGCGCCGGCTTCAACATCGTGCCTCCGGCGGTGTTGCTTCTGGGTGTCGGCCTGCTCACGCTGGGCATCTGGCCACGCGCGGTGTCGATCACTGTTTACGGGGTGCTCGCCTGGTCGTTCCTGGTCGACCTCATCGGCGGAATCATCGGATTGAACCACTGGGTGCTCGATAGCTCGATCTTCCATCAGATGGCGGTGGCTCCGGCCGTGGCTCCGAACTGGACGACGAATGGGATCTTGGTGGCGGTCGGTCTGGCCATGGCCACTATCGGCGGTATTGCTTTCATGCACCGGGACCTGCAGGGAGCTTGACCGCGGGACTCGATATCACGATTCGGGGTTACTCGAAGGACTGTGGACCTGAAACCGATGTCGGCGTCCCCAGTTCGTGGCTGGCATCACATCGGCCAAGCGATCGCAAGATCGTTGGAGGACCTCAGTCCGATTTGCCAAAGGTTTCCTCGGAGGCGCCGTGTTGTTCCACCCGTATCAGGACTGCGGCAACGTTCGCATGTAGTGCCATCGACTCCTCGTCTTGCAAGAGCACTGTGAACAGCTGTGCCATCGAGATGATCCCAAGGGGAAAGTCAGCGACATCTAGGACGACGAGATGCCGAATGCCGAGGCTAATCATCATCGCCCCCGCAACGGCCTGCGTCATCGACGCCGGCACCCAGTACGGATGACCTGTAGCGATGGTAGCGACCTCGTCGTCTGCGCTGCACCTCGATGCCCATGCGCGGGCAAGGTCGCGTTCGGTAACGATACGCAGCGGCGATTCTTTCAGGAGTGCAGACGACACATGGCGCTCGGCCAAAAGCAGCGCGACCTCGGCCAACGTGTCCGCCTGCGAGACCACGGTTGGAGGATCGAGCGGCAAGTTCTCCAGGGTCTCCCCGAAACCAGCAGTCAGCCACTCAGCCATACCACCAGGTTGGTGCCAGCGCTACCTCAGCGTTAGGGCCATTTGGCCCAAGATTTCCTGATGTGTAATTCCGAGGGGTCACCCGTGGTCGTGGGCTACGAGGGAGCGCAGCTTCCTCTGGCCGGTCGTTGTGGTTGTGCCAGATGGCGGCGGTCAACGTGAGGAGACGCTGCAGGACCGTGGTCAACCCCACCAGGGGTCCGTCCTCCATGGCGGGGTCTTCAAGGTGGCGTTGACCGATTCGATGAGCTGGCGCAGGGGCTTGATCAATGGCGTCGTCGTCCGATGGTGCTCGCGGGCGGTAGCGGGACGAAACAGGGTGACGCCGCGCTCGGTGAGGTAGGTCTCGAACTCCTTGGACGCGTAGCCCTGGTCGGCCAGGATCGTCTGGCCGCGGCGCAGCAGGCCCGCTTCGGACTCGAAGAGGTCCCGGCCACCTCGCGCTCGTCGAGCTTGGGGTGGGCCAAGGCAATGGTGACGGGCAGCCCCGTTGGGGTGCACACGAGATGACAGTGGCTGTCGCCTTGATCAACCGAGAGCCACCTGATCGCTCGGCGGCCTCTTCGACTGTGCTCTTTACGACTGGGGTGGTGCCAACTCTTTGGCAATCGGCGACACGACAGCACCCAGCTCGAGAACCAAAGAGACGAGAAGGTCATCAACGGTGATGATCCCCGCTAAATCGGTGTCCTCGACGACCGGAAGCCGTCGCACGCCTGCCTCCCTGATCGTCCGGAAGGCCTGGAAGACATCCGCCGACCCTTGAATGGTGACGGGTGCTTCAGTCATGACTTCGCTGATCTCGGCATCCGATGACCGGCCATCGCCAACTCCACGAATCGCGATGTCGCGGTCGGTCACTATCCCGAGGAACTTGTCACCGCTCACCACGAGCAGTGACCCAACTCCATGATGACCCATGAGCCGAGCCGCCTCCTCGAGCGTGCATTTGGGAGGCACGGTAACCGGAGCACTCCGTAAGCATTCTCTTATCAACATAAAACGCCGTTCCTTTCCTGCGTGACCTGTTCATGCGTTGGCTGGTCTGAGCGAGAGCCTGCCTGATGGTGCCATCCTGGGGTAGAGCCGAATGGCCGGATAGGGGCGAAGGTCCTGATGTTGACCTGGTCCGTCGGGTCCTTCTCGCTCTGTCACCGTGACCGGGCGGCCCATCCGACGGCATTTCGGCGGCCGCGACCGAGCGCGGTGCCCGATCGCGACACGGATGGCCGACCCCGTCGATTGAACGTGCCTGTGTTCAGATCCGCTCGGGGACCATGTCGATGGCGCCACATGGGCACTCCTGGGCGCAAATGCCGCAGCCTTTGCAGAAGTCGTAGTCAAACTCATATCGAGCTGACCCACCGAGTTTGATAACAGCGTTGTCTGGGCAGACGCCGAAGCAGTTGTCGCACTCGAAGCAGTTGCCGCACGACAGGCAACGCCGAGCCTCGAAGAGGGCGTTGTCTTCGGTGAGGCCGCCGAAAATCTCGTCAAAGGTGCTCTGACGCCGGGCCTGCTCGAGTTCGGGGCGGCGGGTTCGTGGAGCGTCCGAGTAGTACCAGGTGTTCAGGTGGTCGAACGTGGCCAATTCGTTGCAAGGCGGGTCGACGAGAATTTGACCGGCGAGGTAAGCGCCTATCCCGCGAGCGGCACGCTTGCCGTGACCGATTGCGACGGTCGCGGTCCGCTCGGAGGGCACCGCGTCGCCGCCAGCGAAGATGCCATTTCCACCAGCCATCATGGCCGGAGAGACCTCGATAACGCCCTCCTCGATCGTGATGCCCGGTTCCTCGTCCAGGAGCGAAAGGTCGGTGTCCTGACCGAGGGCCAGCACCAGTGAGTCCGCGTCGAGCTCGTCGAACTCACCGGTCGGTTCGGGAAAGCCCTTGTCATTGAGGCGCATCTTCTCGAGCACGAGATGATCGCCTTCGAAGCGGCTCACCGTCGAGAGCCACCGCATGGTCACACCCTCCTCGATGGCTTCCTCGATCTGGTCTCCGTGGGCAGGCATGCGTTCACGGTTGCGGCGATAGACAATGACAGCATCGGTGGCACCGAGTCGGCGCGCGGTGCGCGCCGCGTCAACCGCGGTATCCCCTCCGCCGTAGATCGCGACCCGACGGCCGAGCAGGGGAGGATCGTGTTCAGCGGTCCGGTGAAGGAGCGACACCGCGTCGAGGATGCGCGACGAGTCACCCGCCGGGATCTCCACTCGTCGAGCGAGTTGGGCACCGACGGCAAGAAAGACGGCGTCGAATCCGCCATTACGACGCTCGGACTCGATGTCATGGACGGTGTGGTCGAGTTCTACGTGGATGCCGAGAGCGATGATTCGTTCAACTTCCGCGACGAGGACTTCTCGAGGAAGGCGATAGGCGGGGATGCCGTAGCGCATCATGCCGCCAAGCTCCGGTGCCGAGTCGACGAGTCGGACTTCGTGGCCGAGTCGGCGCAGGTGGTACGCCGCGCTAAGCCCCGACGGACCGCCCCCAACAACGAGCACCCGCTTCCCGGTATCGCTTCCCGCCCGTGGCAGCGGCCAGCCGCGTTCGATTGCGAGGTCACCTAAGAATCGTTCGATCGAGTTGATTCCGACTGCCTCGTTGAGCTGGGCCCGATTGCAGGTCGTCTCACAGGGGTGATAGCAGATTCGACCCATCACGGCGGGGAATGGGTTGTCGTCCGCGAGCTGACGCCAGGCCGTCTCGTAGTCTCCGGACTCGGCCTCGTAGAGCCAACGCTGGATGTTCTCCCCGGCGGGGCACGCGTTGTTGCAGGGCGGCATCCGGTCGACATAGACGGGTCGCTCGACCCGCCACGAGCCGGTCCGGTTGGCGTGGCTCGACCCCACCTCGAGCGTGATGGCGAACGGGAGCTCCTTCATGGGCTCGTCTCGTTGGAACCGGTCCCGACGGCCTGCTCTTCGAGGAGGCCGTAGGTCGAGATGTTGTGGTCGGCAATCGCCTGGATGCGAGCAACGATGTCGGGCCGTCCATGTTCGCCGAAGAGGTGGGCGTAACGACTCTGGAGTGACAGGTAGGACTCGACGGGTTCCCGGTGGCGGATCGGTGATACGGCGGTGACCTCGCCGTGCTCGGCCTCGAAGACCGGGAAGATCCCGGACTCTGCGGCGAGCCGAGCGACGCGGATCGTGTCGTTGGGGGCCGAACCCCAGCCCAGCGGGCAGGGGACGAGGATATGGAGGTAGCGGGCACCATGGAACTGCATTGCCCGCTCCACCTTGGCCTCGAGATCGTGCAGGTCGGCGACCGTCGCGGTCGCGACGTAATCGATGCCGTGCGCCATGGCCAGACGGGGGAGGTCTTTTCCCTGTCCGAAGACGTTGCCTGGCTCGGCTCCGACGGCTTCGGTCGTTGCCGTGCGTGCCGCGGGCGGTGTTGCACCGGAGCGCTGCACGCCGGTGTTCATATAAGCCTCGTTGTCGTAGCAGATGAACAGCACGTCGTCGTTGCGCTCGAACATTCCCGAAAGGCAGCCAAAGCCGATGTCGACCGTCCCGCCATCACCGGCTTGGCCGACGACCCGCACATCTTGCATTCCCTTCACCTTTAGCGCTGCCGCGACGCCCGTGGCGACCGCGGGCGCGTTGGCGAACAGCGAATGGAGCCAAGCAACCCGCCATGAGGTCTCGGGGTAGGGGGTTGAGAAGACCTCGAGACATCCGGTCGCATTTACGGCGATGAGCTGGCCACCGGTGGCTCGCATCGCCGCATCGAGTGCGTAGCGAGCACCGAGTGCCTCACCGCATCCTTGACAGGCTCGATGTCCCGAATCGAGCGAGTTACTTCGGTGCGGATCGGACTGGACGGTCCGGTTTTCCTTGTCGAAGAGGCGGTTGCCGACGGCGAAACTACCAACTTGGTAAAAGCGTACGGGTTGGGATGTCACGAACCCTCCTCAACCGATCCGGGAGGCAACCGTGCCGAGGTCGCGAAGAATGTTCTCTGCCGAGGGGCCGGACCGCCTCGTGGCAGTCATCCGGTCACGCTCTCGTTCGATGATTCCGTGATCCAGATCGAGGAACGTGAGA
The DNA here is from genome assembly GCA_003151235.1 of Acidimicrobiaceae bacterium. Classification (GTDB taxonomy): domain Bacteria; phylum Actinomycetota; class Acidimicrobiia; order Acidimicrobiales; family RAAP-2; genus Palsa-461. The sequence continues at coordinate 31,311 of PLWZ01000071.1, forward strand.
CGCTCGAGCCGGCCATTTGTCGCGTCGACGAGCATGCCCTCAAGCGAATGTTGGGTGATTGCGCGTCCGCCGAGCCCAGCGACGACAGTGTGAATCGTCAGGTCATCATCGTGTGTTGCCATCGCTATGTCGGTCGAGAGCACGCCACCGAATCCAACGCTGAATGCCTTCTCGACTACGACGACTCGTCGGGCTCGGGACAGCGCGCTGCGTACCGCATCGTGGGGGAACGGCCGGAATGAAGTGATCCCGACGACACCGACACGCTCGCCCATCGCGCGGCGAGCATCGGCAGCGTCCTTGATGGTCCCGAGGACCGATCCCAGTGCGACGACGATGGTTTCGGCGTCCTCAGTCCGGTAGCAGTGGAGCAGTCCACCGCTCTCGCGCCCAAAGGACTCGGTGAATTCGCCAGCAAGGACGGGAATTCGCTCGAGAGCATCGAGTTGGCGGAGGTGCGAGAGGTAGCGGACCTCCTCGAACGCCTCTGGCCCGACCATCGCACCGATCGAGATCGGGTCGCTTGGATCAAGAACCTGACGCGGCTCGTAGGGCGGGAGGAATGCGTCGACGTCGGACTGATCTGGCACGTCAATGCCCTCGACCGCGTGGGTGAGGATGAAGCCGTCCATGCAGACCATGACGGGGAGCGAGAGCTCCTCGGCCAATTGAAACGCTTGGATGTGCAGGTCCACAGCCTCCTGATTCGTCTCGGCGAAGAGCTGGATCCAGCCAGAATCCCGTACGGCCATCGCGTCACTGTGATCGTTCCAGATGTTGATCGGCGCCCCGATGGCTCGGTTTGCGAGTGTCATCACGATCGGAAGACCAAGACCTGCAGCGTTGTAGACCGCTTCGATCATGAAGAGCAGCCCCTGGCTCGCGGTCGCGGTGTATGCGCGAGCACCGGTGGCTGAAGCACCGATCGAGACGGACATCGCCGCAAACTCTGATTCGACGTTGATGAACTCACAGGGCGAGAGCTGGCCCGACTTCACCATCGCGCCGATGGCCTCGATGATGTGGGTCTGGGGTGAGATCGGATAGGCGCAAACGACCTCCGGCCGACAGCGAGCCACCGTCTCCGCGACGGCACGGGAGCCTTCAATCTGTCTAAGCACGGGTGAGCTCTTCTTTTGCTAGTGAGGCGAACCGAAAGGCCGCGGTCGCGGCGGCCACGTTGCGCTCGCCGACCGCGCCCGAGAAACGCCCCCGAATTGCTGAGTCGATGGCGTCGAGAGTGATCTCGCCGGTGAGTGCGGCGAACCCGCCGAGTAGAGCTGCGTTCGGCAACGGACGGCCGAGTTGTTCGATGGCGAATTCAGTCGCCGGGCAGGTCAGCAGGCGATCACGGTGAAACTGGCTGAAGAACTCGCCGAACCCGAGCTCGTCGAAGCGCTGCAACGTGTTGACGAGCACGTACCCATTCGAGGACAGCCCAGCGAAGAGGTCGACTTGGTGGATTAGCGTGACGTCTTGGATGATCAGTGCATCCGGGGCCATTACTGGCTCGCGCGTTCGGATCGGATGGTCGTCGATACGGCAGTACGAGACCACTGGCGCGCCCATCCGTTCCGAACCGAAGCTGGGAAAGGCCTGCGCGTAGCGTCCTTCGGTGAACGCCGCAACTGACAACATTTCGGCAGCGGTCACGACGCCCTGACCGCCTCGGCCGTGGAAGCGAACTTGGAACATACGGCGCCTCGCGTGGATGGGGACTAGTTCGCCGTGCCGACCAGAACCGCGAGATCGGCGAGCCGACTTGAGTACCCCGTCTCGTTGTCGTACCAACCGAGCACCTTGACCAGGTTCCCGTGGGCCATCGTGAGTGCGGAGTCGAAGACGCACGAGGCAGGTGAGTTCACGATGTCGCTCGACACGAGGGGCTCTTCGGAGTATTCGAGGAGGCGGGCGAGGCGACCGGTTTGCGCCGCGGCGCGGTATGCGTCGTTGATATCTCCGACGCTCGGTGTGGAGCGCAGCTGCGCGACAAGATCGGTGATCGATACGTCGGGCACCGGGACACGAAGTGCCAGGCCGTCGAGGTTGCCAGCCACATTCGGGAGGACGAGTCCGGTTGCTTTGGCCGCGCCGGTTGTGGTTGGCACAATGTTGATCGCCGCCCCTCGGGACCGTCGCGGGTCCTTGTGCAGCGCGTCGACGAGGTTCTGGTCTTCCGTGTAGGCGTGCACAGTGGTCATGAAGCCGTTTTCCAAGCCAAAGGCGTCATCGAGCACTTTTACGAGAGGGGCCAGGCAGTTTGTTGTGCATGAGGCATTCGAGATGACGAAGTGCTGGGCCGGATCGAACGTATCCTCGTTTACTCCGATGACGAACGTCGCGTCAGGGTTGGTGGCCGGCGCGGAGATCACGACACGGGTGGCGCCAGCTTCAAGGTGTTCGGCTGACCTCTCCCGTTTGGTGTATTTGCCAGTCGACTCGACCACGACATCGATCCCAAGCTCTTGCCATGGAAGATGCTTTGCCTCGGGTTCCGAAAGCATCTTGATGCGGTGTTTTCCGACGATCATCGCATCGCCGTCAGCGTGTACAGGCTCGGGGTATCGACCGTGCACAGAGTCTCGGGCGAACAGTCGGGCGAGTGCCTCGGAGGCCCCGAGGTCGTTGATCGCCACGACCTCGAGCCCAGGGTGAAAGGCCAGCACCGCGCGCAGCAGAGACCGTCCGGTACGTCCGAATCCGTTGATCGCCAGTCGCACCGTCATCGCTCGCTCTTTCGTCCGACAAGATCGACTGATCTCACCTCCCTCATGGTGCCTCTCTCACCACGCTCGGGATAGGGCCGAAGGTCACTCTGCGTCACATTCCGCTGGTTGCCACGACGGACCTGCAAGAGGGCATGGCGTGGTTGAGAGGTGACCCCCGACCTTGAGGATCTTGCACCCACCGGTGGCGAAGACAGGGAGCTAGGTGCCCTCGGCCGAGGGCCTCGGTGTCCGTCCGATTGCTCGAGTGGGTCCCCTTCGGCGTCGGTTCACCAGCCGGTTCGGTTTTCCAGGACGGCGGCCCCGTTAACTCTGTCGCGCCCAAGGTCCTCGAGGGCCTGGTCGGCCTGGTCCATCGGGTAGGAGGTGGCCGAGACCCGAATCGGGATCCGGGCTGCGATCTCCAGAAAGTCGTTGCCGTCACGACGGGTGTTGGCGGTGACGCTGCAGAGGGTGCGTTCCTCGAAGAGGTGCCTCTCGTAGTTCAAGGCTGGGATGTCGCTCAGGTGGATGCCGGCGATGGCCAGGACACCACCGCGGTCAAGGGCGGCCAAGGCCGGCCGGACCAGCGTCCCGACCGGGGCGAAGAGGATGGCGGCGTCGAGGGGTTCGGGTGGTGGGTCTGCCTCGTGGCCGGCGCTTGTCGCCCCCAGTTCCATGGCCAGCCGCTGGGCATCGACCGACCGGGTGAGCACATGGACCCGCGCCCCTTCGGCCAAGGCGACCTGGGCGGTGAGATGAGCCGAACCGCCGAAGCCGTAGATCCCGAGTCGCCCGCCCGGTGCAAGCTGAGAGCGGCGGAGGGCCCGGTAACCGATGATGCCTGCACACAGCAGCGGTGCTGCCTCTTGGTCGGTGAAAGTGCCCGGGATGGCATAGGCAAAGCGCTCATCGACGACCACGTACTCGGCGTAACCACCGTCGAGGTCCCAGCCGGTGAACAGGGGCGCGATGCACAGGTTCTCTCGGCCGGCGGTGCAGAATCGGCACGTCCCACAGGTGTGGGCGAGCCACGGGACGCCTATCCGATCTCCCTCTTCGAAGCGGGAGCAATCCGGACCGATCTCATCAACGACGCCGACCACCTCATGGCCCGGTATGACGAGGTGCTCTTTGGGGGAAAGATCGCCCTCGGCGAGGTGCAGGTCGGTACGACAGACACCACACACACGGACGTGGACGCGCAGCTGTCCTCTACCTGGACGCGGAATGGGCCGCTCGATGCGCCTCAATGGCTTGCCGCCGATTGGTCCGGGAGCGTCCACGGCCCATGCGTGCATCATTCCTGGTGTCATTCGTGAAACCCCGATCGATTCTCAGTCCTCGACTGTGACGCGAACGGCCGGCACGCCGAGATCGGCCCCAAGGCACGTCCCCTGTCCTCGGTTCGCCACCATGGTGGGTCGGAACTGCTGACGGCAAATATGCACCGGCATTGGTACCAACCGCGATCGCCCGCACTCTCGGGCCGACCCGTCGGAGCGTCCGCGGAGGCCGCGGCCGGCGGCGGGTCAGCCGGGTCGTCGCGAGACGGCAGACCGTAGGGCGGCGAGGCCCGGCAGGTCCCCGTTCTCGAGGAACTCAAGGGTCGCCCCGCCACCACTTGAGATGTGGCCGATGCGGTCCTCCAGCCCGAACTGGTGGAGGGCGGCCGCGGTCTCGCCCCCACCGACCACCGAGAAGCCGGGCCCGGCCGCGACGGCCTCGGCGAGGGCGCGCGTGCCCGAGCAGAACCGTGGGTCTTCGAAGACCCCCATCGGGCCGTTCCACAGCACGGTGCCGGCCGAGGCGATGACCTGGGCAAACTGCCTGCTCGTGTCGGGGCCGATATCGAGGCCCTGGAATCCCTGGGGCAGGTCGGCCCCGAACCGGCCGACCGTCCCGGTGGGCGCGCCCACCGTGGCGACCACCCCGTCGGGGCCAAGCGCCACGACGTCGGTCGGGAGCTCGATCTCCTTGTGCAGACCGAGCAGCCGGCGGGCTTCGTCCAAGAGCTCGGGCTCGAGGTGCGACGCACCGATGTCGTGACCGAGCGCGGCGAGGAACGTGAAGCACATGGCACCGCCCACGAGCACATGGTCGGCTCGTTCGGCGATCGACCTCAGCACGCCGAGCTTGTCCGCGACCTTGGCCCCGCCGATGACGGCGACGAAAGGCCGTTCCGGATCGAACAGCACCTTGGACAGGACCTCGACCTCGTGGCTGAGCAACCGCCCGGCGGCGCTCGGGAGAAGCGCCGGCGGTCCGACAATGGAGGCATGGCTCCGATGACACGAGCCGAAGGCGTCGTTGACGTAGTAATCGAACCCGTCGACGAGCCGGCGCACGAAGTCGGGATCGTTCGCCTCTTCGCCCGGATCGAAGCGGAGGTTCTCCATGACCTCAACCCCCGGCACCAGGCGCTCCATGACCGTTCGTACCGGCGCCATCGAGTAACGCGGATCGACCTTGCCCTTGGGCCGGCCGAGGTGGCTGCACACCATGACCTCGGCCCCGTGGGCCAGGAGCCACTCGAGGGTGGGAACGCTGACCCGTAGCCGGAAGTCGTCGGCGACCTCGAAGCCGGCGGCAGCCTGGCGCAACTGCGCATTCAGGTCGGCTCGGACAAGGACCCGGCGGCCCGCCACCGGTGGAAGGTCCTCGAGCACCGGAAGCGCCGAGCGGTTCGGCGGCCGAATGCTCACCTCGATACCCCCACACACCTCGGCCCACACCAACCTCGGGCAGCCAGGGCGCGCGATGCCGGCCTATCGACCGACAACGCCGAGGTCGCCCTCTCGGGCACTGAGAAGGTCTGATCTGGTCATGGCGATCTCATCGAGGAAGTACGGGCTCAAGCTGAGCCGGCGGGTGCGGCTGTTCTTCGGCTGCTCAGTGGTCGGGCGTTGCATCGCTGGCTCCCCTCGGGTGGACTGCTGCGGCCGGTGCCGTGACACCAATTGGACACCTCGAGGTGCCGGAGCTGTAGGGCCATAGGTCCGCGGGTGCATGGTCCAAAGGCCCCCCTTGGGCGGCACCGGCTGGGCGGGCGGCCAGGGCGTCACGACCTCGACCGACCCGCAGAGTCGGGACCATCGGCCCTAGCCCCTCTTCGGCGGGGGGCCCAGGATCGAGGCGTGGGACTCAACCGGGGTTTCAACGCGCGTCGAGCCCGAGATTGCAGCGGTGTGGCATGAGCGCCGCCGCGACGGAGGGCGCCCTTCGTTGCGCCGGCGAGGACGTGACGCGGGCCGTCGAAGTCGATGCGCTGACCAAGCGCTACGGCGACATCGTCGCCGTAGACGCCTCCGGGGCCGAGGCCAGCTGGGCCTACACGGCATGGACGTCCGATGTAGCCCTCGAGATGTGGATCGACGTGCAGCCGGAACTGGTCGGGTTGGGCTTGGCCGGTTCGCTGCGCGGCCACCGCACCGAGGCTCCTCGCCGTCGCGTCGGGACTGGTCCGAGACGGCCACTGCGACTTCGAGCTCAGGACCCGGGACCTCGAGGTGTCCGACCCCGCTGGCGCCGAGGCGCTGATGGATCTCGAATGACGCGTCGCCCGGCCGGGCGGCCGGGTCGCTTGGTACGGCCCGGCGATCCCCGGTTTAGCCAGGTCGTGCGGACGATCACGCGATGAAGCTCGCCGCGCCCGGCTCTCGGCGATGAGCGCGTCGCCCGACATCGCAGAGACCCACATCTCGCTCCTCTTCTTCGTCGGCGAACGGGTCTACAAGCTGCGCAAGCCGGTCGACCTCGGGTTCGTCGACTTCCGGGAGCGGGCCGCCCGCCAGGCCGACTGCGCGCGCGAGGTGGCGCTCAACCGGCGGCTGGCGCCCGACGTCTACCTAGGTGTGGCCGATCTCGGGCTGAACGGCGAGCCGATCGACCACATGGTCGTCATGCGTCGCATGCCGGCCGAGCGTCGCCTGGCCGCGTTGGTCGCGATGGCCAAGTCGGGAGCCGGCGTGGACGAGTGGCTCGGGAGGGTGGCCGCGACGCTGGTTTCGTTCCATCGGGGGGCGCAGCGTTCGACCGAGATCTCCGCCGCCGCGACCGCTCAGGCGCTGACGGCGAGCTGGGAGGACAATTTCGCCCAGACCGCCGCCTTTGTCGGCCCGGTGCTGGACCCGGCGGTCGACCGGGACATCCGAACCCTGGCGTTGCGGTGGCTCGACGGTCGGGAACCCCTGCTCAGGTCGCGGATCGCCGAGGGCCGGGTGTGCGACGGGCATGGTGATCTCCAGGCCGAGGACATCTTCTGTCTCGATGACGGGGTCCGGATCCTGGATTGCGTGGAGTTCTCCGACGTGCTCCGCTACTGCGACGTCAGCGCCGACGTCGCGTTCTTGGCCATGGATCTCGAGCGGTTGGGCGACCCGGGAGCCGCCGCCGGCTTTGTGGTCGCCTACCGGGAGCTTGCCGGCGATCCCTTTCCGGAGTCGCTTCTCCACCATTACTGCGCCTCGCGTGCGTACGTCCGGGCCAAGGTGTCCTGCCTCCGGGCCGCCCAGGGCGCCGAGGCGGCCCGGGACACGGCACGCCGGCTTCACGACCTGGCCCTCAGCTACCTCCGGAGGGCCCGCGTGGCGCTCGTGCTCGTGGGCGGCCTGCCGGGCTCTGGAAAGTCGACGCTGGCCCGGAGGTTGGCCGAGCGAAGCGAGTTCGTCGTCCTCCATTCCGATGAGATCCGTCGGGGATCATCGGACCCGACGAGCGAGGCCGCTCCCGCGTACGGCGCCGGCCGCTACAGCGAGTCGACCACTGGCGCCGTCTACGCCGAGATGCTCGGTCGGGCCGCCGAGCTGGTCGGATTGGGCCGCTCGGTCGTCTTGGACGCGTCGTGGGTCGACCAGCGCCGCCGGGCCGCCGCGCTCGCGGTGGCGCGGCGCACCTCGAGCGATCTCGTCGAGCTGTGCTGCGACGTCGCCCCCGAGGTGGCCCGGGCGCGGATTCTGAGCAGGGCGTCCGGGCACGCCGACCTCTCCGAAGCGACGCCCGAGGTGCGGGCGCACATGGCCGCGGGCATGGATCCGTGGCCGTCGGCGACCGTCGTCGAAACCTCGGGGGAGCCGGCCGAGGTGCTGGCCCGGGCGCTCGAGATCCTCGACACCCGGTGACGGACCGTGGCGCCCGAGGCCCTTGCCTCGAGGGACCCTCCGCCGTCGCGGCCGCCGGAGTGTAAGGCGGTCCGAGGCCCGGGCCGGTGATGCGGCGAATTGGGCCGATCGGCTCGGACTGGGTGGCAGGGCGAGCCGATCGGCGGTCGACGTCTGGTCAATCAGCTGTTCGCCGAGGCTTCCGCAGGTGGAGCCTGAGTTCCGTTCGGTTCGGGGCTCCCCGGTGCCCGCTGGGAGGCCGACGCTGAGTCGAGTTTCACCGCAGCACCGGTCTCCCGGGAGAGGAACGCCCCCATCTCTTGGATGGTGCTCATCAGCGGTCCGGGAAATATCACGGTCGAGTTCTTGTCGACGCCGATCTCGACGAGGGTCTGCAGGTTGCGAAGTTGGAGGGCCAGGGGGTGCGCCATCATGATGTCGGCAGCTTCCCCGAGAGCGGTGGCCGCGAGGAACTCTCCCTCAGCGGCAATGATCTTCGCTCGCTTCTCCCGTTCGGCTTCGGCCTGGCGAGCCATGGCCCGCTTCATCGTGTCAGGGAGCTGAATGTCCTTCAGTTCGACGAGCGTCACCAGCAACCCCCACTCGAGCGTTTCGACCTCGAGGATCTCTTTGATATCGACGTTGATGCGGTCCGTCTCGGCGAGAATCTCGTCGAGCGTGTGTTGGCCAACCACTTTGCGAAGCGTCGTCTGAGCGATCTGATTGATGGCGGCTTCGACGCTTTCGATGGCCACGACAGACTTGGTCGCGTCGACGACGCGGAAATACGCTACGGCCGACACGTCCACGCTTACGTTGTCCCGCGTGATGATGCCCTGCGATTGAATCGGCATGGTCACAATCCGGAGCGATACCTTCCGCAACACGTTGATGATCGGCAAGAGGACGACAAGACCGGGAGCCTTCTCCCCGGTGACGCGGCCGAAACGGAAGACGACGCCCCGTTCATACTGATGGACAACGTGCAGCGCGAGTGCAAGCAAGATGAGAACGAGCACTCCGGCTACGACAAGACCTGCCACTAAACCTGCCATTTTCGTTCTCCCTTAAGTCGTCGTCTTGAGTCGTTGTCCTCACACCCGCCTAGCAACACGCGGTGCGCCGGTGCCGTTTCTCCAGACTCCGTCACCTCACGCTACGGATGGGTGCTTCGGGTAGGTAGGGTCCAACGGCCCTATATGGACGGATCGGATGAGCTGGCGACGATGCCGTCGGCATCCGATGGGCATGGCCGATTCCGATGGGTATCGTGACGAACGTCACTCTTCATCACGCCTCGGGCGGTTGTTCTTGTGGTGTTCGCGTCGAGCGTTCTCCATCTCAGCGTTCGAACCCATCAGGACGAAGAGGCCGATGAGCACGAGCCAGAAGTCATAGAAGAGTCCGACTACGACCATGGCGCCCGCGGCACACCTTGAGATGCGGCTGGCCAGGAGCGTCGCCTCGAGGTTGCTCCGATTGCGGGCGAGGGTGGCCCGCAGCACCCGCCCACCGTCCATCGGCAGAGCCGGAAGAAGGTTGAACGCGCCGAGGAGAAGGTTCAACCACGCCAGGCGGGCCAACCAGCTTCCGGCAAACAGAGTCGGCGGCCAGACGTGGGCCCCCACGCCGAGACCGACGCCCATTAGGGCCAGCCCGAGACCGAGGCTGGCGATCGGCCCGGCGATCGCCACTGCGAGCTCGTCGATCGGCGCCTCGGGCATCGCCTCGAGCTGAGAAAGCCCGCCAAGGGGGATCAAGATGATCCCGAGCACGCGGGCACCGCGCCGACGAGCGACAAGGCAGTGCGAGATCTCGTGTGCGACCACAAAGGCGAACAGCGCGACGATCCACAAGATCCCGTCTGCCACCGCCGTCCTGCCGAGGTCCCAGTTGACGACCACGACGAAGCCGATGAGCAGCGCAAACGTCCAGTGGACGCGAATTGGCATACCCGCGATGGATCCGATCGAGACGTTGTGCCCATGGGGACTCGCCGGTCTGTCCGGTTGGGTCCGTCCCGGCTGGCCATGGTCCTGGTCGTGGTCGATCGTCACGGCTCCAGCGTGTACCGGCGCGAACGGTCATGACAGGGCCGAAAGTCGCTAAAAGCCCGATCACGAGCGATGACGGCCCGCGGGAGCGGGGGATCGACTGACAGGGGGTCGCTGATAGAGGAATTGGCCCCTACCACTCCCGGACCCCACGGTCGATGCTGTGGACGTGGGAAGCGCCAGGTTCATCCGGTTCTTTGAGGAGATCGGCAACGACGACGTTCCGCTCGTCGGGGGGAAGAACGCGTCCCTCGGTGAGATGTACACCAAGCTCTCGGACCAAGGCGTTCGAGTGCCGAACGGGTTCGCCATCACGGCGGAGGCATACCGGTACATGCTGGATGCCGCCGGGGCCTTTGGGCAACTGCACGGAGTGCTTGATGACCTGGACATCACCGACGTAGCCGACCTGGCAAGGCGCGGAAAGCAGGCCCGGGAGATCGTCTACGGAGCCGGTATTCCCGATGAGGTCTCGAAGGAGATTCTCGGGTCTTATCGGACGCTCCAAGAGCAGTACGGCGAGGAGGTGAGCCTGGCCGTACGGAGCTCGGGGACCGCCGAGGACCTACCGACCGCAAGCTTCGCCGGACAGAACGAGACCTATTTGAACGTGCGCGGTGAGCACAGCCTCCTTGAGGCGTGTCGACGTTGTTTTGCCAGCCTGTTTCTCGATCGGGCGATTCATTACCGGGTCGATCAGGGATTCGACCACTTCAAGACCGGTCTCTCGATCGGCGTCATGAAAATGGTGCGGTCCGACTTGGCGTCCTCTGGGGTCATGTTCTCCCTGGACACCGAGTCCGGGTTTCGAGACGTGGTCCTCATCACCGGCGCCTATGGATTGGGCGAGAACGTAGTGCAAGGGGCCGTCGACCCAGACGAGTACCTCGTGCATAAACCCACGTTCGAAGCCGGTCACCGGGCGGTGCTGCGTCGATTGCTCGGGGACAAGGCGGTCAAGATGATCTTCGTCGAGGGCGAGACCAAGCACACCACTCGCAACGTTCCCACGCCCAAGATTGACCGCGAGCGCTTCTGTTTGAGCGATGCCGAGGTCCTCGAGCTCGCCGGATACGCGTGCGCGATCGAGCGCCATTACGACAGGCCGATGGACATGGAGTGGGCCAAGGATGGTCTCGATGGTTGCCTCTATCTCGTCCAGGCGCGGCCCGAGACAAGTGTCTCGCAGCGCGAGGTGGCCGTGCTCGAGCGTTACCACCTCACCGAGACATCCGGCGACCTGTTGGTCGAGGGGCGGGCGGTTGGGGAGAAGATCGCCGTGGGGGCGGTCCGGCGCATAGAGAGCGCTACCCAGCTGGCGAGCTTCAACGCCGGTGAGGTGCTGGTCGCAGACATCACGACGCCGGATTGGGAGCCGGTGATGAAGATGGCCTCGGCGATCGTCACCAACCGCGGCGGTCGCACCTGCCACGCCGCCATCGTGGCCCGGGAGCTCGGCATCCCCGCCGTGGTGGGCACCGGCGACGCGACCTCATGTTTGCAAAGTGCCGAGGTGGTCACGGTGTCATGTGCCGAGGGCGATACCGGTCACGTCTACCGAGGTGCCGTCGGCTTCGCGGTCGATCGCACCGACGTACACGAGCTGGCTCGCCCCGCCACCCGGATCATGGTCAACCTCGGGAACCCCGACCTGGCCTTCTCCACCTCCTTCTTGCCCAACGACGGCGTCGGTTTGGCCCGGATGGAGTTCATCGTGAACGAATCGATCAAGGCGCATCCCCTGGCCCTCTTGCATCCCGAGCGCGTGACCGATCCCGAGGCCCGCCTAGAGCTGACCCGGCTGACCCGCGGTTACCGTGACGGGGAGCACTTCTTCGTCGAGCGTCTGTCGGAGGGTATTGGCACGATCGCGGCCGCATTCTGGCCGAAGCCGGTCGTGGTGCGCATGTCGGACTTCAAGACCAACGAGTACGCCAGTCTTGTCGGTGGCGCCGACTTCGAGCCCCACGAGGACAATCCGATGCTTGGGTTCCGCGGTGCCTCTCGCTATGCCCACCCTGCCTACGCGGAGGGCTTTGCGCTGGAATGTAGGGCCATGTCGAGGGTCCGCGAGGACATGGGGCTCACCAACGTCGTGCTCATGCTTCCGTTTGTTCGGCGAGTCGACGAGGCAAAGAGGGTGCTGGACCTCATGGCCACGCTTGGGCTTGAACGTGGCAAGAACGGACTTCAGATCTACGCGATGTGCGAGATCCCGAACAATGTCATCCTGATCGATCAGTTTGCAGAGTTGTTCGACGGGTTCTCCATCGGGTCCAATGACCTGACACAACTCACGCTCGGCGTCGACCGTGACAGCGAGATCGTCGCGTTCGATTATGACGAACGCGACGAAGGAGTCAAGGAGATGATTCGGCTTGCCGTAGAGGGATGTCGGCGCAACGAGATCCACTCGGGCCTCTGCGGCCAGGCCCCATCGGACTATCCCGAGATGGCGGAATACCTCGTCAACATCGGCATCGACTCGATGAGCCTCAATCCCGACACCGTGATCGCAACGACGCGTGACGTGCTTGAGATCGAGCGCCGCCTCGGACGATGCTCGCGTCCATCGGGCACAGAATGAAAGGAGACACGATGAACCTGGAACTGACAGCGGGGCAGGCTGAGGCGATTGCGGAAATGCTCAGCGGGTGCCTACCCGAGCTGAGCCACGAGATAGCCGACACCGACAACGCCGCCTACCGATCCGAGCTCGTCGCGCGTCGGGCGGAGTTGGTGGAGGTGCAAGGCGTCCTCGGTCGATTGCTCAGTAACTCGACATTCTCGCCCAAGAGCGAAGCGGAAAGCCTCGAGCGAGAGCTTGCCCATCCGGGCGACTGAGCGCTGAGGCACCATGATCGGCTGAGGGTTTTCGAACTCCCAGGTCGCCGTGGAACCCAGGCCGCCCAATCCTGGCGGCCTGGCCGACGCGCCGGGGTGTCACGGTGCGCAACGAAGCGGGACCGGCGGCTCAGGTCCGTGAGATCGGCGGCCAGGTCGATCAGTAGGTCATCGATCGTGATCATGCCGAGATCGATGCTCTCCGCGTAGGAGGCCGCGGCCAGCGATGCCGCTCGATCTGCCGCGTCCGGTTCGCTTGGCAGCTCTTGGTTGGCCCACGCCCGGACGACCCAGCCAGCACCTGCTCATTCGGCACGTCGACCACCTCCGGGTTGACGGTATGCCGATCACCCGTCGTCGGGCAGGGTCGAATGTCCCGATCTTGAGCTCCGAATGACCATTGCCCCTAGCGGTCCGGCCCGACGGTTGGGACGATGGGGGAGTGAGCCCGCGTCGACACCGTGCCCCGGAAGTTCCCGACTCGACCTTCGAGGCGGTCATCTTCGACTGGGACGGCACCGCGGTCGCAGACCGGCAAGCCGACGCAACGGCGGTACGCGCTCGGGTCGAGGGGCTCTGCATGGCGGGAGTACACGTGTTCGTCGTGAGCGGCACCCATGTCGAGAACATCGACGGCCAGCTAGAGGCCAGGCCACGGGGTCCGGGACAGCTGTACTTGTGCTGCAACCGGGGCTCCGAGGTCTTCGAGGTCACCGGCAAGGGTCCAATTCTCGTGTCTCGGCGCGTCGCCAGTACCGACGAAGACCAGGCGCTCGACCGGGCGGCCGAGGGGACCGTTGAGCGGCTCCGGACGCGAGGTTTGGAAGCCAAAGTGGTGACCCAGCGGCTCAATCGCCGCAAGATCGATCTCATCCCCCTTCCGGAATGGGCCGATCCCAAGAAGGCGGACATCGACTTGCTCGCCGATGCGGTCAGCGCTCGGCTGGCCACGGCCGGGATCGCCGACCTGGCCGAGGTGGTCGCCCTCGCCGGCGACGCCGCGCGCGCGGGCGGGTTGGTCGACCCGCGGATCACGAGCGACGTGAAGCACGTGGAGATCGGGCTGACCGACAAGTCGGACTCAGCCCGGTTCGCGGCCAGCTGGCTGGCCACTCGAGGCGTCACCGGTGCGCTGGTACTGATCGGGGGCGACGAGCTCGGACCCATCGGCGGGGTGGCCGGAAGTGACTCGTTGATGTTGGTGGACGCTTTCGCTCGTGCCACGGTGGTATCGGTGGGGATCGAGCCTGGTGGCGTCCCCACTCCGGTGGTGCACCTGGGCGGCGGCCCAGCCCGTTTCGCGGAGCTGCTCGACAGCCAACTCGCACGCCGAGCCGGCCACCGGGTGCCCGAGATCGACCCGGACCCCGCCTGGGTTGTCGCGCTGCCCAACGTCCAGGCCAAGGAACGAGTCGCCGAGGCGCTCGGCACTCTCGGCAACGGCTTCGCCGCGACGCGAGGTTCCCGGGAAGAGGACGGACCCGGGACCGCGCCGCTCTTCCTGGTGAGCGGGGTCTACACCGAGGACAACCGCTTGGTCCCCGGGCCGAACTGGACCGGCCTCGAACTGGAAAGCGGTCCCGACCGATCCACCGAGCGCCGGTTGCTCGACCTGCGTACCGGTGTCCTGGTCCGTTCAGGGAACGACGGAAATGGGCTGCGGTCCATGCGCTTTGTCTCCGCCGCCTCGCCTCACGCCATGGCTTTGCGAGCCGAGGCGGTCGAGCCCTGCCTTGAGCCCGGCGACCCGCTGCGGGCGCCCGGAGACACCGTGGACTTCGAACGAGAAGACCGAGGTGAGGTGCGCATGGCCCGGACGGGTCAGAGCGGTCATGAGATCGCAGTGGCCACCCGCGAACGCGTTGGGACTGTGGCCGGCCGGCGGGTGGTCGAACGGACGGCCGCTTGGGCCGCTGGCTCTGGCCAGAAGAGCTTCGACGACGCTGAACGGCAGCTCCTGGAGGTCGAAGCGATGGGCTTCGACCAACTGTTGGCCGGGCACAGAGAAGCGTGGGCGGGCCGGTGGACAGACGCGCAGGTTCTGATCGATGGGGACCCCGAGGCCGAACTGGCGGCGCGGTTCAGTGTGTTCCACCTCCTCTCAGCGGCCTCCGACACCGGGGAGAGTGCGGTCGGGGCCCGCGGATTGACCGGCGACGCCTATGCGGGACATGTCTTTTGGGACGCGGACGTCTTCGTGTTGCCGGCGCTGGCGGCCATCCGGCCAGCAGCGGCGCGGGCAATGCTCGAATACCGCATCCGCCGCCTCCCTGCAGCCCGTGCCACCGCCCTCGGCCTGGGATTGCAAGGGGCCCGCTTCCCCTGGGAGTCGGCCGGTGACGGGAGCGACGTCACGCCCCGTCAAGTGATCGGACTTCACGGCGAGATCATTCCGATCACCACCGGCCCCCACGAAGAGCACATCGTGGCCGCCATTGCCTGGTCGGCGGCGCGCTACGCGGCGTGGACGGGGGACGAGCACTTCCTGGCCGGAGCTGGACGGGACCTGCTTGTCGACACGGCCCGCTACTGGTCCAGCCGAATTCGGACCGACGAGCAGGGCCATGGCCACCTCTTCGGGGTGGAGGGCCCCGACGAGTACCACGAGGTGGTCGACGACAACGCGTACACCAACGTGATGGCCCGTTGGAATTTGTCCCAAGCCGCGAAGGTCCTCGCGAAGACCGACCCTGCCTCCCCGGAGGCCCGCCGGTGGCTCATCCAGGCCGAGGGGTTGGTCGACGGGTGGAACTCCGAGCGGGGTCTCTACGAGCAGTTCGTGGGGTACTTCGACTTGGAGCCGCTGCTCATGTCCGAGGTTGCCGCGCCGCCGGTCGCAGTCGACGTGCTGCTCGGTCCGGGGCGGGTGGCCGGCTCTCAGCTCATCAAACAGGCCGACGTGATGATGCTCCACCACCTCGTGCCAGAAGAGGTGGTGGCCGGGTCGCTCGACCCGTGCCTCGCCTTCTATGAGCCTCGGACCGCGCACGGCAGCTCGCTGTCCCCGGCCATCTCGGCTTCCCTTTTGGCCCGTTCGGGTCAGCCCGAGCGGGCCCTTGAGCTGTTCAGGATGGCCGCCCACCTCGACCTCGACGATCTCACCGGTACCACGGCCGGCGGCCTCCATCTGGCCACCATGGGCGGGGTGTGGCAAGCCCTGGCATATGGGTTCCTCGGTCTACGCGCCGAAGGCTCCCACACCCCGCGGGTCACCCTCGCAGTCGACCCCTGCCTCCCCGAGGCGTGGTCCGCCCTCGGGCTCACCTTCGTTTTTCGAGGACACCCCATTGGCGTCCACGCCGATCACGAGCGGGTCCGGATCACCTGCGAGAAGCCGCTCCTCGTGCGCGTGGCCAACGGAGCACCGAAGCGATGCGAGCCACCCGGCGCCACCTTCTCCTTGACGTCACCGCGCAACGAAAGGACACCATGATGACCATCGTCCTCGCCGCTCTCGACACCACCGCGGCCGCCCGGCCCGTGCTCGAGACGGCTTTGCGGATTGGCCAGCTGATCGGATCCGACGTGCAGGCGGTCCACGTCGGTGGTGGCCGGGTCGAATCGATCGAGACGCCCGAGTCGTTGGCCGCCCGGAGCGAAGTGCCGTTCCGGGTGCTCGAAGGCCCGGTGGAATCTGCCCTGCTCGCCGCGCTCGGGGCCCCAGAGGTGCTCGTCGCGGTCATCGGTGCCCGAGCCACCCCAGGCGGCTCGCGGCCGGTCGGCCGCACCGCACACCACATTCTCGAGCACACCGATAAGCCGGTTGTGATCGTGCCTCCTGACGCGATCGTTCCCAGCTCGTTCCGGCGAATCCTGGTACCCCTTGAAGGCACCGCAGCATCCTCCCAGCCGATACTCGAACGACTGTGGCCGGTGCTGGCCGCCGACGTCGAGGTGGTCGTCCTCCACGTGTTCACCGACGCGACCCGGCCCGCCATGGTGGATCGGCCCGTGCGCGACTTCGAGCTCCTGGGAAGGGAGTTCCTCACCCGCCACTTCCCCAAAGCGACCGGCATCGAACTCCGACCGGGCCCAGTGGCCACACGGGTGGCCGAGGTGTGCGCAGAGCAGGGTAGCGACCTGATCGTCTTGAGCTGGTCGCAGGACAGCTCGGCCGGCCGGGCCCACGTCATCCGAGAGGTCCTCGGGGCCTCGTCGGTGCCGGTGCTCCTCCTTCCTGTCACGCCCCCCGAAATGGCGGTCCCGATCAAGGCTTGCTCGCCCAAGGAGAGACCGATGCCGGTGCCGGAGAGGAGCGGCTGAAAGACGCCATTCGCGCCGGGTTCGATCAATTCGAACAACGTCCCCGGAGCGCCGTCGGCACACAGGGACCAACGGCCCTACTGCCCTCGGCGCACCTGGTCCATGGTGGTGAGAGAGCACCGAGGAACCGAGAGGGGGACGATGACCATGTTGCGCGACGACGCCGCACCGGGGTTGTTCGGGCCGCGTCAGTCGAAGGGCAATCGGTTGCGGATCGGCATGGTCGCCCCCGTCTGGCTGCCGGTGCCGCCCGCCGGCTACGGCGGAACCGAGCGGGTGGTGGCAGTGCTCGTCGAGGGCTTGATCGAAAGCGGCCACGACGTCACGCTGTTCGCCGCCGCGGGCTCGGTGACGAGCGCCCACCTGGTGACCCCGCTCGCTGCACCTCCTCCGCTCGGGGACCCCAGCTCAGTCTCCGACGACCTGTTTCACACCACCACCGCCTTCTTGCATGCCGGCGAGTTCGACATCGTCCACGACCATTCGGGAATGGGGCCGGCTCTCGGGGCCATGCTCACCGGCCGGACTCCGGTCGTTCACACCCTGCATGGTCCGTGGACTGCGCTCAGCCGGCGGTTCTTCGGTTTGGTGCACGATCGGGTGCATATGGTCGCCATCAGCCACGCGCAGCAGGCCGCCAACCCACACCTGCACTACGCAGGGATGGTCCACAATGGCATCGACCTCACCATCCACCCATTCCACCCCGTCAAAGAGGACTTCTTGGTCTTCGTGGGTCGGGTCAGCCCCGAGAAGCGTCCCGAGGTGGCAGTTGAGGTGGCCCGGGACGCAAAGCTTCCGCTGGTGATGGTCGTCAAGCGGCACGAACCCGCCGAGCGCGCGTACTGGGATGAGATCGTTGCCCCACTCCTTGGCGACGACGTGGTGGTCCTTGACGAGCCACCCCAGGCGGTGAAGGCTGACCTGCTGGGGAGGGCTCGGGCGCTTCTGTTCCCCATCGACTGGCCCGAGCCCTTCGGTCTCGTCATGGTCGAGGCGATGGCCTGTGGCACTCCGGTCATCGCCTGCCCGCTTGGCGCGGTGCCAGAAGTTGTGACTGACGGTGTCACCGGGATCTTCTGCTCCACGCCCGACGAGATGGTCGACGCCGCATCGGCCGTCACCGAGCTCAAACCTGAGGATTGTCGGGCCCGCGTCGAGGAGTGCTTCTCGGCCCGGGCGATGGCGACCGGTTACGAACGCGTGTACCGAGCCGCATTGGCAAGTGTCGACGCGGTCGGCACCGAGGAGGTCTTGGAACGTTCGCCGTAGCTTCAACTGACATGACGAGTCTTTGGCCCAACCGGTGCTGGCCTCCGTCTGTAGGGCCTGAGCGGCCGAAAAGCCGGGCCGCCCACTCGTCACCGTGACCCGATCGAGCTCGTCCCGATCGCGCCACGCAGGACGATCGGATCTTGGGCCCTTTGACCCTGGTGACCCGGCCCTCAAGCAGCAACGATCGAAGTCGTGAGGAGGTGGCGATGATCGCTGCAGCTGCACGGGGAAACGAGATGCTGTTACCTCCTCGATACCCCGCCCCCTGGGAGTTCCACGGGTTGCTGACGCACGGCCAAGCGGTCCTCGTCCGTCCGATCCGGCCTGCCGACGCAGACTTGCTCGTTAACTTCCACGCGAACCTCACGCCTGACACAGCCAATTGGCGTCACTTCGGCATCCATCCGACGATCACCCCCGGAGAGGCAGCGCACCGTGCCGAGGTGGACTACGGCTCTCGGATGGCGTTCGTCGCCCTGGTGGCCGATGAGATCGTGGCGATCGGGAGCTATGAACGTCTCGGGCCCGCGAATCCGGCCGCAGGAGTCTCCTTCACGGTCGCCGATGAATACCAGCGCCACGGGATAGCGACCCTGCTGTTCGAGAGCCTCGCGGCTTACGCGCGGACGAAGGCCATTGAGTGCTTCGTTGCCGAGGTCATGGTGGAGAACACCGACATGCTCGAAGTTTTCGGGGCGACTGGCCTGCGTTCCACAACCTTTCAAGAAAACGACACGATCCGGGTCCAGATCAATTTGGCGCCGACGCCGGAATACCGCGCTTGTTGCGAGGAGCGGGAGGCGACCGCCGAGGTTGCCAGCATTGCATCGGTCCTTCGTCCTCGTTCGATCGCCGTTGTCGGGGCGGGGCGCCGTCTCGGCAGCGCCGGCCATGAGGTCGTTCGATCCCTTCTGACTGGGGATTTCTCGGGCACTGTCTACCCCGTCAATCCGTCGGCGCGGGCAATCTGTGGCGTACCTACGCACCCCAGGCTGTCGTCGCTGCCCGAGCCGGTCGATCTCGTGATCGTCGCGGTTCCAGCGGCTCTGGTACCAAGCGTCGTCGAGGAGGCCGCTTCGACCGGGGCGCGTGCGGTGATGATTATCAGTGCGGGGTTCGCGGAAACGGGTCGCTCGGGTGCCGACATCGAGACTGAACTTCTCACGTCGGCCCGCCGACACGGTGTTCGGATCGTCGGCCCGAATTGCCTGGGTGCGGTGAACACCGATCCCGAGGTTCGGATGAATGCCACCTTTACCGGTCTCGATCCACTCCCCGGAAGGCTCGCCGTGGTGTCGCAGTCGGGCGCCGTTGGACTCGTCCTCGCCGAGCAAGCGAGCGCCGCCGGGGTCGGGCTCTCGAGCTTCGTATCGGTTGGGAACAAGCTCGACGTGAGCTCGAACGACCTCCTCTGCTTCTTCGAGCGCGACGAACGAACCTCGGTGATCGCGCTCTACCTCGAGTCCCTAGGTAACCCGCGCAAGTTTGCTCGGATCGCTCGGCGAGTCGGTGAGCACAAGCCGATTGTGGCCTTGAAGGCAGGGAGGACCTCTGCAGGTGCCCGAGGGGCGCATTCGCACACCGCAGCTGCGGCTACGCCGGAAGTCACCCTGTCTGCGCTTCTTCGAAGTGCTGGCGTCATCAAGGTCGATCGTCTCGAAGAGCTCCTTGACGTCTCAGCCATCCTGCTCGCTGCGCCGCTGCCCGGGGGACGTCGCGTTGCACTCGTCGGAAACTCCGGTGGTCCGCTCATTCTCGCAGCCGACGCGTGCGAGGCCGAAGGGCTCATCGTCCCAGAGTTTGGGGGGGCGACAAAGGACGCACTCAGAGAGATCCTTGTCGCTGAGGCTGCGGTCGGGAACCCTGTCGACCTCACCGCAGGTGGTGTGGCTACGAGTCTTGAGAACGCGCTCGAAATCGTGGTTCACGACGATGCCATCGACGCGATCATCGTTGTGACGACCGATCTCCCAGAGCTCTCGGCAAATGATGCCCGGACGACGGTCGCTCGTATGGCGGCGCGCTCAGGCAAGTCGATCATCGCATGCATCCTGGGTGGAGATCCCCGGCTCTCTTCGTACGACACGGGAGTAGTTGCCGAGGTGCCATCTCCTGAGCGCGTGGCATCGGCACTTGCGCACGTCTGTCGCTATGCCGAGTGGCGACGAGCGCCCCAGGCCCCGACCGAGGATTTCGAAGAGTTCTCCGACGACTCCGTGATCAGCGAGATCGTTCGCTCCGAACTCGATCAAAGTCGGACTGGAGGTTGGCTTGATCTCGACCAATCATCCCGGTTACTCGAGGCGTGCGGCGTGCCGGTGATAGCGACCCATGTCGCGAGAAGTGCCGAAGAAGCGATGTCGGTTGCCGAGACGCTCGGCCTTCCGGTCGTGCTCAAAGCTCGATCCGGAGCGCTGGTTCACAAGACTGACGTTGGCGGCGTCGTACTGGGTCTGGAGAATGTCGAGGCGGTGCGCGAGGCATACGAGACCATGTCATCTCGCCTCGGAGTCCAGATGGGCGGGGCCGTGATCCAGCCGATGGCGCCGGCCGGTGTCGAGGTGATCGTCGGTCTTACCGCTGATCCAGACTTCGGTCCGGTTGTGATGGTCGGACTCGGTGGGGTGATGACCGATCTTCTCGATGACCACGCCTTCGGCGTCCCGCCATTCGCTCCGGGTGCGGCCGATGCGATGGTTCGATCACTTCGAGCCGCTCCACTTCTTGACGGTTACCGGGGCGCACCAGCGCTCGACCGGAAGGCCCTCGTCATGATCCTCGAGGCGATCGCCAATGTCACCGAACGGGTTCCAGAGCTCGTGGAGCTCGATCTCAACCCGATTGTCGTTACTGCGACCGGGGCGCTGGTCGTCGACTGCAAGGTGCGGCTGGCTCCCTGCCATAGCGGACCTGGGCCGCTCTTTCGGGCGTTGCGCTCATCGGGATGAATTTGAAGAGGTCGATGCCCGTGAGCGTCCGGGCGCTTGAGCACCCGCATGAAGACTCGGAAATACCCTCTGACCAGGTGCGTCCCGGGGGGATTCGAACCCGGACTGCGGATTAAGAGTCCATTCTCGGCCAATTCTCAACTTGCGGGCGCTGACCAATATGCCCTCTGACCTGCACAAACTTCCCAGCGCTCGTCGGCGTTCGCGGAAATTGTCCGGGCGTTGTGGTCACTTTGTAGTCGCGAAACTAAACGGAATTGGGAGCATCCGACCGCTGAGCGGTTCGCCCCAGCGATCCTTCTCGCCATTCGGAGGTCTGAAAGCGTTCGACGAAACCGGTACTTGCTATGGAGCGACGAGATGGAATGACCCGCCTGCGTCCTTCTTGCCGTTTCCGTTTCCGACCGGTACGAAGCGTCCACCGGCAAGGTTTGGTGTTTCGTCTCCGTAGAAGTAGAGCGCCTGCCCGTTGTACGTGACTTGGCTCAAGCCTCCGGCGATCTTCCGGGCGCCCACTCGGCTGGCTTTGGCCAGCCCGGCTGTCCCGGGAGTGCCAGCGGTGAGCAGGGGCGGCCACGACCGAGCGCATGCACCGCTGCACTCGTCTTTGCTGTAGCGGTACACGGGGAAGGAGATCCAACCGGCCAGCGTGTTCATTTGTGCGGCCAACACCGTCTTGCCCCCAATGGTGCTGGTGGTCAGCATTCCCGCCCAGGGGACCGGAGTTCCTTTCGCGGAGACCACATACCAGAGTCCGTGCCATGGTGGCAGGCCTGGCTCGTCCCAACCCTCGCCCGTGATCGACCCTGCGCTCATGTCGAACAGGTACAAGGGATGGCCGGCGTAGGTCACTTGGTCGGCTCCGAGGTCCGAGCGGAACACCATCCCGAGGAGGCTCTGTTTCACCCCACCGCCCGCGATCGGGGAGCCGGTCGTCGTGACCGCCGGCCATTCGGATTGACTGCCTTCGGGGCCGGTGCAGGCGATGGGGCCCGGAGGGAGCTGCTTTACCACGGTGGTGCAACCGAACGAGGGGGGATCGTCCGATGTGAGCATGTACACGGTGTACCCCTGGTACTGCCCCGACCCTACGACGAGGGTCTTGCCGAAGGGCCCGTTGGACGTGGAGATCACAGTGGCACCCGGTGTCGTAGCGGCGCTAGCCGTGCTGGTGACGAGCGTTGAACCAAGCAGCCCGATGATGGCGGCGGTGGCGATGACCGATTTGCGTAGGGCTCCCACGATGCTCCTTGATTTTGGATGCGGCTCGTCCAACGTTTCTGTGGCCATCGTGACCACGGTGGCCCCGCCCAGCAAGGGGGAAGCCACGTCTTGCGATCGTGGTACTGCCACTCCTTTGAGCGAGTGGAGGTGCGTATGGAGGTTGTATCCGCGAGAACAGCTTTCCTGCCCGGCTGCCTTGCCGGCAACGCGACATCATGCCAGGACAGTCCCGTCTCCGATTTCGGTACGGCGGCTTTACCAGCCCGTCGTTCGATTGGCTCTTTGTTTCCCGCAAAGAGATGCGGACGATTCTCCGGGGCACGGGGTGGCACCAAGGCCGGATTCTTGGAGCGCGTTCGCGACCCATATGTCGCCGTTTTGGAGAAGGATTGACCTGTACAACTACTAACGCTTTCCGGGCTACAGAATGCTCGGGGCCCGGTAAGCGACGCGGAGTCGACCTTCAGCTCCTTCGGCTCCACGATGCAAATCAGCGGTGACTTCCCGCCAGCCCTGGCTAGAACGATCGCGGCGGTCCTAATCTCCGGACCGCAACCGGCGCCATTGTCGGTGGGCTAGTCCCTGTTGCTCTGACGCTGGGCGCCTGCCACAGCAGTCCACCCTTGTAACGAATCGAACACCCATGATCATTTGGTTGATTGCGTATCGGCCGTCACAGCTTCAGCGGTGAAGCGGGAGTCCGGAGCAAGCCATTCGCGCTGCACGATGAATAGCTGGCAATGGTGCTCAGCCAGGATCCTTTGTGAGCATCTCTTCGTGCTCGGATCGAGCAGCTGTCGGAGACCGTCGCGTTGCGATTGTCGGTGGTCGGTTCGACGGTGACCTGAAGGATTCATCGGGTCCGGGCATTGTTCTAAAGGGCCGCCAGGACGTCGTTGCCGACGGCGAGCGGACCGCCAAAGAGGTACCCGTTGGCCAGCTGGGCATCTCCGGCGAGGTAGCTGGCGATGCTTGGTGGCAGTGGCACGGACGGTTCGACCAGCAGCATCGGGCCCTGTGACCCCGGTTCGCCCATGAAGACCCCCCCAGAGAGGGCGTCGGGGAAGTCGGCACCGGTGGCGGCCCCGAACACGGTGGCGTGGGGGAAGAAGGTGCTCGCCACGGCGGCCGAGGTGCCGTAGAGGTCCTGGCCGTACACCGGAATCGCGCCCTGGTCGGCGCCGTAGGCGGCCTGCGGTCCGCCGATGGCGTACCGGGTGTCCCCCAGGTGCTCGACGATGTAGGCGTAGGTCTCGAGGGACTGGGACGGCCCGTTGGTGAGCAGGATCGCCGCGTGGTCCTCGATGGCCGCCGGCACCGCCGAGAGGGCGTCGGGGAAGTTGAGCCCAGTGGCCTCGAAGATGGTCGTGGGGTTTCCCAGTTGCTCGGCGATGTCGACTGCGGTGGCGTAGTCGTCGGCCCCGGCGATCCGTTTGGTGACGTAGCCCAGCGCCTGGAGAGCCGTGTCGATGTCCGGACTGAGCGCCAGGTCTCCACCCAGGATGTAGACGGTCCCGCCAACGGGAAGCACCTGTTGGATCTGGGCTGAGACCCGGGGATCGAGGCTCGAACTGATCGGTGCCCCGGGGGTGATGAGAAGCGGACCCCCCACCTGGGCCGCCAGCGGTCCGCCGGCCAGGGCGTCCGAGAAGAAGTCAGAACGCGCGAGGACCACCGCCTTGGCCGATCCGAGTTGGGGGAACTCGGCTTGTGAGACCGCAATCGAGGTGCCGATCGCGTCGGTGCCGTAGATGCGCTGAACCGGCAACGCCGGTGGTGGTGGCGGCGGCGTAACGACGCTCCCCGGCAGCGAGATGGGGGCGATGTAGAGCTCGCGCTGGCCGCCACAGCCATAGTTCGTGCAGCCCGCCGGCGCCCACGTTTGGTAGGAGATCCACCAGTTGCCTGACGCGTCGGTGAAGACCATGCCGCCGCCGGCCCCCCCGGGGGTGCTGAGGATGGGGTCGGAGGGCTCGTTCTGGTCGCAGGGGCCGTTGGGGCCGCTGCACAACACGTAGCCGGTCGCGTAGTTGTTCGAGAGATAGTTGCCCCCCGAGAAGAAGAGGTAGTAGTTCCCGCCTGCGTAGGCCATGGAGGGATCGTCGGTGGTGGTCTGCCACGGGTAGGGGTCCGAGGCGATGGTGAAGATCGCGGCTGGTGACCCGCTCAGGCTGACGCCGTCGGACGCGATGGGTTCCGACCAGACGCTGGACGCCCCCGAAGTCGACCCGTCGTTGCTCTTCCACAAGAGGTACGGGTCTCCGGTGGTGGGGTCGACGAAGGGCTGAGGATCGATGGAGCCACCGGACGAGGGTTGGCAGACCAGAGGCCCCGCGGAGGTGTCGACGTAAGGGCCGGTCACCGTCGACGCGGTGGCCACCGAGATGCAGTAGTAGCCGCTCGATCGCTGTTCGGCGTCGTAGAACATGATCCACTGACCGTCGTATTGGAAGACACCCGGTGAGTTCGGGGTGTTGTTCAACTCCCAGGGGGCCGGGGGTGCCGTATCGCCGTTCTCGGCGAACGCGCTCGATTCGGACGATTGACCGCTGAGGGTTGTCCACCCGAGCTGGGGGTCGCTGAAGGTCGTCTTCGCGATGGCGATCTGATTGCCCCAGGTCGTCCCGGTGGTGAACGCGTAGAACGTCCCATTGGCGAGGACGATGTCGGGATCGGGGGCATCGAGGGCGAGGGCGGGTGCCGAGCTCGGCGAGACCACCGGAGCGGCGGCGGTCGCGCCCGCAGGCGACGCCGGGACGGCCAAGCCCCCGAAGAGCACCCCCACCACCAATGACGCCGTGACTAGGTGCCGCTGGTGCGAGGTTCCGGCGTATCGCGGTCGATCGCGCACCGACCTCAGTGTGCCATATGCGTGCGGCCCGATGAAACGAGGTCCTGACCTCGGGGATCGCAACTAGGCATTGACACCACGGTGACCCCATGATCAGCTGGCCATCGCTGGGCGCCCGCCGGTGGGGGCATCTCTAGTGGCTTGGTGTTCAGTGGCCGCAGCATGCGGGCAATGACAAACGAGCGGAGTGACCAGCAGTGGAGCACGCGAGGAACTTGAGGCGGAGTGGGCCGGTTTGTCGGCGTTCCCGCCTGGCCAGGATTGTCCCGATCGCCTTGGCGCTTGGCTTGGTGGCGGGAGGTCTGGGAGCCGCCCTGGATGCCCTTCCGGCGTCGGCCGCACCGGTGTCGGGAGTGACATTCAGCGCCCCCTCGAAGGTGGCCGGAGCAACCACCACCTGGACGGTCTCGTTCACCCCGGCCACCGCACTGACCGACGCAGACACCATCTCGGTCACGTTCCCAGAAGGATTCGTAATTCCGGCCTCACCAGCGGTGACCCTCGGGTCGTGCACCACGTCGCCCACGAGCGGGTCGAGGAGCGGCCAGACGGTCGCGATCAACCTGACCGGCTCGGTCTGCACGTTTGGGAGCCCCGAGACGCTGACGATTGCCGGCATCACCAACCCGGCGGCCGCCGGGTCGTACCCGAAGACGTCGTTCACGGTCGCGACATCCGCCGACGGCCCCGGTTCCCCGACGGCCGACGTGGTGATTACCGGCGTGGCGGCCGTCACATTCAGCGGCTCCTCCATGCTCGGCGGTGCGACGAATACCACGTGGACGATCGGCTTCAACGCGGGCCTGTCCGGTTCGAGCGGACCGGACACCATCGTGGTCGTCTTTGCCCCGGGGTTCAGGATTCCGACGATCCCAACGGTGGGGCTCGGGGCAGCGTTCACCGGCTGTACGGCCCCCACGACCGCTTTGACGAGCGCCACGACGGTGACCATCAGTGTGGGTGCCGGGTGCACGCTGGCCGCTCACGCCTCCGCGACCTTGACGATTGCCGGCATCACCAACCCGGCAGCGGGGTCCTATGCCAACACGTTGTTCTCGGTGACCGCAGACGGCGAGTCCGTCAGCTCCCCGGCGGCCAACGTGGTCATCATCGCCGCACCCGATGGCTCGGGGGCCCTGAGTGTGTCCCCCACTTCGGTGCCCGTTGGCTCATCGGGTGACACGTTGGTCTTCACCTACACGGCTGCAACGGGAGGGCTCAGCTCCGGCGAGCTCGAGATGACGGTGCCGACTGGGTGGTCGACGCCTTCGGTCATCTCTTCGGCGGCCGGCTACGTCACCTCCACCTGCGGGGTGGTGTCGGTCGTGAGCTCCACGATCACGATCTCCGATGTCACCTTGGCCGCCGGGGCGTCCTGCACCATCACCTACGGCTCTAAGGCCGGGGGTGGTCCGGGTGCCTTTGCCCCGTCGATCTCGAACACCTACCCGTTCACCACCGTCGAGATGTCCACCGGATCAGGCTTTCTGACCGGCTTGGCCAGCTCGCCCGGACTGACCACCGGCACCCCGTCGCTGACCCAGATCTACGGAGTCGACGCCATCGGGACCTCGGTCGCCATCTCCGAGGCCGCGTTCCCGACCAAGGGCTCGGCCGGCGGGGTGGTGCTGGCCAGAGACGACTTCTTCTCCGACGCGCTGGCCGGCGGACCGTTGGCGGCCCAGGTTGGGGGTCCGCTTCTCATCACCCCCGGAGCATCGATCAGTTCGAGCCTCGACCCCCGGGTCTTGGCGGAGATCCAACGGGTGCTTCCCGTCGGCAAGACCGTCTACATCCTGGGCGGCGACCTTGCCTTGAGCCCCAACATCGACGCCACCCTGCAGGGTCTCGGCTACACCGTGGTCCGAGAAGCCGGGGCCGATGAGTACGCGACCGCGGTGGACATCGCCGAGCAGCTCGGCAACCCCGCCACCATCTTCGAGGCCACCGGGCTCGACTTCTATGACGCGCTCTCGGCGGTGCCGGCGGCCGTCGAAGAGCACGGGGCCATCCTTCTCACCAACGGGTCGTCGCAGTCTCTCGAGACCTACGCCTACATCGTCGGGCACCTGGGGGACACCCGATACGCCATCGGCGGACCGCAGGCTGCCGCCGGGGCCGACGGCGGGGCCACCGCCGTCTATGGCCAGGACGAGTTCAACACGTCGGCCGCCGTGGCCAGCTACTTCTTCCCGAGTCCGTCGGTCTTCGGCGCGGCGACGGCGGCAGAGTTCCCCGACGCACTCGGCGGTGGGGTCTTCATGGCGACCGGTGGACGCCTGGGGCCGATCCTTCTCGTGAACCCGAGCGCCCCGTTGCCAACGGAGATAACTCCGTACCTGGCCTCCTTGCCTGTCGGCACAAAGGGCTACGTGTTCGGTGGTCCGGCGGCGGTCGGCCCTGACGTGGTGACGGCATTGCAGCTTGCGGTCGGGTAGGAGGCGCCCGACGCGGTCAAACCTCCAAGGGAGGAACCACCGCATCTGACGGCTCCACAAGCTGAACATTGTGGACAAGGACCGGCTTCTGGTGACCGTCGGTTCCTCGTTGAGGACGCTGGACTCTGGGACGCCGACTTGAAGAAAGCTGCCGAAGGCCTGAGCCTCAACCACGGATGAGACAGCGCCCGTCGCAGGCCGTCATGCGCCGACTGGGTGTCCAGGCATGGCTTATCTCCGACGACCCCGCCTCCGGGTGGCCGGTAACGCCGGAACGTTCATCGCCGATCCCGTGGCGATGCGGTCGCGAAGCTTCTGGAGAGCCGAACGCTGACCAACCCGGCCGCCTGTTGGAGCTGACCGAAATGCGCGAGCGCACGGTCTGCCAATGCCTCTGCCATCCCGGACTTGATGAGGTCGCGGCACTTCGGGTACGGCCCGCGTTGAAACCTGGCAGCACGGAATCGGCAGAGAGCTCCTGACCGCGTTCCTTGCGAACCGCCGGTGCGGAGGTTCGGTCGAAAGGGTGAAACTTCGTCCGTCTCCGTCCGCAAGAGGTTGAAAAAGTGTCAAACAGTGGCAAACCATGAGAGGTAAAAGTCCTGGTCAGCCAGGCGCTGAATTGCGGGCTACTTCGGCGCTGACCGGCATGAGATGACGCGTCTCCCACCCTTAGGGGTGTGCCGCGGTCACTCAACGGAGCAGATCCAATCGTTGTCGGGTTCGCCAAAGCGGGGACAAGGCGGTACCGGGACCTTTGCCTCTAGCGGGGTCCGACATCCCTGCACAGAATGGGAAGTGCGTTCGCGGCCGATCTAGGCGCGGCGGAGGAAGGTGGCCCACGATGAGCGAAAAGACTGATCAGGTAAAGGGCAAAGCCAAAGAGGCCGTGGGAAGGCTCACCAGGAACAAGGACCTCGAATCCGAAGGCAAGGCCGATCGTCGTGCTGGTGAGACCAAAGAGAAGCTCAGCGACGCGAAGGGCAAGGTCGAAGAGGTGATCGACAAAGCCGAGAGCAAGGTCGAAGAGGTGATCGACAAAGCCAAGGACGCGTCGCATCGGAAGTAGAGCGGCGAGACACCCGTCGGTGTTTTGTCATCGTGATCTCGTTGCTTTGGTGTATTGAGTAGGAAGGGGACGCATGATTCGGACGTTGATAGGCGTAGCGATCTTGATCATTCTGGTCATAGTCATCGTTGCACTAGTTCACTGACGATGGTTTTCCATGGGCACCCATTAACCCGAGATGGCCGTCCGGTGAATGTGAATCGGCAATAGTGGCTTTGGCGAGGGGGTGCGTCCGTCGGCCAATGCGGCGTTTGGGCGGCCCTTATCTCCTATCCCCACTTTTTCTGGTGCCCACTTTAAATCCACGGGAAGGGCCACCTGGGGGTGCGGTGGCAGCTCGGCCATGAGTGCCGCACTACCTGATCGGTCATCTGGACTCACGGTAATGACACCTCCCCGTTTGCTCCAAGGCCCAACTTCGCGTCGCCGCTCGGCAGCGACGCGGTCGGGGCCAGCCGTGGCGGGGAGCAGGCCCTCGATCTCCGAGTCTCGACGGTCGCCAAAGGGGTGAGCTGAGGGCGGGCCATCATGCTGGGCCTACCGGCCGGCGGCTGGCCCGCCCCCACGCCTGAAGCGATATCGGGGCCGACGGAGCATTGCTCCTAAGGTGCTCCTCAGGGTCGCGGGGCTTGTGCCGGTTGCGCAGGCCTCTCGCCAGCACAATCGTGGTGGCGGTGCCGACCGGTTCCCACACTCCGCAGCGACAGATGACACCTTCGGCACGGCGGCGCAGGAGGTTCCGGCTCGTCCGCTCGCTCTTGGTCTTGCTCGCGCTGCTCTGCGTCAGTCTGTGGGCGTCGGGGGCGTTCACGAGCGGCCCGACGCATCGGCCGGTCGCCACTGGCGTCACCCCGCGAGTCGCCGCCCATCCCACCACGACCACGACGTTGCCGCCCTTCCAGCGGATCCCGCCCGGCCCGCCGTCGGACCAGCGGCACCTGACCCTCATTGACGCGATCGGGGGCCCGATCTCACCCAAGTCGATCGACGCCTCGGACACCGGTCTCGTTTTCGCCCAGAACATGATGTACCGGCACACCGTGACCGTCTACGACAGCTCGGGCAACCTGGTGAAGACGATTCCCGACACGGTCGACATGACCCAGTTCGGGTTCTCCGGTCACCCCGGGACTACCCACGGTGCGCCTGTCGAGGCCGCCTTCACGCCGGACGCCCGCTACGTCTACGTCTCGAACTACTCGATGTACGGGACCGGATTCGGCCCCGAGGGAAGTGACACCTGTACGCCCGCCTCCGCACAGGCGGCCGGCGATACCGATAGCTACGTCTACCGCATCGACACCCACACCCTGGCCATCGACCAGGTCATCGAGGTCGGGCTTGTCCCGAAGTACTTGGCCGTCTCCCCTGACGGCAAATGGCTCCTCGTCACCAACTGGTGCTCGTTCGACTTGAGCATCGTGAATATCGAACAGGCCAAGGAGGTGGCCCGGCTGCCGATGGGCCCCTATCCAAGGGGGATCGCGATCTCGCCCGATTCGTCGACCGCCTACGTCGCCATCATGGGCGGCGACAACGTGGTCAAGGTCAACCTCGACACCCTCTCGCAAGAGGGATCCTTCTACGTCGGAGACAACCCGCGCCACCTCGTCATGGACCCGGCCGGCCAGTACCTCTACGTGTCCTTGAACGCCCCCGGCAGGGCAGTGAAGGTGGCGCTTGACACCGATCAGGTGGTCGCTTCGGTCTATACGGGGCAGGACGAGCGCTCGATGGCCATCTCGACGGACGGGCGGTCGCTGTATGTCGTGAACTACTCGTCCGATACGGTCACCAAGTTGCGCGCCTCGGACATGGCGGTGCTCCAGACCATCTCGACCGGAGTGCACCCGATCGGCATCACCTACGACGCCACCACGGGCGACGTGTGGGTGGCCGTCTACACGGGGGAGCTCCTCGTCTTCGCCGACCGCTGACGCACCGGCGCCGCCGGCGTGGCGGCCCGGTCTATCGGCCGCTGTCATTCCGCCCATTCGTCTATGTGGTCACCGCAGCCGTAGGCCGAGCTGGCCCAAGTGAGTATCGCTTCGGTCGTGCGCGTTTTGTGCGCGAAGCATTGGAAAACCGAGGTGAGTCGTGGTCGGTACTGGTTACTAAGAATCCTGGTCAATATGGATTTCAGTTCCACACGCTGGACACCAAAAGACCAGCGCATCCTCTTCACACGGCTGAGGTCGTGAGCTCAAATTCCGCAGCGCCCACTCAGGGGCCAGGTGCGCCCCGGGGGATTCGAACCCCCAACCTGCGGATTAAGAGTCCGTTGCTCTGCCGTTGAGCTAGAGGCGCACCACAGTGTATGCCACCCGAATATCAACACTCCTCGGTGATCGGGGAGTTCAGGGTAGTGGGTCATTTTCAACCCTCCGCGAACATTGAGCTTTACGTCGGAAGCTCCGGAGAGCAGTTTCGCGCCCCCTCCTACCGAGGGACCGACGGTTGTGGCTGGGTAGAGCCTGGACTGCGGTTGTGACAAATCAAAGTTGAACCACTACCGAGTTCAGCGCTGCAGCGACTTGATCTCCAAGAACTCCTCGAAGCCAAACTCGCCCCGCTCGCGTCCCACGCCGGACTGCTTGTATCCGCCGAATGGGGCGACGGGGTTGAAGGCACCGCCGTTGATGTCGACCTGACCCGTGCGGATCTTTCGGGCGACCTGCTCTGCGTGGGCCTTGTCGGAACTCCACACCCCACCCGAGAGGCCGTAGATCGAGTCGTTCGCGATCGCGATCGCCTCTTCCTCGGTGTCGTAGGGGATGATCGACAGGACCGGACCAAAGATCTCTTCCTGGGCGATCGTCATGTCGGTCGTCACGTCAGAGAACACGGTCGGCTGGACGAAGTAGCCCTTCTCCAAACCCTCGGGAGCCTCGGCGCCGCCTGTCACGAGCTTGGCCCCTTCCTTGATGCCCTTCTCGATGTACCCGCGGACCCGGTCACGCTGGATCGCAGAGGCGAGCGGGCCGAGCATCGTCGTGGCAGCGAGAGAGTCACCGGGGGCGAACCCCGCGGCCGCGGCCTTCGCCTTCTCTTCGACCTCGGCCAGGCGCGCCCGTGGCACGAGCATGCGGGTCAAGGCGGAACAGGTCTGGCCCGAGTTCATGTAGCAGGCGAACATCCCGGCCGGGATGGCGGCGTCGAGATCGGCGTCGTCCAAGATGATGTTGGCCGACTTTCCGCCCAGTTCGAGGGCGACCTTCTTGACCGTCTCAGCAGCGAGAGTCATCACGCGCTTTCCGGCCCGGGTCGAGCCGGTGAACGAGACCATGTCGACCTTCGGGTGTCCGGCGATCGCCTCGCCGACGACGTTGCCGAGGCCCGTCACGAGGTTGAATACGCCAGCGGGGAAGCCCACGTCGTGCAGAACGTCGGCCAAGATGAACGCGTTCAGCGGCGCAATCTCGCTCGGCTTAAGCACGACGGTGCACCCTGCGGCGAGCGCCGGGGCCACCTTCAGGGCGATCTGATAGAGGGGGTAGTTCCAGGGGGTGATCGCGCCGACCACGCCGACGGGCTCGCGGACGATCAACGAGTTGCCGACCTCTGACTCCCAGCTGAACTCGGTCACCTTCTTGGCCATGTCGGCGAACACCCCGGTGGGGAGCCCGACCTGGACGATCTTGGACAGCGACAGCGGCATGCCGACCTCGCGCGAGATGGTCTCGGCGAGCTCGTCGGTGCGGGCGGCAAGTCCCTCGGCGACCCGTGCGAGCAACTTTGAACGCTCCTCATGAGAGACCGACGACCACTCACCAAACGCGGCTGAAGCGGCCTCGATTGCCTTCTCGGCGTCCTCGGCAGTTCCTTCGGGGATCTTCCCGATCACCTCTTCGGTGTTGGAGTCGAAGACCTCAAGGGTCCCCTTACCTGTCGAGGGCACCCATGCGCCGTCGATGTAGAGCTTGTCGCGAATCTCCATCGGTCCTCCCAGTGTCGCCGCCGGTCGAACCTGGCCGACGGGAGTTTGTCTATCCGGAACCTTAGCTCCGAGGAGCTGCGGCGCACCCGGCGACCCCGGGCAGCGGCCACAGCCGGGCACTACGGTGCGGACGATGGAGACCAGACGCCTCGGCCGCACGGAGCACCAGTCCTCGGTGGCGATTCTGGGCGCGGCGGCGTTCTGGGGATCGACGCCCGAGGCCACCGAGATCGCATTCGGTCAGGCCCTCGATGCCGGGGTGAACCACCTCGACATCGCGCCCCAATACGGGAAGGCCCAGGAACTCGTCGGGCCCCTTGTCCCGGCCGTCCGAGACCGGCTCTTCGTGGGTTGCAAGACCCTGCGAGCGAACCCCGATGGAGTACGGGCCCAGCTCGAAGAGTCACTCGGTTTGCTCGGGTGCGATTCATTCGATCTCTACCAGCTCCACGCCGTTACCGACCTGGCCGAACTCGACCGCCGGGGCGACGCCGCCGAGACGATTCTGCGGGCGAAGGCAGAGGGTCTGTGCCGCTTCGTCGGCATCACCGGTCACGGTCTCGATTCCCCGGCGGCGCATCTGGTCGCCCTGCAGCGCTACGACTTCGACACGGTCATGTTCCCGATCAACCCGAGGCTGTGGGCGGACGACCAGTACCGCGCCGACGCGGAGGCGTTGTTGGAAGAGGCGGCGCGCCGCGACGTCGGCGTCATGGTCATCAAGGCCGGCGCGGCGCGCCCCTGGGACGACCGGCCTCGAACCTCAACCACGTGGTACGAGCCCTACACCGACGTTGCAGGGTTGCGGCGTGGCATCGAGTTCGTGCTCTCGACACCCGGCGTCACTGGCTACTGCACCCCCGGCGACGTGTCGGTGCTCGACGATGCACTGGCCATCACAAATTCCCTTTCCCCGATGGATGCCGAGGCGCGTGCCAGGGCGATCGAGGAGACAACCCACGAGCGGTTGATCTTCCCGATGCCAGCCTGAATCACCCTGGGGGTTCCCGGGACTTATCAAACGTTCGCTTGAACAGCGTCAACGGCTGGTGACAATGCGCGGCCACAGAAAGTGGCTGTAGAACCCCCACCACTACAGTGACCATGTCCGTTGGCCGCTCTGCGCGCCATGACGGTTCCAATAGGGGGGAGCTACGACGAGGGTCAACGTGGGTCACCGCCGGGCTGGGATGAGGTTGTTCGCCCTTGGCGCGGCGGCCGCGGTCCTCGCCGCCGGATGCTCCAACGCATCGAACACTGGGCCTCCGCCGAGCTCGTCGAGCGCTCCGGGGGTGAGCGCGCACCAGATCAACGTTGGTGCGGTGGCCACGTTGTCAGGCGGCGTCGCCGCCGACTTCGCACCGATCGTCCCGGGCGTGCGCGCGTACCTCGACATGGTCAACGCGGACGGAGGCGTCGATGGGCGCAAGATCGTCCTCACCAAGGCGCTCGACGACGGGACCGTGAACAACGCCCAGGTGACGAGGACCCTCGTCGAACAGGACCACGTGTTCGCGATCGTGGGGATGGCGACGGCGTTCTTCACCTCGGCTCCATTCCTGGTGGCGACGGGCACGCCGACATTCGGTTATGCGACGGAGAACGACTGGAGCCCAGCGAAGAACCTGTTCGCGGCCTACGGCTCGGTCGTCGACTACAGCACCACCAGACCGTTCTTCCCCTTCATTGCCAAGCAGTTGCACGCGCACGTGGCGGCGGTCGTCGCGTATGGGGTGCCCCAGTCGGCCGACGAGTGCAAGGGCGCGGTCAGCGCGTTGAAGCAGTACGGCGTCAGCGTCGGATACTCGGACCTCTCCGTACAGATCAACGGCTCGCTCAGCTCGGACGTCGTGCATATGAAGCAGGCCGGTGTTGACTTCGTGGTCAGCTGCATGGACGTCCCCGGCAACCTTGAGCTGTCCCGCTCGCTGCAGCAGAACGGATTAACCGGCGTAAAGCAGCTTTGGCTCGATGGCTACGACCTGTCGACGCTGCGCCAGTACACCTCGCTCATGCAGAACACCTACTTCTTGGTGCAGCACGTGCCGTTCCAGGCTGGCGCCCAGTTCCCGGGGGTGTTCCCGGGCCTGCGCGAGTACATCGCGACCATGAATAAGTACGAGCCCGCGTACACCTACAACGAGGTTTCGATGGAGGGGTGGTTGAACGCGGCGCTTTTTGTGGCGGGGCTGCGCGCGGTC
Source organism: Acidimicrobiaceae bacterium (assembly GCA_003151235.1). GTDB lineage: Bacteria > Actinomycetota > Acidimicrobiia > Acidimicrobiales > RAAP-2 > Palsa-461. The sequence continues at coordinate 66,219 of PLWZ01000071.1, forward strand.
GGCCCTTCGCTGACACAGCAGAAGCTGGTGGCGGCCATCGACCACATCACCAAGTTCAATGCCGGCGGGCTCACCACGGCGACCAACTGGGAGGTGGCCCACGTCCGGGTGTCGCCGCCGTCGTGCGAGACCTTCGTGGCGGTCAAGGGGGACGACTTCAAGGTGGTCTTCAACCGGGGTAAGGACATCTGGGTGTGCTTCCCGACGACGGGGTTGGCCGATCTGGCCCATCCCGTCGCGCCGCCTCCCGGCGCGCCGGGGACCTAACCCGACCCGGTCGTCGTGAGCACCTTCCTCAGCTACGCGGTGCCCGGGATCCCATTCGGGTGCACATACGCCATCGTGGCGATGGGCCTGGTGCTCACCTACCGCACCACCGGGGTGTTCAACTTCGCCTTCGGGTCACAGGCGTTCGTCTCGGCGTTCACCTACACCGTCCTGATCGGGGAGGGCGTCGCGCCCTGGCTCGCGTTCGTGATTGCGGTGGTGGTCCTGGCTCCGGCACTCGGCTGGGTGCTGGACCGGTTCTTGTTCCGTCGCATCGCCGCGACGAACACGACGGCCAAGCTGGTCTCCGCGGTTGCGGTCTTCGTCGCGCTGCCGCAGATCGTGCTGCTCATGTTCGGAAGCGCGACGAGGTTCTCCCCACCGCCCCTCTTCCTCGACGCCGGCCGCGTCTACCTGCACCTGTTCTCCACGCCCATCAACGGCCTCGAGCTCGAGACGGTCATCATGACCGCCGCCATGGTCCTGGTCGTCAGCGCGGTGCTCGGAGCCAGCAGGTTCGGCCTGACTGTCCGGGCGGCGGTCGAGAGCCCGCGGCTCCTTGAACTGGAGGGCATCCGATCCGATCGGGTCCTGTCGGCGGCATGGATGGGGTCGAGCCTCATGGCCGGGTTGGCCGGCGTCCTGCTCGCCCCCCAGTACCCGACGCTCCAGTTCAACAACTACGCGATCCTGTTGGTGGCCGCCTTGGCGGCGGCGGCGCTCGGCAACCTCGCCGACGTCCGGCTGGCACTCCTCGGGGGCATCCTGCTCGGCGTCGTCGAGGGGCTCGCGTCGGGCTACTTCTCCACCTCGAGCGTGTGGCACACCGGGCTGCTGCCGGCGATCCCGTTCCTCCTCCTCGCGATCCTGCTGGTGGCACGCGGGCGTCTCCGGAGACTCGAAGACACCGAGGACCCGCTGGCGGCGTGCGACCCGCCGCCACCGGTCCCGGTCGCAGTGACTCGGAGCGCGGAGCTCGACCGGGTGATCAAATTCGGCGGTCGGGCGCTCGCCGTCGCCGCGGTGGTGTCGGTGCTCACGTGGGTGCCGGGCAACTGGGCCTTCACCCTTACCGCGGGCGTCGTGTACTCGATCATCTTCCTGTCGATCACGCTCGTCACCGGCATGAGCGGCCAGGTGTCGCTCTGCCAGGCCACCTTCGCCGGCATCGGCGCGTTCGTGGCGGCGCAGCTGGCCGTCCACCACGGCGTGCCGATCCTTCTCGGCGCGGTTATCGGGGCGTTGGGCGCCATGGTCGTCGGTGCGCTCGGTGCGCTCCCGGCGCTTCGACTGCGCGGCCTGCCGCTGGCACTCCTGACCCTCGCCCTCGCGCTGTTGGCCGACAACGCCGTCTTTCCGTACTCGTGGGCCGGCGGCCCGGCCTCGGGGCTCAACGTGCCGAGGCCACAGATCGGATCGATCGACCTGGCCACCACGAGCTCGAAGGGGTTCTTCGTGCTGGCGCTGCTGGTGCTCGTCGCCTGTGGTACCGGGGTGAAGCTCGTCCAGCGTGCGACGGTGGGTCGGTATCTCGACGCACTCCGGGCCAGCCCGCTCGGCGCTGAGAGCGTCGGAATCAACCCGGGTGCGGCGAGGGTGTTCGTCTTTGCCCTGTCGGCGGGGCTCGCCGGGCTGGGCGGCGCGCTGTATGCATCGCTGCAGCAGAGCATCAACCCGGCCGACTTCAACTACCAGTTCTCGCTCGTCTTCGTCGTCGTGGTGGTCACGACCGGCGTGCGGACCGTGGAGGGGGCCATCCAGGCCGGGGTCAGCTTCGTGGTGGTCGAGCAACTCCTCAGCTATCTGCCCGGCCGGTGGGGAAGCGGAGGGCTTGCCATCGTCCTCTTCGCGTTCGCCGCGTTGACGTACGCAAGACATCCAGAGGGCGTGGTCGAGTTCCAGAAGCGGATGTGGACCGAGCGGGCCGAGCGCTGGCTCGGCCTGGGCGGCCCGAGCGATCGGATCGTGGAGATGGCCACCGCGTCCACCGGCATCGAAGGGGACGGACCCGTTGCCTGAGCGCGACCGCGGCCTCAGCGTCGCGTCCCTGTCGGTCCGATTCGGCGGGATCGCCGCCCTCGAGGGCGTCGACCTCGTCGTCGATCCCGGTGAGATCGTCGGTCTGGTCGGGCCGAACGGTGCCGGCAAGACCACGCTCATCAACTGCGCTGGTGGGCAGCTCGTCCAGAGCTCGGGCTCGGTCTCGCTCGGCGGCGAGAGTCTCGATGGGCTGCCCCCGTTCCGCCGGGCCCGTCGCGGGGTGGCCAGGACGTTCCAGCGCATCGCCGTGTTTCCCGAGCTGACCGTCCGCGAGCACCTGTTCATCGCTGCCCGGGCCCGGCGTCGGAGCGGTGCCCGATGGTCCGAGCTGGTCGATCGCGGACGCCCGGACACCGACGAGTCGGACGAGATCGCGGCGACACTCGAGCTGGTCGGTCTGGCCGATCGAGCCGACGCAGCGGTGGCCACCCTGCCGCTCGGGGCGTGCCGCCTGGTGGAACTCGGTCGGGCCCTGATCGGGCGGCCGACGGTGGTTCTGGCCGATGAGCCGTCGTCGGGGCTCGACGCGCGTGAGCGCGCCACCCTGGCCACGGTCCTGCGGACATTGCCCGCCCAAGGGATCGGGGTGCTCCTCGTCGAGCACGACCTGCCCCTGGTTTCTTTGGTGTGTGACCGCGTGGTGGTGCTCCACCTCGGTCGGGTGATCGCCGAGGGACCCTTCCAGGCCGTGATGGCCGATCCGGCGGTCCGGCGGGCCTATCTCGGGCAGGTCGCATGAACGCGCTCGAGCTTGTCGGAGTCACCGCCGGTTACGGCCCCTATCGAGCCCTCGACGGCGCGTCGCTGTCGGTGCCCGACGGCGGGATCGTGGCGCTGGTCGGGCCCAACGGCGCCGGGAAGTCGACTGTTGCCCGCGTGTGCGCCGGTCTCGTCGTCCCAACGGAGGGCCGGCTGCTCGTCGGAGGCGAGGACCTCACCGGAGCTGCGCCGTGGCGCATCGCCCGGGCGGGTCTGGCCTCGGTCATCGAGGGTCGGGGCGTTTTCGCGCGGCTGAGCGTCGCCGCGAACCTCGAACTGTCCTTCGGCCGGTGGTTGGGCCCGGCGGCTGCCGCAACCGCGCTCGAGCGGACGTTCGACGGGTTCCCGATGTTGGCCGAGCGGCGCGCGCAGCCCGCCGGGACGCTGTCGGGCGGCCAGCAACGGCTGCTTTCGTTGGCCAAGGTCCTCGGCGATTCGCCGCGGGTCGTCGTGGCCGACGAGCTCTCGCTCGGCCTTTCCCCGGCCGCGGTCGAAGACATCTACCTCCAGCTGCGGGCGCTCCACGCCGCAGGCACCGCCCTGCTCGTCATCGAGCAGCAGACCGATCGCGTCCTCGGGCTGGCCGACCGGGCGGTCGTCCTCGACCGGGGCGTGGTCGCGTTCAGCGGCCCCCCCGAGGGCGCGTCGCCGGTGGTCCGGCGGATACTCGGTGCCACCACCACCCCGGATGCCGACAGCCTGGCCGAGCCGGCCTCTCCGGCGTGAGACGATCGTGGCGTGCGGATCCTTCGCAGCTTCGCGTTCATTGATCTCTCCGGATTCACCGCGTTAACCGAGACCGAAGGGGACGAGCGCGCCGTCTCGATCCTGTCGGCATTCCGCTCCATGGTCCGAGACATCTGTTCGCGCCGGGGCGTGCGGATCGCCAAATGGCTTGGCGACGGGGCCATGCTCGTCGGGGTCGACACCACCCCACTCGTCGCCGCGACGCTCGAGATGCAGGTCGCGGTCCGCAAGATCGACCAGCCGATCACCGTGCGCTGTGGGCTGACCTGCGACCATGTCATCTTGCACGAGGGTGACGACTACATCGGGCACGCGGTCAACGTTGCGGCGCGGCTGTGCGACATCGCTCCGGGCGGCGAGGTGTGGGCCGGTCCCAACATCGTCGAGCACCTGCCCCGGTGGGGGGCGGTCATCTCCGAGGGCGAGATCACGATCCGCGGGCTCGAGCACCCGCTCTGGGTCGCCCGTCTCGGGTTTGCTCCCCTGGAAGGGGCGGTGTTCCCCGATCCGGTGTGCGGGATCCCGCTCACGCTGGCCGTGGCCGAGGTCACCGATCGGGACGCGCTCAGCAACCCGGTCCTGTTTTGTTCGGAGAGCTGTCGGGACACCTGGGAGCACCGGCCGAAGCCGCGCCCGGACGGTCAGGGGAGTTTGCGCATCCCGCTCATCGGGTCCTGAGGGGCGCCCACGGCTCGATCAGTCGTTGCGATGCAAGATGGCCGCGACCTCATCGGCCCGTTTGCGGAGCGCCGAACTCGGATCATCCCCGCCGAGCACACCTGCCACGTGTTCGAAGAACAGGCCGATCAGGGTTGCCCGGAGCATCCGGGCCACCGCGTCCGCGCCGGGTGGCCCGGCCAGTTCCGGTTGGTCGTCGGCGATCCAGCGTTGCAGTGAGTCCTGGGTGCCCGAGATCAACTCGTGCCCGACCGACAACGCCGTCTCGTCGTTGCGCATCACCTCGCCCAGCATCAAGCGGATGAAGTCCTCCACCTCGAGCATCGACTGGAGGATCTCGTTCAAGAGATCGGCAAGCTCGATCGTCGGGGTGCGATCGCCCGGCGTCGGAGCGGTGATGGCCAGTTCGTCGAGAAAGCCCCGCTCGGCCAGGACCGCGACCAGAAGGTCCTGCTTCGACGGGAAGTAGTGGTACAGGGAGGCGACGTTGAGCCCGATCGCCCCGGCCAGGTCACGCATGCTCGTCCCGGCAACCCCGCGCTGGGCCATGAGGGACAGCGCCGTGTCCAAGATGTGCTGGCGCTGACCGCGCCCCGGCGCCGGCTCGTTTCCATCGCTCACCGCACCATTGTTGGGCCTTGCGGGGCCCCCGTCGAACCGCAACCGACCGGTGCCCGACAACCTTCCGGGGTATCCGTGCGTCTGTGATGGTGTGGTCGATGCGACGTTGGTGCTCAGGGGGTCGGTGACGATGGACCCCAAGCGTGCCGCCACGCAGCGTGACGACCTGCTCGGGGCGGTGTTCTCCGAGCACTACGGGGGGTTCTGCCGCCTGGCCACGCTCCTGCTCGGGGACGGGGCGGCGGCCGAGGAGGTCGTCCAAGAGGCGTTCCTGCGGACCTTCTCCTCGTGGTGGCGCCTCCGCCAGCCCGATCGGGCGCAGTGGTATGTGCGCGCCGCCGTGGTGAACCTGTGCCGCAGCCGCCTGCGGCGCCGGGGCAGCGAGGAGGCCGGGAACAGGGCCAGCTGGCGCGACCCGGCCGAGTGGACCGACGGGGCCGTCGACGACGCGCTGGTCATCTTGGAGGCGGTGAGGACCCTGCCGCCTCGCCAGCGCGAGACGGTGGTCCTCCGCTATTACCAGGATCTCTCCGAGCGCGACGTGGCGGCGCTTCTCGGTTGTTCGGTCGGCACGGTGAAGTCGCAGTTGGCCCGCGCCCGGGTGACGCTCGCAGCGGCGCTCGGCACCGATCCCGATCGCGAATCGAATGAGGAGGAAATCGATGCCCCCGAGTGACTTCGACGGGCGCCTCCGACGCGCCCTCTCCCTTCCTGGCGACCCGGTGCCGTCCGAGGAGTCGTTGGGGTTGGTTGCGGCGGCGCTGACCCGGCGCCGGGCCCGGCGACGGACGGTCCTCGGCGCGACCGGCATGGCAGTCCTCGTTGTCTTCGGCTTGACGTTCGGCCTGCTCGCCGGCCTCCGGAGTCCGTCGACGACCACGGCGGCCCAGTCGCCCGGTGTGGCGTCGGGCCGGAGCACGGTCACGGGCGCGGCGAAGTGCGTGGAGCTCCGGATCGGGACCGGCCCGACCGGCTGCGCCGGCCGGATCACATCTGTTGCCGGGAATGGCACCGAGCTGGCGGGACCGTCCGGGGCCGCGAGTCTCGAGCCGACGTTCGCACAGGCACAGGGCCAGGCATCTTCGACCGTCGTCCCGATCACGACCGGGACCCGTGTGACCGTCTCACTGCCCAACATCACGAGCGGTAGTTGGGACCGCGTCGGCATCTACGAGGTCGGGCTCACACAGCAGAATGCTGCGATCGTCGCGTCGCACGCACTGCCGACCCATCGCGATGCCGCGTCGGGTGTGACGGTCGCAGTCCTGTCCCACGCGACAAGCGGTCGGTTCGTGCTGTTCGCGATGTCGTCCGGAACCTGTGCGACGCCGGCACCGTCGTGTGCGCAAACGGCTCGCCAGTGGTCGATCACCATCAATGTGCGCTGACGCGACGAAGAAAGGCAACTGACATGAGCGAGGAACAGGTGGCAGCGCCGACGATGGCGCGATTGCGGTGGGTTCACGTCGGCCTCGCTGGAGTCGTCGTTGTAGCGGCGGTGGGGTTGACCGTCGCCGCCACCCGGGATGCGGCGGCGGCGGCACCGACGGTCGTCGGGTGCGGGAGCTCGACGCCCCGACTGACCGTCCAGGGGACAGGACAGGCGTCGGGCACGCCGGACTCGCTCGACTTCGACGCCCAGGTCAGCGTGACCGCGGGGAGCGCCGCGAGTGCGCTGGCCCAGGACAGTGCGACGACGAGTTCGGTCGTCCAGGCGATCGAGGCGGCCGGGGTCAAGGCCGCCGACGTGCAGACCGCCGATCTCACGATCAACCCCAACTACACCTACCCGGATGGTCGAACGGTCATCTCGGGCTACGCGGTGAGCAACAGCCTCTCGGTCACCGTCACCAAGCTGGCCACCGCCGGTTCGGTGATCGACGCTGCGACCACCGCCGGCGGCGATGCGCTCAGCGTCGGGTTCCTCAACTTCACCCGAGCGGACCCCCGGACCCTGGAGGACCAGGCACGACACGACGCGGTCCGCCAGGCGGTGACCCATGCCGGCGCGATGGCACGGGCGGCGGGACAACGGCTCGCCGGCGTGTGCTCGATCACGGACCGGTCGGGCCTGGACCAGGGACCCATCGCAGCGGCCAGCGACGGAGCCCTCTTCCAAGGCGCGGCCAACGTGCCGCTCGAGGGTGGAACCGAGCAGGCCAGCGCCCAGGTGACCCTCGTGTACGAGCTCGTGCCGCTGCGCGGCTGAACCGGGGCCGGGTTGGGGGCCGGACCACCGGTCGGTGCTGTCGGGGCTACTCGGTCCCGCCCGCCACGACCGGGGACCTCGCCTCCACGCTCCTATGCCCGATGACGTAGTCACTCGGGTCGAAGTGCCGGGTCTGGCGCCGGTACGCGAACGTGTAGTCGGGCCAAATGGTCACGTTCCGACCGAACTTGTTGAGGTACCAGCTCGCGCAGCCAGAGGCCCACACGGTCTGCTTCACCCTTTGCTGCACGTCCTCGGTGAACGCGTCGGCGACGCTCGGCAGCACCTCGGCCACGGTGTCGGAACGGTTGCCCAGGGCCTCGAGCGCATCGATGACGTAGTTGAGCTGGCACTCGATCATGAAGATCTGTGAGGTGTGTCCGGTCCCCGTGTTGGGCCCGGTCAGCATGAAGAAGTTCGGGAAGTCGGGGAAGGTCGTTCCGAGGTAGCTCGAGAGCTCTCCCGTGAACGCCTCGGACAGGCGGTGGCCCTCCCGTCCGCTCACGTGGTCGCCGATCGGGTTGTCGGTCACGAAGAAACCCGTCGCGAACACGATGGCGTCAACGGGGTGGAGCTCGCCGTCGACGGTGACGATCCCGCCGGACTCGATGCGGTCGATCGGGACGGTCACGAGATCGACATTGGGTTGGGTGAGGGCCGGATAGAAGTCGTTCGACGGGAGGGCCCGCTTGCACCCGAGCTGGTAGTCGGGCGCCAGCTTCTCCCGGAGCTCGGGATCCGACACCTGATTGGTCAGGTGTCGCTTGACCCGGCGCTCGAGGACCATCCGGAGCCCGTCGAACTTCGTGAACGCCGAGACGAGGACGATCTCTCGCTGCCAGTAGGTGATCGATCGGATCAGGCGTTGCGCCGGGGGGAACAGACGGAACAGCCTCCGTTCCCACGGCTTTATCGGGCGATCGGGGTGGGGCAACACCCAGCCCGGGGTCCGCTGGAAGACGGTCAGGTGTTCCACCGTCGGCTGGATGGACGGCACGATCTGCACCGACGAGGCGCCCGTGCCGATCACGGCGACCCTCTGGCCCGCAAAGTCGTGTGACCGGTCCCAACGCGCCGAGTGCATGAGCGTTCCGGCGAAGCTGGCCGCACCGGGGATCCCCGGGGTACTCGGTTCGGCCAGGGATCCGGTCGCCGCGACCAGGTATTGGCACCGGATTGCTCCGTGATCGGTCTGCACCTTCCACCCTTCGGCATCGTCCCAGATCGCGTCGATGACGCGGTGGGACCAGCGGATGTGGGGGAGGACGCCGAACCGATCGGCGGTCGAGCGGAGATATGCCCAGATCTCCTCCTGGCTGGCATAGGTGCGCTGCCAGTCAGGATTCGGCGCGAACGAGTACGAGTAGAGGTGCGACGGGACGTCGCAACGGCACCCCGGGTAGACGTTGTCGCGCCAGGTCCCACCCAGTTCGTCGCCACGCTCGAGGATCACAAAGTCGTCCTCGCCGGACTGGAGGAGCCTGATGGCCGCCCCGATGCCGGCGAACCCGGCCCCGATGATGATGATGCGCGGCTTGGCCTGTGCGGACGCGCCGGCGTCGTCGGTCACGACGCCAACCCTAGAGCGGCTCGCGGCGGCTTACGGGAGCCGTGCGAACGCCGATCGGGTCGCCGTTTTGAGGGTGAGCGAGGGGACTTGAACCCCCGGCCTCCAGGGCCACAACCTGGCGCTCTAACCACCTGAGCTACGCCCACCGAGGAAATCAGTGTGGCATATCGTCGCTTTGACCCGGTCCACTTGGTCGACGCGCATGGGCAGTGCCGATAGTCGGGCCCGCGCTGAGCGAGGATTGACGGGCCAGCCCCCGTGGCCGAGTGGATCAGGCGACGGACTTCTAATCCGTTCTACGCAGGTTCGAATCCTGCCGGGGGCGCCCCTGAAAACTGACAGACATGCTTGGGGCGCCAGAGAGTCATAATTTCGAACATTCAGTGATCTTGACCAATCACGGACATTTTGACCTGGCCGATCTGGGGTATTCCGCGGCGTCACCGGTGGAACCGTCGTTGTGCTGCCTCCGGGCTCGCGGGATGTCCGGCGCTCGACCTACTGGCACGATTTTCTGAGGGAGTTCTCCGATGGAGCAAAGCGAGTGGCCGATCCTTCCTTACGACGAGTGGAGGGATACGTGCGCGACGCTTCACATGTACACGCAGGTGATCGGAAAGTTGCGCTTGGCTCTCAGTCCATTCGAACCCGAGTGGGCCAACGTCCCTCTCTACGTCACGGCGCGTGGTCTGACGACGTCACCGATGGCAGTCGGTCTACGCACGTTTGATGTCGAGTTCGATTTTGTCGATCATGTGTTGGTGATTCGCTGCAGCGACGGTTCGATTGATCGACGACCACTCGGCGGTTCGGTTGCCGAGTTCTATGAGGACGTCAGCCGCATTCTGGAGAGAATGCGGCTGGACGTTTCGATTTCGCTGGTGCCGTCGGAGGTTCCCGATCCGATCCCGTTTCCCGACGATCGAACCCATGACACCTACGAATCAGCGCAGGTGGATCAGTTCCATCAGGTTCTCACGAAGATCGATGTCACCTTCAAGCAGCACCGTGCGGGCTTTCGGGGCCGAACGACACCTGTGCATTTCTTCTGGGGGACGTTTGACCTCGCCGTTACGCGCTACTCCGGACGTCGGGCAGAGCCTGCATCCGGCGCCGGGGTGATCGAGCGAGTCAGCGGCGATGCGGAGCAGATCAGCGCAGGCTGGTGGCCCGGCAATGACCGCATTCGGTACCCCGCGTGCTACTCCTATGCCCACCCGCGGCCCGATGGCATTGACACGGTGCCGGTTCGGCCGAGCGAAGGGCACTGGAGAGCCGATGAGGGGGAGTTCCTATATCCCTACGACGCGGCTCGTGCAACCGCGGATCCACGGCAGGCGATACTTGAGTTTCTGGACAGCACCTACCTGGGCGCGGCTGCGCTTATGCAATGGGATCATGATCTGACCAACGTCACCGCACCGGCGGCCGATCGGTGAGCGAGCAGATTCGGATTGAAAGGCAACGATGACCGCCGCCTGCACCCATCTCGGCGAGATCCTGGACACCGAGCCCTCAGGGACCGGATGTGTGGAGTGTCTCGCGGCCGGCAATCACAATTGGGTCCACCTGCGGGTGTGTCAGGAGTGTGGTCACGTGGGGTGCTGTGACAATTCCCCGGGAAGGCATGCCACCGGTCACTACAGCGCGATCAAGCACCCGATCATTCGGTCGTTTGAGCCGGGAGAGGACTGGTACTACTGCTACATCGACGACCTCGCCTTCGACCTCGAAGACGCCCCGCCGGCCCCGTCACATCCGTGACCACGCCGTCATCAAGCGCTGAGCGGCTGTCAGGATCAGCGGACGACGGACTGCAGCTGTACTCCGTCACGCGTCGGGTGGCTGACTAGCCAATTCGCGTCCTGGACCCTCAATCCACCAACGGAGCAAGGTCCGCATTGTGGGAGGCCGCTGCGCAAGCGGCGACGCCCTAGGGAACTACCCGAGATCGGTCTTGAGGTAGGCGACCTCGAGTTCGGCGCCGTCGGGGTCCCGGAAGAACACCGAGAGCAATGCGGGTCCGAACTGGGTGATTTCTCCCGGAGAGGCTCCGGCGGCGACGAGACGGTCCCGGATCTCCTTCAACCTCTCTTCCGACTCGACCGCCAGGGCATAGTGGTCGATCGGGCCCCGCGCACCCATCCTTGTTCGATCACCGAGGATTGATGCTTCGGGAACCTCGAACACGTTGAGGTTGCCCTGGCCGCCCATGTCCACGATCGCCATCTTCGGATGATCACCCTGGGCATCCATGATCGAGAGCACCTCTGCTCCGAAGATGTCTTTGTAGAAGGCCAGATATCGATCGAGGTCGGCGGTCATCGTGGCTACGTGATTGAAACCGCAAGTCGCAGGACGCTCGGGCATGAGCGCCTCCTTTCTCCCGATGAGCCGACCCTACGCGATCGGCCAGGTCGGCTTGACTCAAGACCCCCCCGGTAGGCTCCTGCGCGTGATCGAGATCATGCGATTCAGGCTGTCCGACGTCGCCGACGAAGATGCCTTCCTCGGGGCCGATCGCGAGGTGCAATCCGAGTTCGCCTACCAACAGCCGGGGCTTTTGCGCCGCACGACGGCTCGCGGTGAGCAGGGGGAGTGGGTCGTCGTCGATCTCTGGCGTTCGGTTGAAGAAGCCGAGGCGTGCAGCGCGAGATGGGGTCAGGACGCGGTCACCGCAGCGTTCATGAGGTTCGTCGCCGGTGACTCGGTAAAGGTGGAGCGGTTCTTCGAACGGGACTGAATTCGCGCTACTGCTGCACGAGCGCGAGCGCGAGCCCTTCGGGGTCCTCGATGAACGCAACGGTCGGTCCACCCGGTATGTCGAAGGGTTCGACCACGATCCGGGCGCCGAGTTCTGCGGCCAGCGCGATCGAGGCGGCGAGGTCGCGCACCTGGACGTACAGACTCACCGAGCTGTGTTCTCCCTGGCGGATGTGTCCAGCCGGACCGGGCTCGGGACCACCGAGACCCGCCGGAATGTTCATGATCGGACCACCGGCGACATCCCAGTTGCACAACCGACGGTAGAAGTCGGCCTGACGCTCCGGATCCTTCGCCACGATCTCCCAATGCACGACGGGCCTTGCCCAGTCCGAGCCCATGGTTCCCTCCTCTTCGCTTGGCTCAGCGTGGCACAAACGCGATGGGCGAAGGTCCAGGTCGGCTAGGGCGAGTCCGCTCGGACGTCGGACCGAGCGGGCGGCCACCCGACCGCTCGATACCCCTATGGCAGACTCGACCGGGTGCACGCGCCGGCGGGACTGACCCGAATTCAGCGTCGCAACAGAGGAATTTCGATCGTTCCTGCTCTCACCCTGGGCCTGCTCATCGGTGGCATGGCGATCGTTGCCGGCCCGGCGACGCCGGCGGCCGCCGCAGTCGTTCCGGTCGTCTCGCCGAGTTCGATCGCCGCACTGCCGCTCGACGCGCCCGATCCCGACATCGTTCTCTCCAACGGGACCTTCTACGCGTTCACGACCGGGAGCAACTGGGGCAATCAGATCGGCATCGCGACGACATCCAACACCGACCCCCAAGTGGGCTGGCACGTGCTGAGCGACCTACCCTACGGCTCGAGCGCCTTCCCGGCGGACGGTGACAGCTCTCCACCGGCGGCCTGGGAGGTCAACGACACGCCGACCTCGCCCGGGGTCTTCCAGTGGGCCGGGCAGTGGATCATGTATTACGACGCGGTAGACGCGTCGAACGGGCGGTACTGCATCTCCGTCGCCACCGCGTCGGTGATCTCCGGCCCGTATAGCGACACCTCTTCGGGGCCGTTGGTCTGCCAGCTCGCGCTCGGCGGTTCCATCGACCCGCAGCCCTTCGTCGACCCGGCGACGGGCGTGCCCTACCTCCTCTGGAAGAGCAACGACGGTTCGTCCAACTCGCCGTCGACCGTGTGGTCCGAGCCGATCGGAGCCGACGGGGTCAGTCTCACCGGGGCGCCGACGGCCATCTTCACGATCGAGCCGGCCCGGTACCCGTGGCAGACGGCGACCGACGATCCGTCGATGGCCTTCGCGGGCGGGAGCTACTACCTCTTCTTCTCGGGCGGGAACTACCTGTCGGACTATTACCCGACCGGCTACGTGGTCTGCGGCGGCCCGAGTGGGCCGTGTGATCAGGACGAGGCGTCCGACCCGATCCTCAACACCAACGGGGGGAGTGGCGGCGGGTCGGTGTTCACCGACGCCGCCGGCAACTGGTGGCTCTCGTATCAGACCTGGGCCTCGCCGAGCTGCACCAACTACGGATGCGAAGGGCAGCGGTTCATGTACGTCGCCCCGATCTCCCTGCCGCCCTTGGGCGGACCTGCCCCAACGCCCGGACTCCCGGTGCAGCGGATCTTCGGCCAGGACGCGATCGCGACATCCGTCGCGATCTCGCAGTCCGAGTTCCCGGCCAACCGCTCGGCGAGCGCGGTCGTCCTCGCCCGCTCCGACTACTTCGCCGACGCCCTGGCCGGGGGCCCGCTCGCGCACTTGGTCGACGGACCGTTGCTCATCACCCCCGGTGCGGGACTCAGCGCCAGTCTCGACGGGAGGGTGGCCGGTGAGATAGGTCGCGTCCTGTCGCCCGGTGGGACGGTGTACATCCTCGGTGGCGACCTCGCGCTCAGTCCCACCATCGAGACGGTGCTCCACCAGTATGGGTATCTGACCCAGCGGATTGCAGGTTCGGATCAGTACGGCACCGCGGTGGCCATCGCCGAGGCCATGGGGAATCCGAGAACGATCTTCGAGGCGACCGGGCTGAGCTTTCAGGACGCCCTCTCGGCGGTCCCTGCCGCGATCGCAACCAGGGGTGCGATCCTGCTCACCGACGGGAACGTGCAAGCCCCCGAAACGGCTGCATACCTGGCCGCAAACCCGGGCGACACCCGATACGCCATCGGCGGGACGCTGGCCGCCTTCGGGGCCGATCCAACTGCGAATCCCGTGTTCGGCCAGGACCTCTATTCGACATCGGCCGCCGTCGCCGCGACCTTCTTTCCCACCGCGACGACCTTCGGTGCGGCCACCGGCCTCGACTTCCCCGATGCCCTCGGGGGCGGGGTGTTCATGGGCACCCCCGGGCACGTCGGGCCGATGCTGCTGGTCGCGCCGACCCTGCCGCTCCCCGCGAGCATCTCGGGGTACCTGTTCAGTGACTCCCAGATGATCGACGGCTACGTGTTCGGCGGCTCGCTCGCCGTCGGCGACGACGTCGCCGCGGCCCTGTAGCACCCGGGATTCGGCTCTCAGGAGGCCCGACCATTCCCGTCTCCGGCGCGCCACGGGTCCGGCGACAGCGACAGTGTGAGGGGCACCTCGAGCTCGGCGTTGCCCAGCGACCGGAGCAGGACGTGGACGCCGAAACGGGTGCCAGGGAGCTCGGCCTGCACCCGCAGCCTGGTCGACCCCGAGTCGGCATCGGCCTTGATCGCCGTTTCGTCGAGGACGTCGTCGCCCACCCGCATCTCGAGCGTGCCGACGGTCTCACCGCCTCCGGACCGGTTGCGCCACGACACGTCCATCTCGAACGCGAACGTGCCGGCGGGGAGCGCCATCCACGGTCCGATCAACACGTCGCCGGCGTTGCCGCGCTCTGCGATGACCGACGTTGTCCCGTCGGGAGCGTGGACCCGGGGGCGATCGCCGAAGACTTGGAGCCGGCTCACCCTTTCCGCCCAGTGTGCGTCGAACACGTCGTGGATGCGGGCGCGCAGCCCCGCGACATCTGGATCGGCGCAACGACGCCCCTCGGCCCACCAGATGAACGAGTCCTCGGGGCGCCCGTTCGCGAGGACCATGCGCCGGAGCACGGACCCGGCACCGCCGGCGTCCTGGAGAGGATCGAGTGGCAGTAGTTGGCCGTGCTCGCGGCACAGCCAGACCCCCTTCAGCGTCGTCAGCTCGAAGCCGGCGAGCTCGAAGAGCCGGCCGACCTCGTCGGGTGCGAACTCGATGGTGTGTTCGGCCATGCTCCACGAGAGCTCGGCCGTCACCTCCCGGTTGGGGCTGTCGACGACGAGCCAGCCCCCGTCGTGCAGGATCCGGTTGGTCTCTGTGAAGAACGCCACCATCTGTTCGGGCCAGAGGTGCTCGACGTTCTGACCGGAGTACACGAGATCGATGCTCGAGTCGGCGACGTCCCCGACCCCTCCGAGGGCGGCGATGTCCGCTTCGAGCCACTCGACGTAGTCCGGCAGCTCTTCGGGTCGGGGCATGAAGGCCTCCACCGCGATGTGGCGCTCGACGCTCCCGTAGGTGCCCTCGATCCAGTCGAAGTACCACGAACCGTTGGCGCCGGGGCTGAGCATGGTGCGGGCCCCTGGCGGCATGTCGGCCAGGGCCAGCGTTCGCGCCTCGTGCAGTGTCGCGTGCAGCTGGACGAACACCGGCGGGAACGGCTCGTCCCACCAGCCGGCCGGAGCCGGAGGGTGCGACACCCGCCCGACGATCTCCTCGACGTAGGGGCGGGCGACGCGTTCGACGACGTGTCGGGTGGCCCGTTTGGCCCGACCGAGAGCGCCCCTCACTGCCTTGCTCGGCTCAGCCATTGGCGAGCTCGCCCCACCCGACGAACTCGAACAGCTTGACGTCCCGTTCGAACGGCGGCGGTTCGGAAGCCAGTCGGTTGGTGCCGACGGTCGCGTGGGCGTTCTCCACCGGCTCGAACGCCACCTCCTCGAATCCGACGTCGGCCAGCCTGGCCCGGATGCGGGGCGTGGCGTCGGGAGCCATGCGGTGGCGGGTCCAGATGAGCGTCGCGCCCGGCGCGCAGAACGTCGGGAGGTACCCGATCGTCCGGTCGATGTCGGCATCGGTGATGTTGCCGAACACACCGCAGGCGAGAACGAGATCGGCGGGCACGGCGCCCTCGTAGGCGGTCGTCACCGACGCGTCCGCCGTCACGACCTCCACCCTGTCGAGGCCGGCGTCGGCGGCCAGCCGCCGGGCCTCGGCCGCGTTGTCCGGGTCGAGCTCGACCAATCGCGACGTCACGTCGCGGCGGCGCGGATGGTTGGCGAGCACGCCGATGAGGTCCCGGCCCTGGCCGGCGCAGATGCTGATCGCTCGGATGGGCCCGGGAGCGGCTCGATCCAGGTGCCCTTGAATCTGGGCACGGACCAGCTCGAGGCGCCGGCTCAACGTCGAACCGGCTTCGTCGTACTGGTCGTGCCAGTCGAGCCAGTGTCGGTCGGTCACCCGACCGACCCTACGGCCGGCCGGGGGTCGGCGACCAGGGGAAAGCCCGTGATGCCGGGGGGGCGATGCAGCCCGCGCGATCATCGGGGCCGATGTCCCACCTCCCCGCAGCCGCGATCCCGCTCGGTCCGAGCCATCGCGACCGGGCTGGGGCGCGCCGGTGACGACCCGCCGCAACCGCGTTCCGGGCCCGACGGACGCGGGGGCCAAGTTGCATCGCGTGACGGAGTGGGCCGGGGTGTCCAAGGGGGAGACCGTCGAGGTGGCAGAGACCGGGATGCGCTCGGCCAAATGGGAGTTCGTCGCCCATGTCCGAAACGTGGCCACGGGCGACGAGTGGATCGAGGTCGTGGGCGGGAAGGGCGGGGACAGAGTGCTCAGATCGTTCCGCCCCGAGCGCGTGTTCGCTCCGGGGAAAAAGGGCCGAAGAGCCGGTCCCCGATCCTCCCTCGCCGAGGAACCGCGGCTCCCGTTGGGTTAGGCCCGAATTGTCGACCCCTCGAGGCGTCAACCGTCCGTGTAGGTGAACAGCATCATCTGGGTCGCCGAGGCCACGAGGTTGCGATCCTCGTCCCAGACCCTGCACTCCGCGGACGCCCAGCCGTCACCGCTCCAGTGGGTCCGATCGTGCGCGAGCAACCACTCCGTGCGGGCCGGCACGAACAGGTGCACGGTCAGGTCCGCGCACGTCGACGAAGCTCGGCCCCCGACGCGACGAGCCGAACACGGCCAGTGTCGTCGCACCGACGGCCGCGCCGCGGTTGCGCACCTCGGTCACCACCTGGGTGGCCGATCGTCCGCGGCGCAGGATCCGCACGTCGATGTCGAGTTCGCCGGCGCCGACCTGCCCGGCAAACACGGTCGTGCAGGTGCGCAACGGCTGGGTCGGGTCGTCGATCTCGAGGGAAGCCGCGCGCAGACCGAACGACGCCAGCACCCCGCCCTGCGGCAGCACGACCAAATCCCAGCTGTTGTCGAGCTCGGTCTCGTAACGGCCGACGCCCACCTGCGTCACCTTCACGTCGTCCTGGAAGGTCCCCACGCGCTCCGAGGTTGTTCGTTTCGAGGTGGAGGGGTCAAGCCGGCCTGGTGGCGGCCACCGTTGCGATCTGGACCAGGCCGCTCGGAGGCCGGGCAGGCCGGCCGTCGCACGTCCCACGAACTCGGCATCGAGCGACGGGTCGCCGCGTTCGAGCCAGGTGAGCGTCGCCTCGACGATTCAGGCGAACAGGGACTCGCCCATCCAACGGTCGACGATCGCGTCGCCGCTAGGAACGGGATGAAATGGCGGACCACCTCGAGCGAGATGGACCGCAGTTCGCTCGCACACTCGGCGAACTGGGGTTCGCGGGCGGCGTGGCGCCAGAGCGGCGTGAACCCGGCCGGTTCCTCGCGCGCAACCGTGAGCAGGGTCCGGGCACCGAGGCCCCGGGCGGACCCGGGGGCCAGCCCCGACTGAAGCTCCTGGCCCATTCGGTCGAAGGACCTCCTGGAGGACGGCCCGGTACAGCTCTTCTTCGGTCTCGAAGTGGCGATAGAGGATGAGGCGGGTGACGCGGCACGCGGCGGCGACGTCCTCCATCGATGTGTGCCGAAGCCCGATCGGGCGAACGCCTCTGCGGCACCCTGGACGATCGACGATCGACGATCGACGCACGGCGCTCGGCGCTCGGCGCGGGGGGGACAGGTATACGGTTGAATATCTACTTCTCTGTAGACAGGCAGTGGAGGTAGCCATGGCCGTCACCGCCCAACTCGAATTCACCGAGACCGAGCTTCTCGCCAACGCGGACGTCACCGAGCCGCTCATCGCGGGGGGCGTCCGTTGCCACGGTGGCTTCGCCGAAGACGGCACCTACGTGTCGCCCCGCACCAAGTTCCGCGTTCCGGCGATCGAGGCGTGGCGTGCCCATCACGCCGACGTGTTCGCCAAGCCGGTGATCGACGCGCCCATGGAGCTGTGGGGCGATCACTACCCGAATGTCGCTCAGGCCCGCTTCCTCATCACCGCCGGTGTGCCCGAACCGCTGATCGCGACCCTGACCCGGATCGGCACGGTCGAGGGCTACGGGGCCAACATCCGGAACCTCAAGCCGTCGAACCTGCAGCGGTTCTTCGACGAGGACATCACGGGTACCGCCATCGACCACCTGGGTGGTGGTCTCTTTGAGGCTCACGGTCGCGACGAGGCCGGCTGGGAAGAGGAGGCCGGCCACAAGGACATGTGGTTCGCGGCCCGCGACATCGCATTTGAGACGCAGGCCGCCGATCTCGACGTCGAGGGGATGTTGGCGCGGATGGGTTTCGGTCAGCGGGGAGCCGACGGATCCGAGGTCGCGAGGCTGCTGCCGGACGACATCGACATACAGCTCGAGTTCATGACCGGCCTCATGATCCGGGTCATGTTCATCGAGGTCTCCGCGTTCCACACCTTCAGGTGGGCCGAGGCGTGGCTGTCCGACACCGACCTCGTCGCAGGCGACGGGGCGGCCGGTGCGCTCGTGTCGCACATCCGGGCCGACGAGACGCCCCACGTCGCCTATCTGGCCACGACGCTGACCGAGTTGCGTGACCGAACCTGGGTCGGCGAGGGCGGCAAGCGCCACGCCGGTTCCGAGATGATCGACCGGCTGTGGGAACCGCTGCTCGACCAGAGCCTCGGGAGCGGCCGCGAGGCCACCCGCAAGGCGACCCTTGGCGAGGTGGAACGCTGGTGCCTCCAGCGCGAGCGTGGTGAGGACCTGTTCGCCGAGTTCAACTCGCTCTCCACGATCTGAACCGGGGGCACGAAGAAGGCGCAGTAATTTCGGGCCGTGCCGGCCCAGCCACTCGCAGGGATGATCGATCACTCTCGAGGGCGCAACCGGCTTGCCGGCGCGCCCATCCGACACGCCGCTCTCGTTGCGTCGGCACTCGCGATCGTCTGCTCGGTGGCCATCGGGGTCGGGCCGGCTGCGGCCGGGTCGCCGGGGAACGCTCAGCCGGCCGTCGTCTTGGCTAGCGCAGCCAAGCAGGGTTGCGGTGTCGCCGTGCCGTCGGGGTCAACGACGTTGTCCCTCCACATCGGCGGACACACACGGACGGTCATCGTGCACATCCCGACCGTCTACACCGGGAAGACCACGGTGCCGCTCGTGTTGAACATGCACGGCAGCGGTGGCACCGCAGCCCAGCAGGAGTTGTTCTCGGGCATGGATGCGGAGGCCGACGCAGCCGGGTTCATCGTGGCCTACCCGCAGGGGCTCATCCGAAGTGGCCGAGGGTTCGACTGGAACGTCCCGGGCGTTCCCCTCCTCGGTGGGGCGTACCCGCCCAAGAACGCCGCGAACGACATGCAGTTCCTGTCGTTGCTGGTCGGTGTTCTCCAAGATCGTTACTGCGTCAACCCGAGCCGGGTGTACGCGACCGGTTTCTCGGGCGGCGCGCGCATCACCAGCCAGTTGGCCTGCGAATACTCGAACATCTTCGCAGCCGTCGCACCGGTGAGCGGCCTGCGCCGCCCAACCCCGTGCCCGACGATTCGCTCGGTCCCGATCGTCGCGTTCCACGGGACCGGTGACCCGGTCGACCCCTACAACGGCCATGGCCAGGCCTACTGGACCTACTCGGTCCCACAGGCCGAGCGGTACTGGGCCAGCCAGGACGAGTGTTCGACCCACGCGGCCATGTCGACTCCGGACCCCGGCGTCACCTTGACCACGTACTCGCACTGTGGCGGGGGAGCTGTCGTCGAGCTGTACTCGATCACGGGCGAGGGCCACGAGTGGCCGGACGGCCCCCACCTCAAGAAGGCCATCACCAGAGCGCTCGGTCCGCAATCGACCGCGGTCAACGCCGATGCGGTCATGTGGGCGTTCTTCATGGCGCACAAGCTGCCGTGATCCGCCGGACCTGCGGGATCACGGTTGACCGAGTGGCCCGCCGGTATCTCCTGGCCGAGCCCGACGGTCCGCCGAACGGGGTCGTCGTCAGCCTCCACGGCAGCCGGTCGAGCGCGGAGGGCCAGGTGCGGCTCAGCCGCCTCGACCGGTTGGCCGACCGTGTCGGCGCCGCGGTGGCGTTCCCCCAAGCGATCTCGCCGATCGGTAGCGGCTACGAGTGGGACCTCGACGGTGACCTGCCGTTCCTCGCCGCCGTCGTCGAGGAGCTGCGGGTGCGCTGCTCGCCGCCGCCCGGCCGGGTCGCGATGACCGGGATGTCGGGTGGCGCCCGGATGTCGTGCCGGTTCGCCGACACGCACGCGGAATCGGTGTCGATGGTCGGGGCGGTGGGCGGGCTGCGGGCACCGGGCCGACGACCGTCGCGCCCGGTCCCGATCCTTGCCTTCCACGGCACGGCCGATCGGATCAACCCGTACAACGGGGGCGGGAACCCCCGGTGGGTGGAGAGCGTCCCCGACGCCGCCCGCGCGTGGGCCGAGGCGAACGGCCAGGCGGCCGAGCCGACCACCACCGCCGTCACGCCGAGGCTCACCCGGACCACCTACGGGACCAACGGCGGCACCGGTGAGGTCACGCTCTGGACATCCGCGGCTGCGGGGCACACCTGGCCCGGTGCCCACCTCGGGCTCTTCCTCCGGATGTTCCTCGGTCGCACGACGACCGAGATCGACGCGAGCGACGAGGTGTGGTCGTTCGCGCAACGCCACGCCAACGACCCCTGACACCTGGTTCGGAGCGAGAGTCAGCCGAGCGGCACCGTCGCGTGCAGGTTGGTCACCGAGATCGAGAAGGTGCCGTTGGAGGCCCGGTAGAACGGCGCGTTGGAACCGACCAACTCGAGCTGCAAGGTGTCACCCGAGGCGATGACGTAGTCGGCCGGGGGGAGCTCGAAGTTGATCGACTGGCCGGCCGTCGCCGAGGTCGATGTGCCGGGTGCCTGGTTGACCGATGGCCGGTACGCGCCCATCGCCACGATCTGGCGGGTCGCGCCGCCGGGTGCCACGTCCCACAGGCGGGCGATCAGCTCGGGGTAGTCCCCGGTCACGGCCAGACTGGCCCGGATCGTGACGCCGCCCAGCAGGTGGAGCCCGCCGCTCGGCGCGGCGATCGTGTAGGTCGCGGTCCCCGGCTCGGCGGCGGCCGGCAGGGAGCCGCAGATCGGCTTGACCCCTCCGTCCAGCGCAGCCGCGGTGGTGGGGTCACCCCCGGTCGAGGTGACCACCTGCGGCGCGCTTCCGGCGATCTCGGTCGTTCCCTTCTGCAGTGCGCTCCACGAGGCCGCGCTGACCGTTGGGCCCGAGGGCGTCGACTTCGGGCACGTCACCGCGCGGACGCGGATCCCGGTGGCGGGCTTCGTGTGGTGCAAGACCACCGAGTCCAAGAACGCAATGCCGTTCTGGTTGTTGAAGACCGCGTCGCCGAGCTTGTCCTGCGCCCACCCGTGGCCGACGTCGTCGAAGATGAGCAGCAGCGGCGTCTTGGATCCGGACGCCCTCACCCGGTTCACGTAGTGCAGCGCCTCGTTGACCGGGAAGAGCGTGTCGGTCCAGCCGCTCTGGATTGCCGTCGGCGCAGGGCCACCCGGCGCCATCGGGATGCCGATGGCCGACTTGTCCTGCTGGAGGTAGGTCAGGGCCTGCGCCTCGCCGGGCGGGTACGGCTCTCCGGCGACGGTCTCGCCTTCCCACGTGGTGAGGTCCGACTGGGGGTCGACGCCGGCCGGCGAGAGATAGCCGGCCGCGTTGGCGGCCGCATAGAGGACGGCGTCCCACATGCCCTTGGCCACGCCGTCGGGACTGTGGTCGGCCGCGGCCGGGGTGTCGGTCGCAGTCGAGAGTCGGCCGTTCGGGGTGAGCGCGGTGTCGAGGTCGTCCCACGGCCAGACGGCGTACGCCGCGGCCACGGTCATCGGGATGTGGCGCTTCGGGCTCACGAAGGGGACGAGCTTGCCGTTGGTGAGCCGCATCCGGTTCTTCAACATCGCGAGCTCGAGAGACTGGCCGCCCCCGTACGAGACGCCGGAGACGGCGATGCCCGGGCGGGCGTAGCCCTCGTCGACGAGCATCCCGGCCAGGTACTGGACGTCGCGGATCTCGTAGCGCTGGTCGGCCAGGTGGACCCATCCCTTCGCGCACGCCGGGGTGTTGGCCCTCGATGCTGCGGTCCCGCAGGAGTTCCCGAAGCCCCGCGCGCTGTAGGTCAGCACGGCCCACCCCTGGTTGGCCATGGTCACGTTGTCAACGGCGCCGTCGTCGCTGATCGACTCGGAGTCGGTCTTGTTCCCGGCGAGGCCGTGCATGAGGACGACGAGCGGGTAGGGGGCCTTCCCGCCCGCGGGCAGGGTGAGGTCGGCGTCGATCGGGACGCCGTCGAAGGTCGGAACGCGGCGGTCCTGACCGTCGACGAGTCCGCCCTGGCAGAACCGGACGCCGTACTCGGGTGCGCAGACGAGCTTCCCGAACGGCATCGCCGGCAGCGCCTTGGCCGCCCCGGCCGATGGCACCAGCATCGGAGCGAGCAATGCCAGAACGACGATGGCGACGCCCGCCCCGATGCGACGGACCGGGGAGGACGGGCCACGGTGCTGGGGCGCGGACGGGAGGTGTCCCGAGCAAAGAGGCATTCTCGATCCTCCCCGTGGCCACGGCGTGTGTCAACCGGGGGTCGAAACGGTGTCCGAATCGGGTCGGGCCCGGTCGCGTTCGTTGGCGCGACAGCGTTGGACGTCGCGCGGTGGCGTGGGCCGCTGTCCGCCCGACCGACGGGTCCCGAGATTAGTAAAGGAACTTGACAGTCAACCGATTGAACGACATAGTGCGAGGGTGGTCTCCGAGGAGGGCGAAGCGGCCACCCAGGAGGGGGACTCGCCCACCGAAGAGGCGTCGTCGCCTCGAGCCTGGTGGCACGCCTGGTTTCGCCGGCTGGCCTTCTTCATGTCGCCGGAGGACCAACCCAACTGGGCGCGTCCGGCGCTGTTGATCGTCGCCGGCGCATCCGCGTTCATGTACGCGTGGCAGTCCTCCGGCTACCTCGAGATCTACTACGCCGCCGCCGTGCGGAGCATGTCGATGAGCTGGCACAACTTCTTGTATTCGGCGTTCGACCCCGCCGGCACGGTGTCGACGGACAAGTTGCCCGGGGCGTTTTGGGTTCAGGCACTCTCGGTGCGCATCTTCGGCCTGCACGACTGGGCCATCGTGCTGCCCCAGATCATCGAGGGCGCGCTCACTGTGCTCGTCCTCTACCGCGTCGTGCGTCGGCTCGCCGGCCCTGTCGCGGGCATCGTCGCAGCCCTGATCTTCGCGGTGGGTCCGGCCAATGTCGCGCTCAACCGGGGCAATGTCTCCGACACCCTCATGATCCTGCTGGTCGTCCTGGCCGCGGACGCGACCGTCGGCGCGGTCCTCAGCGGTCGCCTGGCCAACCTCGCCCTCGCAGGGTTCTGGGTCGGCCTGGCCTTCCAAGCCAAGATGCTCGAGGCGTGGTTGATCCTCCCCGCGCTCGGGCTCGTCTACCTGATCGCCGCGTCGGGTCGACTCCCCAAACGGATCCTCGGGCTCGGGTTGCTCGCGGCCCTCGCCGTCGCGGTGTCGCTCAGCTGGATGATCTACGTGACGCTGCAGCCGAAGGAGGGTCGGCCGTACATCGACGGAAGCCACGACGACTCCATCTTCCAACAGGTCTTTGACTACAACGGCTTCGGTCGCCTGAACCAGCCATCGCCCAATGCGGTGCTCTTCGAGACCATCGGGATCGGCAGCCTTGCCTCGACACCGCCCGGTTGGAACCGGATGCTGATCGGTCCGTTCGGGCTCGACACCGGGTGGCTCATCCCCGCGTCCGTTTCCGCCCTCGGGTTCGGGTTGGTGGCCCGGCGCAGAAAGCCCCGCGCCGACCCCCTCAGGGCGAGTCTGGTGTTGTGGGGGACATGGCTGGCGGCGCTCATCGCGGTGTTCAGCGTGAGCACGACCATCAACTCGTATTACACGGCCGCGCTGACCCCGGCCATCGCCGGGCTGATCGGGACAGGCGTTGTGCTGGCCTGGGAGCACCGCCAACACGTGGTGTCGCGGGTGGCCGTGGCCGCGACGGTGCTTGGAACCGCCCTCTACGGGGCGTGGCTGCTGCCCCCCACCGGGACCGGATTGCCCGGCTGGCTCGCCACCGCTGCGAGCGCGGCCGGCGTCGCTGGGGCGGCGGCGATCGTGGCGTCCATCTGGGTGCGTCGGCCGAAGCAACTGCTCGGCCTGGTGCTGGCGCTCGGGACCGCATCGGCCCTCGTGATCCCGACGGTCGCCTCGGCTTCGGTGGCCGCCAATGGGCTCGGGTCGTTCGACACCCCGTTCGAGCCGGCCGCCTATGCCCTCGGCACCCAGGCCCTGTTCGGTCCGGCGAACCGTGAGATCGCGATCAAGCTGCTGCCCGGCATCGAGCGGGTGCAGGCTCAGTTCCCGTCGCGCTATCTCATCGCGACCCAGACCGCCGTGCTTGGCGCCCCGACCATCTTCGTGAGCGGCAAGGAGGTCTACCCGCTCGGTGGGTACAACGGGACCGGCCGCTCGCCGTCGCTGAAACAGCTGCAGGCGGCGATCGCCGACCGCGACTTTCACGTCGTAATCGAGAGCCCGAAGTCAAAGGACCCGAGATACCTATGGGTCGCGCAGCACTGCCTCCACGTCACGGGCTCGGCGGCTCCGCCCATCGTCGGTGGTTTCGGCGTGTACTTCTGTGGGAGCGTCACGAGGTGATCAATCCGAACCCGTCGGATCCGTTCCCGCCGCGGCCCGACTTCACGTCCGACCGGCTGGCTCGGCGGGCCCGGCGCCGCATGATCCGCTACGTCATCCTCGGCGCGTTCATCGTGATCGGCGTGGTGATGTTGCTCGTGCACCGGTACACAGCCGGCGTGTTGTTCCTCGGATGGGGGGTGCTCCGCCTCGCGATGTTCGGCTATCAGGACATGCGTCGGCGCAGGCAGGCCCGGGAGTGGGGCTCGCAGCCGGCCCGGCGTTCGCGCCGGTAGTCGGTTCGGGACCGGCTAGGTGGCCCGACCACAGAAGTTGAGCAGGCGGGTCTGATCGTCGGCGCCGTCGGGCGGAGGGATCTTGGCGGCGAAGCCGCCCGGCCTCCGGATCGCCTCGTCGATCGGCGAGAGGAACTCCGTGGTCTCGCCCACCGAGACCGCGTCGAGCCGCTCGTCCTGGTTGGTCGCGCGGGCGAGATCCCACGTGTGGATCAGGGTGTCGCTCGCGAGCAGCCGGCCGACAAGGGACTCGAAGGTCTGTTCACCGAACACCCCGCTCGTCGTCTTCCCCGCCCTGTCGGGGTCACCCAGCGCGTCGAGGACGCAGTCGCGGGCGTTGGCGAACGCAGCGACGAGGTCGCCGTCCTTGTCCACCTCGGCGGCCTTGCCGCCGAGCGTCGAGAAGACCCTCGAGTGCGTGTCGATGACGTGCGCGACCAGATCGCGTACCGTCCAGTCGGTGCACGGGGTGGGTTCGGACCACTGGTCGGGGGCGAGGCCCTCCAACCGGGTGTCGAATCCTCGGGCGATGGTGGCATAACGATCGGAGACCTCTGACATGGAGGTCAGAGTACCGACGGGGTCCTCCCGTCGCCACGCGTGACCCGGCCGCTGGGTAGCGTGGATGCCGGCCCGCAGCTGCGGGCTGCCCGGGGATGACGCTCCCCGCAACCGCCGATGGGCTGATGGCGTCTGTCACTGAGAAGAGTCAGGAGCAGACATGTCAGCCGGCCGCGACCCCATCCGACCCGATGGAACCCGAGCGGACCTCCGAAGTCGGGTCCCGCTGCCGGTCGACCCAGACCTCGCGCCCGACGACCCCTCCGAACCCGCGTCGGGCCACCGCGCCGGTGCCCGTGTGCATCGGTCGCGGCAGCTCGACGTGCTCGTGGCCATCGCAGTGGGCGGGTTCTTCGGAGCGCTGGCCCGCTACGAGGTCGGGCTGGCCTGGCCGACGCCCACCGAACACTTCCCCTGGGCCACATTCACCATCAACACCTCCGGTGCGCTCGCACTCGGCCTCCTGTTGGCAGTGTTGCTGGCCCACCCGGGCCGGTGGCGCTACGTGCGACCGCTCACCTGCGTCGGCTTCCTCGGCTCATGGACCACGATGTCGACCTTCGCTCTCGAGACGGACCTCCTGGCGAAGCACGATCACGTGGGGACGGCGCTCCTCTATCTGATGGCCACCGTCGCAACCGGTCTTACGGCGACTTGGATCGGGATCGCGTGCTCGAGGTTCTTGGTCAAGGCGGTGCCATGGCGGTCGCACTAGCCGTCGGCTTCGCCGGTGCGGCGGGGGCGCTGGCCCGTTACCTCCTCGACGGCGCGGTGCAGGACCGCACCTCGGGCCTATTCCCCTTCGGCACCTTCACCGTCAACGTGGTCGGGTCGTTCGTCCTCGGGCTGGTGGCCGGCATCGTGCTCCGCCACGGCGGGTCGGGGACGCTCGAGGCGATCGTCGGGTCCGGCTTCTGCGGCGGCCTCACCACCTGGAGCACCGCCTCATGGGAAACGGTCCGGCTCGCAGCGGAGGGCTCGGTCGCAACGGCGGTCCGCTTCACCCTGGCCAATCTGGCCGCGAGCCTGGCCGCGGCGGCGGTCGGCCTGCTTGTCGTGTGGGGTTGACGGGCTCGTCTCGCCCGCGGCGCGCCGGCGGGCGTGACGGGACTGCGGCTCGGGCGTGGCCACCCGACCCGCGGTTCAGTCGTTCGGTGCGACCGCGGCGGCCGCCTCCTGGTCGGCTCGCCGGTCAGCCCGAATCGCTTCTCGTTCGTCGAAGCGCATCCACTGGAAGAGGAGCAGCCCCATCGCGGTGAGCATGGTCAGCTCGCCGACCACCCAGAGGAGTGATCCACCGGCCCGCGTGTCGGCGACCGTGTGGAAGGCCGGTGCGATCGACGTGCGGGCGCCGGTCAGGGCAAGCCCGAGCACCGCGGTCACCGGGATGCCGGTCGCGAGCAGGCCCAGCTTCGCCGGGTACGAGAGATGCCAGCGCGATGGGTCGGCCCCGATCACCACCCACCAAAAGATGCATCCCGTGATCAAGAAGTGCAGGTGGGACAGGTCGTGCACCAGTGGATGCTCGAGCGAGAAGTTGTAGAAGGGGGTGAGGAAGTAGCCGATCATCGTCACGTAGACCGTCGACGCCGCGACCAGCGGGTTGGTGATGAAACTCACGACCGGGTGGTGGAGGACCTTGAGCAGCCGCTCTTGGGTCCGGCGGCTGGACGCCTGGAGAGCGAGCGTCATCGGCGCCGAGAGTGCGTAGAGGATCGGGGCGAAGTTCATGAGCATCAGGTGCTGGATCACGTGCATGCTGAAGTTCTCGTCGTCGTAGGAGGCCAGGCCCGACTGCACGGCGATGACGACCAGGATCGTGGCGGACAGGAACGCCACCGTCCGCCACAGCGACCACGAGCGCCCCTTCTTCGCGAGTCGCCGCACGCCGAACAGGTAGGCAGCCGCGAGTGCGACCTGGATCGAGAGTGCGAACAGGCTGAGCGGGCCGGTCTGCCACGCCGTGAGCAGCGTGTGGAGCGAGATCCCGGGCGAGATGACGTTGGCGACGAGCATGTCAGTCGTGCATCAGTGCGGGATTGAGGTTTTTCACCACGTACTCGAGCTGCTCGGTGGTCATCGCTCCGGGGTGGAGGGTCTCGAGTGTGCCGTTCGGGCCGATGATCGCGGTGAACGGGAGCGCGGGGATCTGGTAGGTGCTGGCCACATCGCCCGAGGAGTCCGAGACCAGCGGATACGTCACACCGACCCGCCTCGCGAAGGCGGCCGCCGCTCCCCGGTTGTCCGAGACGTCGATGCCCACGAAGTCGACCCGTGCGCCCAGATCCTTGTAGGCCTGTTCGATGGCCGGCATCTCCCTCACACACGCCGTGCAGGTGCTCGACCAGAAGTTGAGCACGCTGTAGCGGCCCCGGAGGCTGGACGACGAGAACGTCCTTGCCGGGGCCGTCAACATCGGTAGCTGGAAGCCCGGGACGGTGGCCCCGATCGCGGCGTCACTCTGGCTGGGCGCCAGCGCCGACGGGCCGGCGACGCTGACCTGTTCTGCACTCGGCAGGAGGTCGTTGGCCATCTGGGCCATCGTGTGCGAATAGATCGAGGTGTCGGCGGTCGCGGTCCCGAACGACCCGATCGCCATCTCCCGCCCGTTCGGGGAGATGAAGTACAGCTCGGTCGAGTGGACCACCGTCCGGCTGGCCGGGTCGAGTTCCACCTCCACGCCGTACTGGTTCCACACGCTCTTCAGTCCGGCCGGCGTGCCCGTCTCGAACACCCAGTTGGATTCGCGCCCGAGCCCGTGGCTGTCGGTCCACGACCGGACGGTCGAGACGGCCGGGTAGTACGGGTTGGCGTTCACCGACAGGAACACGACGTCCCTTGCCGCCGAGCCGAGGTCGCGGTCGGCGACGACGACGTCCTGAGCGAGCAGCGTGCATATGTCGGTGCAACGGTCGTCGTTGAAGGACAACACGACCGACTTTCCTCTGAATTGCGAGAGCGCGACGCGCTGGCCGTGCTGGTTTGTCAGGGCGAAATTCGGTGCGACGGGAGCCGACGATCTGCCGAGGACGTCCAGCTTGAGCAGGTACGAGGCCGAGAGGTCGATGCCCGGTGCGACGTCGGGGGCGCTCTTGTGGACGCCGATGCCGACGAAGAGCACCACGGCGATCACACCGGCAAGCGCGACGCCGATCACCGCCGGGAGGAGTGGCCGCCGGCGCGGGTTCCCCGTCGCCTCACTCCCGGGTTCGGTCCGCCGTTCCTCGAGGGTGTTAGCCACCGGCGCGCCCCGACACGGGTTCGCGGACCGAGGGGACCGAGGGGACCGAAGGGCTACTCGGACGCTCGGGCTTTCCGGGCCGTGTCGCGAGCGCGGCTAACCCGATCGCGGCGACGACCACTGCGCCGAGGACCAGCCCGATCACGCGCGGGGACTGGCTCAGCCAGCTGGTGAGCAGTGCCTGGACGTGCTCGACCAGGCCGATCGGTTGCGGGACCGCGGTCGGTTCGGCGAGGAAGGTGGCCCAATAGAAGACGAGGTAGGCGCCGACGAGCGCGAGCACGCCCCCGGCCAGCCGCGGCACCACCCTCGTCAGCGGCCGGACGGCGCGGAGCGACGACGCACCGGCATTTGCGACGATGAGGCCCGCCACCATCAAGAACAGCCCCATGCCGAGGGCGTAGGCGACGAACGTCCCGGTCCCGTCGAAGAACCCGAGCCGGCCGAAGGAGCCGGCGACCGCGGCCAGGAAGAGCGGCAGGGCGCAGCTCAGCGACGCCACCGCGTAGGCGACCCCGAAGCCCGCCATCGCGAGCACGCTACGACCGGTGCCCAACCGGCGGATCGGGCGAAGCAGTCGCACGTTGCGCCCCATCGCCGCTGCAACGCCGATCGCGACCATGGCCACGCCGACGGGGATCATGACCCAGGGCACCCAGCCGACCACGACCGCGATGCCCCCCTCGACCAGGATGCCGAGGAGCCCGAACACGACCACGAACCCGGCGGCAACGCTCGCCCCCGCGCCGAGGGCGCGCAGGTTACGCTGCGGCCGCCCGACCGTGTCCTCGCCCACGAAGAGCGACATGTACGCCGGGAGCAGGGGAAACCCGCACGGGTTGACCGCCGCGACCAGGCCGAGCGTGAATGCGTAGAGGAGTGGCCCCGATCCGACCCCGACCGAGGCGAGGATCCCGGGCATCACCGTCTTTCGGCGGAGGAGCGCGGGGGATACGCCGGCTCGGGCACAAAGGCAGGCTACGGAGGGGGCTGCACCGATGCCAGTCGGGGCGCCGCCTCGCTGGGGTTGCCGAGGCGGAACCACAGGTGCGTGGCCGCGAGGGACCGCCAGGGTCGCCACCGCTCGCTCGCCACCTCGGCGTCGTGGGAAGAGACGGGCCGGCCGAGCAGGTGTTCGAGAGAGCGGCGGATGCCGAGGTCCGATCCCGGGAACGCGTCGGGCTCGCCGACCCGGAGAGCCAGGTAGTGCGCGCTCCACGGCCCGAGGCCACGCAGCGAGCAGACCGAGTCGACGAAGCGGTCCAGCGAGGCGCCCCGGTCGAGCCGGAGCGACCCGTCGTCGACGGCCCGGCTGAGCGCACGGACGGCCTCGACGCGGGTGGCGGTGAGGCCCAGACCATCGAGATTTCCCTCGGCGAGGGTCGCGGGCGTCGGGAACACCCGCGACAGGCCGAGCGCGCCCAACCCCGGCACGTCGGCCCCGTGGCGATCCACGATGCGCCGCACGATCGTGCCGGCGCTGGCCACGCTGATCATCTGTCCGCAGATCGCGCGGATGGCCGTCTCGAACGGGTCCCAGGTCCCGGGGGTGCGCAGGCCCGGTGACTTGCGGACGAGCGGCCCGATGTCGGCGTCGCGCCCGAGCCGGTCGTTGGCCTCCTCGAGGTCAATGTCGAGCCCGAAGATGCGCCGGGCCCGGTCGACCACGTGGATCAGGCCCTCCCAGTGGGGCAGGTGTGCGACGAGCAACAGGTGGTCCTCGCCGCCCCGGGACAGCTCGATCACCCCCGGGTGGCCGTCGATCACGACGGTGCGCCGGTAGGTGCCGTCGGACACGCTCTCGACGCCCGGGATGGCCCGGCTCTGGAAGTACTCGAGCATGGTGTCCCACTCGAGCGGGGGGGTGAACGGGAGCCGCAGGGCGAGGCCGCCGTCGGCCACCAGCCGGTCGTTCGACCGGCGCCGGGCCCGCAGCTCGCGTGGTGGGGCGCGGAAGATGTCCCGACACACCCGGTTGAACTGTCGGATGCTCCCGAAGCCCGCCGCGAACGCGATGTCGGCGAAGCTGAGGTCGGTGTCGTCGAGCAGGCGCCGGGCGAAGTGGGCCCGCCGGGACCGGGCCAGCTGGTCCGGGGTCACGCCGAGGTGTTGCTCGAACAGCCGGCGGAGATGGCGCGCCGAGATGCCCAGCCGTTCGCCAAGCGCGTGCTCGGTGTTGTCGTCGAGCATCCCGTCGACGACCAGCTGCACCGCCCGGCACACGAGCTCGGGCGCGTCGGGGTTGAACGGCGGATCGCTCCGATACGGGCGGCATCGCATGCAGGCCCGGAAGCCGGCGGCCTCCGCAGCTGCGGCCAAGGCGTACTCGCGCACGTTGGTGGGCTTCGGCCGGCCGCCGCATCCGGGCCGGCAGTAGATCCCCGTCGTGACCACCGCTGAGAATCCGCTCACACAACGATGATGGACCATCCGGGGAGCAATGGCTGGACACTTTCGGACACGTCTGGCCGAGCCTGCGCCAGTCCCGGCCCACCGGGGTGAGGACCGGGCGAGCCCGCCGCCGCGGCCCCGGCGAGGCTGGCTCAGGAGGGCAAGAGCCGCCTGGGTAGTGTCAAACTACTGACGCGGTACCCTGGGCTCGTGCTTCCGCGGAGCTACGAATCCCAGCGCTGCTCGATCGCGAAGACCCTCGAGATCGTGGGGGACCGCTGGACGATGTTGGTCGTGCGCGAGGCGTTCTGGGGCACCCGGCGCTTCGAGCACTTCCAGCGCAACCTCGGCATCGCGCGCACCGTGCTCACCGACCGGCTCGGCCGGCTGGTTGCCGACGGTCTGCTGTGCAAGCGGCGCTACCAGGAGCACCCGGAGCGCTTCGAGTACCGGCTCACCGAGAAGGGGATCGATCTGTGGCCGGTCCTCATGGCCCTGCTCACCTGGGGGAACCGCCACGCCATCGAGGGACCGCCCCCGGTCGTGGTGTTCCATCGCGAGTGCGGCGGCGGGGTCGACGACCGCCGGATGTGTATGCGATGCGGCGCAGCGCTCGGGCCGTACGACGTTCGAGGCCGGTTCGCTGATCCAGCGGATGGGCACCCCGTGATCAGGGAGCCACGGGCGTCATGACGATCGGTCCGAGCTCCATCGGGTCCTGGCTCGCCGCGCTCGGCTTCCAGATGGAGGAGCTCACGGGGAGCCGCGTGGTTGGTCACCTCGACGTGACCCCCGACCATCACACGCCGTGGGGCGTCGTCCACGGCGGCGTGTTTGCCACGATCGTGGAATCCACGTGCTCGCTCGGGGCGTCGGCCGCGGTCGCCGATCGCGGGCAGTTCGCGGTCGGCGTCTGCAACACGACCGACTTTCTCCGTCCGGTGGTCGACGGTCGCATGGACGTCGTCGCCGAGCCGGTGCTCCAGGGCCGGATCCAGCAGGTGTGGTCGGTGGAGTTCACCCGCCACGACGACGGGAAGTTGGTCGCCCAGGGGCGGCTGCGGTTGCAGAACGTCCCGCTGCCTGGCTCCTGAGGGGTCGTCCGTGTCAGGCCAGATTGGACGATGGCACGACGTGGGGCGGCCGCAGCGACGAGCGACGGACGACCAGATGCGGCGGTAGCTCGACCCGGGTCGGCGGGCCCCGGTTCTCGCCGGTGATGCGGCCGACGAGCGCGGAGACAGCGGCGTCGGCGAGCCGCCGCCGCGGCTGGTGGACCGTCGTGAGTGGAGGATCGCAGAGCTCGGCGAACACGATGTCGTCGAACCCGGTGACCATCACGTCTTCTGGCACCGAGATGCCTTCGGCGTGCAACTGGCCGATCACGCCGAGGGCGACCACATCGGACGCGCACACGATTGCGTCGGGCATCGCGCCGCCGGCCAGGATCATCGTCACCGCCTCTTTCCCGAACTTCGTGGTGAAGCGGCCGAGGATGGGTTCGTGCGGGCGCATGCCGCGCTCCTCCACCCCGTCGGAGAACGCCTTCAGCCGGCTGCGGCTGGCCGAGCTGATGACCGCCGAGGACACGAAGCGGACGCTGCTCGCGCCGAGGTCGACGAGGTGGTCGAGGACGAGGTTGATGCCGAGCGTGTTGTCGATGCCCACGTAGTCGATGTCGAGGTTCCCGGTCTCGTATTCGAGCTGGACCACCGGGATCGAGCGGTTGGCCTCGGCCAGGGCCTCGGCGCTGTTCGTCTGCTGGGTGGGGATGACGATCAACCCGTCGACCCGCCGGGAGACGAGCGAATGGACCCGCCGCGCCTCGTCCTGCCACGACCCTCTCGCGTCGGCCAGGACCAGGTCGAACTCGAATCGTTGCAAGAAAACGTCGACCGCTTCGACGAGCTCGGCGTAAAAGGGGTTGCGCAGCCACGGCACGGTCATCCCGATGCTGCGAGTGGTCTTCGCCCGCAGCGCCCGGGCGATCTTGTTGGGTTGGTAAGAGAGCCGCTTTGCCGCCGCCAGGACGGCGATCTTGGCGCCCGGGGAGCAGCGGCCCGAACCCGTGAGTACCCGCGACGCAGTCGAGATCGAGACGCCGGCCTCGGCCGCCACGTCGCGCAGCTGAACTGGCCTGTGGCCGTCCCCGGTGCTCACGGCCTTGATGTTTGTGGAAGCCCGCCCGCTTTGCAACCGCTCCCTCATGCGATCGAAACGGAGGTGCAGACCAACGGCCGAGGGTGCGCCCGCGGCCGGCCGGCCCAGCCGGGACCGTCTCCGACGTGCTACGCGTGACCCCATGGAACTCTTTGAAGCGATGCGAACCACCCGGGCGATGCGGCGGCTCGACCCCGACCGGCCCGTCTCGGACGAGGACATCTGGACCATCATCGAGGCGGCGACCAAGGCCCCCTCGGGCGGCAACCGCCAGGTGGCCCGGTGGCTCGTGGTCACCGACACCGAACGGAAGGCCAAGATCGGGGAGATCTACGGCCGGTCCTGGAAGGCGGTCCGCGGGGGCTACGTCGCCGCGCTGGGCGACGATGCGCCAACGGCAATCCTGACCTCGGCCGACTACCTGTCCGACCACATGGGCGAGGCACCCGTCATCGTCATCCCGTGTTCGCGGACCGAGGATCCCGCCTCTATCTACCCGGGCTGCCAGAACCTGTTCCTGGCCGCCCGCTCGCTCGGGTTGGGCACTGCGCTCACGACCGTGCACCGGTTGAACGAGGCCGAGGTCAAGGCGGTCCTCGACGTCCCCGACGACGTGCACACCTGGGCGATGATCCCGGTCGGCTACCCACTCGGGCGCTGGGGCGAGGCGAAGCGCCGTCCGATTGAAGAGACGACCTACTGGGACACCTACGGGGAGAAGCGGCCCCGGAGCGCCTGAGCGCTGCGGGGCTCAGCGGCCGTCGTCACCGGTCGCCCGGAGTCCCTCGCCCCACGAGTGGACGCGGTCGGGGTGGATGCGGATCAGCCCTGTCTCGGCGCCGGCCGCGCTGTCGATCGCCTCGGCGCGTCCCCGGATCTCGATGCCCCGGGGCCGCCACGGGGGCAGGACGTCATCGACGACGAGCGCCGCGACCCCGCTCGCGCGCACGTGGTTGAACTTGGCCGTCTGGGACATGTGGAATCCGCCGATGTCGAGCGTGCCGGTCGTCTCGTTGAAGGTGTAGCCGACCGGCGCGACGTGGGGACGGCCCTGCGCGTCGACCGTGGCCAGCCGGCCGAGCTCCTGCGCGTCGAGATAGACGCGTTCGAGCGGGCTGATCCCTTGACTCATGACTCCACGCTAACGGGGCCGGTTCACACGCCGGCATCGGCCGAGCACAGCTGGTCGGCGAGCGAAGAGAAGTCGGTTGCCACCACATCGAAGTCGGGGTCGGGCGGCGCCGGCTGGCGGCCCGCCGGTCCCCACTCGAGCGGCCGGGGGACATACCCGGTGCGCAGGCCGGCCGCGGCCGCCGCGCGCAGGTCGCCGACGTGGGCCGCCACGAGCATGACCGCGTCGGGGGCCAGGCCGAGCAGCCGCGCCGCGCCCTCGTAGGCCCGGCGGTCGGGCTTGTACGTGCCGAACAGCTCCGTCGACACGATGCAGTCCCAGGGCAACCCGGCCCGTTTGGCCATCTCGGTGAGGAGGGCGAAGCTCCCGTTTGAAAGCGGTCCGAGCATGTAGCCGCGCCGCAACCGCTCGAGGCCCGCGACGGCATCGGGCCACGGGTCGAGCCGCCGCCAGGTCAGGGCCAGCGAATGGGTCTCGTCCGCGGTCAGCTCGAGCCCGTGCCGGATCAGAAGCTCTGCCAGCTTCTCGCCCAGGAGGACCTCAACGTCGGTGTGGGGCCGGGTCCCCCCGACGATCTCGCCGATCGGGACGAGGTAGCCCTCGGTGCGCCACTCGTCGGCGAAGACCCCCCAGTCGATCCCGACTCCTCGAACCCCCGAGATCTCTTTTGCCCGGGTTATGACACAAGTTCGCCAGTCCACGACCGTTCCGAATACGTCGAAGACGAGCGCTTTCACGTCCGGAGCGGCCATGGCCCGACTCTCGCACGTTCGGCGCCTTTGACAAAAGGGCGACCGAACAAGGGGAGGGCATAGATGGAGGTGTACCGGATCACCGACCGATCCGAGGAGACGGCGGCATCGTCGCTCTTCTATGTGGGCACGGTGGGCGTCCACGTGTTGCGGTCGTCCATCAACGACGGGATCGAGGTGCGGCTGATGTGGTTCGGACCGGGCAGCCGCTCTCGGCCCAATGTGTGCTCGAGCGGACGGTTGTTGCACGTCGTCGCCGGGGAAGCGGTCGTCGCCGGCGAACGCACACGGGACGTGGTCGGTCCGGGCGACAGCGTGGAGGTCCCGGCGGGCGAGTGGCACTGGCACGGCGGCCTTCCCCACGTCCCCGCCGTGATCCTCGTGATGGAACGCCCGGCCAACGTGTCGTGGAGCGTTCCCGCCGGCGACTGGGCGGACGGATACGACCCGGCGGCCCCGCCGCAGTGAGGTCGCGCGACATAGCCTGAGGCGCGATGAGCGGTGCCGCACCGAGTCCAGCCGAGGTGACAGCGGAGGTCCGGGGGTGGCTCGGGGCGAACTGGGACCCCGAACGCCCGCTCCTCGAGTGGCGGGGATTGCTCGCCGACTCGGGGTGGGCCTCACCCCAATGGCCCGCCGATTGGCTCGGGAAGGGGCTCTCGGCCGAGCTCGCCCGGGTCGCCACCGACGAGCGCCAGTCCCATGGGGCCGTCGGACCCCCAATCGGCTCGGCCATGAACCTGGCCGCCCCGACCCTGCTCGCTCACGGATCCGCCGACCTGAAGGGGCGGCTGCTGCGCCGGATTCTGACCGGCGAGGACCACTGGTGCCAGCTGTTCTCCGAACCGGGCAACGGGTCCGACCTGGCCGGGCTCACGACCCGGGCGGACCGCGACGGCGACGAGTGGGTGGTGAGCGGCCAGAAGGTCTGGACGACCGGGGCCAAGACGGCCGCGTTCGGGATGCTGCTCGCCCGCACCGACTGGGACGCCCCGAAGCACCGGGGCATCACCTACTTCATCCTCCCGATGGACCAGCCGGGTGTGGAGGTCCGGCCGCTACGCCAGATGAACGGCCACGCGTCGTTCAACGAGGTCTTCTTCACCGAGGCCCGGGTGCCCGCCGACAACGTGGTCGGGGAGCTCAACGACGGCTGGTCGGCGGCCCTCACGACGCTCGCCCACGAGCGGGGCCTCGGCGGGTCGAGGCTGGTCGCGAGCGACGGCTGGCAGAAGGGGCGCACGGCGACCGAGGCGATGGCCGAGGCCGCCGAGCATTCCCGCACCTACGCGTGGTATCCCCAGCGGGCCGGGCGGCCCGACCTCTTGGCGACCATGGCCCGCCAGGTCGACGCGTCCCCGGTTGAGCGCCAGCTCATCGCGGACGTCATCGCCCGCAACCGCGTGGCCAACTGGAACGTCGAGCGGGCCCGCTCGGCGCGGGCGGCCGGCCGGGCACCGGGGCCCGAGGGTTCGGTGGCCAAGCTCGCCGGGAGCGACATTGCGCGGCGGTCCGCCCATGCGCACGGGACCATGGCCGGAGCGGCCGGGATGCTGACCGGGCCGACCTCGATGCACGACGGCGTGATCGCCGAGATCCTGGTGTCGGTGCCGGCCGGGTCCATCGCCGGGGGCACCGACGAGATCCAGCGCTCGATCGTCGGGGAGCGTTCGCTCGGCCTGCCCCGGGAGCCGTCGGCGGACTCACACGTGCCGTTCCGCGAGGTGCGGACCAACTCGACCGGGCGGTGAGCTTCGACGCTTGGAGCGCCGACCGGTAGCGTCACGGCCCGGCGCGTTCGTAAGGGACGCTCCGCCATGGTTGGCCTGAAGGAGGTGCGGGACGTGCGAACCGATTCCCCGGGGAAGTGAGCGACGTCACGGTCGAGCTGGGTGACGACCACGTCGCGGTCGTCGAGATCCACCGGCCCCCCAACAACTTTTTCGACGTGGCGCTCATCTCTAACATCGCCGACGCGTACGAGGAGCTGCAGGCCGGACGGTGCCGGGCCATCGTCCTGTGCGCAGAGGGCAGGCACTTCTGCGCCGGCGCCGACCTGACCAGCGGCACCGAACGGACGGTCGGCGAGCTCTACGGCCAGGCGCTCCGGTTGTTCGAGGCCGAGCTGCCCGTCGTCGCAGCCGTCGGGGGTTCGGCCATCGGAGGCGGTCTCGGCCTTGCGCTCGCGGCGGACTTCCGCGTGGCCAGCCCCGAGAGCCGGTTCTCGGCCAACTTCGCCAGGCTCGGGTTCCACCACGGCTTCGCGCTGACGGTGACCCTGCCCGACGCGGTCGGCCAGCAGGCCGCCGCGTCGTTGCTCTACACCGGCCGGCGCATCGGCGGCGAGGAAGCCCACTCGATCGGGCTCTGCGACCGGCTGGTCGCCACGACGGAGGCCATCGTGTCCGAGGCCAAGGCGATGGCCAACGAGCTGGCCGCGGCCGCGCCACTGTCGGTGCGAGCCATCCGGGCGACCATGCGACGCGGGTTGGCTGATCGGGTGCGGCAGGCGACCGACCACGAGCGGTCCGAGCAGGAGCGGCTCCGCAGGACGAAGGACTTCGCCGAGGGCGTGGCCGCGTCGAGCCAGCGTCGAGAGCCCGACTTCACCGGTTCGTGAGCGACGACAGTCGCCGGCGCACTGCGTCGGGGTCGCCGTTCGAAGGTTCGATCGGGTTCAGCCGCGCCGTGCGCGTCGGTTCGCGCATCGTGGTTTCGGGCACAGCGCCGATCTGGGCGGACGGCTCGTGCCCGGACGACGCCGGGAGCCAGGCCAGCCGGTGCCTCGAGATCGTGGTCGCCGCCCTGGCCGAACTCGGCGCATCGGCGGACGACGTCATCCGCACCCGCATGTACCTTGTCGACCCGGCCGACGCGGACCCAGTCGGCGTGGCCCATGCGGCCGTGTTCGGGCGGGCCCGGCCCGCCGCGACGATGGTGGTTGTCGCCGGCCTGCTCGACCCCCGCTGGAAGGTCGAGATCGAGGCCGAGGCGGAGCTGGGGGACCGGCGACCCTCGGACAGCTAATCCCGGGCGAGCTCGACCGGGACCTCGCCCGCCGCACCCAGCCTGCGCTTGGTCTCCTCGTAGGTGTCGCTCGAGAGCGGGCCCTTCAACGCGGCCTCCACGTTGGCCGCGAGGTGCTCGGGGTTGGACGTCCCGACGATGGTCGTGCTCATCCCGGGGTGGCTGATCGTGAATCGGAGAGCAAACTCAACCCGGGTCTGGCCGGGGTCGAGGAGGTCGTCGAGGCCCTCGGTGTCCCACAGCTCCCAGACGTTCTTCCGGCCCGGCAGGATCTGCCTCGGCCCGCCCTTGGCCACGCCGCCGCGCACGATCACGCCCGCTCCGTCGTCGTGCGCCCAGTTGATGGCGTCCTCGTGATCGCGCTCGAGGAGCGAGTACGGGATCTGAAACGCGTCGAACGTCTGCATCTTGATGTGGTCCGAGATGTTGGGGATCGTCGACGAGGAACCGATGAACCGGGTCTTCCCCTCCTGCTTCAACGTGAGCAGGGTTTCGATGACGTCGTCGTTCTCGATGGTGCTGAGCGACGGGCTGATGTGGAGCTGGAGGAGGTCGAGGTGATCGGTCTTCAGACGCTCGAGGCTCTGCTCTATCCCGGCCCGGATGTTGGCGCGGCTGTAGTTGTGCGGCAGAGGCCCCGGCTCCGCATTGACGAACCGTTCGGCGTCGACCGGGCATCCGGCCTTCGACGCAAGGAAGAACTCGTCGCGCCGGTGCGCGATCGCGCTCCCGATCTCCGCTTCGCTCGAGCCATAGTCAATGGAGGTGTCGACGAAGTTGATCCCGGCGTCGAGAACCCCGTTCAGGACCTTGGCCGCCTGACCCGGTTCCATCGGGACCGGCCTGCGGTGGCTGTTGCCCCGCAGTTCCATCGCGCCGAAGCCGAGGACCGTGACGTCCATTCCGGTGCGGCCGAGCGGCCGCTTCTCCAGTTCGCTCACGCGTCTCCTCTTCAACGGGCATTTCGGGTTGACCGGCCGGCCAGTGCGCCACCTCGATCATGCCGTGAACGCCCCGGTGCCGCTACCGCACCGGGCGGGGCCGTGCCCAGTCGAGGTCGCCTGCAGCGCCCCGTCGGACCCCGGGTTGCCTGACCGGGGTCCGGCTCGCGAGGCTGGGAGACGGTGACGATGCGACGCCACGGCGTAGCGTGTCGCCGCCCAGCGAGCCCGGTGCAAACGACCCGACACCGGTGAGTCCGAAAGGGAATGACATGAGCAGCGACAAGATCGAGGCGGGGACCATCACGCTCGTCTCGGGCCAGGGCGACGAGATCGAGGCGTACCACGCCCGGCCGGTCGACGCCGAGTCGTACGGGAGCGTCGTGGTGATCCACCACATGCCCGGGTATGACTCCTCGACCAAGGAGATCGCCCGGCGCTTCGCCGCCCACGGGTACGGCGCCGTCGTCCCGAACCTTTTCCACCGCTACGCCCCCGGGGCGTCGGCCGGCGACGGCGCCGCCGCGGCCCGGGCCGCCGGCGGGGTGCCAGACGCGCAGTGCATCGAAGACGTGTCGGGTGCGGTGGCCTTCTTGAAGGCCCAGCCCAGCGCCAACGGGAAGGTGGGCGTGATCGGGTACTGCTCCGGCGGCCGCCAGACCTATTTGAGCGCGTGCAACCTGGACGTCGACGCAGCCGTCGTCTGCTACGGCGGCGGGGTGGTGGCGACGCCCGACCAGCTGACACCCGAGCGGCCGGTCGCCGTCATCGACATGACCAAGGACCTCCGCTGCCCGATGCTCGGGCTCTTCGGCGTGAACGACGCCAACCCGTCGCCCGAGCACACCGCCCGGATGGAAGAGGAGCTCAAGGCGCACCAGAAGACCTACGAGTTCCACACCTACGACGACGCCGGCCATGCGTTCTTCTGGGTCGAGCGCCCGAGCTACAACGCCGAGGCCTCGCGCCAGGGCTGGCACGAGATCTGGGAGTTCTACGGCGAGTACCTGGGGGGCTGAGCACATGTGCACGTACCTGACATCGACAGAGAAGGTGGCCGGCACCGGGCTCGGCGCGAAGGGCTGGTTCCCGATCGAGAGCGCGGTCGTCTATTTCGACCACCCCCAGGAGGCCCCGGTCGAGCACGCCCTGTGCATCGACTTCCGGGCCGGTGGCGATGACCCGGGCCAGCGCGTCGCCGTCGAGCTCGACGCCCGCTCGGCCCGGACGTTGGCCGAGTCGATCCTGGCAACCCTGGCCCACGACGAGGTCGTCGCACTCGGCGTCGACTGACCGGGTCGGCCCCCTCGCCGATTCGGGGTCGGATTCCCCGAGCGGGGGATCGCCGTCGCCTAGCGTCGAAGCGGTCCCGCATCACGTCCACCTGCGGCCACCCGGCCCGCACCCAGCGCTTCGGAGGACGAAGTGACGTTCCTGCAGGCGATCGTGATCGGCTTCATCCAGGGGGTCGCCGAGCTCTTCCCGATCTCGAGCCTCGGCCACACGGTCATCATCCCGGCCTTCATCGGGGGGTCGTGGGCCCGCCTGGTGACCCAGGAGGCCAGCCGCGAGTCGCCCTACCTCGCGTTCGTGGTCGGCCTCCATGTGGCCACTGCGCTCGCCCTGATCGCCTACTTCTGGCGGGACTGGGTCCGAATCATCAAGGGTTTCTTCTCGAGCCTGACGAAGCGCCGGGCGGAGACCGCCGACGAGCGGGCGGCGTGGTTCGTGATCGTCGCCACGATCCCGGTCGGCATCATTGGCCTCGCCCTCGAGCACCCGCTCCGGACGGTCTTCGCGAAGCCGCTCGCCGCGGCGACCTTTCTCACGGTGAACGGCCTGATCCTGCTGGGCGGCGAATGGCTCCGGCGCAAGGGGCGAGCCAAGGCCACCGCGCTCGTCGCAGTGCCGGCCGGTCCGGTGCCGAACGAAGCGACGACCGTCGCTCCACCGGCCCCGCCGGTCGGATCCGAGGATCATGACCCCGAGGTCCTGGCCTCGTTGCGGCTGCGCGACGCCGTGATCGTCGGGCTGGCCGAGTCGCTCTCGCTCCTGGCCGGCATCAGCCGGGACGGGATCTGCATGGTGACCGGCCTCGTGCGCGGGTTCAGCTACGAGGACGCAGCCCGGTTCGCCTTCTTGTTGTCGGCCCCGCCGATCCTGCTGGCCGGACTGCTGAAGGTCCCGGACCTGCTGGGCACGCTCGGCAACGGCATCCGCGGGCAGGTACTCGCCGGCAGCGCGGTCGCGTTCGTCATGGCGCTCATCTCGATCCGGTTCCTGGTCCGCTACTTCCGCAAGAACCGACTCACGCCGTTCGCGTTCTACTGCCTCGCCCTGGGCAGCGCCGGCATCGTCTACTTCGCCATCAACTAGCCGGCCATCGCCGTGTACTTAGTGGGGGGCCAGGCTCACCACCGCCGCCAACACCAGCGCCGCCCCGCGGGTGTCGCCGACGAGACCCATCTCCATGCGGTTCATCACGTACGAGACGGTGATGCGCGCATCGAGATCCGAGACCACGAGCGACCCGCCCCAGCCGCCCCAGTAGCAACCGCGCGGGCCGAGCGGCATCACCTCGGTGCCGAGGCCGTAGCCGATGCCGAAACGCAGCGGCACACCGAGGACGAGGTCGTCACCGTTGGACTGCTCCTCGAAGATGGCTTCCACCCCGGCTTGGGAGAGCAGCCGAACGCCGCGGGCCTCGCCACCGTTGGACACGATCGATTGGACCGCGCCGACGCCCCGGGCGTTGCTCTGCCCGTTCGCCGCCGGGATCTCGGCTCGCCGCCAGTCCTCGTCCCAGCTGCGCTCGGCGCTCAGTACCGGGTTGGAGAACACCTTGGTCAGCATCTCGCTGCCCGCCATTTGCCCTTGGATCGCCGACATGTCGGGCGGGATCACGCGGCTGACCCGGTGGTCCTCTTCGGCCGGGGTGCCGATGAAGAACTCCGCTCCGAGCGGCCCCGCGACCTCCTTCGCGAAGAACGTGCCGAGGCTCTGGCCGGTGACTCGCCGGACCACCTCGCCGACCAGGTAGCCCTGGGTCACGGCGTGGTACCCCGACGCGGTGCCCGGCTCCCACCACGGCTTCTGCGCCGCTAGGAGGCTGGTCGCCTTCTCCCAGTCGTAGAGGTCCTCGTAGGTGATGGGCTCCTCGAAGCCGGGCAGCCCGGCGGTGTGGGAGAGCAGGTGGCGTACCTCGATCCGCTCCTTGTCATTGGCCTTGAACTCGGGCCAGTACTTGGCCACGGGCGCGTGGAGGTCGATCTCACCCTTGTCAGCCAGGATGAGCGCGCACAGGTTGGTCATGGTCTTGCTGGTCGACCAGACGTTGGTGATCGTGTCGCGCTCCCAGGCCGTAGTGCGCTCCTCGTCGGTCCAGCCACCCCACAGGTCGACTACCGGCTCGCCCTCGACGTGC
Source organism: Acidimicrobiaceae bacterium (assembly GCA_003151235.1). Lineage (GTDB taxonomy): Bacteria > Actinomycetota > Acidimicrobiia > Acidimicrobiales > RAAP-2 > Palsa-461. Next base: position 108,899 of record PLWZ01000071.1, read on the forward strand.
ACGGTGACCGACGCACCGATGTCCTTGCCCTCGTCGAGGTTCTTGTAGAAGGCCTCGCGCACGGCTTCGAACTGCTCGTCACAGGTGCCCTGGACCTCGATCTTCGTGTCCGTCATCGGTCCCCCTTGGTCTCGCGCCCGACGGCGCGCCGATTTCCGAGCGTATCGGGGGAGGACTGCGGGCACCCATAGCGACGGTGGGTCATTTTCAACCCTCCGCCTACGTTGAGCCTTGCGTCGGCAGCTCCGGAGAGCAGTTTCACGCCCCCTCCTACCGAGGGACCGACGGTTGATGTCGAGATGGAGCCTGGATTGCGGTTGTGGCAAATCAACTTGACCCACTGCCGCCATAAGCTGCCGCCGTGAGGGTCACCAGCCGTCCGGCATCTCGCCGACGGACGGGCACCGGAACGTGAGCAACTTCCTCACCCACTTCCACGGGCCGGTCATCTACCTGATCGTGGCGGGTCTGCTGCTCGCCGAGTCCGGCTTCGGGGTGGGCTTCTTCGTCCCCGGCGAGATATCCGTGGTCCTGGGCGGCGTGCTCGCCCGCGAACACCGGGTCGACATCGTGGTGATGGTGCTGGTGGCCAACGCCGCCGCCATCGGCTCCTACCTGGTTGGCTACGCGATCGGCCGCGCCATCCTGCCGTGGGCTCTCGAGCACACCCGCCTCGGAAAGCACCCGATGCTCAACCGGGCCCGGGACCAGCTGGTTCGCCGGGGCGGCCCGGCCGTGCTCATCGCCCGGTTCGTGGTCGTGGTGCGCGCGGTGATGCCGGCCTTGGCCGGGCTGAGCGACCTCAGCTTTCGCACCTTCGTGGTCTTCGACATCGTGGGTGGTGTGCTCTGGGCGACGCTCTACACGATGCTCGGCTACGCGCTCGGCGCGGAGTACGAACATGCATTGAAGGCCATCGGCGTGTGGTCGTACGTGGTCATCGGGGTGGTCGCGCTGGCCCTGGTGCTCAACCACGTGCGGGTCACCCGCAAGCATCGGCGCCAGGCCGACGACCAACGCGACGACGACCAACGGGACGGCGACTGACCACCGGTCTTCCAGGGAAAAGCACGGCGACCCCGCTGTAAGCTGCCGCCAAAATCATTTCGGGTTGTGCCGGCGATCGACCGCCGGCTCGATGCTTGAGGGGGCGTCATGACCGATCCGGCTTGGGACCCGTCGGGGGCCGTCGACGATGCCCTTCGCTCGATCGTCTCGGAGTACGGGCTCTCCGTCCTGTCGAGCCCGGCGGAGCTCGGTCCGCACCTCCGGGACCGGCTTCCCGACTCGCCGAAACAGGTCGCGCTGATCCTGGGCGCAGCCGAGTCCGAGGTGGCCGTCTCGTTGCGGGAGCATCTCGACCAGGGGATGGAGCGGGATGTGGCGGCCCAGTTGGCCGCGGCGACGTTGATCGAGCGGCCCCGTTCGACGAGGCGGGGTGCCGGTGGGTCGCCGGGGAATTCGCCGACGCGCTCGAAGCCTCGGGTGCGGGAACCCATCATGCTGCTCAGCCGGTGATCGATTCGCGGGGGGTCCCCGGGACGCAGCCAGCCGGTGTCGCCGCCACCCAGGCCGAGGGCGCGGCCCCGCCCGACGGTGAGCCGAGGTCCCATTCGAGCCCGCGGCCAGCGGCGTCGGAGGGCATTCGAAGCCGCCCCGCAAGAGGCGAGCTCTGGTGCTCGGTGCCGTGTTGGTCCTGGTCTTGGGTGGCCTGACCATCGGCGCGGCGGTCGCCAGCATCGGCCCGTTTGGGCCATCCGCCGTTCCTCTGCCTGCGCTGATGCCGGACGACGTGACCAGTTGCACCTACAACGGCATCTCCGCCCAGGAGAAGGCCTTTGCTCATGGGTTCAAGGGACTGACGGGCCTGTGGGGCTGCGCCATCATCCCGATCGATGGGGGGATTTTCGTCTTCCAGTTCGACAACAGCACCGACTACGCGGCCGGCGTGAAAAGGTACGAGGACTACTCAGGCTTTGATCCGCAGGTGCATTCGGACAGGTGTCCGCCGCCCCAGGGTTTCGACGGCGAGGACCAGTGGTTCACGAACGCGTACCCGAAGACGGCCGGTCAGAACCTCCTGTGCGCCCGGGAGACATCGGGCCCCCCGGTGTACGCGTACCTACTCCCCAGGCGCAACGTGTTCTTCACCATCATCGCCGGGGCGAACACGTCATTTCACGCGCTTGACAACTGGTTCGATCACCACGGCGGCCCCGGTTCCCACGGGTCGGGCAACGAATAGCCCCGGGGTTGCTGAGGCAAGACGCCGACAGGTGGCTCCCGCACTTCAGCCGTGAGGACGGGCGCGGAACCCGACGAAGGGTTCCGTCGGCACCAGCCGCAGCTCCTCGATCACCTCGTAGCCGGCCCCCGTCAGATCGCTTCGAAGATCGAGGACGTCGGGGAGCGACGCGGTGCCGGACTGGCAGCGCAACATGAGGTCCAGATGGGCTGCCGCGATCGAGCCGGGAGACGTCATGGACACCACGAGCAGCTGGCCCGCCGCGGTAAGGCGCGACCGCACCAACCGGTAGAGCTCGCGACGCTGCGCGCGCTCGAAGTAGTAGACGTTGTTGAGGAGCATGACGAGGTCGAACCGGTGCTTTGAACGGTCGAGCCACTCGAGCATGTCGCCGGCGTGGAGGCGGCCCCGGTCGCCGTGGCCGGTCTTGGCCAACTCCTCCCGGGCGTCGATGATCACGCTCTCGGCGAGATCCACCCCGTCCACGAGAACGACCGGGTCCGCCTCGAGCACTACCCGGGTGTAGACGCCCGAACCGCAACCGGCGTCGAGCACTCGAGTCGGGTGCAGCTGAGCGACGGTCCGGCGAACCAGGGAGCTGACGAACGGCGTGGCGGCCAGCGACACCCGGGCGATGTCGTCGGCATACCGGTCAAGGTCGTCGCGGCCGGTGCCGGCATCGCTTCGCAGGAGCTCGTCCAGCTCGGCATACGGCCCCACCTGGTACTCGAGGATGGAGCGGTAGTGCGCGGTGAGGAACTCGTCCCCTCCGGCGAGCGCACGGGCGCGGCGTCCGGACACCCGGTAGCGGTCGTCCCGCCTGCGCAGCTCGCCGAGCTCGACACCGACCTGGAGCCACGCTCGCAGCCGATCGGGGTTGGAGGCGCCGGTCAGTTCGGCCAGTTCGTCAGCGGAGTGCTCGGTGACGAGATGTTGAAGCAGCTCGAAGCGGACCGCCGACGAGAGAAACAGCGCGCGGACGAGGCTCCGGCTGTCCAATACCGCCAGGGCCTTGGGTGCGACGCGGCCCTGGCGGACCGTGTCTGCGACCCCGCTCAGGGCGTCACGCCAACTGGTCATGGCCGAACGACGTGCGAACCGGCGTCCGGGGTGGACGCCGGTGCCCGAATGCCGAAGACGCGCTGGGTCGCGCGCTGGAACGACCGGAGTGCGGGTCCGATCGGGCGCAACGGGGGGAACGCGGAGATGTCGAGTGCGGGGACGAAGACGCGTCCCGCACCGCTGAAGTACACGTAGACGGGGTCCGACAAGAGGCCAAGCGCCCGGATCGGGAGGGACGCATGAGCGCCCCGGAGCTGGTGGCCGAGATCCGGTCGGCGACCGTCGACCTCGACCGTTGCCGGGGCCAGGCCGAACCAGTGGTGGGCCAGGCGCACAATGGGGGCGCGACGGGGATCTCCGACCCCGAGATCACCGAGTACCACCTCGTCGACGGACAGGGCGTCGGCGCCTGCGTACACGACCCGAACGTCGGCCGGGCGGTCGCAGCCCATGACGCCGAACGGTCCGTCGGCCACCGGCGCCCAGCCGTCGATGACCGAGAAGTCGGGCGGGGCCACGTCGAGCAGCATCATGGTCGCCGACCGGTAGTCGATGCTGCGCCCTGCATACACGGTGTAGTCGATCCGCCCGTTGCCGCCTTCGAGCGTGTTCATGCTCAGATGTGCGAAGTCGGTGGGCGCCGTTCTGAGCTTGGGCATCACGATGCGCAGTTCGGCATCCAGCCACGACCCGCTGATGGCGCGCTGGACGAAGCCCCGGTCATAGGTGAACGGCCGCAGGTCCTGGCTGATGTCGACGATCCGGTACTCCGGCGAGTCGAACCCGAAATACGCGGCCACCTCGGCGACCGACCGGTGCGCGTAATGGTTGCCGTAGACGGTCGGTGCCTCGAGAACCGCCACGTCGCTCACTCCCTTTTTGCGGAGGTACCGGGCCAGCAACTCCACCAACTCGGGGTCGTTCACGTTGGATCGGTCTCGACGGTCGTACCCGAGCATGAAGGAGGCCCGGATGGCCACCGACTCCACCCCGGCCGCCCGCTCACCGAGCCCGGCCCGATCGAGGCAGTCCACGAGCACGGACTCCTTGTCGGCCTTGTCGCGCCCGTCACCGACCGCCACTCGCTGGCGCGACCCGAACGAGCGGGGTCGGAGATCCGCCGGCCCCTGCGGGTGCGTCGCGTCGGTTTGCGCGATGGCCGGGCGGAGGCCGGCCGGAACGAACCACACGCTGACGGCGGCCAGTTCGGCGACCAGGCGGTCGAGGGACCCCGGGTCGCTCAGTCGATCGTCCTCGGTGAGGGCGGCCGCGAGCAGCCGGAAGGCATCGATGTGCCGGGCCTCGTCCTCGCGGATGCGATCGATGGTCTGCCGCTGCACCGGGTCATCCGAGAGCTCCACCAGGCGTCGGTAGGCCAGTTCGGCGCTCGCCTCCAAGGCGACGTTGAGTTCGCAGTACCGGTGGAACGTCTGGTAACGGAGCTCATCGCGCAGAACAGGGGGAACCTGGCCGGTGAGGCCGGCCACGGCAACCAGGACCCCGGCGGCACCGGTTCGAAACGGTGTGGTGCGCGAATCGCTGAGGTTGGCCGTCGCCGACGTCCAACCGGAGAGCGCTCCTTGGAGCTGGCGCCCGTAGACGACCACCTTCGACATGAGGCCCGGGGCTCGGAGAAGCTCGCCTCGGAGATACTCGGCGTGCAGCTGCTCGTCCTTCCAGATCCAGATCAGGGTCTGGCGGAGCAGGTCTCGGGCGTCATGGCCGATGTCGAGTGCAGCGACCCGCCCCGCAACGGCCTCCTCCCGGTAGGCCACCGCCACGATCTGCTCGCGCTCGAGCGCCAGCAGTAAGAGCCGCTGGCGCTCCTTGTCGGGCCTGCCGACACATTCGGATCGCCACCGATCGAGCTGAACCGTCACGTCTTCTAGGAGCAGCCGCTCGAGCTCCTTGGCGTCGGGACGGGCATCGACGCCCGGCGAGGGTGGGGAGCTCCAGGCGCTCACCGCTTTGCCGCCCGTTGGATCGGCTTTCCCGCGATGGCACATCGTTCCGGGCGATCCAAGTTCACGCCTAGATCATGGCTCGCGGGACGGGTGAGCTCACGGGAGAGATCCGGGCTTTGGGCGGCGAGACGTTCGCCGCCGTCCGCCAAGGGTGCGCGTTCTCTCGGTCGGGGAGGGGGGACTCGAACCCCCGACCTCCTGCCCCCAAAGCAGGCGCGCTACCTACTGCGCCACTCCCCGGAATGGCCCTCGGGGCCCCGCGCAGCGTACCCGGGAGCCGAACAAGCGATCCGGCGATGCACCGCTGTTGTTGCACCGGCGCGCGTTACCGGCCGAGCGATGTGAGAAACCGCCTACCCGAACGGGTGAGAACGTGCTCGCCCTGGCGAGCTTCCGGCGCCGGGGCGGTGAAGACCGGCGCCGGATCGCTCGTTCAGGCTGTTGCCTTCTTACCGAGGATTCGGTTCATCTTGGTACCGCAGGTTGGGCAGATGCCCTGCGCCGCGCGGCGCCCGTTGGCCAGGTCCACTTCGTGACCATCGAACGTGCGCTTCTCGCGGCACTTCACGCAATACCCCTCGTACTCGGCCATGCGACTCCTCCTCGTCTTCCAGTCTCCTCGTGGCCCGGGTAACCCAGGCCTGAGACGCGATGAACCTAACCGTGCCTGGCCGCATGCGGGGGGACCCTGGTGAGTGGAATGACATAAAAAACATTGGAAGGCCCCCAGTTGATCCCCGCAGGACGGCGAGAAACCGCAGGTCCTACCATCAACACCGTGCCTGAACGACCACCCGAACCGATCATCGCCACGCTGGGGGAGACCTGGTCCGCGACGGCCCAGGCGTGCGAGGGCTTGCATCCCGATGCTTGGGACCTGCCCACCGACTGTCCCGGCTGGACCGTTCGTGACCAGCTCTCGCACTTGATCGGAACCGAGCTCGGCTTGCTCGGTCGTGCCGCACCGGCCGTGCCCGACCCGATGCCCGACTACGTGCGCAATTCGCTCGGTCAGCTGAACGAGGCATGGATCGAAGAGCGCCGTGGAGTGCCTGGCATCGAGGTGTTGGCCGAGTTCGTCGACGTGACGAACCGCCGCCTAGTTGAGCTCGCCGGGTTCCCGCCCGAACGGTGGGACGTGCTCGGTTGGAGCCCTGGAGGCGAAGCCCCATACCGGGAGTTCATGCAGATCCGGGAGTTCGACTGCTGGATCCACGGCCAGGACATTCGCCGGGCCGTGGACCGACCCGGCGAGCGGGGAGGCATCGGCGAGAAGATCGCGCTCGAGCGGGTGGCCATGGGGATGTCCTATGTCGTCGGCCGCAAGGTGGCGCCACCCGACGCAACCATTGTGGTGTTCGACCTCGGGGGGTCACCCACGCACACGGTGACGGTCCAAATGAACGGGAAACGCGCCGAGGGGCGCGAGGACGCGCCGACCAGCCCGACGGTCCGGATCGTTATGGCACCCGAGCACTTCATCAGGCTCGGGTGCGGCCGGGAGGATCCGGAGGCTGCTCTCGGATCCGGTGAGCTGGCGTTCGATGGCGATCAAGCGCTCGGCATCTCGGTGGTGCAGGCGATGGACTTCATGATCTGAGCGCTGGATGGTCGCTGACCGCGAGGCGACCACCGGTAGAGTGTCAACTCCGCTATGCGCGCCACCGCCGAAGCCGTCGAGGGTTCCAAGGTCCGGCTTTCCGTCGAAGTCGATGAGTCCGAGGTGGATCGCGCTTTGGAACAGACGGTGCGCAAGCTTTCGCGCGAGGTCCGGGTCCCGGGGTTCCGTCCTGGAAAGGTGCCGCGTCAGGTGCTCGAGGCACGGATGGGCGGGTCGGGGAGTCTGCGCACCGAGGCACTGCGCGAGGCACTGCCCGAGTTTTACGCCCGTGCGGTCGCAGAAACCGAGGTCGACCCGATCGCGCCGCCGGACATCGACATCACGGCGGGTGAAGAGAGCGGCGCGGTCGCGTTCGATGCGCTGGTCCAGGTGCGCCCCGTGGTCGCGATCCCGGGCTACGCGGGGCTCCAGGTCACCGTTCCCTCCCTCAAGGTGGATGACGCAGACGTCGACGCTCAGGTCGACCGGATGCGCGAGAGCGACGGGGAGCTCGTCGAGGTCACCCGCAAGGCCAAGGACAAGGACAACCTGACCATCAACCTCCACGCCAAGACGGCGAAGGGGGATGAGGTTGGCCCTGGCGACGACTACCTCTACGAGATCGGGAGCGGAACGATCGTCCCCGAACTCGATGATCAGCTCCGGGGCGCAAAGGCCGGCGATGTGCTCGCATTCAACGCTCCGGTGCCCGGGCAGACCGACGAGGTGCTTGCGTTCTCCGTGCTCGTGAAAGAGGTCAAGGAGAAGCACCTGCCCGAACCGACCGACGAGTGGGTCGCCGAGAACTCCGAGTTTTCGACGCTCGAGGAGTTGCGGGCCGACGTCACCGAGCGATTCCGTCAGGTGAAGCTCATGCAGGCACAGTTCGCATGGCGCGAGAACAGCATCGGCGCTTTGGTCGAGCTCGTCGACGACGACGACGTGCCCGAGGTACTCATCGAAGAGGAGTTGCGCCACCGCGTGCACGATCTCGGTCACCGGCTGGAGCAGCAGGGCGTCACCATCGAGCAGTTTCTGGGAGCGACGGGGCGCGACGCCGAGTCGCTGATCGCCGAGTTGCGGATCGACGCTCTTCGAGGCGTGAAGGCCGACCTCGGCCTTCGGGCGCTCGCCGATGCAGAGGATCTGCAGGTCAACGACACAGAATTAGAGGAGCAGGTCGCCGCCAGTGCCGACCGGCTGAAGGTCGATCCGTCCGAGTTACGGTCCCAGCTCGACCGCAATGGGCGGATGGGCGAGGTACGCTCAGAGCAGAGGAAGGCCAAGGCGCTTACGTGGCTGCTTGATCATGTGCAGCTCGTCGACGAGGAAGGCAATCCAGCCTCACGTGACGAGCTACGTGTGAACTCGAGCGACGAGAACCGGGGCGACGAACTGGAGGTTTCGGTGGATAGTCAGGAACGCGAGGCGGAAACGACCTCAGGAGAACCTTCCTGATGCCGATCACCCCAAGCGCAGAGGGCCACCAGCGCTACAGCAACTATCTGGTCCCGACGGTCGTCGAGTCGTCGAACCGGGGCGAGCGGGCCTACGACCTGTACTCCCGCCTCTTGAAGGAACGCATCGTGTTCCTCGGCACACCGATCGACGACACCGTGGCCAACCTGGTCTGTGCTCAGCTCCTGTTCTTGGAGTCCGAGGAGCCGGAAAAGGACATCCACCTCTACATCAACTCTCCCGGTGGCGACATCACCGCCCTGTTCGCCATCTACGACACGATGAAGTTCTTGAAGCCCGACGTGTCGACGTTCTGCTTCGGCCAGGCCGCCTCGGCGGCGGCCGTGCTGCTCGCCGCAGGGGCCAAGGGCAAGCGGTTCGCCCTTCCGCACGCGCGGATCCTGCTGCACCAGCCCTGGGGTGGCGCAGAGGGTCAGGCCAGCGACATCGAACTGCAGGCCCGCGAGATCCTCCGCATGCGCGACCTGCTGACCGGGATGCTCGCATCCGATACCGGTCAGGCCCACGACAAGGTGGCCAAGGACACGGATCGTGACTTCGTGATGACCGCCGACGAGGCAGTCCTCTACGGAGTCATCGACGAGGTAATCAGCTCGAGAGAAGCCGCACCGCTCGAAGCGGTCGGCGCCGCGTAGAACCGAACAGGCCGGAACAGGGACCGGGACCTAGAGGGGAGCAGGCGTGGCAAAATTTGGTGAGGGTGGCGATCTAGTCAAGTGCAGCTTCTGCGGTAAGTCGCAGAAGCAGGTGAAGAAGCTCATCGCGGGGCCAGGCGTGTACATCTGCGACGAGTGCATCGATCTGTGCAACGACATCATCGCGGAGGAGCTCACCGAGACCACCGAGCTCAACTTCGAGGACCTTCCCAAGCCGCGCGAGATCTTCGAATTCCTGAACGACTACGTGGTCGGCCAGGAATACGCGAAGAAGATCCTTTCGGTCGCGGTCTACAACCACTACAAGCGGGTGCAGGCCAACCCGAACCAAGAAGAGGGCGTCGAGCTGGCCAAGTCGAACATCCTCCTGCTCGGCCCGACCGGGTGTGGGAAGACCTTGCTCGCACAGACCCTCGCCCGCATGCTGAACGTCCCGTTCGCGATCGCCGACGCCACCGCGTTGACCGAGGCCGGCTACGTCGGCGAGGACGTCGAGAACATCCTTTTGAAGCTCATCCAGGCGGCCGACTACGACGTGAAGCGGGCCGAGACGGGGATCATCTACGTCGACGAGATCGACAAGATCGCCCGCAAGAGCGAGAACCCCTCGATCACCCGTGACGTCTCGGGTGAGGGTGTCCAGCAGGCCCTGCTGAAGATCCTCGAGGGCACGACGGCCTCGGTGCCGCCCCAGGGTGGTCGCAAGCACCCGCACCAAGAGTTCATCCAGATCGACACGACAAACATCCTGTTCATCTGCGGCGGGGCGTTCGCCGGGCTCGACAAGATCATCGAGAGCCGCATCGGTCGCAAGGGCATCGGCTTCCGGGCCGACGTGTCCGTTAGCGAACGAGACGACACCGAGATCCTCCGGCGGGTGCTCCCCGAGGACCTGATCAAGTTCGGCCTGATCCCCGAGTTCATCGGCCGGCTGCCGGTGGTCGGTGCGGTCTCTCAGCTCTACAAGGACGCGCTCATCCGAATCCTCGTCGAGCCGAAGAACGCCCTGACGAAGCAGTACGCCTACCAGTTCGAGCTGGACAGCGTGGAGCTGGTGCTGACAGAGGACGCGCTCGAAGCGGTGGCCGACCAGGCTCTCCTGCGCGGGACCGGCGCCCGCGGGCTCCGGGCGATCCTGGAAGAGGTCCTGTTGGACGTCATGTACGACCTGCCGGGGCGCAACGACATCGGCAAGTGCGTCATCGACCGTGCCGTCGTCCTCGACCGGGTCAATCCCACCCTCGTGCCGCTGAGCGATCCTCCGGCCAAAGCGCCGCGGAGCCGTCGGGCCGCATCGTAAGCTCCGCCCCTGACGGGTGGATAGTGACGCAGATTCCCTTCTCCTCTTTGACCGAAGCCGCCACCTGGTTGGACGGTCACATCGACTACGAGTCCAAGATGCCGAGCCGTCGGGCGCTGCCGACGCTCGACCGCATGCGCGAGCTGGTGCACCTGATGGGCAACCCGGAGCGCACGTACCCGTCGCTGCATCTGACCGGGACCAACGGCAAGGGTTCGACGGCCGCCATGATCACCTCGCTGATCGGCGCCATGGGCCTCTCCGTCGGCACCTATTCCAGCCCCAACCTCAACAGGATCAACGAGCGCATCGCCCGCAACGGGGTGCCGATCGACGACGAGTCGTTTGCGATGGTCCTCTCCACGTTGGCGGCGCTCGAGCCGCTCATGAGCGACCGCCCGACCCGGTTCGAACTGCTGACCGCGGCCGCCCTGGCCTGGTTCGCCGATGAGGCCGTCGACGCGGGCGTGATCGAGGTGGGCGTCGGCGGCACCTGGGACGCCACCAACGTCGTCGACGGCACGGTGAGCGTCGTCACCAACATCAGCTATGACCACACAGAGATCCTCGGGCCGACGCTCGAGGGCATCGCGGAGGACAAGGCCGGAATCGTGAAGAGCGGCGGCATCGCCGTCATCGGCGAATCCGACCCGGGCTTGGCTTCGATCATCGAGACCAAGGCGAGAGAGGCCGGAGCCGAGCAGGTCTGGCTCGCCGGGCGCGACTTCGCGTGCCGGGTCAACCGGTTGGCCGTGGGCGGCCGGCTCGTCGATCTCGTCACCCCCGGCGCCTCCTACGGGGAGGTGCTGGTCACCCTCAACGGGCCCCACCAAGGGGTCAACGCCGCCTGCGCCCTGGCCGCCTCCGAGGCCTTTTTCGGGCGGCCACTCGACGAGGAGGTCGTCGAGGAGGCGTTCGGCTCGGTCAAGGTGCCGGGTCGCCTGGAAATCGTCGGGCGCCAACCGTTGACGCTCATCGACGGCGCCCACAACGTCGCCGGCATGGAGTCGCTGGCGGCGGCGCTCATCGAGGGCTTCGCCGTCGACGGGCCGACCGTCGGTGTCATCGGCATGCTGCGGGGTCGGGACCCCTCCGCGATGCTCTCGGCGATCATGCCGGTCGGGATCCGCACCCTGTTCGCATGCGCTCCCGACTCGCCGCGCGCCGTTGCGCCCGAGGTGATCGCCGAGGCCGGTCGTGCGCTCGGCCTCGACGTGGAGGTCGCGAGCAGCGTCGGTGAGGCCATCCGGGCGGCCCGACCCCAGGTCCCAGACGACGGCATGTTGTTCGTCGCCGGGTCCCTCTACGTCGTGGCCGACGCCCGCACCCTGCTGCTCGACGCGGCCCGGCGGAGCTGACCGGCGGCCGCTGGGGGGCCGAGGCCTACTGGTAGGGTGCTCGACTCGTGGAACGGACGCTCGTCATCATCAAGCCGGACGCTGTCGAGCGTGGCCTCATCGGAGAGATCGTCGGGCGTCTCGAGGCCAAGGGCCTGCGGATGCTGGCCGCCGAGCTCCGCCTGATGCCGCTCGAGATCGCGGAGCAGCATTACGAGGAGCACAAGGGCAAGCCCTTCTTCGGCGAGCTGATCGAGTTCATCACCCGCTCACCGTCGCTCGTCGCGGTGATCGAGGGCCCCGAAGACACCTACGCGGTGGTCCGCGCGCTCATGGGTGCGACGGATCCGAAGAAGGCGGCACCGGGCACCATCCGGGGTGACCTCGGAACCGAGATGCCGGACAACCTCATGCACGGGTCGGACTCGCTGCGGTCGGCCGCCCGCGAGATCGCGCTGTTCTTCCCCGATCTCCCCTAACGAGCCCCCACGCGAGGCGAGGGGTCGCTAGCCCCAGACCTCTTCGGCCGTCTCCACGACCAGGGCCAGCTTCGCCGACTGGTCGTCGTAACTGAGCGCGTTGCCCTCGACGGTGGACGAGAACCCGCATTGCGGTGACAGGCAGAGCTGGTCGAGGGGCACGTAACGCGTCGCCTCGTCGATCCGGCGCTTCAGATCGTCCTTCTTCTCGAGCTGGCCCCGCTTGGTCGTGACCAGTCCGAGGACGACGCGCTTGGACTTCGGCACGAACCGCAGCGGCTCGAAGCCCCCCGAGCGCGAGTCGTCGAATTCCAAGAAGAAGCCGTCGACGTCGAGGCCGCCGAACAGCGCCTCGGCGACGAAGTCGTACCCGCCCTCGGCCGCCCACGACGATCGGAAGTTGCCGCGGCACATGTGGGTCGTGATCGCCATCGACTCCGGTTTGCCGGCGATCGCGGCGTTGATCGTCTTGATGTAGGTCTCGTGCTGGTGGTCGGGGTCACCGCCCTGCCCCGCGATGTAGGCGCGCTGCTCGGGATCGTTCAGGTAGGCGAGGCTCGTGTCGTCGAGCTGCAGGTAGGTGCAGCCGAGGTCGCCGAGCGCGGCGATCTCGTCGCGGTAGGCGGCGGCGAGGTCGGTCCAGAACGGCTCGAGGTCCGGGTAGACCTCGGGGTCGATCGACGCCCGGCCGCCGCGGTAGTGGACCATGCTCGGCGACGGGATGGTCAGCTTCGGCGTGGCCGTCGTCACCATCGACGCGAGGGAGGTGAACGCGTCAGCGAAGATCGGCTGATCGAGGTGGACCGGGCCGTCCACGGCGAGCCCGGAGGGGGTGAACGAGAGCGTCTCGTTCTCATTCCGGAAGGCGACCGCGAGCCGCCCCTCGGTCTTCGCGATCCCGCCGAGTTGGTAGATGAAGTCCATGTGCCAGGAGGTCCGCCGGAACTCGCCGTCGGTGGCTGAAGCGAGGCCGAGCGACTCCTGCGTGGACACCGCGGCCCGGATCGCCTCGTCTTCGGCCCGACCCAGATCCCCGGCCGAGATTTCCCCACCCGAGAACCGTTCGCGGGCCGCGAGGAGCTCGGGCGGTCGGAGCAGGCTTCCCACGTGATCGGCTCGGAACGGCGGCCGTGCTGACACTTCGGTTCCCCCAGTCGGGCCCGGTGGGTCCCGGGCGAGATTATCTGGCGGCCCCCGAAACGACCGAGGAACCGAACTCGGGTCGGGTGGGTGACCACACCAGGCACCAGAGAACGAGTTACACTGATGTGGTTACCAGTTGTGTGTCTATTCGCTTGTCGGGGGAGCTCTGGCGCCCTTGTGCGCCTCCGCACAGTTCCCGTAGCCTTGGTCGGATCACTTGACGGCTCTAGCGGTTTCAAGCCGATACCCGCCCGAGAGGGAACGAGATTCTATGTCCGACAACCGCCTTTTCCTGCTTGGACGCGACATGGCGGTCGACCTTGGTACCGCCAACACGCTGGTCTACGTCCGCGGGCGGGGCATCATCTTGAACGAGCCATCGGTGGTGGCCGTCGACGTGAAGGACGGGCGGGCCCTGGCCGTCGGTGCCGAGGCCAAGCGGATGATCGGCCGCACGCCGAGCAACATCCAGGCCATCCGTCCCCTGAAGGACGGGGTCATCGCGGACTTCGAGATCTGCGAGAAGATGCTCCGCTACTTCATCCACAAGGTCCACCAGCGCCGGTTCGCGAAGCCGCGCATGGTGATCTGCGTCCCCTCCGGCATCACCGGGGTGGAGCAGCGGGCCGTGATGGAGGCGGCCGAGTACGCCGGCGCCCGCAAGGCCTACATCATCGAGGAGCCCATGGCCGCCGCCATCGGCGCCGGCCTTCCCGTCCACGAGCCGACCGGGAACATGGTGGTCGACATCGGTGGCGGCACGACCGAGGTCGCCGTCATCTCCCTCGGGGGCATCGTGGCGAGCCAGTCGATCCGCATCGGCGGCGACGAGCTCGACGAGGCGATCGTGGCCTTCGTGAAGAAGGAGTTCAGCCTCGCCTTGGGCGAGCGCACCGCCGAGGAGCTCAAGATGGCGCTCGGCTCCGCGTACCCGCTCGAAGAGGAGTTGCACGCCGAGATTCGCGGCCGCGACCTGTTGAGCGGGCTCCCGAAGACGGTGATCATCTCGACCGAAGAGATCCGCCGGGCCATCGAAGAGCCGGTGACCGCGATCATCGACGCCGTGAAGGCGACGTTGGACCGGACACCACCCGAGCTCGCCGCCGACCTGATGGAACAGGGTGTCGTGCTGACGGGTGGCGGATCATTGCTGCATGGGCTCGACGCCCGTCTCCAGCACGAGACCGGCATGCCCATCACCGTCGCCCGTGACCCGCTCACCTGCGTGGCCATCGGCAGTGGTCAGTGCCTTGAGGAGTTCGAGGCCTTGAAGCAGGTCTTGATCACCTCGTCCTCTCGCTGATCGGGCGGTTGTCTAGAACGCGTGGCCAGGCCACGGCGATCCCGCCGCACACTGGTCACCATTGCGGTGCTCGTGCTCGTGTCGGTGACCCTCATCACCTTCGACGAACGTAGCGGGACCCACCACATCACCTCGGGGCTGAAGTCGGTGGCGCACGACGTGTTCTCTCCGCTGACGAGCGGAGTGAACGACATCCTGCGGCCGATCGGCGACTTCTTCGCCGGCTCGGTCAACTACGGCTCGCTCCAGTCGGAGAACCAGCAGCTGCAGGCGACCATCGGGCGATTGCGGCTGCAGCTGAACCAGACCGGGGCGCTGCGCCAGCAGGTGCGAGAGCTCGACTCACTCGAGCACCTGCCCTACCTCGGGTCGCTGCCGTTGGTCACCGCCCAGATGACCCAGTTCGATCTGTCGAACTTCGACGCCGACATCACGCTCGACAAGGGGCGGAGCTCGGGGGTGCTCGTGGGCATGCCCGTGGTCGGCGCGGGCGGTCTGGTCGGACAGGTGGTCGAGGCCAGCCACGGGACGGCCACCGTCCAGCTGATCACCGACAGCCGCTCGTCGGTCGGGGTGAGCTTCGGCCCGAACAACCAGACCTATGCAACGGCCACCGGCCAGGGCCCCGGCAACCCGCTCTCGGTGCAGTACATCCCGGCGCAGACCCATCTGCACAAGGGCGAGTTCATGTACACGAACGGCCTGGCCGACGGCGAGTTCCCGCCGAACATCCCGGTCGGCCGGGTGCATTCCTTCCGGGCCACCGTCGGGAGCGGGGCGATGACCGTGACCATGACCCCGGTCGCCGACCTCGATCAGCTGGCCTATGTGGACGTCGTCCAGTGGGAGCCAAAGCTTTGACCGGCAAGGAGGCGCCCCGGGCGCTCCTCGTGCTGCTGGTCGTGCTCGTCCTCCAGCTCACCGTGGTCCTCGACATCCGGATCGGGGGAGCTCACCCGGACCTCATCCTCGGTCTGGCCATCGCCGCCGGGCTGGCCGGTGGGACCGAGCGGGGAGCGATTGTCGGATTCTTATCCGGGCTCGCTTTTGACCTCTTCCTCACGACCCCATTCGGGCTGAGTGCCCTGGTCGGGACGGGTGTCGGGGTGGCCACGGGACAGCTGGTGGCGGCCGGCGTGGACCGCACCAACGGGCTCTTCGTGCCCGGGGTCGCGGCCCTCGGCAGCGCGATCGGGGTCATCATGTTCGCTGTGCTCGGAGCGGTTCTCGGCCAGCCCGACACGCTCACCGTCGGCCTCGGGGCAGCGGTCGGCGTGGTCACCGTCGTCAACGGCATCCTCGGCTTCTTCTTGGTGCGGGCCTGCAACTGGGCGTTCGGCCAGGAGCGGTCGGGCTCGGCCTGGCAGGGCCCCCTTGTGGCGGGGGACCGGCACTGAGCCGCCGGTCGCTCTCCCACCCCTTCGGCGGTGGCGGCCGGTTCCTCCGCCAGGTCGGCACCCACGCGCGGCCGGCGAGGCGGCGACCGTCGCGTCAACCGAGGCTGCGCCAGCGGCGCCGGAGCGTCAATGTCGGCGCGCTCGTCGCGTCGCCCCAAGAGGTCCCGTCCCGCCCCAACGTGCGCATCGCGGTCGTCGGGCTCGTGTTCCTGGCCCTCTTCGCGACGATGGTCTTGCGGCTCTGGAGCCTCCAGGTGATCGGACAGAAGAGCGCCACCGCGGCCGTGAACTCGAACCAGATCCGCACCGTGGCAGTGCCCGCGGCGCGCGGCCAGATCCTGGACCGGAACAATCGCGTCCTCGTGGGTAACCAGGACGAGCAGCAGATCGTGTTGTCGCGCTACCAGGCCTACGCCGACCCGGCCATCATCGCGAAGGTCGCCGCCCTGGTCGGCCAGACGCCCGCCCAGATCAACGCGGCGCTGAAGGACTCACAGTTCAGCGTCTACCAACCGGTGCCCGTGCTGACCGGCGCACCCATGACGACGATCCAGTACCTCGACGAGCACCAGGCCGAGTTCCCCGGGGTAAGCGTGCAGCAGACGACGGTGCGCACCTACCCGATGGGCGGCGCCTGCGGCTGCATCGCCACCCACGTGCTCGGTTACGTCGGGCCGATCTCGACCACCGAGCTGAAGGGCGACCCGACGGCCGGTTACGTCCCGTCCAGCCTGGTCGGCCAGAGCGGGCTGGAGAACTCCTACGAGCCATACCTGAGGGGAGTGCCGGGGAAGGACGAGCTGTCGGTCAACGCGCAGGATCAGGTCGTCGGCACGCTCAACAAGTCGGCCCCCCAAGAGGGCGACATCTTGGTGACCAACATCGACACCAACCTCCAGGCCGCCGTGCAAGCCGACTTGCAGGCGACCATCCTCGCCGACCGCAACACCATCGACACGACGACCAAGCTCTATCCGGCCGCGACCAACGGCGCCGCGATCGTGATGAACGTCGACACTGGCGCGGTCCTCGCGATGGCGAGCTACCCGACCTACAACCTCAACGCCTGGGTGGGCGGGATCTCCAGCGCCGCCTACACGGCGCTGTCGGCCGGCTGCACGTCCGCGACCGCGGGCTGTCCGCTCGACAACTACGCGATCCAGGGCCTCTACACGCCCGGCTCGACCTTCAAGATGGTGACCGCGACGGCAGCGCTGAAGGACGGGCTGATCTCGGCGGGCCAGTACGTCGACGACAAGGGTGTCTTCAACGTCCCCGGCTGCAACACGTCGGGCGGTGCCGGGGCCGGCTGCGCGTTCAACGACGCCGAGGCCCAGGGCGCAGGCGACGTGAACCTAAGCGAGGCGCTCACGCTGTCCGACGACTACTACTTCTACAACCTGGGCGACCTGTTCTACGAGGATACGTCCAAGTTCGGGCAGACTCCGATCCAGAACGAGGCCGACGCGTACGGGCTCGACCAGGTCACCGGGGTCGACCTCCCCGACGAGGCCCAGGGCCGCGTCGACAGCCAGCCGGAGCGCCAACTACTGCATCGCGAGAATGCAGCGCTCGCCCCGAACACGACCTGGTACGCAGGGGACAACATCGAGATGGCGTTCGGCCAGGGGGCCACCGAGATCACCCCACTCGAGCTCGCCGACGCGTACGCGACCTTCGCCAACGGGGGCACCCGCTACCAACCCCAGGTCGGCTCGGCGCTGATCAACCCGGCCAACGACAAGGTGGTCAAGAAAATCGCGCCGAAGGTGACCGGCCACGTCTCGCTCCCGCCGGCGGTCTACGACCCGATCCTGCAGGGGCTCGAGGGCGTGGTGGAGCAGAACGGCACCGCGGGCAAGACCTTCCAGCAGTACGCGCACTTCAGCCCGGGACAGTTCCAGATCGCCGGCAAGACCGGCACCGCCGACACCTGCGCGGGCAACTGCAACAAAGGCATCGACGAGCCCAACGCGTGGTTCGTGGCGTTCGGCCCGGAGCCCAACCCCGAGTACGTGGTGGTGGTGGTGGTCGACCAAGGCGGGTACGGCGCCACCGCCGCGGCCCCGGCGGTCATGAACATCTTCAACTACCTGGTCGCCAACCCGATCGGGGGTGTGGTGCTCCCCTCGCCGAAGAACCCGCCGACCACGGTCCCATTGCCCTCGAACGCGCCGGCCGGCACGCCGGCCCCGGCGACGACCACCACAACGGCGCCGAAGGGTTGACGAGGTCGATCCGAACCGAAACGCCAGAGCTCCGCGTGTCGCGCTGGCAGACTTGAACGAGACACCGAGGGGGCCGCAATGAGCCTGAGCATCTTCGACGCCGACAGCCACGTCATGGAGACCGAGGACTGGTTGCCGTCGTTTGCCGAGCCGGGGGTGCGCGAGCGGCTCGGGACACTGGGCCTCGACAAGGCCGGTGGCCGGGCCAAGGAGCTCATGGACAGCCTGCCCGGAGTGTGGGCCGGGCAGCGGGACGAAGAGATCGGACCGGACGTCATCTCGGGTCCCAAGGGCTGGCTGGCCCCGGGCGCCCTCGACGCGGCAGTCCGTTCGCGGGTCCTCGACGCGCTCGGGATCAGCGCACAGCTCGTGTTCCCGACGTTCTCGCTCACCCACTTCAGCTCGAGCAAGGACCTCGACGTCCTCTATGGCGGGACCCGCGCCCTCAACCGGGCCATGGCCGCGTTCTGCGAGCCCGACCCCCGTTTGAAGGCGGTCGGGTTCCTTCCCCTGGCCGACCCCGGGCTGGCCGTGAAGGCGCTGGACGAGGCGATCGAGCTCGGAGTTGCGGCGGTCTGGCTCCCGTCGGAGGCGCCCGGGGACTTCTCGCCGGCCCACATCGACCTCGACCCGGTCTGGGCCCGCCTCGCCGAGGCGGGGATCCCGTTCGTCCTCCACGTGGGCGGCGGCAAGCTGCTGCCGCGCGCATTCCACAACAACGGCCTGCCGCGCCCGACAGACTGGCTCGGCGGGGGCGAGAACTTGCGAGCCAAGGACTTCCCGGTCGTCCATCACTCGCCGGAGCGGTTCCTCGCCTGCCTCGTGCTCGACGGGGTGTTCGAACGCCACCCGAGTCTCCGGGGTGGGGCCATCGAGCTCGGCGCGTCGTGGGTGCCGTCGTTCCTGCGCAACATCGACCACGCGTGCAAGAACTTCTCGAAGTTCGAGCCGCTCCTGGCCGGCCTGAGCCTGAAGCCGTCCGAGTACGTCCGGCGCCAGCTGAAGTTCACCCCGTTCGCCTTCGAGGACACGACGTGGCTGATCGAACAGGCCGGCCCGGAACTGTTCATGTTCTCGACCGACTACCCGCACCCCGAAGGTGGCCGCCACCCCTTCGAGATCTTCGGCGGGGCGCTGTCGGGATTTCCAGAAGAGGTCCAGCAACGGTTCTTCTGGGGCAACGGCGCCGAGCTCTTGGGCATCGGCTGACTCGCACCCGGCCGGGGCCGGTCATCGGGCCCACCGCCCGGGCGTAGGATCGCCTCTCCGTGGTATCGCTTTGGCCGAGCATCGAACCGCTGCTCGACGGCGTGGCCAAGCCGGCCCGTTACATCGGTGGTGAGCAGGGCGCGACCGTCCCCCTCCACGGGGACGACCAGGTGGCGTGGCTGCTCATCTACCCCGACACCTACGAGATCGGGCTGCCCAACCAGGGCCTCCAGATCCTCTACGAACTGCTCAACGAACGGCCCGACGCCCTGGCCGAGCGGACCTACGCCCCCTGGATCGACATGGAGTCGGCCATGCGGGCGGCGGGCGTCCCGCTGTTCTCGGTCGAGAACCACCTCGCGGCCGGCGACTTCGACGTCATGGCCTTCAATCTGTCGGCCGAGCTCGTCTACACCAACGTCCTCAACCTCATCGACCTGGCCGGTGTCCCGGTCCGGGGTGCCGACCGCACGTCCTCGCACCCCGTGGTGCTCGCCGGCGGACACTGCACCTTCAACCCCGAGCCGCTGGCCGACTTCGTCGATGCGTTCGTGCTCGGCGACGGCGAGGAGGTGGTTGGGGAGATCAACGACGTGCTGGCCGGTTGGTTGGCGACCGAGCCGGAGCTTCGGGAACGTGCGGCCCTGCTCGAGGGCCTGGCCTCGGTCGAGGGCGTGTACGTCCCGAGCCTGTACCGGGTCGACTTCGAGGGCCAGGTGCTCACGGGGATCTCGCCGAAGACCCCGGCCGCCCCGGCCCAAGTGGTCAAGCGCACCATCTCTGACCTGGCCGAATGGCCCTACCCGAAGAACCAGCTGGTCCCGCTGACCGAGGTCGTCCACGACCGCCTCAACGTGGAGGTCTTCCGGGGCTGCACCCGGGGATGCCGGTTCTGCCAGGCCGGGATGATCACCCGGCCGGTGCGCGAGCGCCCGGCGGCCCAGGTCCGCTCGATGATCCGGGCCGGCCTCGAGCGCACCGGGTACGACGAGGTCGCGCTCACCTCGCTGTCGACCGCCGACTTCTCCTCGATCGAGGACACGGTTCGGGCGGTCGTCGGCGGGGAGTGCGGGGACCAGCAGGTCTCCGTCAGCCTGCCGAGCCTCCGTGTCGATGCCTTCACGGTCGCGACGGCGACGCAGATCGCCCACGCCCGCCGGACCGGCCTCACCTTCGCGCCCGAGGGCGGGACCTGGCGGATGCGCCGGGTGATCAACAAGTTGATCACCGAGGAGGACCTCTACAGCGCCGTCGACGCGGCCTTCTCCAACGGGTGGCGGCGCGTGAAGCTGTACTTCTTGATCGGTCTGCCGACCGAGCGGGACGAGGACGTGCTGGGCATCGCCGAGCTGGCCCGGCGCTGCGTCGAGATCGGGCGCCGGCACCACCGCGGCCCGACGATCGTGGCCTCCGTCGGGGGGTTCGTGCCGAAGCCCCAGACCCCGTTCCAGTGGTTCGGCCAGGACACCGCCGCGGAGCTGCGCCGGAAGGTCAACCTGTTGAAGGACGCCTGCCGTCCGGTGCGGGGGTTGTCGCTGCGCTGGCACGACCCCGAGGCGACGGTGGTCGAGGGCCTGGCATCGCGCGGTGATCGCCGGATGGGCGCCGTCATCGAGCGGGTCTGGCGGGCCGGGGGGACGTTCCAGGAGTGGTCGGAGTGCTTTGACCTGTCGAAGTGGGAGGCGGCCCTCGAGGCCGAGGGCCTCTCGCTCGAATCGGTCACCTACAGGGACCGAGAACCCGACGAGGTGTTGGCGTGGGACCACCTCTCGGCCGGGCTCCACCGTGACTTCTTGTGGTCGGACTGGCAGGACGCGTTGGCCGCGGTGGCGGTCGAGGATTGCCGGTGGACGCCGTGTTACGACTGCGGCGCCTGCACCGACGCCGGCATCGAGCACGTGGTGGCCTCCAACGTCCCGCCGGCCGGCGGGAGCCAGGGCACCGGCCAGGACCTGGCGGTCGGGGACCGGGTCCCGGTCCGATTCGTGACCGCGGCGGGGGTCCGCTGAGATGGCCGATCGGCTGCGGGTCCGGTTCGCGAAGGTCGGCAAGATCCGCTTCACCAGCCATCGCGACGTGGCCCGGATGTGGGAGCGGGCCCTCCGGCGGAGCGGCCTTCCGGTCGCCCGGTCCCAGGGCTTCAACCCCCGCCCGCTGGTGGCCTTCGGCCTGGCCCTGCCGACGGGGTGCGAGTCCCTGGCCGAGTACCTCGACGTGACGCTGGCCACACCCGTCGATCGCCCCACAGCGGTGCCGCCGTGGGGCGATTCATACCCTGACCTGGGAACTCTTGGGCTGGCACTGTCGGAATTCCTGCCAGAGGGCATCGACGTCGGTGCTCTCGCGATGGTGGGGAGTGATGCCAGTTCGCTGCAGCAAGAAGTAACATCGTGTTCCTGGGAGCTGGAGGTGCTCGGCGTGACCGCTGCAGAGTTGGTGAGGAGGGTCGAGCTGCTGCTCGATGCTCCGACCGTCTCGGTGCGGCGTGAGCGCAAAGGTCGGCACTTCGACGACGACCTCCGTCCCTCGGTGCGGTCATTGGCGCTGTTCGAACCACCCGAGGGAAGTACCGCCTCGGGCAGCTCTTCAGGTTTCCTCCGCGCCGAACTGGCAACCCGCCCGCGCGGCGTACGCCCGCGGGAGTTGGTCGAGGTGCTCGGCACCGATGTGGTGCTGGCCCGAGCCCGCAGAACGCAACAGTGGATCGACTGTGATGGAGCCCGTTTCGAACCGCTGAGCGCGGACGACCTCGGGCGTGCCGTCAGTGCTCCGCACGCGATGGAGCGTGCTTCGTGAACTCTTCGAGGAGGGTTTTCCCTCATGACAGATTCGATGTCCGGCAGCCCCGCAACGGGGACTCCCGAGGTAGATGGGCCCCCCACGGGGGGACCCGAGACCAACGGGGCGACCCCGCCACCTGAGGAGCTCGCGGTCGCCCCGGCGCCGCTCCGCCCTCGTATTGGCGACACCCGCCCGGCACCGGCCGTGGCCCCCCCGACGCGCCCCGAGACGCGCCAAACCGCACCACCGGTGACCAACGGCTCGGCGGCCGAGCCGTTGGTGCTCGCAGAGCCCGCCGGCGATGACGCCGGGATGGATGGCGAGAGCGACTTGGACGCGGACGATGACGACGGGACGCCAAGGCGGACCCGATCGCGTCGACGCGGCGGCCGGTCGGCCAAGGCGCGCTCGGTCGGCCGCTACTTCATGTGCGTGCACGTCCAGCCCGAGGTCACCCAGATCGCGATGCTCGAGGGCCGTTCGCTCGTCGAGCACTACGTCGCCCGAGGCTCGGACGAGACCACCCAGATCGACGGCAACATCTACTGGGGTCGGGTCCAAAACGTGCTTCCGGGCATGGAGGCGGCCTTCATCGACATCGGGATCCCGAAGAACGCCGTGCTCTACCGCGGTGACGTGCGCTACGACCGCGACGACATCGAGGCCGGGTCGGCAAAGGAGCAGCCCCGCATCGAGGACGTGCTTCGGGCCGGCCAGACGATCCTCTGCCAGGTCACGAAGAACCCGATCGGGGCCAAGGGGGCCCGCCTGACCCAGGAGGTGTCGCTGCCCGGGCGCTTTGCGGTGCTCGTGCCCAACAGCACGACCTTCGGGATCTCGAAGCGGCTCGGCGACAACGAGCGCCGCCGCCTGCGCCGCATCATCGACGAGGTGAAGCCGGAGGGCCACGGCCTGATCGTCCGCACCGCGGCCGAGGGCGCCACCGCCGACGAGCTGCAACGCGACGTCTCGAGCCTCCTCGAGCAGTGGATGGTCATCGAGCGGGAGGCCGGCCGCTCCGACCAGCCCCGCCTGCTGTACCGGGAGCCGGACCTGGCTGTGCGGCTGCTGCGCGAGGAGCTCAACACCGAGTACCGCGCCGTCATCATCGACGACGAGACGCTGTACGAGCAGGTCCGCCGATACGTGGCCACGGTCAGCCCCGACCTGGCCGAGCGGGTCGAGTTCTACGACACCTCGGTCGAGCCGTTGCCGGTGTTCGAGCGCTTCCACGTGCACGAGCAGCTCCACAAGGCCCTCGACCGCAAGGTCTGGCTCCCCTCGGGCGGCTCCCTCATCATCGAGCGCACCGAGGCTCTGACCGTGATCGACGTCAACACGGGCAAGAACGTCGGAAAGACGAACCTCGAGGAGACCGTCTACCGCAACAACCTGGAGGCGGCCGAAGAGGTGGCCCGCCAACTCCGGTTGCGCGACATCGGGGGCATCATCGTGATCGACTTCATCGACATGGAGATCCGCGAGAACCGCGACAAGGTGTCGGCGGCGCTGCGCAACGCACTGGCCCGGGACAAGACGAGGACCCAGGTCGGGGACATCTCCGAGCTCGGCCTGGTCGAGATGACCCGCAAGCGGATCTCGGAGGGGCTGATCGAGTCGCTCTCGACCGTGTGCGAGGTTTGCAACGGCCGCGGGATCGTGCTCGACACGTCGGCGCTCTAGCACCGGGCAATCCGCGACATAGCGAATCCTGATTTGGGCGGGCGGACCCCGCGCCGATAGGGCAGGCTGAGACCCATGGAAGGCCAGATGCCGACGGGCTCGGACCCTCTTCCCGGACTGCGCGTATCGGAGGCGGAACGGGATAAGGCCGCCGCGGACCTGGCCAAGTACTGCGGCGAGGGGCGTCTCACCCTCGAGGAGTTCTCCCAGCGGGTCGGCGTCGTGCTGGCCGCCAAGACGCAGGCCGACATCGACACCGTCATGTCGGACATGCCGCGCGGCGCCAACGTCGAGGTGTACGCGAGTCCGTTGCCCGCCTCGGGCTGGTTCGTCGCCGTGCTGTCGGGATCGTCCCGGAAGGGCCGGTGGCGCCCGAAGCCGAAGACCAAGGCGCTCGCCTTCATGGGCGGCATCGATCTCGACCTCCGGAAGGCCGAGATCGAGGGGTCCGGAGTGGTCATCAGGGCCATCGCCATCATGGGCGGGATCCACATCGTGGTCCCCGAGGGGGTCAACGTGCACCTCGGGGGGTTCTCGTTCATGGGCGGCAAGGACATGCGCGTGGCCGACGTGCCGATCCTTCCCGGGTCGCCCGTCATCCGGGTCCAGGCGTTCTCGCTCATGGGCGGCGTCCACGTGCGCACCAAGCGGGCCCGTTCGGCGCTTCCGGGCGGCCCCAGCCCGGTCCTGGAGAGCGGTCGGTCGAAGCTGGCCAACCTGGACAAGAAGCTGGCCGGCAAGGACGATCTCCCAACCGCGAGGAGGGGCGGGGGTTCGCGCGAGCGGTCCGAGCAGCGGACCCAACGTCACCGTGATGCGATCCTCGATGCTCGCGACGGCCTTGCGCTCGCGAGCGAGATCCTCGATCGACTCTCCGGCCGCGTGGGGCCCGCCGATCGCAACTCGGCGTCGACCGGCCCCCGCATGCGGACCGCCCCCGACGGGACGGTGACGATCCTGTTCTCCGACATGTCCGGCTTCACAGAGATGACAGAGCGGCTGGGCGACGTCGAGAGCCAGCAGCTCCTGGCGGTCTACTTCCAGATGGTCCGGGGACAGGCCACCTCTCACGGCGGCTACGAGGTGAAATGCCAGGCCGACGAGGCGATGCTGGCGTTCTCGGGGGCAGGGCAGGCGTTGCGCTGCGCCATCGAGATCCAACGGTCGCTGGCCCGGTATCGGCTGGCCAATCAGGACGACCCCATCCACGCGCACATCGGCCTCCACACCGGCGAGGCGATCCAAGACGGCGGGGACTTTCTCGGCCGGACGGTGATCCTGGCCAGCCGAATCACCGACGTGGCCCGGGCCGACGAGATCCTGGCCTCGGCCCTGTTGCGGGAGCTCGCGGCCGGCTCGGGCGACCTGTCCTTCGGGCCGGCCCGCGACGCGTCCCTCCAGGGGGTGGCGAACACCCAAACGCTGTACCCGGTGATCTGGAGCTGACCAGGGCCCCCGGGGGCTCGGGTAGGATCGTCAGTTCATGTACGCCGTCATCCGCACCGGGGGCAAGCAGGAACGAGTCAGCGAGGGCCAGCGTCTGGCCGTTGAGCTGATCGACGCGCCCGTCGGTGGCCAGGTTCAGCTCGAGACTCTGCTCGTGGTCGACGGCACCGATGTGAGGGCCACCCCGGACCAGTTGGCCGGGGCGAGCGTCAGCGCAAAGGTCCTCGGCGAGGAGCTCGGACCGAAGATCCGTGCCGGCACGTACAAGTCGAAGAGCAACCAGCGCCGCCGGTGGGGCCACCGCCAGCGGCTGAGCACCATCGAGATCGTGGCCATTTCGGGTTCGGCGGCCGAGAGGGCCTCCGCCAAGGCGGCCGCGGCCAAGAAGGCGCCAGCAGTCAAGAAGGCGCCGGCTGCGAAGAAGGCGCCAGCAGTCAAGAAGGCGCCGGCTGCGACGAAGGCACCCGCCAAGAAGGCCGCGGCAGCGGCGAAATCGGCCAAGTAGGGAGCAGAGATGTCCAAGACCAAAGGCGGCGGTTCAACCCGCAACGGACGCGACTCACGGGCCCAACGCCTAGGGGTGAAGGTGTTCGACGGCACCGCGGTGCCGGCCGGCTCGATCATCGTGCGCCAGCGGGGCACGCGGGTTCACCCGGGAACCAACGTTGGCCGGGGCGGCGATGACACGCTGTTCGCGTTGACCGACGGTGTGGTGAAGTTCGGCCAGCGACGGGGCCGCAAGCTCGTCGAGGTGCTCACCGACTGAGCGGCCGCCGCTCGTCATGCCCGCCGCCACCGCGCGGCGGGATCGTGGGCAAAAGGTCCGAAACCCGGAGGGCTTTACAGCGTGCGCGGTTAGCCACCGC